>NZ_FXUO01000002.1:0-617344 GCF_900182975.1 Epilithonimonas pallida | reverse complement strand
TCTTTTTTTTGTAGCCATTCTATTGATTTTTTAATTAACTTTACAAAGTAACTGATTTATGCGATTGGGAAAGCTACCGAAGGTTTAGTTCAACAGAGTTTTGACGTAAACATCAAGAAAATTATGGGAAATTTCACATTCCTGGTTGAGTTCAATGACATCTTTAATCAGAATATCGATGATATAAGAACAATACAAGCTAAAGGAAGTTACAACACTGTAAGAAATTTCCAATACCGAAGAGAACTGAACATCAACGTAACCTACAACTTCGGGAATCAAAAATTGAAAAAAGCAAGAGAAGTGAAATCGGCTAACGATGCCATCCGCTCAAGAACTTAATTATAAAATAAACTCAAACACCCAATCAACTCTATAACTCTCAAACCCTAAAACTCTCAAAATGAAAACCAAGACTCTCATTGCTGCCATATTTTTCTCAGGATTGATCTATGCTCAGGAAACACCTAAAAAAGATTCTGCTGAAACAAAAAGTATAGAAGCTGTTACCTTAACCAAACAAGTTTTCAAAAAACAAAGCGACCGATTTGTTTATGATGTAGCTGCTTCACCTGTCGCAAAAGGTAATACAGCATTCAGTTTGTTGAAGCAAACGCCGCTTGTTTCTTCGACTGATGACAAAACTCTGAAAATCATTGGGAAAAACAATGCCGTCATCTATATCAACGGCAGAAAAACCAATATGGATGCGGAATCTCTGACTCAGTTTTTGAAAAATACGCCGGCAGAAAATATTCAGAAAATCGAAGTGATTACGCTTCCAGGAAGTGAATATCAGGTAGAATCTTCTGACGGAATTATCAATATTGTTCTAAAGAAAAAAATGACCGACGGGCTGAATGGCAATATGAGAATGGGAAATTCACAAAATTATTACAACTCTACTTATGCTGGCGTTTCGCTCAACTACAGGAAAGATAAATTGGGAATCAGCGCGAATATCAACACCAGCGAAAACATCCAGGAGCAATATTATATCCTGAGAAACGGGAATGATAAAGCTAGCAATCAGTCGGAAGGACGAGTAACCGATCCCAACAAAAACTTAGGTGGTTATCTGAATATCGATTATCAATTAAATGACAATAGTAATCTTGCTTTGACCTGGAATTCCTGGGCGAACAGAAGTTATGGTTCTACATCCAATTTATTCAATACCATTAATTCAAAAAATGATGCAGGTGTAGCATTACCTACTAAATATAATTATACTAAAAACCTGGAAAATGCCCGTTCTTACAATAATTCCCTGAACCTGAATTATGAATGGAAAACTGATACATTGGGAAGCAAATTAAATCTGAATGCAGCCTATCTCAACTACAAACGTTTTCAAAATGCGGACAACAAAACTTTTGACTCCGATATATTTCAAAACTTAAGTCAATATCCAACCATTGAAATCAAACAAAGCACACCCCAGGTTATCAATAATTTTTCTTTCTTGGGCGATTATATCAAGAAATTTAAAAATGATCTCACTGTTTCGGTTGGAGGAAACTTTAACAAAACAAAAACCGACAACGATACGCAAAGCACTACAACTGTTTTTGATGCCAGCGGTAATCCTGCCGAACTGTTCGAAAACGGCTTAAGAATCGACAATCCAAAGGAAAATCCGAATCATTTTATATATGACGAAAATATCTACGGAGTCTATCTGACATTGGAAAAGAAATTTTCAGATAAGTTTTCGGGAAAAATCGGTAGCAGATACGAGATTACGAATAGTGTCGGTAAATCAGACAATACAAAAAACGAATCTCTCAGAAATATTGAAAGAAATTATAACAATTTTCTTCCTTATGTAAGCCTTAATTATGCTATCAATGATAATAATAACATCTCTTACGCTTTTTCCAGCCGAATGAGAAGGCCCAGTTTCTGGGAACTGAATCCCGTTAAAAATATACTGACAGATGTTAATTATACTCAGAATAACCCTTTTGTGAAAGCGTCTTCGGTTTACACCAATGAGTTCACTTATATGTTAAAGAACTCCTATTTCCTGATCATCAATCACTCATTTACGAAAAATGTGATTACACAAGTCCCTTTACAAAGAGAGATTGTGAAAGATGGAATAAATTATAAAGAGCTAAGATACATCAGAACCAACTTCGGAGACAAGCAAGAGATGTCCGCGATGATCGGGATGCAAAAATCGTTCTTCAAACAATATCTGACCTCCAATTTCAATATCGGAATGCAGCGAAATGTAAACAACGGTTTCCTGAATACAGACCCGATCACAGGCGATGTTTTCCCGGATTATGTCAACAAAATCAAATCTAACAGCTTATTGATTCAAACCAACAATACTGTGAGACTAGACAAAAACAAAACCTGGTTTTTAGGCGTGAACTATTGGTATGTTGATAACCAACAAATCGAATTGGGAAGGCTGAAATCTCTCATGAGCCTGGACGCCAACATCAAAAAAGTCTGGAACGACTGGACTTTTGCCCTGGAAATCTATGATATTCTGAAAACGAATAAAGTGGTGATTACCGATTATCAGGACAATGGCAACTTCAACTACATCAATCAAAATCAATATAACCAAGGTCTGAACTTCAGCATCACTTATAATTTCGGGAACAAAAAAGTTCAGAAAATCCGGGATATAAGCAGCGCAGACAAAGACATTAAAAACCGCACCAGATAACATACATTATATTTTCTTATCAAATCATTATTTTCAAAAGAAATCCCGAAGAACGTCTTCGGGATTTTTTATTTCTATTAAAAAGATTTTATTTCTTCGGCAAGAAAACCTCAGCCAACATACATCTGGCACTTCCGCCGCCGTTGGTTTCTATCACTTCCAAATCGGAGTAAATAATTTCACAGTATTTCTCAATGGCAGAAACTTGTTCTGGCTTTAAAGATTTGTAGGCGCTTTGGCTCATTACTAAAAACTTCTCTCCAGAATTATTCTGAACCTGAAGCATATTGCCTGCGAAATGTTGCATCTGGTCTTCGGAGATTTCTATTAATTCTTTTCCCGAGTTTTTAATCGTTTCAATAACTTTTTCCCTTTCCAGTTCGTTATCTATACAATCTAAGCAAATCACTACAAACCTGTCCGCAACGCACATCATCACATTGGTATGATAAATTGGTAATCTTTCTTCACCAGCCGTTTGATAAGAATGAAAAACAACAGGCTTGAATCCAAACTCGCTACAGAATTTTCTAAACAAATCTTCATCCAATCTCAACGAAACCGAACCGTAAGCAATCTTATTATCGTGGTCAAAAATCATACTTCCTGTTCCTTCCAAGAATTTATTGTCTTTTTCAATGTCAGAATAATCGATGATTTCGTTGATAGTAAATTGCTCTTTGATTTGTTTGATGATATCTTCGCGTCTTTCCAAACGTCTGTTTTCAGCAAACATCGGGTAAAGAACTACTTTCCCGTCTCTGTGAAAACTCACCCAGTTATTCGGGAAAATTGAATCCGGCGTTTTGGGGTCAAGCGTATCTTTTATGGTAATGACATTAATGCCTTTTGCTCTCAATTTTTCAACAAAGGCTTTGAATTCTTTCAAAGCTTCATCCTGAACATTCCCTTCCTGCTGAACCTGAAAATAATTATTAACCGCCGTCTGCTCGTTGAACCCGAAAGCAATGGGCTCTATCATTAAAACTGTATCTGTAGTCTGCATATTTACTTTAAATATAAATTTATGGCTCTCGCTGATTTTTCAGATTCAGTAAATTATCTTGAAGAATCAGCATAATTTGCTTTATTTGCTTGAAATGATCTTAATTATTATTCTCTAACTAAAGGCAAAGTTGAACACCTCAACAGACCGCCCATTTTAGAAATTTCGCGGTAAGGAATTTCTTCCACAGTTATTCCCCACTCGTCTCTTAGATGATGATTTAGTCTTGTGAAAGTTTTATCAGAAACCACAACATCCGGAGCAATTGAGAAGATATTCGGGTTCATCTCAAACATTTCTTTATCGTTGACTTCGAAACAATTTTCTTCTCCAAAAATATCCAAAAGCAACTGATAGTCAGACTCATCAACAAATCCGTTTTTATAAATGATACATTTGTCTTCGCCAACAATATTAAACGTACAATCCAAATGAAGAATACCTTCGTAAGGTTTTGTATCGTTTTTTCTCAAATCCAGGTCGATGATTCTCTTTTTTGGGAAATATTCTTTCAGAATTTCGATAGCATATTCATTTGTTCTGGCTGTTTTCAAATTTCTGTAATCCGGACTGTAGCTGGTTCCTATAAACAAAAATCCATTCCAGACGATGACATCTCCACCTTCAATATGGGCTGTTTCCGGCAGGTTGATGATATTTCTCCAGGATACTTTATCAATGATATGCCTGTAAGCTTCCTGCTCATCTGCACGATCGGGAATAATGTTAGAAATAATCATTTTGTCCTCAATTACGAAAGCAACGTCTCTTGCGAAAACCTGATTGTAATCTTTGATGATTTTCGGTCGGAAAACCTCGACATCATATTTCTTCAGCACTTTTTCGAATTCCGTCATTTCCAAGATAATATCTTCCTCTTTTGGATATATATTATTCTCGATAGTATGATAGGATTTTGCATCGTAACTTTCTTCCAAAGTAGGAACAGGGCCATTTGATTTCGGCTGTCCAAGCACTACGGACTTCAGTCTTCCGGTTTCGTTTTTGATATTTAATTTCATAATTTCAGAATCAGGCAAATATAATTAAAGGATTCAAATCAGGGATATTTTATTTTAGTTAATAACACCTGCGAAAGCCCGATTGCTGGAGAAATTTTCAGATTAACTACAATATTCCCGAAAAAAAATCCCCGAAAAATTAATTTCGAGGATTTTATAATTGAATTTTATATTTTTTATCTGTTGGCAATGTCCACGTAATCACGCTTTTCTGCACCTTGATAAACCTGTCTTGGTCTTCCGATCGGGTCACCTTTCAGTCTCATTTCTTTCCACTGAGCAATCCATCCCGGTAATCTTCCTAATGCGAACATCACAGTAAACATTTCTGTTGGGATACCCAACGCTCTGTAAATAATCCCTGAATAGAAATCTACGTTCGGATATAGTTTTCTTTCTACGAAATAATCATCCTCAAGAGCAACTCTTTCCAACTGCATCGCAATGTCAAGTGCTTTGTCCTGGATTCCTAATTTTCCTAAGATATCGTCAGCTGCTTTCTTGATGATCTTTGCTCTTGGGTCAAAGTTTTTGTAAACTCTGTGTCCAAAGCCCATTAATCGGAAGCTGTCTTCTTTATCTTTCGCTTTTGCAACATATTTGGAAACATCGCCACCATCTTTTTCAATTAACTCAAGCATCTCGATAACTGCCTGGTTTGCACCACCGTGGAGTGGTCCCCAAAGTGCAGAAACACCGGAAGATATAGACGCGAACAATCCTGTGTGGGCAGAACCAACCATTCTTACAGTAGAAGTGGAGCAGTTTTGCTCGTGATCCGCGTGTAGAATCAATAATTTGTCTAAGGCTTCTACAACAACAGGATCAATTTCGAAATCCTCGTAAGGAAGTCTGAAAGCCATTTTATAGAAGTTCTCAACATAGTTGAGATTGTTGTCACCGTGATTCAATGGCAGACCTTGAGTTTTTCTGTAAGTCCATGCACACAGATGAGAGAATTTTGCTAACATCAGTTCCGCAGCAAGGTCCATTTCTTCTTTTGATTTTACATCAACAGCTTTTGGATTGAATGCAGTAAGAGCAGATGTCAATGCAGATAAAACTCCCATTGGATGCGCAGAACGAGGAAAAGCATCAATGATTCTTTTCATTTCTTCTGCAATGAAGTTATATTTTTTGATACCTGTTTCAAAATTACTGAACTGATCTTTTGTTGGTAAATTACCATGAAGCAAAAGGTACATTACTTCCGTAAAATTAGACTTCTCAGCAATCTGCTCGATGGGATAACCCCTGTAGAACAATTCTCCTTTATCACCATCCAGGTATGTAATTTCACTGATTGTAGCACCTGTATTTTTGTAACCAAGATCCAAAGTAATCAGCCCTGTCTGATCTCTTAATTTGGAAATATCAATTCCTCTGTCACCGATAGTACTATCTACGATTGGATATTCAAAACTCTTCCCGTCGTAATTTAATATAACTTTATTATCTGACATTTTTTAAAAATTTATGTGCTAAATATAAGAATTAAACCATAAATGCTCAACTGACAAAAGTCATATCTCACAATCGATTCTATTAATAGCAATAATTGAACAAGAAAAATAATTATTTACTAAAAATCTATAAAATTAACAATTTGATTTTCAATCGAATAAAAAATAAAAAGCATCCGAAAAACTCCGGATGCCTTAAATTATAAATTTTTGTTAAAAATTATCTTTTGATTTTGAACGCGTCCAAACCTGGGAAGATTGCAGTTTCTCCAAGAGCTTCTTCAATCCTCAATAATTGGTTGTATTTTGCCATTCTGTCAGATCTGGAAGCAGATCCTGTTTTGATCTGTCCACAGTTTTGAGCTACCGCAAGATCCGCAATTGTAGAATCTTCGGTTTCACCGGATCTGTGGGACATCACTGTTGTATATTTGTTTTGTTGGGCCATTTGTACTGCAGCCATTGTTTCGGAAAGAGAACCGATTTGGTTAACTTTTACAAGGATAGAGTTAGCTGTATTTTCTTTGATACCTCTGGAAAGTCTTTCAACATTAGTCACAAACAAATCATCACCAACTAGCTGAACTCTGTCACCGATTTTTTCAGTCAACAATTTCCAGCCTTCCCAGTCGTTTTCCTGCATACCATCTTCGATAGAGATAATTGGGTATTTGTTTGCTAATTCTGCTAAATAAGAAACCTGCTCACTGCTTGTAAACTGAGCGGCATCCGGAGTCTGGAATTTTCTGTAATCATAGATTCCATCTTTATAGAATTCTGAAGCCGCACAATCAAGAGCGATCATAACATCATCACCCGGCTTGTATCCTGCTTTTTCGATAGCCTGTAACAGGGTATCCAAAGCATCTTCAGTTCCTGTGAAAGTTGGCGCAAATCCACCTTCGTCACCTACAGCAGTAGATAAGCCTCTACCGTGAAGAATTGATTTTAAGCTATGGAAGATCTCAGTTCCTTTTCTCAAAGCATGAGAGAAAGAATCTGCCTTTACTGGCATTACCATAAATTCCTGAAAAGCGATTGGCGCATCTGAGTGAGATCCACCGTTGATTACGTTCATCATTGGAACAGGAAGCGTGTTAGCGTTTACACCACCAACATATTTGTAAAGAGGCATTCTTAATTCAGCTGCTGCAGCTTTTGCAGCGGCTAAAGAAACACCCAGAATTGCATTAGCACCTAATTTTCCTTTATTAGAAGTTCCATCAAGATCGATCATTATAGCATCAATCAGATTTTGTTCGAAAACGGGAAGACCTATTAATTCCGGAGCGATAACTTCTTTTACATTTTCAACGGCTTTCAAAACCCCTTTTCCTAAGAATTCCGGCGCTCCGTCTCTCAGTTCTACCGCTTCGTGCTCACCTGTAGATGCACCGGAAGGTACAGCTGCACGTCCCATTGCTCCGTTTTCTGTGAAAACATCTACTTCTATAGTAGGATTCCCTCTGGAATCTAGAATCTGTCTTGCTTCGATAAATGAAATGTAACTCATTGTCTTGATGTTGTTTTTTTAAGATTTTTATTTGTCTGCTTTTTCAAAAGCATTGCAAATTTAAACATTTTTAAAATATTATGTGATGAATCATTTCTTAACATTTATCACCTATGAAAAAAGCAATTATTTAAGAATTCTGTATTTAATCTTAATGATCCCTTCATTCAGGTTCGCAATTTTTTTAAATGCACCCTGGCTGACATCAAATTCTCTGGAAGGCTTAAGCGGACCTCTGTCATTTATAATAATGATAACCGATTTATCATTTTCTATATTAACAATTTCTACTTTTGTTCCAAAAGGCAGCATTTTGTTAGCACCTGTCATTTTAGAATGTCTGTATATTTCTCCGCTTGCCGTCTTCTTCCCATCAAATTTATCTGCATAATAAGAAACCGTCGTGGATTTGTATCCTGAACTGCTGCCAGATGAACTTCTGCTGCCGCAAGAAATAGCAAATAAAAGAATGGCAAAAATGTATGTTTTAAAGGTTTTTTCAATTAATCTGTTTAAATTTTCAGCCATCATTTTAAGATTGATTTAAAAAATATTTATTAAAATGTTAAATATTCATTAATATTTTGTTTATTTTGCACAAATTTCTAACTTAGATTTTTATATCGCTTAGATACAGAAATATATTTGCTTTTTTAAATGAATTACGAAAGTATAAAATTAACAATAGATAATAAAATTGCAGTTGTAACCATCAACAGGCCAGATAGTCTGAATGCTCTAAATGCACAGGTTTTCAATGATCTTGATAACGTATTTGATTTTTTAGCATCAGAAAAAACGGTAAACTGTGTTATAATAACTGGAAGTGGAGAAAAATCTTTTGTTGCCGGTGCTGATATCAAAGAATTTTCAGCTTTCAGCCAAGAGCAGGCAAAGGAATTGTCAAAAAGAGGACATTTGGTTTTCCAAAAGATAGAAAACCTCAACAAACCGGTCATTGCTGCAATCAACGGTTTTGCATTGGGTGGCGGACTGGAACTGGCCTTGTCCTGTCATATCAGATATGCTTCTGAAAATGCAAAATTAGGTTTACCGGAAGTAATCTTAGGATTAATTCCCGGTTATGGCGGAACTCAGAGATTACCAAAACTGATTGGAAAGGGAATTGCGAATGAGATGATTTTTTCCGCCAAAATGATTTCTGCTGAGAAAGCGAAGTCGATCGGATTGGTCAATGAAGTTTTTTCTTTGGAAGATCTAATTCCAAAATCGATTGAGCTGGCTTCACAAATTGCTAAAAATTCTCCGGCAGGAATTGAAAAAGCAATCAAAGCCGTTAATGCAAGTGAAAATGACAATGGCATGGACAGCGAAATCAATTATTTTGGAGAATTATTTTCTCAGGAGGATTTCAAAGAAGGAGTTTCTGCATTTATTGAAAAAAGAAAACCGGTTTTCAATTAGATTTGCAGAATGAATTATAATAAATTTGACATTGCTTATTTGAAAATGGCAACCGAATGGGCAAATCTTTCTTATTGTAAAAGAAAAAAAGTCGGGGCTCTTATCGTAAAAGACAGAATGATCATTTCTGACGGATATAATGGAACACCTTCCGGCTTTGAAAATAATTGTGAAGATGAAAATGGAAAAACAAACTGGTTTGTCCTACATGCAGAAGCCAATGCGATACTCAAAATAGCCAGCAGCACACAATCTTGTAAAGATGCAACGTTATATATAACAATGTCACCTTGCAAAGAGTGTAGTAAGCTGATTTTGCAATCCGGAATCCGAAAAGTTGTCTATATGACAGGCTATTCTGATGATAGCGGATTAGAATTTCTAACAAATGCCGGGATTGAAATTTTAAATATCACAGAACAAGAATTATATAATTATACATGAAAAAATAAAAATTCTTAAATAATAAAAACACAAATATGGATTGGTCAGAAAAAATTACAGACTTCTCAAATTTTCTAAAATTTGAGAAAAGCTTCTCCGACAATACACTTGATGCGTATATCAGAGACATCAAAAAGTTAGAGAACTTTGCTATTAATGACTTAGGAGAAGTTTCTCCTCAAAACATCACTTATCAGAATCTTCAGGAGTTCATCTATCAGCTTTCCAAAAAGAAAATCAGTGAAAGATCACAAGCCAGAGGTATTTCTTCTATCAAGGCATTTTTTAAATTCCTTCTGGAAGAAGAATACAGGGATGATAATCCTGCAACCCTATTGGAAGGTCCAAAATTAGGGCTTTATCTGCCGGATACTCTTAGTGAAGAAGACATCAACAGAATTATTAACTGCATCGATTCTAATACTGACACAGGAAAAAGAAACCAATGTATCCTGGAAGTGCTTTACGGTTGTGGTCTGCGCGTATCTGAGCTGGTTGACCTGAAAATATCAAATATCAATTTCAAAGAAAATTTTATTATCGTTGAAGGTAAGGGTGAAAAAACAAGATTAGTTCCTCTTGCAAGAACAACAGCTGATTTTATCAAGGATTATATCCAGACTGTTAGAAATAAAACAAAGATTAATAAAAAACACGAGGATGTGCTTTTTCTGAATAGCAGGGGAACCAATATGTCCAGAGTAATTGTTTTTATAATTATCAAAGAATTGACCCAGAAAGCCGGAATCAACAAGAGTATTTCTCCACACACTTTCAGGCATTCCTTTGCAACACATTTGTTACAGAATGGAGCTGATCTGAGATTTATTCAGGAGATGTTGGGGCACAGCAGTATTACAACAACCCAGGTCTATACCCATTTGAAAACAGAAGAATTAAGAGATGTTATTCTGAATTTTCATCCAAGGAACAGAAATGTATCATCATAGTTTTTCTTAAATTTATCCAATGGAAAATTTAAGATTCTGTCCCAAATGCGGTCAGGAAAAATTATTATGGAATAATATCACCAAATGGAGCTGCAGCAATTGTGATTTTGTCCTATATCATAATACTGCTGCAGCTGTTGCAGTCATTATAAAGCATAAAGATGAATTATTTTTCACGGTTCGGAACCAAGAGCCGGGAAAAGGAAAATGGGATTTGCCAGGTGGTTTTACAGATCCGAAAGAAAGTTCTGAAGAAACCTGTGAACGAGAGCTGAATGAAGAATTGGGATTAATTATAAACCCTGACAAATTCACATATCTGGGAAGCCAACCGAACATATATCCTTATAAAAATATTGATTACAATACTTTGGATATGTTCTTTTTATATGAAACTGAGGAAAAATTCGAAATTAAATTGGAGGAATCAGAAATATCCGAAGCCATTTGGATAAAAGCTTCTGAACTTGACTTGGATCAAATTGCTTTCGAATCTCAGAAAAGATTTCTTAAAAATTACATCGATAAACTTTAATAAAAACCGGAAATTAGTTCCGGTTTTTTTTATTTCCATTTGATATTACAACCCAAACTTGGTCTCTGGAACTCTTCCTGCTCCGCACCAGCTAAAAGATTTTCAAAGGCTACAACCAAATCTTCACCTGTAATTTCCTTCTGATTTCCTGGTCGAGAGTCATCCATTTGACCACGATAAATTAAACTTAGATTTTCATCAAAGAAGTAAAAATCCGGCGTACAAGCCGCATCAAAAGCTTTTGCAACATCTTGTGATTCATCATATAAATAAGGAAATTTGATATTTCTTTCATCTACAAAATCAACCATCATCTCCGGAGAATCTGCAGGATATCTTTCAACATCGTTAGAATTAATCCCAATAAACTCGATTCCCTGGGATTTGTAATCTTCATACAGTTCCTCCAATTTATCAATAATATGAAGAACGAACGGACAATGGTTGCACATAAAAACAACCAAAGTTCCTTTTTTCCCTTTCAAAGATTCAAGGCTTTGTAATTCATTATTTTTTGAAGGATTAGGAAGCTTGAAATCTGGAGCTTTTGTTCCCAGAGCCAGCATATTTGAAGGTGTATTTGACATAAGTTTTGATTTAAAAAGATTAAAATATTTTGTGATTAAGAAATTACTAAATCTCCGAATTACTTAATTTTTCCAGCAAAGATAATGCTTCTTGCAGAGAATTATCATAGTTGACCCAATTTACATTGTCCAGTTTTTTGTTCCACGTGATTTGTCGCTTGGCGTACCGACGGGAATTTTTCTTGATTTCCTCGATAGCGAAATCCAAATCCCATTCTCCATCAAAATATCGGAACAATTCTGAATATCCTACCGTTTGTAGAGCCACTCTGTCTCTATCAGCAATCAAACCTCTCGCTTCCTCCAGCAATCCTTTCTCTATCATTTTATCAACACGAAGATTGATTCTTTCATAAATGACTTCTCTTGGCGCATCAATTCCGATTCGGATAGTTTTAAAATTCCTTTTATCTTTTGGTGCACTAAGATTTTCGGTGTAGGTTTTTCCGGTTTGCCAGATGATATCAATAGCTCGTAATAAACGTCTGGGATTGTCTTTATCTACAATTGAAAAATAATTAGGATCTAATTCTTCAAGCAATTTTTGCAAAGCTTCAATTCCTACATTTTCCCAAATTGATAGTAATTTTTGTTGATTTTCAGCATCCGCTTCAGGCAAGTCATTCATCCCTTCCACAACAGCTTTTTCATACATCCCACTACCTCCGACCATTATGGCGACATCTTTTTGAGAGAAAATTTCATCAAGTTTTTTCAGCGCATCAACTTCATATTGACCGATTGAATAATAATCGTTGACACCAAGATTAGCCACAAAATGATGTTTCGCTTCAGCTAACTCTTCATCGGTGGGCATTGCTGTTCCAATTTTCATTTCTTTATAGAACTGGCGCGAGTCACATGAAATAATTTCGGTATCGAGATGTTTTGCCAAGTCGATTGCCAACCGGGTTTTCCCGATTCCTGTAGTTCCGATAATGGAGATGAGACGTTTCAACAAAAAATTTTTGCAAATTTACAAAATCATTATTTTGATTTTTTAATGTAATAATTACTTATTTTTACAATCAGAATGGCTTTCAGATTACCCAACTCCAAACTTCCTGATGTGAAAACTACGATTTTCACAGAGATGAGCTTATTAGCACAACAGGAAAATGCAGTTAATCTTTCTCAGGGATTTCCGGATTATCAGCCTGATGAAAATTTAATCCAATATCTCGGTGATTTTGCAAAACAAGGTCATAATCAATACGCACCTTTGTTTGGAATCAAGGAACTGCGGGAAGAAATCTCAAGAAAATTCAATCTTCAATATCAAGCAGATTACCATCCGGATTCTGAGATTAATGTAACGGCTGGAGCTACTCAGGGGATTTTTACGATTATTTCTGCATTTGTAAAAAAGGATGATGAAGTCATTATTTTCGAGCCTGCTTACGATTGCTACGAGCCTGCAATTATTCTGAATGGCGGTATCGTCAAAAATGTCAAAATGCTTTATCCTGATTACAAAATTAATTGGAACGAAGTCAAAAATCTGGTTTCTGAAAAAACCAAGATGATTATTATCAATAACCCGAATAATCCTTCCGGAAAAATCTTAAAACAAAAAGATATTGATGAACTGATTGCGATTGTAAAAAACACAAACATCATTATTCTGAGCGATGAAGTCTACGAAAGCATCACTTTTGACGAAAAACCTCATCTGACTTTAGCCAAATATCCTGAGCTGAAAGAACGAACTTTCGTAGTTGGCTCTTTTGGGAAATTGCTGCATATCACTGGCTGGAAAATAGGTTATGTTTGCGCGCCTTCGGATCTGATGAAAGAGTTCAGGAAAGTTCATCAGTTCAATGTGTTTTGTGTGAACACGCCGGCACAATTTGCAATTTCTAAATATTTGCAAAATATTGATGACTTCAAATCAATCTCAACATTTTTCCAAACTAAAAGAGATTATCTTAAAAATGCTTTGAAAGAAACGCCTTTCCAATTACTGGATTGTGAAGGAACTTATTTTTTATCTGCTAATTTTGGCGCAATTTCTGATAAGCAAGACAAGGATTTTTGCTACTGGTTAACCAAAGAATATAAAGTAGCAACCATCCCGTTTTCTGCATTTTACAAAGATAAAACCGATGAAAAAGTCATCCGTTTTTGTTTTGCAAAAAAACAGGAAACATTGGATAGAGCTATAGAAAAATTATTAAAAATTAAAATGTAATATGAAAAACCTAATCATTGCCGCTTCTTTGCTAGTAGGAGTTAGCACATTTTCACAAGCAAAATTAGACCCGACAAAATTGAACTATTCTTCTGTAGATGTGAGTCCTATGGATGCGGCTTATTATCCAATTCAGGCAGCTTCATCTAAAACAGAAACTCCGAAAGTAAAAGTGGTTTATTCCCGTCCGCAAAAAAAGAGCAGAGTTGTTTTTGGAAACCTTGTTAAATATGGAGATATCTGGAGATTTGGAGCCAATGAAAATTCTGAAATCAAATTTTACACGCCTGTTGTAATTGGCGGAAAAGAAATCCCTGCCGGAACTTACAGTATTTTTGCCATTCCATTTGAAAAAGAATGGACTATTGTTATCAACTCTGATATAGATAAATGGGGTGCCTATTTCTATGACAAAAGTAAAGATGTAGTGAGATTCAATGTTCCGGTTGAAAAAACGTCTTCCCCGATCGAATATTTTTCTGTGACTTTTGTACAGACAAAATCCGGAGCGGATTTGTACGCTGGCTGGGATAATACGCAGGTTAAATTTCCAATTGAGTTTAAATAATCTTCAAAGATTTGTAATAATTAAAGCCTTGTCAAAATTTGATAAGGCTTTTTTGTTTTTAAAACTCTAAAGTCAACAAATCTTCAAAACTTTGAATCTGAATTTTTGGATTTTCGATTTTTCCAAAACCGTAAGCGGCATAGATAAAGTCAACTCCAGCTTTTTCGGAAGATTCTTTGTCCCAAATAGTGTCGCCAACATAAACTGGATTCTGCAAATTATTTCTTTCTACAATCAGCCTGATGTTCTTGTCTTTTGGCAAACCATAGTTGCCGAAACATTCAAAATCTTCAAACAGACCTTCAAAACTAAAAAACCCGATGAAGTTCTCGATGTAGCCTTTCATACAATTGCTGACAATGAAAAGTCTGTAATCTTGGGCTAATTTTTCTAGTGTTTCTTTGACTTTGGGAAATAATTCACCGCCAGATTCTTTAAGATATTGGTTCTCTTTATGAGCATAAATTCTTTCAAATTCTTTCAGTTTTTCTTTTGGAACAAAACCGAAATATTGCGAGAAAATGTCATCCATCTTCATTCCTGAAAAATCTCTCACGGTCTGAGATGTGACATTGATGTCAAATCCAATCGCATGAATACTGTCGTTAAAAGCTTTGACCACTGTTTCCGAAGCATTCCAAAGTGTTCCGTCCAAGTCAAAAATAATACTGTCTCTTTTCTTCATAATTTATCTAAATCATAAACCATTCGTTCACAAGACTTGCAGCCAGTCTTGCGGTTCTTTCCTGTATATCAAAATTGGGATTCACTTCTGCAACATCCAGCGCATTTGTTTTTTCTGAAGATAAAATATGTCGGTAGATCTGCATAAATTGGCGGTCGGCAAAAATCCCATTATAAGCCGGCGCGCTGACGCCAGGCGCAATAGAGGCATTGAAAACATCCATACAAATGGTGACATAAACAATGTCCACATCTTCCAAAAATGAATTAATGGTAAACATCAGATTTGGAAGATTTTCGGAGTAGATTTCGTCAGCGAGAATATATTTCATTCCGAAATTATCCGCACTTTCGAACAACTTTCTGGTGTTACTATTTTTCTGAATTCCAATATGTAATGAGTGAATCTCGTCTTCCTGAGCAATTTGCCAAAATCCCGTTCCGGAAGTTGCCAAACCGTTTTCCGGCTCGCGGTTATCAAAGTGAGCATCGAAATTGATAATTCCGATCTTTTGATTTGGGAAAGCTTTTCTAATTCCGGAATAATGTGCAAAAGTAACCTCATGTCCGCCACCTAAAACAACGGATTTTCCTTGTTTTAGAAGTACTTTCGAAACTTTTTCGGCTAATAAATCCTGAGTTGCTTCAAGGTCATTATTCTCACATTTGATGTTTCCAAAATCTTTCAGTGAAAATCCAGAATTGACAACAGGAAAATTGGGCATATTTTTTCTAATCAAATCCGGTGCTTCCTGTGCTCCTATTCTACCTTTGTTACGTTTTACACCTTCATCCACAGCAAAGCCGTGTAAAACGAAATCCTTAGGATTAATATTTTCATAAGCCGATTCTGTTGTTACTCTTTGAAAAATCCTGTGGTACAATTCTTCTTCGCCATCAAAACGGCCCGTCCATTCAAACATAATTTAGATTTTTTCTCCGTTGATATAAATATTTTTCGGTTTCAAACTTCCCTGATGATAAAGGATATTCTGGAAATTATCCGTTTCGTATGTGATGAAATCTGCTTTTTTACCTTCAGACAAAACTCCTCTGTCTTCTAAATCTAAAGCATAGGCCGCTCGGAAAGTTATTGCAGCTAAAACCTCAGCTGTAGTCAGCTTCTGATATGTCGCCAAAATCGAGGCTTGAGTAACGAGATTTCCCATTGGCGCTGAACCCGGGTTCCAATCAGTTGCGATTGCTAAAATCCCTCCTTTATCCAGAATTTCTCTTGCCGGAGCAAATGGTTCGCCTAAACCTAAACTTGCACCTGGCAAAGCAATCGCCACCGTATTTGAATTAGCAAGAAACTCAATATCTTCATCGATAGTCGCTTCCAAATGGTCAGCAGATTTTGCACCAACTTCCACAGCAATTCGTGAACTTCCAGCCGTAAACTGATCTGCGTGAACTGTAATTTGAAAGCCTAATTCTTTAGCTTTCAAAAGGAAAGTCTTGCTTTCTTCCGGCTGAAATGCTGATTTTTCAATAAAAATATCAACACGGCTAGCAAGGTTTTCTTCTTTTACTTTTGGTAGAATTTCATCCAAAATATAATTAAGATAATCTTCCGACGAACCTTCGAAATCTCTTGGTTTTAAATGAGCGGAAAGGCAAGTGGGAACCAAGGTTGCTTTGGTTTTTGCCTGAGCTTTTTTTATAGCTCTCAACATTTTCAGTTCTTCTTCCACATTCAATCCATAACCGCTTTTTATTTCAATTGTTGTGATGCCTTGATTTAACAAAATATTGACACGTTCAAGGATTCCATCAACCAAATTATCTTCCGAAGCTTGTCTTGTATGCTGAACGGAACTCCAGATTCCACCACCAGATTCTGCAATCTCGAGATACGATTTCCCAGCATTTCGCATTGCAAAGTCGTTGGCACGATTTCCTCCGAAGCAAATATGAGTGTGTGCATCCACAAAAGCCGGAAGTGCAATTTGCTCACTTTCAATCAAATCAATTTCGGAATTTGGAAATTTTTGTTTTAATAAATCATAATCGTTGACTTCTAAAATTTTTCCATTTTTAGTAAAAATCCCTCCATTGTAAACGATTTGTAAAGATTCATCATTTAATTTTCCCTTTAATGGAAGGTTGTTGAGTGTGACAATTTGTTTGAAAGGACCTGATAATTTCATATAAAATCTTGAATCGTAAAAATAACGATAAACTTTATGTTTCTACCAAAATTAAAATTGTATTTTTACTGAAATTTAAAAAACAAATGAAAACTATAATCATTACAACAAGTTTAATTCTAAGTGGAATATTTTTGAAAGCACAACAGATTGATTTAGCAAGAAATGCACAATTTATTAAATCAATGGATGAAATTAACAATGGAAAAGCAGTTCTTAAATATTCAGATATCCAGGGTAATCCGTTTTACAAGAAAGGGTTTTCAGAAGCTAGAATTGGAGATACAGGAAATTCTTTCCCCGTAAGATATAATATATATAAGGATTCTTTTGAGCTTTTGCATAATAACGATATTTATACACTTCCAAAAGAAAGCTCATTTTCTAAATTTGTTTTTACAGCAACTAATGAAAAATTTATTTTGGAAAATGATAATAATGGATTTGCGGGCTACTTTCTGGTTCTTGCTGATGGGAAAAATAAGCTTTTGAAGAAAATTGCTGTAAAATTCAGTCCAGAAGTTCCTGCTCCGAACACAATGGTTTCTGGTATCCCAGCAAAATTTGAAACCTTAAAACCTGTTTACTTTATAAAAACAGACGATAATTTAATAAAACTTACAAAAAAATCTGATGACTTAATAAATGCTTTACAAGCAGATAGAAAAGAAACAGTTAAAGATTTCATCAAAACAAATAAAATAAAGTTAGCCGAAGAATCCGACCTTATAAAGTTGGTTAATTTTCTAAATAAATAACAAAAGAGATGCTAAATTGCATCTCTTTTGTTATTTAAAAAACTTCTCTTCCAATCTTCAGAATATTATCGCTTTTTCCCATTGAATAAAAATGCAGAACAGGAATTCCAAAATCTAAAAGTTCCTTGCTCTGGTTAATCGCCCATTCTATTCCAACTTCGCGAACATCATTATTAGTTTTGCATTTTAAAACTTCATTAATGAGAGTTTCTGGTAAATCGATTTTAAAAACCTGTGGTAACATCTGCAAATGAGTTTTTGTAGCAATCGGTTTGATTCCAGGAATAATTGGAACATCAATTCCAATTTCTCTTGCTTGTTTTACAAAATCAAAGAATTTTTGATTGTCGAAAAACATTTGAGTGACAATGTAATCCGCTCCCGCTTCCACTTTTTTCTTCAACATTTGAAGGTCGTAATTCATAGAAGGCGCCTCGATATGTTTTTCAGGATAACCCGCAACTCCGATGCAGAAACTGTTATCTGTATCCGACTCTATCTTGCCGTGAAGATATTCTCCGATTCCCAAATCATGAATCTGTTTCACCAAATCCGAAGCATATTTGTGTCCGCCTTTTGAAGGTTCAAAATATTTTTCACCTTTCATCGCATCACCTCGCAAAGCAACAATATTATTAATTCCCAAATACATACAATCAACCAAAAGATATTCGGTTTCTTCTTTTGTAAATCCACCGCAAAGAACGTGTGGAACAGTATCTACATTATATTTATTCTGAATCGCTGAGCAAATTCCTAAAGTCCCAGGGCGCATTCTTGTGATTTTTCGCTCCATCAAACCGTTTCCTCTTTCCAGAAAAATATATTCTTCTCGGGAAGTTGTAACATCTATAAATGGCGGTTTGAATTCCATCAACGGGTCGATATTCTTATATAAATCGGCGATTCCAACACCTTTTTGAGGCGGAACAATTTCAAAAGAAAAAAGCGTTTTGCCATTGGCGTTTTTTATATGGTCAGTAATTTTCATTCAATAATTTTAAATAATATTAATCCGCAAGATTTGGAGCGAGCCATTTTCTGGCGTAATCTAATTCAACATCTTTTCTTTCAGCAAAATCTTTTAATTGGTCTTCATCAATTTTTCCTACTCCGAAATATTTAGATTTTGGATTTCCAAAATAATAACCTGAAACGGCGGCAGTCGGCCACATTGCCAGACTTTCAGTCAAAGTCACTCCAATATTTTCTTCAACTTTCAGTAAATCCCAAATGGTTAGTTTTTCTAAATGATCGGGACAAGCCGGATAACCTGGTGCTGGACGAATTCCTAGATATTTTTCTTTGATTAATTCTTCGTTATCTAAAGTTTCATTTTCAGAATAACCCCAGTATTCGGTTCTCACTTTTTTGTGGAGATATTCTGCGAAGGCTTCTGCAAAACGGTCGGCCAAAGCTTTTACCATAATGGCGTTGTAATCATCATTTTGTTCTTCATATTCTTTTGCCAATTCATTCGCTCCGAAACCTGTACAAACACAGAAAGCACCAATGTAATCCTGTTTTCCGGAATTTTCAGGCGCAATAAAATCACTTAAAGCAAAATACTCTTTCCCTTCGGATTTCTTATGTTGTTGTCGCAGAGTTCTAAAAGTCGAAATCACATTCTGATTGTTATCATAAACCAAAATATCGTCCTGTTCATTTGCATTCGCTGGAAAAATTCCGAAAATTCCTTTTGCTTTAAAACTCTTTTCTTTCAAGATTTTCTTGAGCATTGTCTGTGCTTCATTGAACAAAATCGTCGCTTGTTCACCCACAATATTATCAGTCAAAATTTCAGGGAATTTTCCAAACAATTGCCAGCTTCTAAAAAACGGCGACCAGTCGATAAACTCTACCAATTCATCCAGATTTTGGTCTTCAATAATAGTAATTCCTAATTTTTTAGGTGTTGGAATATTTTCGTTTTCCCAATCGATTTTGAATTTTTGATTTCTCGCTTCTTCAATCGAAACATATTCTTTGTCTATTTGACGGTTCAGGAATTTTTCTCTAAAATCATCATAATCTTTTCTGATTTCCAAAGCATAAGCATTGGATTTATCTCGATTCAAAAGAGAACTCACCACACCAACCGCTCTAGAAGCATCATTCACGTGAACAACGGTGTTGGAATATTTTGGCGAAATTTTTACCGCTGTATGTGCTTTGGAAGTGGTTGCACCTCCAATCAATAAAGGGAAATTAAGATTCTTACGTTCCAGTTCATCTGCAATATGAACCATCTCGTCCAGACTTGGTGTAATCAATCCGCTTAATCCAATCACGTCCACTTTTTCATCAATGGCCGTCTGAATGATTTTTTCTGCCGGAACCATCACACCTAAATCCACGATTTCGTAATTATTACAACCTAAAACCACGCTCACAATATTTTTCCCGATATCGTGAACATCACCTTTTACAGTTGCCATCAGGACTTTTCCGTTGGATTTCTGGGTCTGGTCTTTTTCCGCTTCGATGAAAGGCTGAAGATAAGCCACCGCCTTTTTCATCACTCTCGCTGATTTCACCACCTGAGGCAGGAACATTTTCCCACTTCCGAAAAGGTCGCCGACAACGCCCATTCCTGTCATCAGATTGATTTCGATAACATCAAGCGGACGTTTTGATGCCTTTCGAGCTTCTTCCGCATCTTCTTCTATGAAACGGTCGATTCCTTTGACCAGAGCATGCGTGATTCTCGTTTGCAAATCCTGCTCCCGCCAGCTCAGGTCTTCGGTTTTTTCTTTTTTTGTGGATTTATGTTTTTCGGAATAATCGAGCAATTTTTCTGTCGCATCGTCTTTTCTGTCAAGCATTACATCTTCCACCAATTCCAGCAAATCTTTTGGAATTTCGTCATATACTTCCAACATCGTTGGATTCACGATTCCCATATTCATCCCCGCTTTTATGGCGTGGTAAAGGAAAACAGAATGCATTGCTTCTCTCACAGAATCATTTCCACGAAAGGAAAATGAAACATTGGAAACGCCTCCACTTACTGAAGCGTTTGGAAGATTGGTACGAACCCAGCGTGTTGCTTCGATAAAGTCAATCGCGTTTCTGCGGTGTTCGTCCATTCCTGTCGCAACAGGGAAAATATTAAGGTCGAAAATAATATCCTCAGAAGGAAACCCGACTTGGTTAACCAAAATATCATAAGACCTTTTGGAGATTTCGATTCTTCTTTCGTAATTATCAGCTTGTCCAACTTCATCAAAAGCCATAATGATGGCTGCTGCGCCATATCTTTTAATCGCTTTTGCTTGCTTGATGAATTCTTCTTCACCACCTTTCAAACTGATGGAATTCACAACCGGTTTTCCCTGAACAACCTGCAATCCAGCTTCCAAAATTTCCCACTTTGAAGAGTCAATCATAATCGGGATTCTGGCTATGTCTGGTTCGGAGGCGATCAAATTCAGGAATCTGACCATTGCGGTTTTCCCGTCCAAAAGCCCGTCATCCATATTAACATCAAGAATCTGAGCGCCGCCTTCTACTTGGTTTCTTGCAATATCCAGAGCTTCGGCATATTTTTCTTCTTTAATGAGACGAAGAAATTTTTTGGAACCGGCAACATTGGTTCTTTCCCCAACGTTGATAAAGTTGGATTCGGGTGTTATAATTAAAGGCTCGAGACCTGATAATTTCAGATATTTTCTTTTACAATCTGTTTCCATAATTTAATTTACAATGTAAAAATTACCAACAATAAAATGAGATTCTTCACTTCGTTCAGAATGACACTCTGTCTGATAATCGGTAAATAGATACATTGTTATGCTGTTATATTAAGTTTTCTCGGATGGTAAGCTTGTGCCAAATCCGCAATGGCTTTGATATGGTCCGGCGTTGTTCCGCAGCAACCACCAATAATATTGATTAGACCTTTCTCCAAATATTCCTTCACCTGCTCTGCCATTTGACCGGCTGTTTCGTCGTATTGGCCGAAAGCGTTTGGTAAACCTGCGTTTGGATAAGCCGAGATTCCGAAATCTGTGTGATTGGCAAGAATTTCCAGGTAAGGCGTCAATTGTTTTGCTCCTAAAGCACAGTTGAAACCGACACTTATCAAATCCATATGAGAAACGGAAATCAAAAATGCATCAGCCGTTTGTCCACTCAAAGTTCTTCCGGAAGCATCGGTAATCGTTCCGGAAACCATAATTGGAATAGTGATATTGCGTTCTTCTCTTATTTCATCAATGGCAAAAAGTGCCGCTTTTGCATTCAAAGTATCGAAGATTGTTTCAACCAAAAGAATGTCGGAACCTCCGTCGAGCAAAGCTTCTGCTTGTTGTTTGTAAGCAATTCTGAGTTCGTCAAAAGTGATGGCTCTGTAACCTGGGTCATTGACGTCCGGACTAAGGCTTGCCGTTCTGTTGGTTGGTCCGATGGAACCTGCTACAAATCTCGGTTTATCAGGATTCTGAGCGGTAAATTCATCACAGACTTTTCTGGCGATTTTGGCAGATTCATAGTTTAGTTCGTAAACCAAATCTTCCATATGATAATCCGCCATCGCAATGGTTGTTCCGGAAAATGTATTGGTTTCAATAATATCCGCACCTGCCAAAAGATATTTTCTGTGAATTTCTTCAATAGCTTCAGGCTGTGTTAAAGACAACAAGTCGTTATTCCCTTTAAGTGGAGATTCCAAATCTTTGAATCGTTCACCACGATAATCTTCTTCTGTAAAATTGTAACGCTGAATCATAGTTCCCATTGCTCCGTCGAGAATGAGAATTCTATCATTCAATGCTTTATATAATTGTTCTGAATTGTTCATAATTCACTTATTTTTTTTAATGTTCCATCCGTTTTACCGACGGCTATTCAAATTGAATCCTTCGGATTCTTTCTATCGTTGATTGGAAGACAAAACCTCAACATAGCCCCGATGGTAGCGGCATCCTTTTTTGTTATTGCGATTCTTGAATGGTTCAACAGATTGCCTCACTTCGTTCGCAATGACAAAAAAGATATAGCGGACAGCGGGTTGGAAGGTTGTTCCGAAGCCGAAAACTTATTGCTCCAAATTTTTTCTATTCTGTTAATCCAAAGCTTGTTTCAAATCGCTAATAATATCATCAATATTTTCCAGTCCAACAGAGCAACGTACCAACCCGGCAGTAATTCCAACTTCGTTTCTTTCCTCATCGGAAAGTTTGGAATGCGTTGTGGAAGCCGGATGCGTAACAATCGTTCTCGTATCTCCCAAGTTTGCGGAAAGAGAACACATTTTAATTCTGTTTAGGAAATTTCTACCGCCCTCGATACCGCCTTTGATTTCGAAAGCGACGATGTTTCCGCCTAATTTCATTTGTTTTTTTGCGATTTCGTAGCTTGGATGGGATTTTAAGAACGGATATTTTACCAATTCTACATTGGGATGATTTTCCAGAAACTCAGCCACTTTCAATGCGTTTTCGCAATGTTTCTCTACCCGAATCGCCAAAGTTTCCAGACTTTTGCTCAAAACCCAGGCATTGAATGGCGACATCGCCGGACCTGTGTTCCTTGCAAACAGATAAATCTCACGAATCAAATCTGCTTTTCCAACCGCAACACCGCCTAGAACCCGCCCTTGACCGTCAATCAATTTCGTTGCTGAATGAACCACCAAATCTGCCCCGTATTTAATCGGTTGCTGCAAGTAAGGTGTTGCAAAACAGTTGTCAACGATGAAAATCAGGTTATGTTTTTTTGCAATCTGTCCGAAAAATTCCAAATCCAAAACTTCAATTGCGGGATTTGTTGGTGTTTCCAGGTACAAGATTTTTGTATTCGGTTGGATATATTGTTCTACGTTTTCCGCATCTTCTGCTTTGAAATAAGATGTTTCAATATTCCATTTTGGAAAATATTTTGTGAATAATGTGTGAGTAGAACCAAATACCGACTGACAACTCACAATATGGTCGCCCGCATCAAGCAACGCTGCAAATGTTGAATAAATCGCCGCCATTCCTGTTGCAAAAGCGTAACCGGATTCTGCACCTTCCATTTTTGTGATTTTATCAACAAATTCGGTGACGTTGGGATTACTGAAACGGCTGTAAAGATTTTTGTCTTTTTCTTCTGCAAAACTCGCACGCATATCTTCCGCATCTTCAAATACGAAGCTTGACGTGAGATATAACGGCGTGGAATGTTCGTCAAACTGAGTTCTCTCGGTTTGAGTTCTTATGGCTAGAGTTTCAAAATTTTCACTCATATTATTATCTTTAATTATTATCTTTAATTGTACTCTGTACAAAATTTATTTTGTTTCACTTAATCTTAAAATATCTCCGAAAACGCCTCTGGCAGTCACCTTGGCTCCGGCTCCGGCTCCCATAATGACAATTGGATTCTCGCCATAACTTTCTGTGTAGATTTCGAAAATAGAATCGGAACCTTTAAGTTGTCCTAATGCCGAATTGGCTGGCACGGAAATTAATTTGACATCCAGCTCTCCTTTTTCTTTTTGTAAATCGCCGTGCAAATCGCCGACATATCTTAACACGTGGTCTGGTTGCTGATTTTCTTTGATGCTTTGATATTCATCGTTTAATTCTTCCAATCTTGAAAGGAATTCTTCTTTGGAAACTGACAGCAGAGTTTCCGGAACAAGATTCTGAATATTGATGTCATCAAATTCATTAATCAAATCCAGCTCTCTTGCCAGAATCAACAATTTTCTTGCGACATCATTTCCAGATAAATCTTCGCGTGGGTCCGGTTCGGTAAAACCTTTTTCCAGAGCTTCGTTGATAATGGTTGAGAATTTATCGTTACGAAGCGAAAAATTATTGAAAACATAACTTAATGTTCCGGAAAAAACACCTTTGATTCTCGTGATATTTTCTCCTGAAAGATGCAATAATTTAATTGTATCAATTAGAGGTAAACCAGCACCAACATTGGTTTCATAGAGGTATTTCTTTTTATTTTTTTCTAATAATTTCCTGAAATTTCGATATTCTGAGATGGGTAGTGTGTTATAGATTTTGTTGGAACCCACGACATCAAATCCATTCTCCACAAAAACCGGATAACTTTTCACAAAATCCTTACTCGCTGTATTATCTACCATCACCAAATTTTCCAAATGATGTTCATTTACAAAATCTACCAAAGACTGGACACTGGATTCTGTTTGAGAATATTTAATTTTCTGTCTCCAATCGCTTCCGAAACCTGCTTTGTTGAAAGCTACTTTCCTGGAATTGGCAATTGCAACGATTTTCAAATCCACTCTTTTACGATTCAGAATATCATAAGCTGAATCCAGAATCTGCTCAACCAAAGTTCCGCCAACATTACCGTGACCAATTAACGCAAGATGAACGGTTTTCGGTTTTCCGTAGATTTCGGTTTCGATGATATTTTTTGTGATTTCGGTCTGATTTCCGGTTACTACAATGTTGACTCTTCCGGCAGAAGCGATTTGACTCAACAACAAAGGGAAAATTTTATTTCTCTGAAGCTCTGATAAAATCTTGTTATAATTATCCGAAACAAATCCGATCACACTAAGATTTTCAATACTATAAATATTGCTAACGTGACCTTCGGCTTTTTCTTTTTCAAATTCTTTTTTCAAAACATCCACTGCATCCTGCGCATCATCTTCATCGACCAAGACAGAAATTCCGTTTTCAATCGCTTGCTGGGAAATTACACCAACGCTGATTCCGCCTCCATTCAAAGCATTAAAAATACGTGAATCCACGCCGATTTGTCCAAGGAAATCTTTTCCTTCGAAATTCACTAAAGCTTTGTTTCTATAAATATTAATTGCGTTCTTGTCTGTCATCAGTTCAAAAAAATAGGTTTTAAAATTGTGTTCAGTTGTTGGTATTCCATCAGGAAAGCGTCGTGTCCGTGAATAGATTTTATTTCGTGATACTGAACATTTCTGTTTTTATTTAGTAAAAAATCGTAAGTATTCTTAATTTCAAAAGCGGGATAAAAAAGGTCCGAATCTACTGCTACTAAATGGATCTCTGCATTGATATTTTCCAATTCATTTTGCTTTCCATTAATGTTCATCAGAAGATGATTAACGAGTTTGTAAGCCTTTAAACTAAACCTTTCGTTTAATCGTTTTCCGTGAAAATTGAGCCAGTCGTGAGATTTCAGAATTTTCTTTTCGGAATCGATTTCCCGGTTGAATCTTGAGTTAAGTGATTCCGGTGTTCTGTAGCATAACATGGCGTGAACTCTGGCTTTTTCAAGAGGCTTATCTTCTGATTCTAACAAGAATTTCTGAACCAGACATTGAGAATGCAACCAATCCGACGTTTTGAAATCTGTCGCAACCGGGATGAATTTTTCGACTAAATTATTGTCTAAAGCCAGCATTTCCCAACCGATTGAGCCTCCAATTGAGCCTCCAACCAAAGCGAATAAGTTTTTGACTTTAAGTTTTTGCAATCCTTGCAGAAAAACCGATGCAATATCCTGAACTGTGAAATCTTCATAATTATCAATGAAAAATCCGTCAAAACCATTGCCTGGAATATTGAAACAAATTACTGTGAATCGGTTTGTATCAATTAATTTTCCTTCTCCAACCAAAGATTTCCACCAACCATTTTCGCCGGCAACATCAGAGTTTCCTGTCAAAGCGTGATTGATCAAAACAACGGGAGCCGAATACAGTTCTTTTCCGAAAAGCTGATAGCTTAACGGGATATCGAGAACTTTTCCGTTCTGAGTTTCGAAGTGTTGAATGTTGATATGTTGTAGCTTTTTTTCCAATTTTGTCTTGTAAAAAATTGAAAATGCTACAGGAAATGTAGAATAAATGTCTAGGTTATCTTTTCTGCCATTGCAGATAGAATTTAGCACCTTCTTCGTTCCCGAAGGGTTGCCAAGGTTTCACAGAGTCTAATCTCTCCACCTTTCTCGATAACATTTTCAATATGTGAATGAACAAATCTGGGCGCAAAGATAGATAAGAAATTGTTATTTTTCCAAATAAACTGAAAAAAGTCAGTATAAATTTTTTATTAACAATCCAATTTAAGAAATTTATAACAGCAATTGTGTACAATATTTGCTTAACCAACTTCACCAAAAAAATAAACAATGAACATTAATCTTAATAAACAAGTTGCTATTGTTACAGGTTCCAGCAGCGGAATAGGAAAAGGAATCGCTATCAGTCTGGCAAAATCCGGGGCCATTGTTATCGTGAATCATTCATCGGAACATTCTCGTCCGGAAGCTGAAGATACCCTGAAAACCATTGAGGAAAACGGTGGCGAAGGATTGATTATTCAATGTGATGTGAGTAAGGAAGACCAAGTTTTGGCGATGTTTCAAACGACTATTAATCAATACGGAACCGTTGATATTCTCATTAATAATGCCGGTTTACAGCAAGACGCAGCCTTTGTTGATATGACTCTGGAACAATGGCAAAAAGTGATTGATGTAAATCTTACAGGACAATTTCTTTGTTCGCGGGAAGCGATTAAAGAATTCTTAAAACGCGGAATGACCGATAAATCCAAAGCATTGGGAAAAATCATCAACATCAGCAGTGTTCACGAAACAATCCCTTGGGCCGGACACGCTAATTATGCTTCCAGCAAAGGAGCGCTTAGAATGCTGATGCAAACGCTGGCACAGGAATATGGGAAACAAAAAATCCGTGTGAATAATATTTGTCCCGGTGCTATCCAAACACCAATCAACAAATCGGCTTGGGATAATGAAAAATCTCTTGATGCACTAATGACGCTGATTCCGTATGACAGAATCGGGCAACCGGAAGATATTGGGAATTTAGCCGTATTTTTGGCAAGTGATTATTCGGATTATATTACCGGTGCGAGTATCTATGTGGATGGCGGAATGACAACGCTGGAAAGTTTTGCGGATAACGGATAATTAATTGTTAATGATGAATATAAATTATTAATGGTTTTTAATTCGTTGAAAGAAGTGAGAATCTTCAACATAGCCCCGATGGGAACGGCATCCTTTTTTGTTTTTTTTTAGATTCTTCGATAAGCTCAGAATGACAAATGTTGTAAAAAAACAAAAAAGATATAGTGGAGAGCGGGTTGGGATGTTCTAGCAAAGATACAACCGTGTTGCTCCTAATAAAAAGAATAATTATTGTCAAAAAATAATTAGAAAAATGAATGAAGAAGAAAAATTAAAAAATCCGAATTGGAAAAAGTGGGGACCTTACGTGAGCCACCGCCAATGGGGAAATGTACGCGAAGATTACAGTACCAACGGCGATGCTTGGGGATTTACCGGTCATGATACAGCGGAAGCCTGGACCTACCGATGGGCTGAGGAAGGCATCGCAGGAATCTCTGATGAGAAACAGCAATTGTGCTTTGCGCTTTCTTTTTGGAATAAAAATGATTGCAGAGTCAAGGAACGTTTTTTCGGATTGAGCAATTATCAGGGAAATCACGGTGAAGATATCAAGGAAATCTTTTATTATCTCGATAACACGCCTTCTCATAGCTATATGAAGATGGTTTACAAATACCCCATCAATGCGTTTCCGTACGATGACCTCATCAATACAAATGCACAACGCTCCAACAAAGACCCGGAATATGAAATCATTGACACAGGAATCTTCGACAATGATGAATATTTTGACATCTTTATTGAATATGCAAAAGCCGGCGAAGACGATTTTTTAATAAGGGTCGATGTCCATAACAGAAGTAATAAATCTGCGCCAATCGTGGTTTTGCCAACAGTCTGGTACAGAAATAACTGGATGTGGGGTTATAATGATTACAAAGGGCAACTCGGTTTTTCTAAACAAGGCGAAATAGATGTTCATCATAATAGTCTTAGTATAAAGAAATTATATTCCAGAAACAGAAATGTGGATGCGTTGTTTTGTGAAAATGAAACGAATCGCGCAAGGTTATTCAATCTTCCGAAAACAGAAGGTTTTTTCAAGGATGGAATTAATCAATATATAACGAAAGGGCTTGATACAGTTAATCCGTCCAAAACTGGAACAAAAGCATCTCTTCATTGTGAAGAAATCATAGAAGCGAACAGCAATAAGGTTTTCGAATTCCGATTGTCGCCCCATATTATGGAGGATGCGTTCTGGGATTTTGATGAAATTGTTTCGAGACGAAAACAAGAAGCCGACGAATTTTACGCCAACATCCAAAAAGACATCGATGACGAAGACGAGAAGAATGTTCAAAGACAGGCTTTTGCAGGTTTGCTTTGGAACAAACAATTCTATCATTACAACATCGGAAAATGGCTGAAAGGCGACCCTAATTTCCCGATCCAACGAAAAGGTTTCGTACGAAACAGCGACTGGGAACATCTTCATAACAAAGACATCATCTCGATGCCCGATAAATGGGAATATCCCTGGTATGCAACCTGGGATTTGGCATTCCATTGTGTAAGTTTTTCTGTAATTGATTCGGAATTTGCAAAGAATCAATTGGTTACATTGACCAAAGAATGGTATATGCATCCGAATGGGCAATTACCTGCCTATGAATGGAATTTTGATGATGTGAATCCACCGGTTCACGCCTGGGCAACATTCCGTGTTTTTAAAATCGATGAAAAAAATAGTGGAAAACCGGATTTAGCTTTTCTGGAAAGAGTTTTCCAGAAGTTATTGTTGAATTTCACCTGGTGGGTTAACCGGAAGGATTACAACGGAAATAACCTTTTCGGAGGCGGATTCCTTGGTCTGGATAATATCGGAGCGTTCGATAGAAATATGGAATTGGGCGACGGCGAACATCTTGAACAAGCCGATGGAACCAGTTGGATGGCGATGTATGCCCTGAATATGATGCGTATCGCAATGGAACTGGCAACCTACAATCCGGTTTATGAAGATATGGCCATTAAGTTTTTTGAGCATTATCTTTATATCGCTGAAGCTATGGAAAACATTGGTGATGCCAAGCAAGGACTTTGGAACGAAGAGGACGGATTTTTCTACGACTTACTCCAGCTTTCCAACGGAGACAGTGTGAATCTGAAACTGAGAAGCATTGTTGGATTGATCCCGATGTTTGCTGTGGAAGTTGTGGAACATAGTCTCTTGGAAAAACTTCCCGAATTCAAAAAAAGAATGGAATGGATTCTGAAAAATAAGCAAGAACTGACAAAACTGGTTTCCCAATGGTATGTTGAAGGTGAAGGAAACAAACATCTTTTAAGTATTCTCAGAAAAACAAGATTGACCAAAGTTTTGACAAGACTGGTTGATGAATCTGAATTTCTAAGTGATTACGGAATCCGTGCGATGTCCAAGGTTTATGAGGAAAACCCTTTCCGATTTACTGTTCACGGACAGGAACACGTGGTTTATTATACACCTGCGGAAAGCGACAGCCGAATGTTCGGTGGAAACAGCAATTGGCGCGGACCGATTTGGTTCCCGATCAATTTCCTGATTGTTGAGAGTTTACAGCGTTTTGATTTCTTTTTCGGTGATTCCTTAAAAATCGAATATCCAAAAGGAAGCGGCGAGTACAAAAATCTGGATGAAGTTTCAAAAGATATCAGTAACAGGCTTTGTAAGATCTTTCTGAAAGATGAAAATGGAAATCGTGCTTTCAATGGTGGTGTGGAGAAATTTAATAATGACCCGCATTTCAAAGATTACATTATGTTCTTCGAATATTTCCACGGTGATAATGGTCGCGGTGTTGGTGCTTCCCATCAAACCGGATGGACTTCTACGGTGGCGAAGTTGATTCAGCCGAGGCTTTCTAGTCGATAAACTAAAAACCTTATCAGATTTTTGATAAGGTTTTTTAAATTTTATTATTCTACAATAATTCCATTAACGCTGACTTCATAAGAAATCTCAACATTCGGTTCCAGAGTCTTGGAAACAGAGCAATATTTTTCGAAAGATAATTCTGCTGCTTTTTTAGCTTTTTTCGGGTCGATTTCGCCCTCGAGGAAAAATTTCACTGTGATAGATTTGAAAGGTTTTGCTTCATCAACCTGAACTCTTTCGCCTTCAACTTCGGCTTTGAAATCTGTAATCGTCTGACGTTGTTTTTTTAGGATCGAAACCACATCGATTCCGCTGCAACCGGCAACCGCCATTAACAAAGATTGCATTGGCGAAACACCTTTTGCGCCTGGCAGAGTCGTGTTGTCTAAAAGGATTGAGTTGCCTTGTTCATTGGAACATTCAAACAAAAAATCATCATTGATTCTATTAAGTGTAATTTTCATTTTAAATTATATTATTTTTCTGAACACAAAGCTCGCAAAGTTTTTTTTATTACAATTCAATGTTTTAGGCCCACAATTCGCCTTTGGCGTAATCATCGATTTCTTTAAAATTAATAAATTGTTGAGATAAAGCCACTTCGTTTATATAAGATTTGTAATTAAATTCAAATTTACAAAATTCCTCTTGCTTTTATCTCCAGATATTTATTAATCACTTCTATATTGAGATTTTCCGGAAGTGTGTAAATGCTGTAAATCCCATATTTTCTGAGTTCCTGAATAATCAGTTTTTTTTCAAATTCAAATTTCTCAGCAATGATTTCGTCATAGATTTCCTGCATATTTTCCGGATTGGTATTCAGCAATTTGTGAACCTCAGAATTCTTGAAAAATACGACTACCAAAAGATGATTTTTAGCGATGCCTCGCAGATATTTCATTTGACGATTGAGGGCGTCCAACGTTTCAAAATTGGTAAAAAGCAAAACCAAACTTCTTTGATTCAAATGGTATTTCGTATCCTGATACAACCTTCCGAAATCACTTTCGAAGAAATCGGTTTGAACGTTGTACAAAGCTTCGGAAATCTTTTTTAATTGTCCGGATTTATTATCTGCAGCAACCTTATTTTCTGTCTTTTTAGCGAAAGTCATCATTCCGGCGCGGTCGCCCTTTTTCAGAATAATATGCGACAAAGCCATAGTTGCATTGATCGAATAATCCAGCAAACTTAAGCCATTGAAAGGCATTTTCATTGTCCTGCCTTTATCAATTAACATCATAATCCGTTGTGATTTTTCATCCTGAAACTGATTGACCATTAATCTGTTGGTCTTGGATGTCGCTTTCCAGTTGATACTTCGGATGTCATCGCCCTGAACGTAATCCCGGATTTGCTCAAATTCCATCGTGTGTCCCAGCTTTCGGATTTTCTTGATTCCGCCCAACAAAAATTCGTTTTGAAGCGCCATCAATTCATATTTTCTGAGATGGATAAATGATGGATAACTTGGCAACTTCGCGTCTTTTTGAAATGCAAATCTTCTGGAAACCAATCCGATCGGTGAATTAACATAAATATTCAGATTTCCAAAACTGTATTCACCACGCTCTTTTGGTTCCAGAATATATTCGAACAATGAATGATTTCCACTTTCGATATTTTTCTTGATCAGGAAATCCCGTTTTTGAAACTGGAACGGAATTTCGTCAATGATCTTAGTATTGATATTAAAATTATAGTTGTTCCGGACATCAATTTTCACCGAATTTTCATCGCCATTGGAAAGTTTTTCCGGCAAGATTCTCTGCGCATTGATTCCTTCTTTGTTTTGAAATAAAATTAAAGCATCCAAAATCGTTAACAACAAAACAAAAACCAGTAACGAATTGGCTATCCACATCATCACCGGAAAGAAAAATGCCAAAACATAGCAGATTCCGACGCCGAATAATGCGAAGAAGAATTTGTTATTGAGGTATGTTTGTTTTAATGTTTTCATTTTGATATAAACCACAAAAGACACAAAGCTATTTGTATTGATTAAAATACTTGTTTACAAAAGTTTCTTGACCATTATTAAAAATATTTTTTACATTAAAGTTTATTAAAATACCTTTTGGAACTTTAAGTAGATTCATATAATTCAATACTTGTGCTCTATGAATATCATTCATTTCATTAACTGATTTTATTTCTAAAACAATTAAATCTTCAATTAAAAAATCACATTTGAAATTGCAATTTAGGTCTTTTCCTTTATAATTTATTGGGATAATTAACTCTGATTTATAACTAATATTTCTAATTCTAAACTCTTCTTCAAGACATTTATGATAAACTGATTCCAACAAGCCAGAACCTAAAATTTTATGAACTTCAATACAGGCTCCATTAATTTTATATGTTAAATCCGTTAAATATTCTTTTGTCATTTTTCATTTGTGCGTTTATTTTCTTTTGTTCCTTTTGTGGTTTATCACCTTGGAACTTCGATGCTTTCCAAGATTTGCCTGATGATTTCGTCCGCAGTCAAACCTTCCATTTCACGTTCCGGAGACACAATAATTCTGTGTCTTAAAACCCCAAACGATGCTTCTTTAATATCTTCCGGTGTTACAAAATCACGACCCCGGATTGCAGCAAAAGCTTTACTTGCTGCCAACAAAGCCAAACTTGCTCTTGGTGAAGCGCCGAGATATAAAAACTGATTTTCTCTTGTATTGATAATGATTTTTGCAATGTATTCCAGAAGGTTTTGCTCGACAATGATATCTTTTACCAATTGCTGATATTGCTTCAATTGCTGTCCGGAAATCACGGTTTGAACCACATCCGTTTTGTCTTCTAACTTATTATGATGTTGATTTTTGATGATTTCAATTTCCTGCTCCAGGTTTGGGTAACCCACTTGTATTTTGAAGAGAAAACGGTCGAGTTGCGCTTCCGGCAGTCTGTAAGTACCTTCGTGTTCGATTGGGTTTTGAGTAGCAACCACCAAGAATGGCTCTTCCATTGGATATTTGATGCCGTCCATTGTGATTTGACGTTCTTCCATCACTTCGAACAACGCCGATTGCGTTTTTGCTGGTGAACGGTTAATCTCATCAATCAAAACAAAATTCGAGAAAATGGGACCTTTTTTATATTTGAAATCCGCTTCCTTCACATTAAAAACCGATGTTCCCAAGATATCAGACGGCATCAGATCCGGTGTGAACTGTATTCTGCTGAAATCGACCGAAATTGTTTTCGCCAACAGCTTTGCAGTAATGGTTTTGGCGACGCCCGGAACGCCTTCTATCAAAACGTGGCCGTTCGAGAGCAGTGCTGCGAGCAAATGTTCAATCATATTCTCCTGACCGACAATAACTTTGGCGATTTCTGCTTTTACGCGTTCCAGATTATTTCGTAATTCCGTCATATCCAGCCTGGACTGGAATTCGGGCGCCTGATCTTGATATTGTTCTTCCATAATTATTATTTTAAAATTTGATCCAGAAGCTGATTCATCTTTATCAAATCCTCCTTCATCACACTGGCGTAAGGGTCTTGTCCTTTTTTCACCAATGCAACAGCTTCTTTTATAAGTTCTATGTTTTTTCCGGTTTTCAAATGTAATTTATTAATGAATTGCTCATCCAGATGCTGCGTATCGATCAGCAAATCCATTCTTATTCTGTTCAAAAAGTATTGAGCTTTTTTGGCCATCATCTCGTGAAAATCTCCTTCCTGAAGGTAAAGATTCCCTATGCTTCTGATAAAATCGAGAGATGTGTTTTTCAATGGTTCGATCACCGGCACAATCCGTTGTTTTCTTTTCGCATTGAAGAGCACAAAAATTAACAATCCCAGCAATAACAAATACCAGGCATATCTCAACGGTGGATTGTTGAGAATAAAACGCATTGGCGACATAGACAACGGCGTGTCTGTTTCCACAAACCAAACCGTCTGTCTGTCTGGGAGATATGACAAAACGTTTTCCAGGTATTTATTTTTTGACTTAAGAAAATAGTAATTTGTCAAAATCAATGGCTCCGAATGAACATAAAAATGTCCTTTTCCAAAATTGATTTTAACAAAATCTGCACTTATCGAAGATTCGTTATTACTTTTTTTATGCAAAGTTTTCCCAAGAATTTCAATGTCACTTCTGATGTAAGAAAAGCCTTGATTATCCGGAAGCTTATCAATCAGTAACCAACTGTCTGTTAATTTCTTATCCGTTAGCTGAAGATAATAATTGTCCTCGAAACTCACTGTTTTGAATCGAAAACCCAGGGTATCTCTCAATTTGGCGGTTGTGTCGTTGGTGAACCACATTACATCGGAACCGTTAGCCACTTCATTCATAATATATTCCCAGGAAACATCGTCTAGTTTTTTCTGAATGATTAAAATATTATGTGGTTTTTTATACTGATTTTTTTGATAATAAGCATAAGGTGATATTCTTGCTTTTTCCAATTTGCCTTTGAATAAAGAGGTTGATTCCTGATCAAAAACATAAAGTCCAAAGGGTGTTTTTTTCTCTACATTATAATTTTTCCGCCAGTCCAAAACCGGCTTTTTGTTCATCTCAAACATACCCATCACAATCAGAATGATGATGAAAATGACAGCGTATATTTTGAAAGTTTTACTCATTGATGTCGAATTGATAAAATCGTTTTATCAGAATTTGTTAAAATAAGCTTTATAATGTTGATAGTCTTTTTCTTCGGTTTTAAATTCTCCGTACCAGATGTAATCATAGATGTAAATGATGCGTCTGAAATCTTCCTTCAATTGATTGTTTTTCAATTCCCGCAGATAATCCCGATTGGTTTTTTCAGGATTCCAGGTGATGAGATTTTTATCTGATAATTTTTTCAGGGCCTGTAGAAAATGATAGCGGATTGCCGAACGGTAATCGTGTTGTTTCTCTAATTTCAAAATAGCTTCCGGAAAGTTGATTTCGTGGATATTTTCTTCCAGATCCTGATTCTTGATATTGATTTTCCTATTCTTCTTTCCAAACAAAAAATTCCCATCTTTAGACATCAGATACCGAACTAAAAGAAACAGCAAGGTTCCTATAATAACGATTCCAAAAAAACGCAGGATATTGACTGTATAATCATTCGCCTTGTTGGGATCGATATCTTTAAAAATCTTTGATAATAGTTTAGCAATCTGTCTTTTGACTTTATCCCAAATAGATTCTTTCGGTTTCAGGACTTCATAATTAAATTCGTTTCCTTTGTATTTGCTTTTATAATTAGATTCAAAATTTTTAGGATAAAGCGTATTATCCGTAGAGTAATGGCTTTTGACTAATGAATCCGTCAGAATAAACTCTTGTCCTTGATCTGAATAATTTGCAGAATCGGTCACAACAACCTCTTCCACCTCTTCGTACTGAGAAAAAACAGGCGTTGCTAATGAAAAAGAAAACAGTAAAATAAAAAATCTAAATCTCACCCTGTCCTATTGTATCAATTTCATTGAGATCCAGATTTCTGTGCAGATCCGTACGGCTGTCATAATATTGCAGTCCGGCATTAACATACATCACATTATACAAAACAAAGGTCACCAGTATCGATATCCCATACATCAGGAACATAAATATCCCAAATCCTCCGGAAAAAATCTGCGTCGGATCTTGCTGCGTTCCCATCTGTGGAATTGTAGCAAAACCGAAAATCATTATCATATATGGGATCATCGTGAAAATGGTCAAAACTACATAAACCATCAGAAAAGTGATAACCGTAGATCCCCAATATTTCCAAAACTTGGCTTTACGGGAATCAAACATATCTGCAAAATTGACTCTCATTGCATAGCTCAGAGAATCGAAAAAGCCTCTTTTTGTACTCAAATAATCGAACAATGTATGATTAACGACATTAACAAACGCCGGCATCAACAAAATCAATAAGAAAAATCCAATAATGATAATCATTAGAAAAGACGAAATCGCCATCATAATGAGCATCAAAGGTGTGATAATGAATAGCATTCCCAAAAAGAAAATGATCATTTTCCCCACATTCTTTCGGATATCAGACAGCATTTGATCCGGTTTAACATTTTTATTTCCGGTTTCTGCAACCCGCTTCATATATAGCACAGGAAAAGCGTACATAATAATACTAAGTGCAAGAATTAATATAAAAAAAATCGCGAAACCTAAAATCAATAATAAACTGTTATTCTGGAAATAAGCCTGAAAAAAATAAGTGTCTCCATTGACATTAGCGTTCATCAACTGTAAAAAGAATTCCCGATAACCAAATATGAAAATGATGACGAACAACAGCAGCAAAATACCATTAAGCGCAAAATAGTTCTTAAAATAATTTTTACCATATTCTTTGAAAAAGGTAAAAGTATCACTAATCAAATTACCGAATTTTCTCTCCTGGTACAGCTGCATAGTTTAGTTTTTTGAATACAATATAAGGATATATAAAATAATAAAAAGCAATAACGGATAATGTTCCAAAAATGATAATAATGTTCAGCATCAAAGGCATTGTCTGTGCATATCTTGTCACAAAACCTTCTATCAGCCCTGCAAATATGGTAAATGGAACTGTACTGAGATAGATTTTGAAACTATTTCTGAAACCCTGTTTAAAAGATTCTGATCTTGATAAAGTTCTGGGAAACAAAATGGAAGCTCCCAAAACAAGTCCGGCCATCGCTTCTACAACCATACCGAAAATCTCGAACGCACCGTGAAGCCAAATTCCTTTTGCACTTTCTAATAGAACATTCTGTGTTTTGAAAAAAAACTGAAACGCTCCTAACATAATGCTGTTCTGCATCAATGCATACAAAGTTCCGATTCCTCCGAAAATCCCGTAGATATACAGCTTTGTGCCAACCACAAGGTTATTAATGATAATCATAAGAGAGGTGCTCCAGTTAGCTCCTGTTCCATAGATAGCTGTCGGATCTCCTTTTTTGATATTTTCCAACGTCTGATTTACATAACCTTCACCCAATATAAGCGTAGCAAAATCCTTATCATAAACAGACGAAATAACACCAATTCCTACGAATAAAATAAAGAAAACAAATGCATAATACAGATAACGTCTATATTGGTAAACTGTCAGTGGCACTTCTGTAGTAAAAAAGTATTTGATCTGGTTCTCCTCTATCCTTTTAGTTTTATAGATCTTCTGAAAAATCTGCGAGGAGAGAAAATTGAGGTAAACTGTTGTTTTACTTTTCGGATAATAGGTTTGTGAGAATGAAAGATCATTAATCAGATTGATGTAAAGCGACGAAAGATCATCCGGATTTTTTTTCATTTTTCCGTTGATCACCTGCTCGATTTCCAACCATTTTGCTTTATTTTGCTTTATAAAAGCCACTTCTCTCATAATGCTAAAATAATAAAAATATGAATCAGATTGCCATTAATACTTCGCAAAATGTGAATGTTAATTTCACATTGGCCGGTGTTGGAGAAAGGATCTTAGCTTTTTTTATTGATTTGCTGATCAAGGGACTTTATGTATTTATTATATTTTGGCTGATTCGTAATCTTTTTGATTTCGCAGGTTTTGTTAATGGTATGGATGGATGGTCTATCGGCGCCATCATATTTATTATCACATTACCGGTTCACATTTATACTTTAGTTTTAGAAAGCATAATGGAAGGTCAAACCGTCGGAAAAAAATTAATGAAGATCAAGGTGGTGAAGATTGATGGTTATCAGGCTGGCTTTGGTGATTACCTGATGAGATGGATTTTTCGGTTAGTTGACATCTATACCAATTCCGGAATTGTTGCCATCTTAAGTATGATTATTTCTAAAAATCATCAGCGTCTTGGCGATATCGCAACAGGAACGGCAGTTATTTCTCTTAAAAACAATGTGAATATTTCGCACACTATTCTGGAGCAATTGAAAGAAGATTATGTCCCGACTTTCCCACAGGTTATTTTGTTAAGTGATAATGATGTAAGAATCATCAAAGAAAATTTCCAAAAAGCAGTCAGGGCAGATGACCGTCAAATAATTAATCGATTAACCCTTAAAATTGTAGAAATCCTCAAACTAGATCCAGATTCTATCAAGCTTACCCAAAGGCAATTCATCAGCATTGTCATCAAAGATTACAATTTCTATACAGGGAAAGATTTTTAGTAGATTTTGAATCCAATAACTATATTTGCAGTAATAACCAACTTAAATTGAATCACGTGAAGAAATATCTTTTTCTCATTTTTTGCTTATGTTCCGGCTTTCATTTTTCCCAGACTAAAGAACAGACTGAAGCTGCACAACTAAATCAACAGGCGGAATTTCCAGGTGGTGAAAAAGCTTTCCGAGATGAGTTCATGAAAATGGTTCATGCTTATTTTGATATAACAGCTTACGCCGTCAACGGAAAATTTTCATTTATCATAACTATTGACGAAAAAGGAAAACCGAGTGATCTGCAAATCTACCCGAAAGTAAAATACGACGAAGAATTTCGTCAGGATATGACTTTCGCAATGAAGCGAATCAAGAAAAAATGGAAACCAGCAATGAAAGATGGTGTTCCTATCAGTTCCAACCGGATTATCGAAATCAACTTTTCATCTGACCATGCAGATCATGGGGAATAAAACCATTAACATGAAAAATTTAATATTTATACTAATCAGTATCTCTCTGTATTCACAAAATAATATTTTACAAAACTTCCCTTCTAATCAAATACCATATAAAGATGGTTATGTCGGATTTTATAAGGATTTTCACGATATTGTTATTGAGAAAAATATGCAGCCATGCCAAAATCCACAAGAAATGTACCAATTTAATGTACTCATAACTCAGGATTCTGAAATAAAATTTATTAAAGATTTTGGGGGGAAGCAGATAGCAGAGAACAAATGTGCTTATGACTTAGCAAGAACTGTTGCTAAATATCAAAAAGGATGGATTGCTGCTTAAGTCAACGGAACTAAGCAAAGTGCAATCGCTACATTTATTATTTATCCTGATGATATATTCAATAGATATTCTACAGGATATTTACCCTCAATTACGTATCCGATTTATAATGGGTATAAAGAAAATACTATGACACACTTTTGGAAAGAACTCAGAAATAATTTAGAGCTAAAAAGATTTAATTGGAATAATATTTTTACTGTAGACACAGAATTCACTATCACTAAAGAAGGTAGATTAGAAGAGCCTTTACTTACAAAACCTACTGGCCTAGCTGAATTTGACAGGATGGTAATCTACGGGTTAAAAAGGATGAAAAAAAAATGGGAATCAGCAAAAGTAAATGGTTTACCCGTAAATTACAGAGTAAAGTTTACATTTAGCGGTGTGACAGATATAGTAGATTAGAATAAAACAAATATACTATTAATCATATTTAATCTCTGCCATTTTGTCACAATATTTTGTATCTTTGCAAATTAAATTAACTCAGAAGTTGTTCTGAAAATTAAGTTTACAAAAGTGCAGGAAAAATATATAGACGAAACGAAACAAGGAGAGGCATTTGCCATTGCAGAAAAACCCGAAAACAGCAAAAAATTGTTTTTGGAAAGTTATGGTTGTCAGATGAACTTTTCCGATTCCGAAATCGTTGCATCCATTCTTAACGAACAGGGCTATAATACGACGTTGAAACAGGAAGAAGCTGATTTGATTTTGCTTAACACTTGTTCCATCCGTGAAAAAGCAGAGCAAACAGTTCGTATGCGTTTGTCTCAGTTCAAAAATCTTAAAAAAGAAAAACCAAATCTTACCGTTGGTGTTCTTGGCTGTATGGCTGAACGTCTTAAAACCAAATTCCTGGAAGAGGAACAATTGGTTGATTTGGTTGTTGGTCCGGATGCTTACAGAGATCTTCCAAATCTCCTTAAAGAAACCGAAGACGGCAGAGACGCCATCAACGTTATTCTCTCAAAAGAAGAAACTTATGCTGACATCAATCCGGTTCGTTTAGGCGGAAATGGCGTTACAGCTTTCGTAACGATCACAAGAGGCTGTGATAACATGTGTACTTTTTGCGTGGTTCCTTTTACAAGAGGCCGTGAAAGAAGTCGCGATCCGCATTCTATTATTGATGAATGTAAAGATCTTTGGAATAACGGTTATAAAGAAATCACATTACTTGGACAGAATGTTGACTCTTACCTTTGGTATGGCGGCGGCCCGAAAAAGGATTTTGCCAAAGCTTCAGAAATGCAAAAAGCAACCGCTGTTGACTTTGCGCAATTACTAGAGCTAGTTGCCAATGCAGTTCCGGAAATGAGAATCAGATTCTCAACTTCCAATCCTCAAGATATGAACATCAATGTTTTTGAGGTGATGGCAAAACACAAGAATATCTGCAAATATGTTCACTTGCCTGTTCAAAGCGGAAGCGACAGAATTCTTCAATTAATGAATCGTCAGCACACGCGCCAGGAATATCTGGATCTGATTAAAAAAGCTAAAGAAATTGTTCCGGACATTTCTTTTTCACAAGATATGATCATCGGATTCTGTACAGAAACGGAAGAAGATCACCAGGATACGCTTTCATTGATGAGAGAAGTGGAATATGACTACGGCTATATGTTTGCTTATTCCGAAAGACCGGGAACGCCTGCTCACAAAAAAATGGAAGACGACATACCTGCAGATGTCAAACAAAGACGTCTGGCAGAAGTCATTGCTTTACAAGGTGAACTATCCAGAAAAAGAATGGCTTCTTATGTCGGCAGAGTTCACGAAATACTAATTGAAGGGGTTTCCAAAAAGAATAAAAACCAATGGAAAGGCAGAAATTCTCAAAATGCTGTTTGCGTTTTCGATATGCTGGAAGGACAAAAAATTGGTGACATTGTTTCCGTTTTCGTTCATGGAAACACACAAGGAACGCTTTTGGGGGAAACGGTTTAATCATTCATAACCTAGAATTTTTAAACTCAAATTTCAAAAACATCAATTAAACAATGGCAGACTTACAATCTATAAAAAACCGCTTCGGAATCATCGGGAACTTTCCTGCGCTTAACCGTGCTCTGGAAAAAGCTATTCAGGTAGCGCCAACCGATATTTCCGTTCTTGTAATTGGAGAAAGTGGTGTCGGGAAAGAATTCATCCCGAAAATCATTCATTCAGAATCAAGAAGAAAACATCAGCCTTATATTGTTGTCAACTGTGGTGCAATCCCGGAAGGAACCATTGACTCCGAGTTATTTGGTCACGAAAAAGGAGCATTTACAGGCGCAACTTCTACCAGAAAAGGTTATTTTGAAGTCGCTGACGGCGGAACGATTTTCCTTGATGAAGTCGGAGAATTGCCTTTGCAGACTCAGGTTCGGCTTTTGAGAGTTTTGGAAAGCGGCGAATTTATGAAAGTTGGTTCTTCGCAGGTTCAGAAAACCAATGTAAGAATCGTAGCGGCTACCAACGTTAATATGATGAAAGCCATTCAGGATGGGCGTTTTCGTGAAGATCTGTATTACCGTTTAAACACGGTACAAATTGATATGCCTGCTTTGCGAGAAAGAAAAGGCGACATCCATTTGTTATTCAGAAAGTTTGCGATTGATTTTGCTGAGAAATACAGAATGCCTGAGCTGAGACTGACTGATGATGCGGTTTCTTATCTGGAAAATTATTCATTCCCCGGAAATGTTCGTCAGTTGAGAAATCTCGTAGAACAAATGACTGTTGTTGAGCAGAATCGTGAAATCAATTCTGTGAAATTAGCAGAATATATCCCGATGAACGCCAACTTACCTGCTGTTGTCCAGAAAAATTCCGGCGGAAACTCCGGGTCAGACTTCAGTTCTGAAAGAGAGATTATGTATAAGATCCTTTTCGATATGAGAAGCGATATTAATGATTTAAAATCCTTAACTTCGGAACTAATTAAAAACAGAGGAAACAGCGATCTGAGTTCTCAGGAAAAAAATCTGATCAACAGAATCTACACACCGGAAACTCAAACGGCTAATCCTAATTCTTTGTTATACTTCGAAAATAATAACCAGAATGAAGTTCATCATCCGACAATCATTTCGGACAACGATGATCATCATTACAATGATGTAGAAGATATCGAAATTGAAGAAGCTAAACCAGAATCCTTGTCACTTCAGAACAACGAAAAAGATTTGATTATCAAGGCTCTGGAAAAGCATAAAGGCAGAAGAAACAGGGCTGCGGATGAGCTGGGAATTTCGCAAAGAACACTTTACAGAAAAATTAAACAATATAATCTTGAGGATTAAAAAGACTCAGAAAAATGATTCCAATATATCATCGTAATTTATTATTAAGGGCATTCAAAACTTGTATACTGTTATTTGTCTCGTCTTTCTTGATTTCCTGTTACAGTTTCTCAGGTTCTTCTTTGCGGGAAGATATGAAGACGATAAAAATCAATCCGTTTCCAAATAACGCTGCGAACAACTTGCCAAGTCTGAGCCAAGATTTTACGGTGGCTTTACAGAACCGTTTTCTACAAAGATCAGGCTTGAAAGGCGCAATAGAAAATCCGGATCTTTTGATAGAAGGAGAAATTACGGATTACAACATTACACCTACGAGTGTTGGAGCTTCCACAACCACGACAACAGGAAATATCATCCAGGCACAGCAAAATAAACTGACCATTACGATAAAAGTTCACTACGAGAATATTAAAGATCCGACTTTAAATTTTGACCGAACTTACAGTGATGAAGCAGTTTTCAACAGTGATCTCGACCTGAATGCAATTGAAACGGCACAGGTTAAAATTGTAAATGAAAGAATCATCAACAAGATTTTCAATGATATTGTAGCCAACTGGTAAAATATGAATACAAGAGTTTTAGAATTAATCAAAAATCCGAAAATAATTACCGAAAACGACCTCCGGATTTTGGAATCGGAGTCGGCAAAAATGCCTTATGCACAAAGTTTAAGAGCGCTTTACCTCTACGGAATCAATCTTTATCAATCAGAAAATTATAAAGAAAATCTTTCTAAAACCGCTGCTTACACAACTGATAAAAAAATACTTTATCACTTCATTAATTCGGAAAAGAATTCGAAAAAAGAGGAAATTCCAGCTCTAATTACTCCAGAAGAAAGCACTGAAAATCCAACAGTTAATAATACGATCCCGGAAGAAATAAAACCCGCAGAACCTGAATTAATTGCTGAAATTGAAAATGAGGAAAAGCCAGTCCTGAACAAATTCGATGTTGAAAAAATCATTGAAGTTGAAGAAAATAAGCAGAGTCCGGAATTTGTAGTAGTTGACGGCGAAAAGAATCGTCTTCTGTATGAAGGTGAAGAAAATTTTCTGGAAGAAAAAGCGCCAGAAGTCGATCTTGATGCAAGCAAGGAGTCGGGTCAATTAATTCTTAAGCAAGAAATTAAGGACATCAACGCTCAGATCGAAGTTGATGAAAACCGGTCAGAAGAATCGATTACTGTACAAGAAGAACCAATTGTTGAAGAAATCAAAACACAACAATCTGATGAGGAAGCTGAGTTGGAAACTTCTAATGATATCAGTTTTGGCGGCATTCAGGATTTTCTTCCAGATATCAAATTCTCGGTCCCGAAAAATCATTTGGATTATCTCAATCCCCCTAAAAAAGAGAAAAAAGAAGAGAAACCGTTTGAAGTAAAAATCAATTCTGAATCTGAAAAGAAGAAAGTTTTCGTTGATAAAATTCCGGAAAAAGAATTAGAAATTGATGATGCTAATGGAATCAGTTTTGAAAACACTCAGGCTTTTGAAATCGAAGCAAATAAAAATCAAAACATTGAGTCTGAAATTTTAGAAAAAACTCAGGAAATCAGTTTCGAAAACACACCAACTTTTGAGACAGAAGAAGCTAAAATTGAAGAAACGGAGCAACCTGAACCGGAAATAATTTCTCAAACTCAAAAAGTTAAAATTGAGGAAACAATTGAAGAACCTGTTTCTGAATGGAAACCGATGCAATTTTCCAATAATATTCCGGATGCTTTAATCGGAAAAACGAAAGAAAGAGAAATCCCGAAAATTATAGAAAAGACCGAAGTTACTGTATCAATTGAAGAGATAAAACCTCAAATTGTATCAAAGCCAATTGTTGAAGAAGAAACAGAATCAATCGTAGAACATAAAAACGAAACAGATTCGGAAAGACCTGTTTTCAATGTTTCATTTTTTGGAAACGAAGTTTCTAAAATCGAAGAGAAAAAAGAAGCTCCGGCAATAGAGGAAAAAACCGAGCAAACCACATCAAAAGAAAGTAATGTGGGAACTTTCATCAACACCTGGCAAAGCTGGCTGAAAATCGAAAGACCTGCTGAAGACACTTCAAAAGTAAAAGAAAAAATCATTGATAATTTCATCGAGAATAATCCTAAGATCTCTCAGTTAAAAGAAGAAAGCAACTATGTTGTAAAAGAGAAAAAAGACGATATTTCTCACCTGATGACAGAGACTTTGGCGAAGTTATACACAGAACAAAAACTGTATTCCAAAGCCATAAAAGCTTACGAAACACTTTCTGAGAAACATCCCGACAAGAAAAATTATTTCGAAGAAAAAATTGAAGAGATTAAAGAAATTAGAAAATCTTAAAACAAAAAGTCCCAAATTTGGGACTTTTTTATTTCAATTCGATTGGATTATTTCTGCTTTTGATTTCAGCTTCCATTTGTTTTTGTCTTTCCTGCTGCTGCTTCGGGTCAAAAGAAGGTCCACCGCCACCGCCAGCCGGCCCTCTTCCACCTCCGCCTTGGGCATTAAAAAAGCTCACAGGATCTTTCTGGAATTTTTTCTCCATATCCGCATACTTATTTTTCGGAATGTTAATAAACTGACCTCTGGTTTGTGGCTGCTGAACTTCCGCAATTTTTTTAGTCTGCATCAAGTCAAAGGAATAATCACCTTTTGCATCCTGAACTTTTACGATCAGACCTGGTAATCCGGAAAATTTATACGGTCCATCCTGCAAAGGAACTTGTTGAGTAAACCAGGCATACCAAGTCCTTCCTCCGAATTTAGTCTCGGCTTTTTGGGTTTGATAATCTCCGATTTTCACCGTTTCCGGCAAGATTTTCCAGTCAAAAGCAGGCGATTCGTTATAAGAATATTGATCTCTTCCGATTCTTGATTTATAAACCAGACTTTGATTAGTCAGGTCCTTTTCAATCGTGAATTGCATATTACTCCGCAAATTCTGCATCTGGGTTCTGTCAAAATTTTTGGTCGCTCTCATTCTTTCCATTAGAGAGTCTCTCTTCAAAGTGTTTTCTGCGTAGAAAAAAGATTTTTTACCGTCCGTATCCAGATAGGCCTGTTCGGTTTTCTTTTCTGTGTTGGTAGAATCCGGCGTTAATGTTACCTGATAAACAAAGCGTGTGCTTTGCTGGGCCATCAGCATTGGCATTGCTAAAACACTTAGTATTTTTAATAATTTCATATCTTATTTATTACTTAATTCTATTGGGTTTGTATTTCCAAAACTCATCATATTACCATTTCCTGTAGAATTTCTTGGCATATTTCCCATTTGCATATCGGGAGTTCGCATTTCTCCATTAGGCATTCCCCCATTCATCCCCTGTCCCGGTTGGCCGCCGAATCTGCCGTTCATTTCATTTCTTTGATGCATTCCTCTTCCACCACCAGGATTGAAATTATCCAAATCAATTTCAGAATCTTTATTCTTTGCCATTTCCATTTTTACAGAAGCTTTATCACCTTGAAAATTAATTCTTGTCGATTTTCTCGCATCCGGTTTTATATCTTCAGTAAAAGAATTTGGAATTGATAATTTTTTGACGAAATTAAATTTGTAATCGCCTTTATCATCTTCCAATTTCAAAATAAGGCCTGGCAATCCTGATAATTTGTAAGGTCCGTCAGAGATTTTGATTTCCGGCGCAAACCAAGCTGTCCAGATTCTTCCTCCAAAATTGATCGTTGCCTTCTGAACTTTGTAACCATTATAATCCGAGGTTTGCGGAGAAATATTCCAATTCAATTTCCTGTCTTCCTGATAATACACCTGCTTAGAACCAATATTTTCAACAAAATTTATCGTTTTATCAGCGTAATCTTTTGTAATAAAGTATTCAAAAAAAGTCGGCTGAATTGATTTTCCATTTGCTAGTTTTGGAAATTCCGGTTTATCCTTTTTTGATTTTTTGATTTCCGGCTTTTCCTGCTGCCTCAAAACTGTTTTCAAAGAATCCCGCAACAATTTGCTTTCACTAATGAATAATGATCGATTATTTCTCACATCAAGAAAAGTGGTTTCAACCTTCATATCGACAAGATTGATCGTATCCGGATTCACTTCCGTACGATAAACATATCTTTCGGTCTGACTCATCATTTTTCCCAAAAAGGAAAACAGCATCATCAAAATAAAAATCTTCTTCATAAACTAATGGTTTGATTAACAAATCTCAGCAAAGTTAATTATAAGAACAATCAGAATTAATAATTGTTTCTTTTTTGACAACGATTTAACATTAACAAACTGTAATTCATTATAAAACGAAATGATAAAGTCTATTTAAAAATCGTTAAAATAGATGCCGTCGATTTGAGATTGCGGAAATTAGTTCGTACTTTTGTAGACTAAAATCAGTCTAAATAAAAACAATGATACAAGTAAGCGATCAGGCAAAATCAAAAGCAGCTCAGTTGATGACTGAAGAAGGCTTCAACCCTGAGACTGACTATATAAGAGTGGGCGTAAAAAGTGGCGGTTGTTCCGGGCTGGAGTACGTTCTGAAGTTTGATAATGTAAAAGGCGAAACCGACCAGATTTTTGAAGACAATGGTGTAAAGATCGTTGTTGACAAAAAGTCAATCCTTTATCTTGCAGGAACCACGCTGGAATATTCCGGAGGATTGAACGGGAAAGGTTTTGTTTTTAATAATCCGAATGCAGCAAGAACTTGCGGCTGCGGAGAATCTTTTAGTTTATAAAATATGTCTAAATACACCGAAGACGACCTGAGAGTCGATCTCGAAAATCAAAAATACGAGTTTGGATTCGAAACGGATATCGAATATGAAGATTTCCCGATAGGTCTGAATGAAGATATCATCCGTGCGATTTCTGCTAAAAAAGAAGAACCGGAATGGATGACCGACTGGCGTTTGGAATCTTTCCGAATCTGGCAAAAAATGGAAGAGCCGAATTGGGCCAACATCAAATATCAAAAACCTGATTTCCAAGCTATCCGATATTATGCTGCGCCAAAGGCAAAACCAGAATTGGCAAGTCTTGATGAAGTGGATCCGGAATTACTGAAAACTTTCGCAAAATTGGGAATCAATATCGAGGAACAAAAAAGATTAGCGAATGTTGCGGTTGATATTGTTGTAGATTCAGTGTCTGTAAAAACAACGTTTCAGGAAACTTTGAAGGAGAAAGGTATTATCTTTTGTTCTATTTCCGAAGCTATCAAAGAACATCCGGAATTGGTAAAACAATACATCGGGAAAGTCGTTCCAAGAGGCGATAATTTCTACGCCGCTTTGAACTCCGCAGTTTTCTCTGACGGAAGTTTCTGCTACATTCCAAAAGGTGTAAGATGTCCAATGGAACTGTCAACTTATTTCCGTATCAATCAGTCTGGAACAGGACAATTCGAAAGAACTTTGGTCATTGCTGACGAAGGAAGTTATGTTTCATATCTTGAAGGTTGTACAGCGCCATCGAGAGACGAGAATCAGCTACACGCTGCTGTTGTTGAATTGATTGCTCTTGACAATGCTGAAATTAAATATTCTACCGTTCAAAACTGGTATCCCGGAGATGAAGATGGAAAAGGAGGTGTTTTCAATTTCGTGACGAAAAGAGGACTTTGTGAGAGAAATGCAAAAATCTCCTGGACTCAGGTTGAAACAGGTTCTGCTGTAACCTGGAAATATCCGAGCTGTATTTTGAAAGGTGATAATTCGGTTGGTGAATTTTATTCCATTGCGGTTACCAATATGCATCAATATGCAGATACAGGAACGAAGATGATTCATATTGGAAAGAATACCAAATCAACCATTATTTCCAAAGGTATCTCCGCAGGGAAATCCAATAACTCTTATCGTGGATTGGTAAAAGTAATGCCGACCGCAAAAGGAGCGAGAAACTTTTCTCAATGTGATTCTTTGCTAATGGGTAATGAATGTGGTGCACACACTTTCCCTTACATAGAAATCAAAGACCCGACTGCACAACTGGAACACGAGGCAACGACTTCGAAAATCGGAGAAGACCAGATTTTCTATTGCAACCAAAGGGGAATCGACACAGAAAGAGCAATTGCATTGATTGTGAATGGATTCAGTAAAGAAGTTTTGAATAAACTTCCTATGGAATTTGCCATTGAAGCTCAGAAGTTGTTGGAGATTTCTCTGGAAGGTTCAGTTGGATAGATTTTTATCGCAAGGTTAAACAACTTTGATTGTTTGAAAAAATTTTAAAGAAATACAAAGCCGCTAAAGCTTAGGAAAGTAATACAAGTTTTAAATTTCTACAATTAACTTGTTTATCTTTGCGAAAAATGACACAAATGACAGAGAATGAAATTTCAAAGATTGTCTTTGAAAGTGGGTTAAAGATTCATAGAAAATTGGGCATAGGCTTATATGAAAGTATTTACGAAGAATGTCTTTTCTATGAATTGAAAAAAGCAGAAGTAAAAGTCGAAAGACAAAAACCTCTGAATATCCAATATGAAGAATTATTGCTGGAAAATGCTTTTAGAATGGATTTATTAATTGAAAACAAGGTTGTTTTAGAAATTAAATCTGTTGAAAGTTTAAATAATTTTCACGCATCACAATTAAAAAATTATTTAAGACTAGGAAATTATAAGTTAGGAATGCTTATTAATTTTAATTCTCAACTATTTAAAAATGGTGTAATGAGAATTGCAAATGGTCTTGATTATAATACAAAATAAGAAACAATAGTATTTCATTGATAAGCGTTAGCGCCTTTGTTTCACTTAAAAAAGCAAAGGAAGATAAAAAAATCTTTGTCTAGCCTTGCGATAAATTTAAAAGTATGTTAGAGATAAAAAACTTACACGCCAAAATTGAAGACGGCGACAAAGAAATTTTAAAAGGAATCAATCTTGAAATAAAACCGGGCGAAGTTCACGCGATTATGGGACCGAACGGAGCTGGAAAATCGACTCTTTCTTCTGTGATTGCAGGAAAAGAAGATTATGAAGTAACGGATGGCGAAATTCTTTTCGAAGGAGAAGAAATCGGCGAAGATGCACCCGAGGAAAGAGCACACAAAGGAATTTTCCTTTCTTTTCAGTATCCTGTGGAAATACCTGGCGTTACTGTTACTAATTTTATCAAAGCAGCTCTTAATGAGACAAGAAAAGCAAACGGTTTGGAAGAAATGGGCGCTAAAGAAATGCTTGGTTTGATTCGTGAAAACTCTGAGAAATTAGGAATCAGAAAAGATTTTCTTTCCCGTTCTTTGAACGAAGGTTTCTCCGGAGGTGAAAAGAAAAGAAACGAGATTTTCCAAATGATGATGCTGAACCCGAAACTGGCAATTCTTGACGAAACCGATTCAGGATTGGATATCGATGCTTTGAGAATCGTTGCAGATGGTGTAAACCAATTCAAAAATGAGGGCAATGCTGTTTTATTAATCACGCATTATCAAAGATTGTTGAATTACATTCAGCCAGATTTCGTTCACGTTTTGGCGGATGGAAAAATCATAAAAACAGGCGATAAATCTTTAGCACTTGAATTGGAAGAAAAAGGTTACGATTGGCTTTTGAACTAATTTGAATATTAAATATAATTGTCATTTTGAATGCAGTGCAACGGAATGAAGAATCTAGATTCCTCGTTCTTCGGAATGACAAAAACCACTCAACCGATGCAAAATCAAACCATTACAATGGCTTTATTTGAACAAACAATAAATCAACATTCAGATTTTTTGGAATCGCTTCGTCATACTTTTTTGAATGAAGAGAGAAAAAACGCTCTTCAGAAATTTGAAGCAAAAGGTTTTCCGACCAAAAAAGATGAAGAATACAAATACACGAATCTGAAGGAAATCACGGAGAAAGATTACAATTTTTTCCCTTCAGAAGCGCATCACATTACCAAAGATCAATTGGACGAATTGCATTTGGGAGAAGAACATTTTGACTGGATTGTCTTCATCAACGGAAAACTTCACAAAGAATATTCTAATATCTCTATTGAAAATGCAGAATTCCTGACGCTGAATGAAGCTCTTAATGACTCAGCAAAAAGAGAAACGTTCAATCAATATTTCAATACGATTGCGAGCAAAGAATTAGCATTTACAAACTTGAATCTGGCTTATTTCAATGAAGGATTTTTCCTGAAAGTTCCGAAGAACATCGTAATCGAAAAACCGATTCACGTTTTTTATATCTCTGACAGTCAGGAAGAAAATACATTCTACAACACAAGAAATCTTCTGATTGTAGAAGCCGGCGCAAAAGTAGAAGTGATTGAAAGCCATCATAATTTTGATGAATCTTTTGTTTTCACAAACTCTGTGACGGAGATTTTCACTTACCAAAATGCAAAAGCAGATTGGCACAAATTACAGAACGACAGCGATACTTCTTACCTTGTAGACCACACATTTGCGAAGCAGGAAAGAGACAGCTTAACGACCGTGAACACCTTCTCTTTCGGAGGAAAATTGGTTCGTAACAATCTGGATTTCATCCACAATGGAGAAAATATCAATTCGTTTATGAACGGCATCACAATTATCGGGAAAGACCAATTGGTAGACCACCACACTGCCGTTCATCATAACACACCAAATTGTGAATCTTACCAAAATTATAAAGGAATTTTCAAGGACAAATCGCACGGTGTTTTCAACGGAAAAGTGTTTGTGAACAAGATTGCTCAGAAAACCAACGCTTATCAGCAGAACAACAACATTTTGCTGGATGAAGGCGCAACGATTGATACAAAACCTCAGCTGGAGATCTTCGCAGACGATGTCAAATGTTCGCACGGCTGTACCGTTGGACAGTTGAACGAAGATGCGATGTTCTATCTCAGAGCGCGCGGAATTTCCAAGAAAGAAGCGAGAGCATTGCTGCTTTATGCATTTGCCAACGATGCGATGCAGAATATTGACATTGAGCCACTCAAAGTCAAAGTCTCCAAACTTCTGGCAGAAAAACTGGAAGTTCAAATGGAATTTTAAATATATTAAATCGCATCTCTCAGGTGCGATTTTTTATGGGCGGACATTTCGCGCTATCCACTCCTACTCCTCACTCGGCGGCTCCACTGCGTTCCGCCGCCTCGCTGCGGGGTAACCGTTACTATCGCGGCCGCAGATTCAACTTCTTTTGAAATATTTATCACTAAATTGTAAATTTGAACTCTTATAAAAACTTATTTAGCACAAATGAACTACGAACAATTACAATTCAACCTCAACGCTTACAAAGAAACCGGCGAAATACTAGATGCTGCAAGATTCCTAATCCACGAATTCGAATTGCATGATGATAATTTTTTAGGATTTGGTTTTAGGGAAGAATTAGAAAAGCATTCGATATTGTTGACTGCTAATGGGGAAATCGGGGATATGCAGGAAGTGATGATTCCAAAAAACTTATTCGATTTTGATTTGACTTTGGTTCTTAATCTATTGGCTCACGAGATGCTGCACGTTCGTCAAAAATCACCGAAAATGATGATCATGGACAAAAACGAACGCGAATGGCAGGCTTACTACGAAATGTTATTTCACATCAATTTTCCGCAGATTCCGGAGCTTTCCGATTATTACAAAAACTTCTTTGGTGAAAAAGCTTTGATCTATTATGGAAGAATGGGCGAAGGAAGTGAACTTCAATCAAAATATTTGGAGCAAAAACTTGAAGTTGAAAAGCTTTTGCAAGACATTAAAAATAAAACCAATCAACGATGACAAAACCTGAAATATCCTGGAGTGATTTTGAGAAAATTGACATCAGAGTCGGAACCATTATTTCTGTGAATGATTTTGAAAAAGCCAGAAATCCTTCCTATCAATTGGAAATCGATTTTGGAGATTTGGGAATCAAAAAATCTTCTGCACAAATCACCGCTTTAAATCAAAAAGATGATCTGATTGGAAAACAAATTCTCGCTGTGGTTAATTTCCCAAAGAAACAAATCGCCAACTTTTTTAGCGAATGTCTTGTTCTGGGAGTTTATGGCGACAATAAAAGTGAAGTGACTTTGTTGAGTCCAAGTTTACCCGTGAAAAATGGACTGGAAGTTGGATAAAATTTATTTGATATAAGTTTTTACCTCATCAAGAATACTGAAAATCAATTCCATTGGTAAATCATCATCCATATTAACAAGCAAGATTTTAAACTTTTTTCTGCCTTCGGATAAAAGCTCGGGATAATCTAATCTATCACCGTGATAAAAACTTAAGTAATATTTCTGATGCTGTTTGCTGTAATAGAAATAGCAGAGCATTTTCTTTTTATATTTCAAAAAAGGAAGTCCAAAACTGAAAGTCTCGGTAATCAGTTCATCTGAATTGAGAATTTTTTCCCGGATAAACAAAAGCGTACTTCTCGCAGGTTCATCAATCCGGTAAAAATATTCCTGAATTGGATTCATTTAATCAAAATTCTGAAGCTCAACGAGCTTTCTATAAGTGCCGTCTTTTTCCATCAATTCTTGGTGAGAACCTTGCTCTATGATATCGCCTTTTTCCATCACAACAATATGATCCGCTTTCTGAATTGTTGATAATCTGTGCGCAATTACCAAAGATGTTCTGTTCTCCATCATTTTTTCCAATGCATCCTGAACATATCTTTCAGATTCTGTATCCAATGCAGAAGTTGCTTCGTCCAGAATCATAATTGGTGGATTTTTGAGAACCGCTCTCGCAATAGAAACACGTTGTTTCTGTCCTCCCGAAAGCTTGTTTCCATCGTCTCCAATATTGGTATCATACCCTTCAGGAAGGCTTTCTATGAATTGATGGGCATTGGCTATTTTAGCAGCTTCGATGATTTCTTCTCTCGTTGCATTCTCTTTACCCATTGCAATGTTGTTGTAAACGGTATCATTGAAAAGAACGGATTCTTGTGTTACCATTCCCAAAAGAGAACGATAGTCCTTCAGGTTTAAGTTCTTAACATTTTCTCCGTCAATCTCAATACTTCCTTCGGTTACGTCATAGAAACGTGTCAGAAGATTGGCAATGGTTGTTTTTCCACTTCCGCTTTGCCCAACCAGTGCTACAGTTTTTCCTTTTTCAATTTTTAACTCAAAATTTTTAATGATCGTTCTATCCTGATTATAATAGAATCCAACATCTTTGAAATGAATATCAGACTTCAGATCGTGGATCGGAACTGGATTTGCGATTTCATCCACACGAACATCTGCATCCAGAATCTCCATAACTCTTACCAAAGAAGCTTCGGCTTTCTGAACATTTGAAATGGAAGAAGACAAACTCTTAATTGGAGGAAGAATCTGGAAAAATACCCCTAAGAAAACCAAGAAATCTTCCGGTCTGATACTTTGATTCACAATAATCTCTTTCCCTCCATACCAAGTGATTATCAGGAAAGTAACAGCTCCAAGAAACTCGCTCATCGGCGAAGCCAATTCCTTTTTACGACCAAGACTTACTGAGTTACTAATCCATTTTGACATAGAATTGGAAAACCTATTACTCAGTAATTTCTCTGCATTGAATATCTTGATAATTTTAGAAGACTTCAAAGTTTCATCAACAATAGAAAAAATATTTCCCAACTCGTGCTGAGCTTCGTGAGAATCTTTCTTAAGGCTTTTTCCAATTAATGAAATCATTGTTCCCATCACCGGCAAAACAATTAAACTGAATAAAGTCAATTGAGGACTGAGATAAAATAATGTGACCAATGTACTGATCAGCATAAACGGAGAATTGATAAGATCTACCAAACTTCCCAGGATATTACCTTCAACTTCTCCAACATCATTCGACATTCTCGACATCATATCACCTTTTCTCTGTTCTGTGAAAAACGAAACAGGCAAAGCCAAAACCTTATTATACATTGCGCTTCTCAAATCTTTGGTAACACCAACTCTGTAAAAAATCAAAAGATAAGCGCCAAAATACCGGAAGACATTCCTCAAGAAAAATGTAAATGCCGTAATGACACAAAGCCAGGCCAAAACTGTTAATGCTCCTTTTTGATTAACCTCTGACTGGATAAAATAATAAGAATATTCTTTAATATACCCGAAAAAATTAGTGATATCGCCGTCATAAACAGGTTTCACCAGGTTGGCATCCATTTTTACACTTCCGAACAACATTCCCAAAACCGGCAAAATAGTTCCTAATGATGCTATTTGGAATATTGAATACAGAATATTAAAAAATAAACTGGCGTAGATATATTTTTGATGCGGTCTGGCAAATTTTAGAATTCGTCGATATAAATTCATTGAAAAAAATTGAAATGCAAAAATACGTAAAATAAATAGCTTACTTTATCAGGACGTTAGAAATCGTATTTTACCTTATTGTTATACTTTGGCTGGAAATTTTTGGTATTGAATTTCTCAATGGTCTTTGCAAAGTTGTTGATAATATTTGTCAAATTATCGGCATCAACAATATTAATATCATCATTCACAGCGTGATAATGAAACGCTTTATTCATATCAACTGTTGAAATAGAATGCGCAATGATTTTCTTTTTCACAAAATTGACATTATCAGATCTATAGAATAATTGCTGCCCTTGATATGGATCGGGATAAACTTTCAATCCATTAACTGCATTAGCATTAATCAATTCATCGAAGTCAGAAAACTCATCGCCTGTCATAAATACAGCATTTTTCCCAAATTGAGATTCGGTCGCCAGCATTTCGAAATTGAAAAGTGCTTTGATATTATTGAAAACAGGATTAAGATTTTGATTTTCGGACAAAGCTTTTGAACCCACCAATCCGATTTCTTCCGCATTGAATGCCATAAAAACCATCGAGAAATCAGTTTTTTTATCTTTAAAATAATCCGCAAGACCAATTACCGTAGAAACGCCGCTTGCATCGTCATCTGCACCGTTATAGATGTTATCACCTTCTTTATTATTAGTTCCGATATGGTCAAAATGTGCAGAAAAAGCTAAACTCTGTTCTGATTTTCCTTTCTTGATGCCACAAACATTATAACCTTTTTGTCCTTTGTATTCGAAAGGAATTAAGTAAGAATCTCCGAAGCAGTAATCCAGGTTATTTTGTTTAAATTCTTTAGCAATATACTCCGCCGCTTTATCATTTTCAGGCGTTCCGAACTTTCTGCCTTTCATCTCATCGGAAGCTAAAGTTGAAACGACAGCCACAACTTTTTCTTTGGAAATATCCTGAGCAAAAGAAAATAAAGAATTTGCCGCTAAAACAAAAAAGATTACTTTTTTCATATGTAGATTTTGTTGATTAAAGAATTATAAGTAGATTTTTTATTCTATTTGTTACGATAATCAAGCATAAAGGTAATATCGCTTATAAATAAAGAAAATCTCAAATAAAATAAAAAAGATCAAAACACCTGCATAATAGATATTCTTTTTAGATTTAATAAAAACCAAAGCCAAGCTCAACGGAATATGTGTTATTACCCGAATACCATACAGCGGCATCAATGATTCCAGATAATCTTTGCCTTTGTAAAGCGTATCGACCAGATCCAGGCAAAACATCACGGCGAGAAATCCGAAAAGCCACTTTCTGCGAGAGAAAAAGTAAGTTTTGTAATCGTTGTTATGGTCTTTCAAATCGGCAGGATAGAGCAGTGTACACAATACAAAAAATAAAATAATATAACCAATAATGAAAATGTACTGAGTAAAAGTCCATGATGTAATAGCACGCAATCGGTATTCCCACCACCAAAAATGAATCATCAAAATAAAAATATAAAGTACAAATAGCAGGTGGATCCAGAATGGCTTGTTCCTGCCCGGATGTTGTATAAATTTGACACTGCCATTCAGCAAAGTTCCAATTCCTAAACTTAGGATAATACTGATGATTGTTTTTAAGTGATTGAATGTGTCCACGTTATAAGCTTTTAACAAATCTATTAAAATAAAAAACAGCCTCCAAAAAGGAAGCTGTTCTCACTCAAAAAAATCGTCGTAAGTCTAACGAAGTCTGTCTACAGATTTTACGAGCCTCTCATCTTTCTTGATGTAAACATTTGCCAAAAGCAAACATACTACCGAGATTAACGGGAAAATCGGCTCAATACCCTTCTCAGGAATTTGCATTCCTCCGGATAAGTTTAATAGCCAGTAAGCCAAAAGACCAATCAACAAAGCGTTTATAAAAATGCTGATACTGTTCAGCAAGATTTGTCTTTTACGGTTTTTGAAACTAAAAATACTCAGCACTCCGAATAATATTAAAATCACTGTGGAAGCATTAATTGTCAGATATTTGCCAAGGATATCAAAATCCTGCGCGGTGATGTTCAGGAAAACACTTCCTAAAACGGCTAAAAATATCCAGACTGTCTGTATTCTTTGTAACATCTTTGTTATAAATTCTTTATAAAAAAGCTTAAAATCGTCTGCAAAAATAAAATAATTTTTGCGTAATTCAAAAATTAATGTAGATTTGCACTATAATCACCTATTTAGAAATGGTAACCTCCTGGTTTTCATTCTTACATACACAAATAAAAAAATTACCCTTTACGTATTTATATGTTTAACATTGAAACGCTACGGTCAAAATCCGATGAGGAATTGGCTCAACTTTCTAAAGATTTAGGCGTTAAATTGGCAAAGAAAAGCTCTCCGGAAGATACAGTTTTTGCAATTCTGGATTATCAGGCTTCTAATCCAAAAATCATTAAAGATTATTTAAACGCCACTCAAAAGAATATGACGAAAAAAACAGAAGAGAATTCTACTGAAAAAGCTTCTCCTGCCAAAAAAAGAGGCAGAAAACCTGCAGAAAAACCGCAGGAACAGATTGAAGTGTCTCCAGTTGCAGAAGCACCTGTAAAAGAAGAAACACCAGCTGAAGAAAAAAAGACACAAAGTCCTCCCAAGAAAAAGCCAAGAGCAAGAATCAATCAAAACCAGTCAGAGGAAACAACAGCTTCTGAAACCGCTCCTAAAGCTGAAGAAGTAACAGAGGAAGTCAAAGCACAACAGCAGCAACCTCAACAACAAAACAATCAGCAGCAAAAGGCAAATCACAACAAAGGCCAGCAAAAAACACAAAGACCTCAGCAACAGCAGGCGAATCATCCTCAACAAAATAATTCGCAGCAAAATAATCAACCTACAGAAACGCAACAACCACAGGAAGCACCGAAAAAAGAATTCAACTTTGACGGAATTGTAACCATTGAAGGTGTTTTGGAAATTCTTCCTGATAATTACGGATTCCTTCGTTCTTCAGATTTTAGTTATATCTCTTCTCCGGACGACGTTTATGTTTCTACCAATCAAATCAGAAATTATGGTTTGAAAACGGGAGACACTGTAAAAGGGATCGTAAGATTGCCGAAAGAAGGTGAAAAATATTTCTCTCTTCAGAAACCCACAGAAGTTAACGGAAGAGATTTGGCTTTTATCAAGGACAGAGTTGCTTTTGAATATCTGACACCACTTTTCCCTCAGGAAAAATTCAATTTGGCTGGTAAAAACTCAACACTTTCTACAAGAATCGTTGACCTGTTTGCGCCAATCGGAAAAGGGCAAAGAGCAATGATTGTTGCACAACCTAAAACCGGTAAAACTATTTTACTAAAAGATATTGCTAATGCTATTTCTGCTAATCATCCGGAAGCTTATATGATGGTTCTTCTCATTGATGAAAGACCGGAAGAGGTGACGGATATGCAAAGAAGCGTGAATGCGGAAGTGATTGCTTCAACTTTTGATGAAGCAGCTGACAAACATGTAAAAGTAGCGAATCTGGTTTTATCAAAAGCACAAAGAATGGTAGAATGTGGTCACGATGTTGTGATTCTTTTGGATTCCATTACACGTCTGGCAAGAGCTTATAACACGGTAACGCCTGCTTCCGGGAAAATACTTTCTGGCGGTGTGGATGCAAATGCGCTTCACAGACCGAAACGTTTCTTTGGTGCAGCGAGAAAAATTGAAAATGGCGGTTCTTTAACCATTATCGCAACAGCTTTGATTGATACAGGTTCTAAAATGGATGAAGTGATCTTTGAAGAATTCAAAGGAACCGGAAATATGGAATTGCAATTGGATAGAAAAATCGCTAACAAGAGAATTTATCCGGCTGTAGATCTGGTTGCATCCAGTACAAGACGAGATGATCTTTTACAGGATGAGGCAACTCAGCAGCGTATGTGGATTATGAGAAAATATCTGGCTGATATGAATCCTCTGGAAGCTATGGAATTTGTTCAGAAACAAATGAAAGTGACCAGAAACAATGAAGAGTTTCTGATGTCTATGAACAAATAATCACAATATTTACAAAAAAGCTCGGCTCGCATATGCGAGCCGTAACTTTTTTACTACCAAGGTAATAAAATTTATTTTTTAAGCAACGAAAACATCTTCTACATCTGTTTTCCTGCTAAGAACTGCATGAGCATAAGAACAGTGCGCTTTGATAGACCATCCATTTTTTCTTGCAAAATCTACAGATTTCTCAACAAGCATTTTACCAAGACCTTTCCCTTCGAATTTTGGAAAAACCATCACATAGCTTACAATCAGTTTCTTGAGTTCAGGAACGATCGTGTAAGTCAGCCTGCCAATTTCTTCCTGTTGATTCTTCATTGAGATAAAACCGCCATTTCCAGACTTTTTATTTTCGAAGAGAAGCTCCATAAAATTTATTTTCAAAATTATTAGCTAAAATTATTCCAAAAAACCAGATTATTAGCAATGAATTACAAATTAAATTATAATTCTATCAAATAATCATCTCACCGGTGTCCTAAACTCTCCATAGCCAATCAATCCATCGAAATTTCTTCCAAAAGGTGTGTAGTATAAAAATGCCTGATAAAGATTCTCTGTCTGCCAAAAGTTTCCATTCACTTCACCATAATTTAGTTTGCCATCAGAATCTTTTGTAGCAATGATATAATTATAAAATCCTTGTTTCAGGTAGATTTTAGCGATATACTTCTGGGCTTTCTCATCATATTGCATTTGGCTAATTTTATCGGCTTTATAATCATTGAACATCCCAAGAACATAGAATTCTTTATCTGATTTTTGACTGTCTAGTGCAAAATAAACCCAGGAATAATCGCCCTCTCTGTCTGCGTTTCTTTCGATTCCAAGATCATTCCTTCGGAAATAGAAGGCTCCATTCACGTCCGGCTGATATTGGTAATCACCAGGATAAGCCCACACCGGATAGAGGTAAGTATAGTTTCTCCCATCAATGTTTTCTGTATTGGCGACCATGTCCATCGGCTGATTCATAATTTTGTTGTCAAAATAATAGAACTCATTATTTCCGGGAAAAGCTAAACTTAACTGCTGAAATAAAATCTGATTGCCGATCGTTGTACTTGGGCGGATATTATTGAGCGAAATTCCCCAGTTATTATTCTGAATCACACTCAAAGTCAAAGAAGAAAGATTATTGGTAATACCTGCGCCATTTCCGGTGCCTTGAATTTCAATCCTTTGTTTTGCAGCGGGATTTTTAGCATCAATAAATCTTGTTACATTAATCCCAAGATTAGCGCCGTCCTCATAGATTGAAAATCTTTTAGTAAAGAGAGGTTTTTCCTGAGAATCTTTATAAACAATGATTTCATAATTCCCGGAAATCTTTGGCTGAATTTTCTCATTAGGAAACACCAATTCGTAATGTGTGTATTTTTGATACGTGTTGAATGAATATTGAAAATTCTCAATCAAAGCGTTCATGCTTCCATTGGCATATTCGGTGAAAAACAAACCGTCTTCTTCCCAGTTTCTATTATAATGTTTATATGTGTAACGATATAATTGACTACTATTGGAAAGGTCATCGAACCTCAAAATCAACTGCTCATCCTTCCCAATCACAGGCGTTTCGTCATTGGTCTTAGGATTGAAAACCTGAATACTTCTGATCTCCTGAGCAAAAGAAATAATACTTAAAAAAACGAAAAGTAGTCTAGTTAGCTTCATCTGCTGATGTTGATTTTTATATTGGTGAGACGGAACGTTCAGAACATTTCTAGTTTTACCGAAAATTTGTCAAAAACGTTTTATAATGCTAAGTTAATGTTTTATATTTTTACATCTAAATTAAAAAGAATGTTGCACGTAAAATCCTTTGCATTTAATCCATTTTCTGAGAATACATACATCATTTATAACGATGAAAAGGAGGCTTTTCTTATAGACCCCGGAAATATGCCCGAAGCCGAGACCGAAACTTTGCATAATTTCATCAAAACCAATGAGCTTAGTATCAAAAATATTCTGCTGACGCACGCACACATCGACCATATTCTTGGTTTGCAATGGGCTTTTGACACGTTTGCCATTCCGGTTCTGATGCATTCTGATGAAAAGGAAATCCTTGACAGCGCTTCTTTCACAGCGAAGAATTACGGCTTTTTCTTTCCTGCATTCAAAGGAGAAATCCAATATATCAAAGAAGGCGATAAATTAAATTTAGGCACTGAAATCTTTAAAATTTATGATGTTCCGGGACATTCGCCGGGAAGCGTAGCTTTTTATAATGAAAATAACGGATTTGTGATTTCCGGCGATGCATTGTTTATGATGAGTATTGGAAGAACCGACCTTTACAAAGGTGATTACGAACAATTGATTTCAAGCATTAAAAATAAATTATTGACTTTGCCAGAAAATACAAAAGTCTACAGCGGACACGGAGAACCAACATCGATTGGTTTTGAAAAAGAGTATAATCCTTTTCTTAAATAAAATTGATTCGTAATGAAATACAAGATTTTATTTTTCTTTTTACTGATTTCTAACAGTATATTTTCTCAAAACGAAAAGCTGGATAAAACTAAGACTGAAAATATTCAAAAAGTAATTAAGTTATTTCAGACTAAAAATATTGACGGAATTACTAATATCGTTAATTATCCTCTAAGAAGAGAATATCCAATTCCTGATGTCAAAAACGAGGCTGAATTCAAGAAGAGATTTAATCAGATTTTTGATGCGAAAATCATTAATGAAATTTCAAATTCCAAAATTGAGCAATGGTCAGAAGTCGGCTGGCGAGGAATAATGCTTGATAATGGAGATTTGTGGATTGATACAGATGGAAGAATTATAGCACTGAATTATCAAAGTCCATTTGAAACAAATCAAAAAAACATCATTATCGTTAACGAAAAGAAAAATCTATTTTCCACTTTGAGACAATATAAATCGCCAGTTTATAAATTGACAACTAAAAGTTATTTGATTAGAATTGATGAACTGAGCAATGGAAAATACCGTTATGCTTCTTGGAAATCAGGCAAAAAAGAATCTACAAAACCCGATTTGATTTTGACTAATGGCGAAATCAGAATGGAAGGAAGCGGCGGTAATCATACCATCACTTTCAAAAAAGGCGAGTTCAGTTACATTATTTACAGAGGAATTATTGGCGAAAAAGATGCACCGGAAATCGATTTGACCGTTGAACAAAACAATAAAGTTATCCTACAACAAGACGGAAAATTAATACAATAAAAAAACGCTTCCAAAATTGGAAGCGTTTCTATTTTTAGTCCTGATGAACTTCTGACAATATCGGTCCCGAAGAAACCAATTCCAGAGCTTCTTCATTATCTGTAAACTGCTCAAAATATTTGATATATCTCGCAGCCAAATCTTTAGCTTTAGCTTCCCAATCAGAGCTATTCTCATAAGTATCTCTCGGATCCAGGATATTTTCGGAAACATTCGGCAATGCAACAGGGAATTCCAGATTCATTACAGGAACTTTGTTGGTTTTGGCTTTATCAATACTTCCGTCAATGATCGCATCGATAATTGCTCTTGTGTCTTTTAGAGAAATTCTCTTTCCGGTTCCGTTCCAGCCTGTATTTACCAAATAAGCTTTTGCACCGTGTTCTTTCATTTTTCCAATCAACGTTTTGGAATACATTGTTGGATGAAGTGTCAAAAATGCTTCTCCAAATGCGGGAGAAAAAGAAGGTGTCGGCTCTGTAATTCCGCGTTCTGTTCCTGCTAATTTTGATGTATAGCCGCAAAGGAAATGATATTGCGCCTGTTGGTCTGTCAGGATAGAAACCGGGGGTAAAACCCCGAATGCGTCAGCCGACAAATAAATGATTTTACTCGCGTGACCAGCTTTGGAAGGCAGAACAATTTTGCTGATATGATAAATTGGATAGGAAACCCTTGTATTTTCCGTAATCGAACCATCAGCATAATCTACATTCCCTTCGTCATCCGTAACCACATTTTCCAATAATGCATCTCTTCTGATTGCACCATAGATATCTGGTTCTTTTTCTTTACTAAGGTCAATCACTTTGGCGTAGCAACCTCCTTCATAATTGAAAACACCATTATTATCCCAACCGTGCTCATCATCACCAATCAGATAACGTTTCGGGTCAGCAGAAAGTGTAGTTTTCCCCGTCCCGGAAAGTCCGAAGAAAACAGCAACATCGCCGTCCTCGCCTACATTGGCAGAACAATGCATAGAAGCCATTCCTTTCAGAGGAAGGTAATAATTCATTATCGCGAACATTCCTTTCTTCATTTCTCCGCCGTACCAAGTTCCACCGATAATCTGCATTTTCTTGGTCAAATCGAACATTACAAACACTTCAGAATTAAGTCCGTGTTGTTCCCAGTTCGGATTGACAGATTCGGAAGAATTAATCACTACAAAATCCGGTTCTCCATAATTCTGAAGGTCATAATGAGAAGGACGAATGAACATATTCATCACAAAATGAGCCTGCCAAGCCACTTTTGTGACAAATCTCACTTTCAATCTTGTATCCTCATTAGAACCACAAAATGTATCGATAACGTAGATTCTGTCGCCAGAAAGGTCTTTGGTTACGATATCTTTTAACTCATCAAAAACTTCGACTGTAGTTGGGCGATTGATGTTTCCGTCCCACCAAATCGTATCCTGAGTAATATTGTCTTTTACAATATATCTGTCTTTTGGAGACCTCCCGGTAAAAATTCCCGTTTTTACAGCCACAGCTCCCGACTTTGTCAAAACGCCTTTAGCAAATCCGGAATTGCTTGGGTCCATTTCTGCCTGAAAAATTTCTTCGTAAGTTGGATTGTGGATAATCTCTTTCGGATTGAAAATACCTTGACGTTCAAGATAAGACTTTAACTTGTCCATTTTTAATTTTTTTTGAAGATTAAGGGTGTTGGGACAAATGTAAAAATATCAGCGAATTATCAAAGTTTTAATTAAATGACTTTCATCAGTTCAAATAAAATTGATAATTAATTAATAATCAATTAATTAAATCTGACCAGGAAAAAATTTTAGAGAAACCTTGGTTTTTGAAATAGTTAACATAATCTCCAAATTTGGACGTCAGAACGAAATCTCCACCCCAAGCTCCTAAACTTTTGACAAAGCTTGGACAATTTTGAAAATATTTTTCTTTCACAGTTGGAGTTTCGAGAAAATCGGACAGTTTTTGCTCGTGAATGGTCATTAATTCTGAAAATTCTTCCAAATTCTGACTATTCACAATCAATTTGGTTAATTCAGAATATTGATTGATTAATTCCGTTGAAGTTGGCTTAGACTTGTAAAGAGAAATTCCCTCTCTTGTATCTTGCTTTTGATTGAGATGAATGAAAATCAACTCATCTTTGAAATTTGGGTTGAAATTTATTTTATGATAAACTCTTTCAGGAAAACGACTGTATAGAACGGCAGATTTTTCTTTGGCAACAGCAACATCGTAACCACTTCCACCAAGACTTATTTCATTAAGAATAAAAGCGTCAACATCCGCCCATTCTGCAAGATTGGCCATCAATGTAGAACTACTTCCTAATCCGAAGTCTGAAGGAAACTGAAGATTGGTTTTGATGTGATACGAAATGTCGCTTTTTAGTTTGGTATCAGAAAGATTCTGAACATTTTTGAGTGTTTTAAGAATGAATTCAGCTGCTTTGAAATCATTAGTTTCAAGGATTTCCCAATTTTTATAATTGATAACAGCTTTGAGCCATAATTGATTCTGATGATAAGCTTCCCAAACAATCAATGACTTCTGGTCTTCATTCTCTGTATAAAAAAGCTCTTGTCCCAGCTTTGTTGGAACAGCCAGGACAAGAGCGCCATCAACAGCAACATATTCTGAGGTAAGCATTAACTTGCCTGGTGAAAATATCCTGTTCATTTGTTGATTATTTTAATTTATTTTAAACGTAGAATCTTATGCAGCCCGACTTGAGCGGAAATCCTTTTTGCTTTTTTGCTAAAAATTAAAAAGATTGGGAGCCCTTCGACTTCGCTCAGGATAAACTACAGGCGGATTAAGCTGCTCTAAAAATTCTATTCTTAGATTGCAGAAGCAACCGTTACTTCCGGATTGATTTTCTTAATCAAACCTTGAAGCGTTTTCCCCGGACCAACTTCTACGAAGTTACTTGCTCCGTCTTTTATCATATTCTGAACACTCTGAGTCCATTTTACCGGACCTGTCAATTGTGCAATCAGATTTTTCTTGATTTCTTCCGGATCAGAAACTGCAGTTGTTGTGATGTTCTGATAAACCGGAATCGTTGCTTTTCTGAACTTTGTATTTTCAATCGCCGCAGCCAATCTCTCCTGAGCAGGCATCATCAAAGGTGAATGGAAAGCACCATTTACAGGCAACAGTAAAGCTCTTTTTGCACCAGCCGCTTTCAAAGCTTCGCAGGCTTTTTCCACAGATGCAGTTTCACCGGAAATTACCAATTGTCCGGGACAGTTGTAATTGGCAGGAACTACAATACCTTCGATTTCTGTACAGATTTCTTCAACTTTCGCATCTTCCAGACCAAGAATTGCAGCCATAGAACTAGGATTAATATCACAAGCCATTTGCATTGCCTGTGCTCTTTCGGAAACTAATTTCAGTCCGTCTTCGAAAGACAAAACACCGTTAGCAACCAAAGCAGAAAACTCGCCTAAAGAATGTCCGGCAACCATCTGAGCGCCTAAACCGTTCGCTACTTTTACAGCAGCAACCGAGTGCAGGAAAATAGCTGGTTGAGTTACGCTGGTTTTTTTAAGGTCATCGTCTGTCCCATTGAACATTACTGAGACAATATCAAAACCAAGAATATCATTGGCAGAATCCATCAGGTCTTTCACATCCTTTCGGGAATCGTAAAGTTCTTTTCCCATCCCGACAAACTGTGAACCCTGCCCAGGAAATACAAGTGCTTTCATATATTTATAAATGATAATTGATGAATTATAAATGATTGATTCATCAATGTTTTAAATTTTATTTTATTTCTACGGGTGAAAGTGCGAATCCTGAATCAATTATCATTCATCACATATCAACTATAATTATTGCATCAATCTCACCACTCTGTAACCGTTGTTGATGTAAGCGCCGTTTGGTTTTGCTTTTACAAACTCGAATTTGGTAGCCAGTTGTGTTTGTGATTTTCCGATTTGTTTGAAGATTTCTCCTTTTTTATTTTCTCTCGTTAGCATATCATTCATCACGTCGAAACCGATTACCGCATATTTTGAAGGTGTTTTGCAGTATTTTGCTTTGTAAGCAGCAAGAATTTCTTTTTCAAAATCTCCGTCATAATTAATTTTTCTGTCCATCAGATAAACCAGACTTGCTCTGGAAAGGTCATCCACATTTTTCTCAAAACTTGGACTGTAGAACATACTGAATGCTTTTACACCTTCTGTTTGTTTTCCAAGATTAATGATTTTGGAAGCAAAAGCCGCACCTGCAGACTCGTCATCGTCCGCCAGAATGGCAATCACAGGAACCGATTGTCCAGTCATCATATTATTTTCCAGCTGAATTTCTGATGAGGAATTAACAATAACTACATTCGGTTTTGACAATGATTTTTCCAACCCGGCTTTAATTGCATTAGCATTCGCTTTGGAATTGTCTGCAACGATATAGATTTTCTGGTCCTGATAAACCTGACCAACTTCTTTTACGATTCTGTCAGAATAAACTGAATTTTCAGTTTCGATGATAATCAAATTGCTGTAATCAAAAAGGTCTTCTGAATTTGCGAATGGCGCAACGACAGGAATTTTTTTATCATTCACGAACCTTAAAACTTCAAGAACACTGGATTTGAAAAAAGGTCCGACAATCAAATCTGTATTATCCGGATTGATTTGGGAAAGGCTATTTTTGAAAGTTGTTTCGTTTCCGGCATCTACCACTTTGATGTCCAGTTTTTGTCCGTTGGTTGCGTTTCTTTCCGCAGCTAATTTCGCACCCGTCAGGAAATCCATAGACATTGTTCTGTACTTCGCATCGTTGGCATCAAACCCAAAAGGCAACATCAACACAACACTCAAAACATCTCCGCTTTTCTTGGAATACATCGGGTCTTGTTTTTTGATTTTCAAAGTCATTCCGGCTTTCAGTCCGTCAGCAAGATTTGGATTAAGGCTAATCAACTGGTCCAGCGTCACATTGAATCTGTTCATAATACTGAACATTGTATCGCCACTTTGAACTGTGTAAGTTACATAATCATCTTCTGAAGAAGCTATGTTTGACGAGTTTTTCACAGATTCGGAAACCGTAGTCTGTCTTGTCGTTTCCGTCACCGGAGCCGAAGTTGTATTGCTTTGAGAATTATCTTCAACCTTGATAGAATTATTAGAAGAAGTTGCAATAGAATCAGAACCCGAAACTCTGATTGCTTCACCTGGCTTCAAACCAGAAGATTCCAATCCCGGATTCAATGCGAATAACTGCTTCTGAGTCAGGTTGAACTGTCTTGATATTTTATAATAATTGTCTTTTGCCTGAACAACATATAAACCTTTGTCAGAAGAAGTCGTTTCAGTTTTCGTTACCGTTTTTACTTCCGTAGGTTTTTCTGTATTTGTCTGAACAACTGCTGTTGCTGCAGGCGCAGAACCACCAAATTTCTGAATGTTATCTAAAGGCAAAGTAATCTTATCCCCTATTTTCATATGAGAATCCAGTTCAGGATTCAGTTTTCTAAGGTCAGCCTCAGAAATTTGATATTGTTTTGTAATGCCGTAAATGGTTTGCTTTGGCTGCAACGTAATGGTTCCTGTTTTTCCTGTTTTAGCTACAGAATTTGTAGAAGCAGGCGTGGATGCTACATTTTTTGTACCGCTACCACCTTTTGAAACGACAATAACATCGCCGATTTTCAGCCCATTATCTTTTGCGGAAGGATTCATCCGATACAATTCATCTACCGTCAAACCATACTGTTTGGAAATCCCGTAAGGTGTTTCCTTAGCTAGAACGGTGTGGGTTTTCTGCGCAGAAAGCCCCAAAAAGCTGATAAGTCCCGATAAAATGAAAATCTTTTTAATCATCCTTTTTTTTATATTGTTACAAAAATAATGCTTTCAATTTAAATGGGCGAAATAATCAATTCCGATTTTTGAACATCCATTTGTTGATAAGTTTCGGCAATCCATTCTTTTCCTAAATCTGCGTAGAACACGCTGAAATTGAGCACTCTTTCCTGCCAGGTTCCACCCGGATGAACTTTCAGAAACAAATTTTGCATCTGGTCCAATTTCTCCGATTGTTTTATCTTTTCGGCTTTCAGAAGACGTTTTTGCATTCTTTTGAATGATTTTAATTGTCTGGTTTCTTCTGCATTCACAAGATTAGCAAAGGTTTTATCTGTCTGTTCCGCTTTTGTTTTTATTTCCGAAAACGAATGAATCAAATCCTGTTCTTTCTGTTCAAGAAGTGACTTGATTTCGTTGTTGTCTAATATTTTTTTGTTGATGGCCTCCGCAAAGTTCCCGAAGAAATCTTCAATCTTCAATCCTGAATTTTCAATTTTTCTGAAGGTTTTTTCTTCCAGAAACAACATCGAGTTTCTCGGAATCAAAATAGGAAAAGGAAGATTGATGGATTCGAAATAATCTTTCAACTCTATCCAATACATAATCTCAGCGTTTCCGCCAACATAAGCCAGATTTGGCATAATCGTTTCCTGGTAAGCCGGACGAAGAACTGCGTTGGGACTGAATTTTTCGGGATGATTTTCCAGTTCGTTGAGAATCTCTTCTTCTGAAAATTTCAAATCCGTATCAAGAATGAAATAATCATCGTTGATTTTCTCAATCCGGTTTCTGGTTTCCGTCAAATAAAAGAGATTGATTTCTCTTGGATTGACCTGAACTTTGTGATATTCTTTCTCGAGGAATTCTCTTTGATTTTTAGTTGTTTCAAAAAGCTGATTGGATAATAATTCTTTTCGGAAAATATCTTTGACCTGATTTTTCAGCTCTTTTTCGTTTCCGTCAATCGTCAGTAACCCATAATCTGCAAATAATTGATTGACCAGATATCTGATGGCTTGCGTGTGGGTTTTCGTTTGTTGATAGGCTTTTTTAATCCAAAGAATCAATTCGGTTCCATAAACATTATCTTTGAATTCTTTCTCAAATTCCTGAACAAAAAAGTTCTCATCGATTGTAATCCTACCAACATCGCCACCAGCATTACCTTTGATTTCGTAGTAATGGTCACGTGTTTTGAAGTGGTTGATTTCTTCAAAATCGTGGTCTTCTGTCGCCATCCAAAAAACAGGAACAAAATCATACTCCGGAAAATTGGATTTCAGAAATTCTGCAGTTTTGATGGTCTGCAAAATCTTATAAACAAAGAAAACCGGACCTGTAAACAGATTGAGCTGATGACCTGTTGTAATGGTGAACGTATTGTTATCTTTCAAAGAAAACAGATGTTCCAATTGTTTAGGTGATAATTGCTCTTCCTGATTCTGAGAAAAGATTGCATTGTAAAGCAATTCTCTTTTGTCATCAGAATACGAATTTTGTTTCTTCGTAATTTGATTTTTGAAGTTGTCTAAATCGAATGTTTTATTCTGAAATCCGTCCAGTTTTTTTCCTAAGAAATCTTTTACAAGCTGTGGAATACTGTGTATATGTTCGAAACCGATGGTCATTTGGTTGTCAGTTGTTGGTTGATCGTTGCTGGTTCGCAGCCCGACTTGAGCGGAAATCCTTTTTGCTTTTTTGCTAAAAAGTAAAAAGATTGGGAGCGGAAGGCGGAAATAGCTGCCATAATTATTCTAACAAAATTAATGGAAAAGATACCAAACCACACCTAAATTAAGACGAAAATCGTAAATCGGGTAATCTGGAGCCGTGAAAGATTTGTTCTGCATAAAGGTCTGGTTGATGTGCTGTCCTTCCACATAGAAAAACATTCTCTTTACTTTCATATTAATGTAAACATCAGCAATCGGCTGACCTCCAATAGAATAAGAATTAGCCCCCGGCAGAATATACTCGTTAAGAATTGGCGAAAATTCCCGTGACGCAAATTTGGTAAAGTAGTACAATTTCACTCCAGCCTGGATTTCTGCTGCTTTTTTGAATGCAGGAGTCTGATAATAAATATTTAATCTTCCGATAAAATCGGGCATCGGTAGCAAATCAGTGTTGGTCAATGCTTTTTGAAACAGTACTCTTCCGTTAAAATTGAATTTGCCATATTTCAATGTTGCATCTCCTCCAATCTGAGAAATGTTAAGTGAAGATGAACTTTGTTGTGGTTTTGCCGAATTATCAAAATAGGTATAATTATCAATTCTGTAATAATCTACAAAAAGCTGCGTGTTGAACCATTTTGCTAATCTCAGAGTTCCGCCGATTTGAGTAACAGCTTCGTTGTTGGGGTTTTGCAGATAATAGTTGTAGTTGAGATAATGTGAAGAATTGACCAAATAATTAAAACTCGGATAAGCGGACTGGAAGTTAATTCTGCCTTCTATCAAATAATCCTTAATCGGTTCAAAAACCAGTTCGTTGGTGGTTTTGATGTAATTTCCGAACTCTGAACCTTTGGAAATTTCTAAGAAAGACTTCAGTTGAATCTTATCTAGCAATTTGATTTGTAAATTCCCCACTGCTCCAAATCTCTGTTCTTTGAAATAACCCGGAATTTGTAGCAATGGAAAAGCATTTTTGTTCCCGAATGTGATGTATTGATGTCGGAATCCTGCATCCAACTTGAATTTCTCATTATCCCAAACCAAGCTGAAAGTGTTGCTAAGATTGTTGGAGAACTTTTTATTAGTTAATGGAAATCCTGAAATATCCATTCCACCAAAAAAATCTACATCCGAAGCCGTTTCTGAGAAATAATATTTATTACCCTGATGATAAATCGTATGTCTTAGCTTGAATGGATATTTTGTTGGATCAAAAGGTGCGAACTCCTGACTGAAATAATATCTTCTGTAAGAATATCGGGATTCGGCGCCCGATAAATTGGTTTCGAGGTTCTGACGGTTATTAAATCTGGAATCCCCACTTAAAAACACGTTCAAATCTGCAATTCCACCATTTTCCTGATTGTTCACATTCTGATGAATGTAATGAGCATAGGCTTCATATTTGTTATTCTTAGAAATATAATGCCCACTAAAAATGGTATTATTACTCGAAGCCAAACTATTCCGGTAAAGTCCCTGAGACCTTAATCCCATATACTCTATGGCAAAATTGAAATTCTTTCCTATATTCTGAGTATAAGTTGTATGCAACTGCCCTCCGTTTTTCATTGCGTTGTTATAGAAAAATGTGGTTGTCGGTGTTTTTACGTCATAATAGTTGATATCATTTTCCCCTAAAAGATAAAACGATTTGTTTTCAGGAAGGAGTGTCAGATTCTGTTCCGAGTTCTTTTCATAGACTAAATTCTGAAATCCCGAACCGATATTGGCATACTGAATTTTCCCGAAATTATCCTTTTTGTTATATTGGGTTACAACATAAGATTTCTGAATCGCAAAGGTGGTGTCAAAAATTTTCTTTTCTGAAAATCTTTTCTTGACCTGATAATCGTATATGGTCGGCTTGTATATCTCTAATGAATCTTTCTCCCCAGAGTCTATTTTCAATGTATCTGAAGGCAGCTTATTAGAGTCGGTTTTGTTGACTTGTTGTGCATTAATCAAAACACAAAAAACAAGGAACAGTATTGATAAATATTTCATCAAGAAAATTTGAGTACAAAAGTACTAATTATCCTCAAATAAAAACCCCCGCAGATTGCGGGGGTTTTTTATATAAAATAATCTAGATTATTTTTTGATGAATTTTGTATTCTCAACAGAACCATTACCATAATAAGCTTGCAGGATATAAGTTCCTTTTGCTAAATTAGAAACATTGATTTGTTTTGCATCATTAACGGATTTAACTTTTTTACCGGATAAATCATAGATATTAACAGATTTGATTTCTTTGTTAGCAGTAAGATTTACTACATCCACAGCCGGATTAGGATAAACCTGTAAGTTAGCTTTAGCAGAAGCTTCATTAACTGCCAATGATAAATCACCTACAAATTTAAAAATACCGGCAGAACCTGTAGGACCATCACTAAAGAATCCACACCATCCTGTAGTTGAGTTTAAGAAGCTGACAGTACCTCTTTGCCCACCACTTGCACCGGCAATATTATCAATAATAGTCCAAGTTAAACCACCATCTCGAGTGTAAGCAGAACCTGTACCTTGTGCTGCATCAGAATCGATACCTGTAGTAACATAAGTATTTGCCGTTCCCGGAACATATGTCAGATCTCCAAAGAACCAAGTTCCTGTAGCTTCAACCGGATCCCAAGTAGCTCCGCCATCATCTGTAGAATAGAGTACAGCATCAACGTCATTATCAATAGCAATCAATAATCCGTTATTAGCATCCCTGAAAGCCATTTTAGCAGAAGATCCGTCAACACCACCACCGGAAGCACCACCACCAAAGTCTAATGCTGGTGATTGAAACGCAGTCCAAGTTGCACCTCTGTCGTTTGATCTAAGGATTCTACCTTTAGTTGTTCCCAACCAAACACTATTGCCAGTCACAGTTTTTACACCTGTTAAACCATATTCAACGCCAGCAAGAGGAGCAGGAGCATTTGCAACTGCAGTCCATGTAGTTCCGCCATTGGTAGTTCTGAAAATTTGGAATGTTGAACCTACAGGATCCCCAGCGGTGAAGCCTTCATTAGCATCCCAAAAATAGATAACGTTAGCAAATGAAGCTGTTGAATAAGGCGCAGATGTTGTTCCCTGTCTTGTCCATGCAGCACCACCATTGGTTGTTTTCCAGATACCATTTCCATTAGTTCCGGTAGATGGCGCAGTTACAACCCAAGCTGTGTTTGCATCTATAGCTGATATATCGCCAACTAATGCTGCTGATACCGGACCTGTCACTGTGCCTGAAGTCCAATTGGTACCATCTACTGTTTTTGAGAAAGTTTTTGGATATGTTCCAGCTCCAGAACCATCATAAATACTTATCCATACGGTATTTGCATTGACAATAGATATTTCTCTCGGAGCAAAACTCGTAGCCTGCTTGATACCTTGCGGTGTCCAAGATTGTGCAGAAGCTAACGAAAGAGAAAGTAAACTTAAAGAAAGTAAAACTTTTTTCATAATAATTTTTTTTAATAATTAATAATTTAATGCTAAAATAGAAAAAAAAATGTGAATAAAAAAGCACGTATCTATTTTTAACATCTTTATAACAATAATAATCAAGACAATAAATTTATTGTCTTGATTATTTATAAATATTAATAACCAGGATATTGTTTCAAATTAGGGTTACTATTTAATGCTGTTTGTGTTACTGGCAATACAAATAACTTATCTCCTCCTGGTACATTGCAGTTCATCGTGCAATTAGAGTTTTTAATTAGTGGTAAATTGTGACGTTTTAGATCCAAAAATCGTTGTCCTTCTCCGTAAAATTCTTTTTCTCTTTCTTTAAGAATATCATTAAGAAGATTCGTTCCTGCATATGTAGAACCCCCTCTAGATATAGCAAAACTATTAAGTTCCGTTAAAGCTAAAGAAGTTTGCCCAGTCAAATATAATGCCTCTATTCGGTTCAATTGAGCTTCAGCAAATCTTAAAATCTTAAGATTTCTTAAGAAAACTCCTCTCTCTGTCAATCTCGGATATTTATTTGTCCAAACGCCAACAAGAGGATTTCCACCACCAGTTGTTGTTAATAAACCATTAGCACCTGTGCCTCTTCTTACATCTGTTGAAGGAAAGCTATTGTAAAAATTTAATGTAAACATAAAAGATCTATTTGGATCAGCTCTATAATATAAGCCTGGTAATGATAAATTAGAACCAATTCCAGTGTATCTATTTGTATCAAAATTTATATCTAATTCCCATATAGTTTCAGGCTGACCTTCTGATACTGCATCAAGATTACCTGAAAAGTAATTTTGATAATTCTCTTTGGATATTGGCGCAAAAGAAGAATTAGGATTGTTTTTTAAATTTACAATTTCTGTAGCGTATTGTAATGCTAATTGTGCATCCCCAGTAGCTTTCCTGGTAAGATAAACTCTTGATAACAAAAGTTTAGCTGCTGTTTTACTAAGAAGCACCCTACTTGATGGTACTTCATCAGTAGCATTCATTCCAGCCTGTAAATCAGATATGATTTGATTGTATACTTCTGCTACAGTGGCTCTTGCCGGGGTTATGGAAGAATCGTAGTTACCAAGCACAAGAGGAACTCCATATTCTTGATTAACTCCAGATATTGGAGCAGGAGAGTAGTAGCTAACCAATGTAAAATAAGCTAGACCTCTTAGAATTTTAGCTTCTGCTTTAATTCTCTTAACATTAGAACTTTCAGCAACAATATTGTTATTAATAACCATATTACATGATACAATGATATCATACATGCTTCCATAAAAACCGAAATCATTGTTTAGAGCATTATAATTTAAGTTTGCTGCAAATTGATACTTGTTGTTGACAACAAATAAATGATCTGAAAGAATATCTCCAAAAGCTAAAACCTCAGTACCATAATTTCTTGTTGAAGCCATAGAAAGATATGCAGTATTCAAAAATTGCTGCATTTTAGCCTCAGTATTCATATTTGTTATATCATCAGAAACTGGAGGAAATAGATCTAACTCCTTTTCACTACAAGAGTTAAAAATAGAAAAAAGCAATATAGTTGCTATTATATAATAGTATTTTTTCATTATAAATTATTTTTAAAAACCAATTTGAATTCCCATAGAAACCGTTCTTAACACAGGTGACGAATACCAATATCTTCCCTTACCTAACCATGACCAAGCATTGGAATTTGATTCAGGATCATAATCAAGATCCTTATCAAATACATATGTCAGCAAGTTTGTACCTCTTAAATAAACTGTAAGATTATTGATTCCTACAGATTCTTTAAATAACTTCCCAAAAGAATATGCAATTTTCATTTCTTTTAAACGGATATGATCTCCTTTATTTAAAAAACGAGATGATTCTAATCTTCCTGTCAAAGGGTCTCCAACAGTTGCTCGAGGATTTGAAGCACCAAAATTTTCTGCACCTGGCGCATCTGTCCAACTATCATATAATGCATCATTAATTTGATTCCTTACAGGAAATCTACCATCGTGAATTGTGTAAGAATGCACACCATTTTGTACATAAAAATCAAATTGTCCTGAAAGCAAAAAGCTTAAAGACCAGTTTTTATATTTAAATTCATTTGTAATACCTACGTTGTATACAGGGAAAGCACTTTTACCCATCCAAGCTGGATCCGCATCTGTTCTTTTATTAGTTACATCTGTTTTAGAGCCATCAGTATAAAACAATGGGTCACCTGCTTTGATACCTTTAGTAGGGTCATCATGTTGCGCAATTCCAGCAAATAAAACTACATAATATTCTCCAAATATGTGTCCCGGAGCAAGTGCAACCAATTCATTATCTGCATCTCCCGCCCCTGCTTCTGGATCACTTGGTCTGAATTGATATAAATCATAATTAAATTTATCCAACATTGTTTTAGAATAAGCTCCATTAGCATTAATTGACCATCTAAAGTTTTCATTTTGGATTGGAGTAGCATCAATAACAAGTTCAAAACCTTTGTTACTTATTGTTGCTACATTATCATAATACTGATTGGGACCACCTGTTTCCAAAGCTGGACGTGCATAAAATATTGCTTTATCTGTAATTTTATTATAATAATCAAATGTAAATTTTAAACGATCATTAAAAAAACCAATGTCCGCACCAACATCAAAATGCTTTGCCTCTTCCCAAGTTAAGCTTGGGTTTCCAGGATCAAGTATGTATCCATAACCATTATTGCCACCGTAACCAATATTCGAATCATAATTAACTAAAGCATAAGCATTATATTGATTTCCCCATTGATCAGCATAAGGAATATTTCCTAAAACTCCATAGCTAGCTCTAAAATTTAGCGTGGAAAATAATGCTGGAGTAAATGATTCATTTTTTACATTCCAAGATCCTCCAACAGACCAAAAATTCCCAAATTTCTCTATTCCAAGAGTAGAGTTACCATCTCTTCTAATTTGCCCTGTAATTGTATACTTATTCTCAAACGTATAGTTTAGTCTTCCAAAGTATGAGATCTGAGTCCATTCATAATCTCGGCTATCAGCTATTTGAGTGTCAGTATATTGAAAATAAGGTCTTGGATCATTAGCAGTAAACGACAAAGCTGATAAAACATTATACTGATGATTTTGGTATTCCATTCCAGCAAATAGCTCTAGATTATGCTTTTCTGCAAAAACATTTCGGTAACTAAATGTGTTAGACCAGTTCCAATCAAAAATAGTAGTTCTTGCATCTTGTAAAAAACCTTTTCCGCTAGGAATTGTCATTAATGTATATACTGGATGTCCAGCTCCAATTACCTGCAACTCTTTCATATTCTGTGCTTGAGTACCAAATAATGAATTAAATGAAACATTTTTCATAAATTGATAATCCATATTTATCGATGCAAGGAAAGTATTGATTGTAGATTTTTGATACGAATTATTTAATAATGAGACTGGATTAAAGCCTTCACTCATATCAGTTTCAATGCCATTATTTGTTGGGTGAGGATAAGCCATATCATTTCCAGTTACAGCACCCCATTGTGCCTGATTATATGTTCCATCAGGATTAAACACTGAACGTAAAGGAGAATTCATGATGGAATTAGTTACCGGATTGGCGGATGCTCTACCCCCAAAATAAGTATTTCTTTTGACATTTGAGTAACTAGCACTTAATCCAAACTTCAGTTTTTCTGAAGCTTTATGATCTACAGCCGAACTAAAACTAATTCTATCAAATTTACCTGCCTGAATTAATGGTAAATTTTGATAATAGGAACCTCCAAATCTAAAAGAAGTATTCTCTCCACCACCAGATGCTCCAAAATTATAAGTATTTACTACTGCTGATTTTCTATTAATTTGCTTTGTCCAATCTGTATAATTTCTATTATATTTTATTGGTTCTGTATCTGGAATAAAATTATCTAAATAGTATTGAGTAGCATCAGCCAAGCTTCCAAAAGTTGTAGGAATAGTAAGTTGACCACTTTGCATTCCTCTACTATTCCACATTAAAATACCTCCGTATTTAATATATTCATCACCATTCATAAGCTCAAGTTTATCATAAGCTCTATCTTGGAGACCCGTTTCAGTAGAAAATTCGAATTTTGTCTTTTGATTGAATTTTCCTTTTTTGGTTTTAATTATTATGACACCATTCGCTCCTCTTGAACCATAAAGTGCTGTTGCAGAAGCATCTTTAAGCACTGATACAGATTCAATCGAGTTAGGATCAATAGATGCTAAGGGATTCCAAGATTCCATCATTTGTGCATTATCCGCTCCCTTCCCAAGTACTACACCATCTATAACATAAAGAGGATTTGGCGTTCCTATTAAAGAACTCACACCTCTAATAATTACCATATTTGATGATCCAGGATCACCACTGGCAGAAGAAAAATTTAAACCTGCAACTCTACCATTTAATACCTCATCAACTGTAGAAAAGGGCGTAGATTCAAAATTTGCTTTTGAAACTGTATTATAAGAACCTACTTTTTGCGCAGGATCCAACTTTACACCTCCTACTAATACCACCTCTTCAATATCTTTTGTTTTTGTGGTAGTATCACTTTTCTTCTTTTGTGCCATTAATGCTTGCCCCGTGAAGAACAATACGCCAACGGATAACAATCGTAATTTTACATTCATATTAACACTATTTAATTATAATCTGCAAATATGTTAAAAAAAATTAACAAGAACAAAAAACAAAATATTTCATGGTAATTATATTAGTAAATAATTAAATTATTAATATAAAAAAAAAGAAAATATTTAAAAATTAATTGATTTACTAATTATAAATTGAGAATTACGCATCACTAGCTTAACCAAACTATTAAACATTTTTAAAAACACAAAACACTTATTTAGAATTATTCCAAATAAATGTTTTTTGCATAAAAAAACCTGCTAATCAGCAGGTTTTGATATTATTTCAACTTTTTCTTAACAGCTACTTCTTCGTAGACTTCAAGAATATCGCCGACTTCTATGTCGTTGTAGCCTTTGATATTAAGACCACATTCATAGCCTTTTGTGACTTCTTTGACATCGTCTTTGAAACGCTTCAAACTTCCCAGTTCACCATCGAATTTCACAATGCCATCTCTTAAAAGTCTAATCTTAGAATTTCTGGTTACTTTTCCTGTAAGAACCATACACCCTGCAATCGATCCAACTTTAGAAATCTTAAATACTTCTCTGATCTCAACGTTACCAATCACTTGTTCTTGTATCTCCGGAGAAAGTAATCCTTCCATCGCTTCCTTAACCTCATCAATTGCTTTATAGATAATAGAGTAAGTTCTGATTTCAACTTCTTCTTTATCAGCAATATCTTTTGCATTAACACTAGCTCTTACATTAAATCCGATAACAATCGCATCCGATGCTGCAGCTAATAGAATATCACTTTCTGTAATCTGTCCAACACCTTTGTGAAGGATGTTAACCTGAATTTCCTCAGTTGACAATCTCTGTAACTGATCAGACAATGCCTCTACAGATCCATCCACGTCACCTTTAAGAATAATATTCAGTTCTTTGAAATCTCCTAAAGCGATACGACGTCCAATCTCATCCAACGTAAGATGTTTCTTAGTTCTGATAGATTGTTCACGTTGAAGTTGTTCTCTCTTATTAGCAATAGACTTCGCTTCTCTTTCGTCAGCAAAAACCCTGAATTTATCACCCGCAGTTGGCGCTCCGTCCAAACCAAGAATGGTAACAGGAATTGATGGCCCTGCTTTTTCCATTGGTTTACCTCTTTCGTCCAACATAGCTTTCACTTTACCGTGATTTTTCCCAGCAAGTACATAATCACCAACAGTTAAAGTTCCATTTTGAACTAACATTGTAGCTACATATCCACGTCCTTTGTCCAAAGCCGCTTCAATAACAACTCCACTTGCTTGTTTATTAGGATTGGATTTGAGTTCCAAAAGTTCGGCTTGTAAGAGAACCTTTTCTAATAACAACTCAACATTGTTACCAAATTTAGCTGAAATTTCTTGCGCTTGAACATTTCCACCCCATTCTTCAACCAATACATTCATAGCAGAAAGCTGCTCTCTGATTTTATCAGGATTAGCATTTGGCTTATCCACTTTGTTGATGGCGATAATCATAGGAACGCCAGCAGCCTGTGCGTGCGCAATAGCTTCCTTGGTTTGTGGCATTACGTCATCATCGGCAGCCACTACAATAATCGCAATATCGGTAACTTGCGCACCTCTCGCTCTCATCGCTGTAAAGGCTTCGTGACCTGGTGTATCTAAGAATGTAATTCTTTGTCCATTTTCCAGCTTCACATTATATGCACCAATGTGCTGAGTAATTCCTCCGGATTCACCGGCAATAACATTTGTTTTTCTAACATAATCCAGCAATGATGTTTTACCGTGGTCAACGTGTCCCATCACCGTTACGATAGGTGCTCTTGGCAACAAATCTTCTTCTGCATCCGGTTCTTCTTCGGCTGCAGCCTCTTCGATGTCAGCATCCGAGAATTCGATTTTATAACCAAATTCGTCAGCTACCAATGTTAAGGTATCAGCTTCCAAACGCTGGTTCATTGTTACCATCACGCCTAATGAGAAACAAGCAGAAATAACTTCAGTTGCACTTACATTCATTAATGAAGCCAATTCACTTACTGTAATGAATTCTGTAACTTTTAAAGTTCTGTCTTGTGCGTCGATCTCTTGTTGAAGCTCGTCTTGCTCTCTTCTCCAGGTTCTCTTTTCTTTTCTATGTTTGGAACCTTTAGACTTACCTCCTTTGTTAGTCAGTTTTTCTAAAGTTTCTTTAATTTGATTTTTAACCTGCTCATCCGTAAGTTCAACCGGCATTACACGAGCTTGGCCTCTGTTGTTTCCACCACGGTTGTTGTTATTGCCTCGGTTGTTATTATTTCCGCCACGGTTTCCGCCTTGGTTATTGCCACCTTGACCCTGCGGACGGTTTTGACCGCCTTGGCCTGGTCTGTTTCCTCCTCCTTGCTGATTGTTACCTTGGCCCGCATTATTCTGTCCTGGAACGTCTTTAGTAATTCTTTTCCTCTTCTTCTTTGCAGCATTGTTAGAATTACCAGAAGGTTTTGGTTTGTTAAACTGAGAAAGGTCGACAGTCTGTTTTAAGATTTTCGGACCGTCTAATTTTTGATAAACCGTTTCAATTTTTTGAGGTTCATCTGATTCTGGAGCAGAAGTTACAACAGGTTCAGGTGCTTTTTCAACTTTCGCTTCAGGTTTTTTTTCTTCCTGAACGGCTGGAGCTGGCGCTTCTTTAACTTCTGCTTTTTCTTTAGAAGCTTTTGATTTGTTGCTTTCAAGTTTTGATAAATCAATTTTATCCAAAACTTTGAACTCTTGTTTCTCCTCCTTCTTTATAATTTCCGGCTTTTCCTCATGAACCTTTTCCTGTACCGGTTCTGCTGGAGTTACCTCTTCAGACGGTTTTGTAGGATTAAGATCTATTTTTCCTAGAACCTTGGTTTCAGGTTTTAGATTTGCTTTGGCTCTTATTACCTCAGGAGCTTTTTCTTCAATTGCTAATTTTTCATCAGGAACTTTAGAAATCACTACCTCATGAGAAGCTTTTCTTTGTTCTCCATCTTTTCGGAACTCAGCTTCCAATGCAGAAAATGCCTGGTCTTCTAATAGAGCGTTAGGATTACTGTCCACAGCTATGCCTTTGCTCTGGAGATATTCCACAGCTCTGGGTATAGATATGTTCAGTTCTTTAACGGCTTTATTTAATCTTATTTTTGGCATAAATATTAATTTGCTTTTGGCTTTTAGCGTTTTAAGCTTTCAAGCTTCTATTTTTCTTTTTATTAAGTTATTTGATTCTCAGAATTAATTCTGAAATAAATTTCAATCTTATTCTAATTCTTCTCTTAGAATATTTTTCACTTCTTCAATTGTTTCCTCTTCCAGGTCAACAATATTCAGCAACGCTTCTGTATCTTTATCAAGAACACTTCTTGCAGTATTCAATCCGACTTTTTTGAACTCATCGATAATCCAAGATTCGATCTCGTCATTGAATTCTACCAATTCAACATCATCGTCCTCAGACGTTTCTCTGTAAACATCGATCTCATATCCTGACAACCATGATGCCAATTTGATATTCTGACCTTGTTTACCTATCACTTTAGAAATCTCGTCAACCGGTGTATAAACCAAAGCATAATTAGTTTCCGGATTAACCTCAATCTTGTTAATTGTAATGTTTCCTAAAGCTCTTTTCACAAGAATCTCAGGATTCTTAGACCATTGGATCACATCGATATTTTCGTTTCTTAATTCTCTTACAACCCCGTGGATTCTTGAACCTTTCACACCCACACAAGCTCCAACCGGATCAATTCTGTCATCATAAGCATCTACGGCAATCTTCGCTTTTTCACCTGGGATTCTAACTACTTTTTTCAAGATAATTGTTCCATCCTGGATTTCTGGAATCTCAAGTTCCAATAATTCTTCAAGGAATTTAGGCGCTGTTCTGGAAACCATAATCTGAGGTTTTGATCCTCTGAAATCCACACTTTCCACAATCGCTCTTACATTATCACCTTTTTTGAAAAAGTCAGAAGGGATTTGGTTTTCTTTTGGAAGAATGAATTCATTCCCTTCATCATCCAACAAAATCACGTGCTTGTGACGGATATGGTGAACCTCTCCAACTACCAATTCTCCAATCTTGTCACGGAACTGATCATATAAAGCAGCATTAAAATGCTCTTGGATTTTTGTAGCCAAGATCTGCTTAAGTGTTAAGATATTTCTTCTTCCTAATTTGGAAACAGGAATCTCTTGCGTATATTCTTCACCTACTTCAAAAGTCGGGTCAATTTTTCTAACTTCAGAAATCTCGATTTCCAGGTCATCATCCTCAGACATCTCATCCTCAACAATCACTTTGTTCAAAAAGATCTGAAAATCTCCTTTATCAGGATTCACAATCACATCAAAATGGTCATCAGAATCATATCGTTTTCTAAGAAGAGTCTTAAGAGAATCTTCGATAATAGCCATTAAATCTATTTTGCTGATATTTTTTATTTCTTTAAAATCACCAAAGGCTTCTATTAAAGCTAAATTATCCATATTTAATTTATAAATGATAATTGATGATTGATAATTGATCGTATAACAAGTCAATATCTTTCATCATATTGTTAAAATTTTATTACTACTAATGCTTTTTTGATTTCGGAATAAGGAATCTCTTTATCTTCAACCACATCTTCTTTTCCTTTTCCAATTAATTTAGGTCTTCTGTATTCTAGTCGGATTACAATTTTTTCTTCATCCACATTCACCAATTCTCCTTCAACTTTGGAATCATCACTTAACAATATATCAATTGATCTTCCAATATTCTTTCTGAATTGTCTTGGAAATTCCAATGGCTCACTCAATCCAGCAGACATTACCTGCAAACTAAAATCGTGCTCTTCACGATCCATATTAAATTCAATTGCTCTGCTTGCATCCAAACAATCCTGAAGCGTAACACCATTGTCACCATCCAAAATCACTGTAATATCCGAAGATGCAGAAATTTTAAGATCTACTAAAAAAAGATCCGGTCTTGTTAAAAGAAACTCGTTGAGTAAACGATGTATTTCCGTTTTAAAATCCATAATTATCACCAGCTAATTATATCTACGAAAAAAGGCATTCTTGCGAAAGCCTTCCCATTTTTCCCGTAAATCTTTTGCAAAGATAATTATTTTTTCTTTAATATACAAGAAACCAATTATTTCAATTATACATACTGCAAGTAATTTTTTCTTATTTTTGCCAGAATTTTAAAACTTATTCTTTGTGAATATTACAATTGTTGGAACCGGATATGTTGGGCTGTCTAATGCTGTTTTGCTAGCACAACATCATAATGTGATTGCCCTGGACATTATTCCGGAAAAAGTTGAAATGCTCAATAATAAGCAATCTCCAATTGATGACCCCGAAATTACGGAATTTCTAAAAACCAAAAATCTGAATCTAAAGGCAAGTCTTGATAAAGACGAGGCCTATAAAAGTGCGGACTTTATTATAGTAGCCACCCCAACAGATTACGATCCTTCTACCAATTACTTCGACACCAGTAGTGTTGAAAATGTGATAAAAGAGGTTAAAACCAATAACCCAAAAGCAGTTGTCATTGTAAAATCTACTGTACCTGTTGGCTTTACAGAAAATCTGAAAAAAGATTTAGAGTTTGACAATATTATATTTTCTCCGGAATTTTTGAGGGAAGGAAAAGCACTTTACGATAATCTCTACCCATCGAGAATTATTATTGGTGAACAAAGTGAGCGGGCAGCGGTTTTTGCGGATCTTTTGAAAGAAGGCGCTATAAAAAAAGATATCCCCACTCTTTTTACCAATGCAACAGAAGCAGAAGCTATCAAATTATTCTCGAATACCTATTTGGCAATGCGTGTAGCTTACTTCAATGAGCTGGACAGTTATTCCCAAATCCATGGATTGGACAGCCGTCAGATTATAGAAGGTGTAGGACTGGATCCAAGAATCGGTTCTCATTATAATAATCCATCTTTTGGTTATGGCGGTTATTGTCTTCCAAAAGACACTAAGCAATTACTTGCTAATTATAATTCGGTTCCCAATAATCTTATCCAGGCTATTGTAGATGCTAATCGCACAAGAAAAGATTTTATTGCGGACTCTATTTTGGAAAAAAAACCAAAGAAAGTCGGTGTTTATCGATTAATAATGAAATCCGGATCAGACAATTTCCGGGCATCTGCAATACAAGGTATTATGAAAAGAATCAAAGCAAAAGGCGTGGAAGTAGTTGTTTATGAACCTGTTCTGAAAGAAGAAACTTTTTTCGGTTCGAAGGTTACTCGGGATTTAGATGCTTTTAAACTAGAATGTGACATTATCATATCCAACCGAAATACACCAGAATTGGAGGATGTGAAAGAAAAAGTATACACTAGAGATTTATTCGGAAACGATTAAAATTAAAAGTTATTTTTATAAAAACATTTATGAAGAATATTATTATCACCGGAGGAGCCGGCTTTATTGGGTCGCACGTTGTAAGAGAGTTTGTAAAAAACAATCCCGAGACAACGATCATCAATCTTGACGCTCTTACCTACGCGGGAAATCTTGAAAACCTTAAGGACATTGAAAATGAGCCTAATTATGTTTTCGAAAAAGCCGACATCACCAAACCTGAAGAATTAAGAAAAGTTTTTGAAAAATATAACCCGGATGCAGTTGTGCATTTAGCCGCAGAAAGTCACGTGGACAGAAGTATTACCGATCCGATGGCATTTATCAACACAAATGTAAACGGAACCGCGAATCTTTTGAATCTTTGTAAAGAATTCTGGACATTAAATCCCGATCACACTCACGGAAGATTTCCTAACGAAAAAAGAACAAATCTTTTCTATCATGTTTCTACAGATGAAGTTTACGGAAGTTTAGGAGAGACAGGATTCTTTTTAGAAACAACAGCCTATGATCCGCAATCGCCATATTCAGCTTCGAAAGCAGCTTCCGATCATTTGGTAAGAGCTTATGGAAATACGTACGGAATGCCGTTTATTATTTCAAATTGCTCTAACAATTACGGTCCGAATCATTTCCCTGAAAAACTAATTCCTCTTTGTATTTCAAATATTATTAATGAAAGGCCTTTACCTATTTATGGTGACGGAAAATATACAAGAGACTGGTTATTCGTAATCGACCACGCAAAAGGAATCCATCAGATTTTTAATGAAGCTAAAACGGGTGAAACTTACAATATTGGAGGTTTCAACGAATGGCAGAATATTGATCTTGTAAAAGAACTGATCAAACAAATGGATGCAAAACTAGGAAGACCGGAAGGCTATTCTGAAAAGCTGATCACCTTTGTAAAAGACAGACCGGGTCACGACAAACGTTACGCAATCGATGCTACAAAACTTAATTCTGATCTTGGATGGAAACCATCTGTAACGTTCGAAGAAGGTTTGGCAAAAACCATCGACTGGTATCTTGAAAATAAAGAATGGCTGGAGAATGTAACAAGCGGAGATTACCAGAAATATTACGAAAAGCAATACAATTAAATAACACAAGATGAAAGGTATAATTTTAGCCGGAGGTTCCGGAACAAGACTTTACCCTCTTACCATTGCTGTCAGTAAGCAGCTGATGCCTGTTTACGACAAACCGATGATCTATTATCCGCTATCCACTTTATTATTAGCAGGAATTAAAGATATTTTGATAATTACAACTCCACATGATCAGGCAGGATTCGTTAAACTTTTAGGTGACGGTTCTCAAATCGGCTGTAATATTGAATATGTGGTACAACCAAGTCCTGATGGTCTCGCACAGGCATTTATTTTAGGAGATCAATTTATCGGAGATGATGCCGCTGCATTGGTTTTAGGCGACAATATTTTCTACGGTTCCGAAATGGGAACTTTGCTTAAAAATAAGACAAATCCTGATGGAGGTGTAGTTTTCGCTTACCACGTTTCGGATCCGGAAAGATATGGTGTTGTGGAATTTGATGATGAATTTAAGGCCGTTTCTATTGAAGAAAAGCCTTTACAGCCAAAATCAAATTACGCTGTTCCCGGATTATATTTTTACGACAACGATGTTGTAGAAATTGCCAAAAACATTAAACCTTCTGCAAGAGGAGAACTTGAGATCACTGATGTGAACAATGTTTATCTTCAAAATGGAAAACTGGAAGTAGGCGTATTAGACAGAGGTACTGCTTGGCTCGATACGGGAACTTTCGATTCTTTAAATGATGCTTCCGAATTCGTAAGCGTAATCGAAAAGAGACAAGGCTTCAAAATCGGGTGCATAGAAGAAATTGCTTTCAGGAACAAATTCATTAATGAAGAAAAACTTCTGGAAACAGCCGCAAAATATGGTAAAAGCGGATATGGTGAATATCTGAAAAACCTTATTAAATAACTCAAACACAAGCACAAATGAGTGATTCTCATAAACATCAATGGACAGAAACGATAGAATCCAGTCATTCTCTTTTAGATCTTAATCTGAAAGAAGTTTGGCGCTACAAGGATTTGGTTTACATGTTCGTTAAAAGAGATTTTGTTTCCAGCTTTAAGCAGACTATTCTGGGACCAATTTGGTTTTTTATTAATCCGATTTTCACAACAATCGTTTATCTTGTTGTATTTGGTAATATTGCTAAATTATCAACAGACGGAGCTCCTAAAATTTTGTTTTATCTGGCGGGAATCACTTTGTGGAATTATTTTTCAACTTGTCTTAATTCCACTTCTAATGTTTTTACGGCTAATGCCAGCATTTTTGGAAAAGTTTACTTTCCAAGACTCGTAATGCCTATATCCATTGTATTTTCTAACTTAATGAAACTCGGCGTACAAATGGCATTATTCCTGGTTGTTTTCTTTTACTATTTATTTCAAGGAGAAGTACAACCCAATTGGTGGATTCTTGCAACGCCTTTTTTAATTGCATTAATGGCAATCTTTGCATTGGGATTAGGAATGATATTCTCTTCTTTAACGACTAAATACCGTGATCTTCAGATGCTTCTAAGCTTCGGGATCAGTTTGTATATGTATGCTACTCCTGTCATTTATCCTGCTTCCAGTTTGAAAGGAATTTTCAAGACGATTGCATTTTATAATCCATTAACCGGAATTTTTGAATGTTTCAAATATGCTTGGTTAGGAGTTGGAGATTTCAGCCCAATGATGTTGATCATAAGTACTGTTATTATTTTCATTATTCTGGCAATCGGAACAGTGATCTTTAACAAAGTTGAAAAAGGCTTCATGGATACCGTATAAATCTGAAACTGATGAATTGGATCAAATTTTTCAAAACATTAAAAAAATACTATTATCTGGAACCTGCTTTCGATAATATCATTACAGATTTCAGAAAAGTCGAAAACCTTAAAAAAAAATATAATTGTAATATCGATTATCGTGTAAGAATCTCTTATGATGATATAGATAATTTTGAAATTGGGAAAAATGTTTATATCGGCGCTTATTCAGTCATTTTTGTGACGAATGAAAATGATAAAAGAGATTGCAAATTAATCATCGGGGAAGATACTTATATCGGTGAACAAAATAATATCAGAGCAGCCGGCGGAACAATCAAAATCGGAAAGAAATGCTTAATATCTCAACAGGTAAGCATTATAGGATCCGACCATACTTATAAAAAAGGGATATACATCCAGGATCAGCCATGGAAACAGGAAAACGGAGGCGTTGAAATTGGCGATGATGTTTGGATTGGCTGTTCGGTACAAATAATGGCAGGCGTCAAAATAGGAAACGGAGCAGTCATTGCAGCCGGAAGTGTTGTTACAAAAGATGTTGAAGAGAATACAGTAGTCGCAGGAGTTCCCGCAAAATTTATAAAACACAGAGAATGAAACCTATCGCAATAAAAGCAGAAGACATTTCGAAACAATACCGCCTTGGACAGGTCGGAACGGGAACTTTGTCTCACGATCTTAACCGTTTTTGGCACAGAATCAGGGGAAAAGAAGATCCTTATTTAAGAATTGGTGAAGTTAATGACAGAACAACAAAGGGCAACAGTGACTATGTCTGGTCTCTCAGAGATATTAATTTCGAAATAGAACAAGGTGATGCCGTAGGAATTATAGGAAGAAACGGAGCCGGAAAATCGACTTTGCTAAAATTATTAAGCAAGGTTACAAAACCAACTACCGGAAAAATATATACCAACGGGAGAATCGCTTCATTGTTAGAAGTAGGAACAGGTTTTCATCCTGAAATGACAGGTCGTGAAAATGTTTTTCTGAATGGTGCTATTCTTGGAATGACAAGAAAAGAAATCACGAGAAAATTTGATGAAATTGTTAACTTTTCCGGTGTTGAGAAATATATTGACACGCCGGTAAAACGATACAGTTCCGGGATGTATGTCCGCCTGGCATTTGCTGTTGCGGCACATTTGGAATCAGAGATTTTGATTGTTGATGAAGTTTTAGCGGTTGGAGATCTGGAGTTTCAGAAAAAGTGTCTCGGAAAAATGGGAGATGTAAGTAACGGCGAAGGAAGAACCGTTCTTTTTGTAAGTCATAATATGGCTTCGATAAAACAGCTTTGTAACAAAGGAATTTTTCTAGAAAAAGGAAATATAAGATATGACGGGAATATCGATGAGTGTATTAATCTTTATTCTAATGACAATATCTCTGCAGATTCATCTATTCTGGATGTGCTGAATATCAAAGATACGAATTTAAGCATATCTCATTTCTCTGTTAACGGAATTAATGGAACAATGGTTCCAATGAATTTTGATGACAATAAATTGACTATAAGAGTTGAAGGCGAATTGAAAGAAGAAGCTGAATTTGAGCTGGAATCTTTATTTTTCAATAACTTTGATATTCCGATGATGTTCTACGCACCAGGTCATTACGAGGGTGTTAAAAAATATTCTAAAGGTAAATTTGTAGTGGAAAAAACCATTCACCTACCGGAAGGAATGAACAAAGGAAATCTATATATGCACGCTTATCTTGCAAATCCCGGAAAGAAAATGTACACCGATCTGAAAAATAAGATCAGAATTGAATTCGAAGGAACAAGAATGCAGACGGGTTGGGTTTTCCAGATAGATAGCGCAGGAATTTTGTATTTGAAATAAGTTTTGAAAAAGAAATTCATCACATACGGAAGCAATGCTTTTCTTCAGTCTTCAAAAAGAATTATTGAAGAAGCAAAATCATTAAATGTTTTTGATGAAACACAACGTTACGGATATGCGGATTTGCCTTATGCGTTGAAGTCTTCTCCACTTTTTATTGATAAAAACAAAGGTGGACATTGGATCTGGAAAGCCTATGTCATTTTTGACAGTCTTTCCAGGTTGAATAATGGAGATATTTTAATTTATGTGGATTGCGGAAGTGAACTAAAAAACCCTGTTGGCTGGAAAACTCAATTTGAAGAATTAAATCATTCTGATGCCATTTTTTTCCAATATAGAGATAATCGGGATTACGGCTGGAAAAGATTCAATCCAAATCTTACAGACGATCCGAAACTGAAATATTGGACTAAAAAATCAACAATCGAGCAATTCCAGAATCTTTTTGAAAATGATAAAGAATGGTTGGAAAAAAATAAACTTTGGGCTGGATTTACAATTATTAAAAAAACGCCCGAAACTTTTCAATTGGTAAAAGATTGGTTGGATATAATGATTTACAGACCTGATCTGGTTGCTGATCCTCTGATTTTTGAAAGAAATCTTCAGGAAGAAGGATTTGCATCTCATCGTTACGATCAAACTATTTTATCTATAATTGTAAGATATTATCAGAAAAAAAACAATATCTCAGTTAAAGATGAAGAAAGCGAGGGAAATTATACTCATCAAATTGTAAAAGCATCTCGAAGAGTTGATAAAACTAAAGACAATAAAATAAAATCGTTCTTAAAAAGAACATATTACAGAATAAAAAGATAATGGAAAAGAATTCCAAAATATATGTAGCAGGCCATCGCGGGCTGGTGGGAAGCGCCATTCTAAGAGCATTGGAAAAGCATGGCTTTACGAATCTTATCACAAAAACTTCCAGCGAAGTTGATTTGCGTGATTATCAACAAACTGCAGATTTTTTTGCAAAGGAAAAACCGGAATATGTATTCCTGGCAGCAGCAAAAGTTGGCGGAATACAAGCTAATAATACTTACAGAGCTGAGTTTCTGTATGACAATATGATGATCCAGAATAATGTGATTCATCAGGCGCATATCAATAACGTGCAAAAATTACTGTTCTTGGGATCAAGCTGCATTTATCCAAAAATGGCACCTCAGCCTTTGAAAGAAGACTCTCTTCTTACAGGAACTTTGGAACCGACGAACGAACCTTACGCGATTGCAAAAATTGCAGGAATCAAAATGTGTGATGCTTACAGAAGCCAGTATAATTCTAATTTTATCTCGGCAATGCCAACTAATATGTATGGCCCGAATGATAATTATGATCTGAATAACTCTCACGTTTTACCTGCTTTGCTGAGAAAATTCCACGAAGCAAAAGAACAGAATCTTCCCGAGGTTGTTGTTTGGGGAACGGGAACACCGTTGCGCGAGTTTTTACACTCCGATGATTTAGCAGAAGCTTGTATCTTTCTGATGGAGAATTATGATGATTTCGGACACGTGAATGTCGGGATCGGAGAAGACATCAGCATCAAAGATTTGGCACTATTGGTAAAGAAAATTGTCGGTTACGAAGGTAATCTCGTTTGGGACACTTCGAAACCCGACGGTACTCCAAGAAAATTAATGGATGTTACCAAAATTAATGACATGGGTTGGAAAGCAAAAATCGGATTGGAAGAAGGCATCAGAGATGTTTATGAAAAAAAATTCAGAAACTAGATGCTGATCTGTCTCTCCATATTAGGCGGTGGCCGTGGCAACGACTTGTTCCAGTTTATGCACGCAGATGCATTTTGCAGAAGAAACGGTGTGACTTTTTATTCCCCTACTTTTACGGAGAAATATTGCAAGGATTTCCCAAATCTTCCAGAGTCGCCGAAAATGCCTTATCTGGTTAAGAAATTTTTATACAACAGATATTATAGAAAACTTAACCCAAATTGTATCATCGGTTTTACTGACGAAAGAGAAATCCCAAAATACAGAGAGCAGATCAAAAAAGATTATCTGGTTAATTTTTGTTACGGTTGGTTTTTTAATAATGATCTTTACAGGGAAGAAGATATCAGGCATTATCAGAAACTGTTTGAACCAAGAGTTAACAAAGAGACTTTAAAACAAAAATATCTTCAGCGTAATGCAGATGAAAAAATCATCAGTGTCCATGTCAGAAGAGGGGATTACAAAGGCTTTATGGAAGGAAAATATTTCTTCGATGATGATCTTTACATCAGGAAAATAAAAGAATTTCTCGCTGCAGTTCCGGAAGGAAATTATAAATTTCTGATTTGCACTAATGATGAGGAATTTGATTTGGAGCGTTATAAACAGGAATTTGGAAATGTAATTCAGTCAAAGGAAGGGCCGATAGAAGATCAATATCTGATGTCTCAGACAAATTATCTTTTAGGAGCGCCTTCAACATTTTCTCAATGGGCCAGCGTAATGGGAGAAGTTCCTTATTACCATATCTATCATCCGGAAGAAACGATTACGGAAGATAAAATCATTAAAGAAATAAGAGGTTATAAATACAAAACAAAATAGATGAAAACAGCATTAATAACAGGGGTAACAGGACAGGACGGTTCTTATTTGGCAGAACTACTTTTAGAAAAAGGCTATAACGTTCACGGGATCAAAAGAAGAGCTTCTTCATTTAATACGCAAAGGATTGATCACCTGTATGTAGATCAGCACGAGAGCCACGTTAATTTTAAACTGCATTACGGCGACCTGACAGATTCTACCAATATCATCAGAATTATCCAGGAAGTTCAGCCGGATGAGATCTATAATCTGGGTGCAATGTCCCATGTGAAGGTGTCATTTGACTCTCCTGAATATGTGGCCAATGTTGACGGAATCGGAACGTTGAGAATTCTGGAAGCTGTAAGAATTCTGGGTTTGGAAAAGAAAACCAGAATCTATCAGGCGTCGACTTCAGAGCTCTATGGCGGTTTGGAGGAAAATAAAAATTCAGCCGGTTTTTATGATGAGAATTCTCCTTTCTATCCGCGTTCGCCTTATGGTGTTGCAAAGATCTACGGATTCTGGATCACGAAAAATTACCGCGAAGCTTATGATATGTATGCCTGCAACGGTATTCTTTTCAATCATGAATCCCCAAGAAGAGGAGAAACGTTCGTAACAAGAAAAATTACAATGGGTGCCGCAGCAATCGCTAAAGGAAAACAAGAGGTTTTGTATCTTGGAAATCTTAATGCACAGAGAGACTGGGGACACGCAAAAGATTATGTTGAAGCCATGTGGAGAATTCTACAGCAGGATGTTGCGGAAGATTATGTCATCGCAACCGGAAAAACGACTTATGTAAGAGATTTTGTAAGAATGGCTTTTGGTGAAGCAGGTATTGAATTGACATTCGAAGGGGAAAATGAAAATGAGGTGGCAAAAGTGGCAAAATGCAATCATCCTGATTATCAATTAGAAATCGGAAAAGTGGTTGTAAAAATCGATCCTCAATATTACCGCCCGACAGAAGTTGATCTTTTAATTGGAGATCCTACGAAATCGAAAACAAAGCTCGGCTGGGAACCGAAATACGATCTTGCAGGCCTAGTAAAAGAAATGATGCGGGAAGATCTTAAATTATCCTAGTTGAGCCTCAAAAACCTCATAAAAAATGCAATTGCTGATTATAAACGCTTCCGGAAGGATCAGCGGAAATATAGCAATGACAATATACGGTATTACAATTTTTGGGCTTTGCCTAATTCTGATGCCAGCTGGTTTACACAGTTCATTAAACACAGGAACATCAATCCAAACGGAAAGAAAATCACATTTCTTTCCGTTGTTGGAAATCCTAAAATTTCTAATTTCATCAGAAGCCCAAAAATATTTTTCACAGGAGAAAATATTGAAAATCAGGAACATCCTTCCTTTATTTTTAAAAAATATCATTTGAAGAATCATGACTTATCTCTTGGTTTTTCTTATCTGGATGATAAGAAATATCTCCGGTTTCCCCTTTGGATTCTATACATCATCCCTTCAAATGCAAGTTTTGAAGATATCAAATCTTTGATTGATTCTTACAACGATCCAAAGCACAGACATAATAATAATCGCGAAAATTTCTGCGCTAACATATCCAGAGCCGATAACAACGGCATCAGAAAAACTATCATTGATCTGCTCGTTCCCATAGAAACTGTAAAATGTGCAGGCAGCTTTCTCAAAAACACCAATGACCTGCAGGAAAAATTTGGTGATAATAAAATTGAATATCTCAAAACATTCAGATTCAACATCTGTCCTGAGAACAGCAATACGAAAGGTTATGTCACAGAAAAGCTTTTTGAAGCTATTATTGCGGGAAGTATCCCTATCTATTGGGGAAGTCATAACAGGCCGGATCCTAAAATCATCAATCAGGATGCTGTATTATTTTTTGATCCGGAAAATCCTCAGCTCTTATTTGATAAGGTTAATCTGCTTTGGAAAGACAAAAATGCGTACGAAGAATTCTGCCGGCTAAAACCATTCACAGATCATGCAGCGGAAGTGATTTGGGAGTGGCTAAATATATTGGAAGAAAAAGTAAAATCGGTGATATGAAAAGAATTTATTTTATCGATTTACTGAGAGGCTGGGCTATTTTAGGCGTTATTGCGGTACACTCTTTCCAGATAAGCGGAGACAAAAACTCTTCCAATTTCATTATTACGGCTGCCAAAAATGGTGGCTTTGGGGTGTGGCTGTTTTTTATCGTAAGCGCATTTACAATCTTCCTGACACTTGATAAAAAAAGAGATTTTCCTAAACTTATGATAATCAAAGATTTTTTCATCAAAAGGTTTCTGAGAATTGCCCCGATGTATTATCTGGCAATCTTCTATTACACGATTTTAGGAATTCTGACCTATAATCAGATTTCTGCAACGAATATTTTATCGAATTTCTTTTTCGTTCACGGTTTTTCTCTTCAGACCATGAATGACCTTGTGCCGGGCGGCTGGTCTATTACCGTAGAGATGACATTTTATGCCATTATCCCATTTGTATTGTATAAAATAAAAACCCTGGATCATGCTGTGATTTTTTTCATCATCTCTTTAATCATCAGATCATTATGTATATTGTAACTGAAAACATTATAGGAAACGAAGGAAAAAACGGCATATATATATATCTTTTCTTTCCTGCACAGCTGCCTGTTTTTGCAATGGGAATCATACTCTATTTCTTCGTAATAAAACAGCAGTCGTTGAAAGCAGTTTCGTGGTTCAGTTATTTGATGTTAGGTTTATTATATATCGCATCTTTTTTCCTGCAGGAACGTTTGTTTTATCAGAATTATATGCTATTCGCTTACTTTTCTTTTGGAATTGCTATTTTATTGAGCAAAAAGAAGCTCTGCCTACTTGACAACAGATTGTTCCGGCAGATCGGGACAATCAGTTACAGTCTCTACATTATTCACTTCATTATCTTTTTCTGGCTTGCAAGATATCATTTAAATGCACTTTATTTGGCATCTCCTATCGTTAATTTCATTCTGTTCTTTTCATTAACATTAATTTTATCTTCAGCATTCTCTTATCTAACTTATCAATTCATAGAAAAGCCTTTTCAAAATCTGGGAAAGAAATTAATTATGAAAGAAGAAAAACCTATTTTTGCCCCATGACAATCAGCATCATCACAGTAGCCTATAATAATAAGTTTGGATTGGAAGAAACCATCAAAAGCGTGGTAAGCCAAACCTTTAAGGATATAGAATTTATAGTCATTGATGGCGGCTCCACTGATGGCAGTAAAGAATTATTAGAATCCTATTCTTCGCAAATCAATTTCTGGATCAGTGAGCCCGACAAAGGGATCTACAACGCTATGAATAAAGGGATTGCAAATGCTAAAGGAGAATACTTGATCTTTATGAATAGCGGAGACCGTTTTTCTTCACCCGAAATTCTGGAAAGCATTGCACCTCATTTTAATAATGAAGATATCGTTTACGGAAATGCATATTATGAACTGGAAAACCGTAAAAAATATGAATACAGAATCCCATCTAGAATAACTATCGGAAGTCTTTTAAAAGAACCGATTTGTCATCAGTCAGCGTTTTTTAAAAAAGAACTTTTCGATAAGTACGGCATGTATGATGAAAACAATAGAATTGCTTCTGACTGGACTTTTATGATGGATTTGTTCATTCATCATAATATTTCTCAGAAGTATGTTAACGAATTTATCAGCATCTTCGAAAAAACCGGCATCAGTAACACCAATACGGATTTGAGTTTCTCTGAACAAAAAAAATATCTGGCGGAAAACGTTTCCGAAGAAATCCAGAATATGGCAAAATATTTTGATGAATATTCCAAATTCTACAATGGGAAACCAGGAACAATACTGAGACAATTCAAGGACAAAATCTATGGGTTAATTTATAGAAAAAGTAATTACGAAAGAAAATATATCGATTAGATTTTCAAAAGGGGATTGATATATTTTGGGAATTTCCCGTACAGGAAAAAGTCTTTGTCAAACTTAATTTTATAAAGATAGTAAGCCAAAATCGGATTAAGTGAGAACAAATCTTTTTCAGGGAAGTTCTTTTCAAACTCCTTTCCTATTCTCTTATAGAAACTTTTAAAAATCTCAAAATCCATTTTGCAGACATTACTCAGAATCGTAAAGTTTGCAAAATTCTTAAGATATTTTTCAACCAGATTTGTTCTTGTATAAAGATGTTTTTCTTTAGCAATCTCCAACTTTTTTGCCAAGATAATAAGATAATGTTCTATGTTTTTCAGTCCTATTGTGGCTGTCATAGAGGCAGGGTTTGACAAGGAATAATAAACATAAGTTTTTTGCTCTAAAAAATTGATTTTCTCCGCAGCAACCGCTGTCTCAAATGCCCAAAGTTCATCCTCGTGCAAAAGATCATCCAGAAATTTGAGATGATTCTTTCTCAGAAAATCAGTTTTATATAATTTGTTCCAGGCCGTTACTGCCCATTCTCCAGAGAAAAATCCGTCAAGAATTTCCTTACTTATATAACTTTCTTTATTATTTTTGAGTGTGTGATAATGACTTTCTTTCGGAACATCATTGAGCAAAAAACGTGTCTTTCCAAGTACAATATCCGGATCATTTTCCGTTTTATCGATAAAATGCTGAAGAGAAAACTCATCGGCCAAAGTATCATCATTATCCATAAAAAGAATGTAATCGCCTGTCGCCAGATCCATTCCTTTGTTTCTCGTTCTACTTAAACCAAGATTAATTTCATTATCAATAATTTTAAAATTAATATTTAGATTTTCAGCAACATAATCATTCAAAATGTTCCAGGAATTATCCTTGCTTTTGTCATTGATGACAATCACTTCAAAATCTCTGTAGGTCTGATCTTTGATAGAGTCGAGACACCTGACAATATAGTTTTCAGCGTTGTATAGAGGAATGATGATGGATATTTTTTTCATTATTTTTTGTGCTTATTAATTACAACTCTAAGGATCAGAAGAGGATTGATTCCAAAGAATTTTTCTGTGAAAGGTCTGTTGGTTTTGGATACGATATCCCAATAGGTTTTCGCAAGATTCAATCTTTCTTCTTGGGATAATTTATCATGAAAACGCTCTTTAATATTGAGCAATGATCCTTGGGGATTCTTCAAAAGTAATTTGTAAAAATCATTAGATAATCCATCTTCAAGATAATCTCCAAAAGCCAGAACTTTGTCTGTAAATAATATTTTATATTTCCGCCCTATCCTTCTGTGTATCAGAGACTCTGAACAGAATTTTTCCCCTTGAAATTCCGGAAAATAGAATTGCTGATGGATTTTGGTTTTGTAGCAATAGATCATTTCCCCGGGAAATTCCCAGTCATACTTTGCTCTTCCGGAAACAATCCACTCTCTTTTTCCATACTTTTCTTTATCAAAAACAGTTTTATCAGAAAATCTGATGAACGTAAAACCCGCAATCTGATCATCATTCCTGATTTTATGGGAAAGACGTTCCATTTCGTCAACTGCATTTACTGCCAGATAATCATCGCTGTCTATTACACAAAAAAATTCAGTTTTTGTATTTCTCAGTCCGTTGTTCACAGCAACATGCTTTCCTTTATTTTCCTGAAAAATATAATGAATTTCGATTTGATTTTCGTCGTGAAACATCTGGACTAAAGTTTTAGTTTCGTCAGAAGAACCGTCATCCACAATCAGCCAAATAAAGTTTTTATTGCTCTGATTTTTAAGACTGTTATAAAGCTTTGAAAGAATATAAGCCCTATTGAACGTAGGTGTAAAAACAGTAAGAAACTTTGTCATCTAAGGCAAATTTATAGGTTCATAATCTCCGTAATCCAAAGCATATTTCAGCCAGTTTTTAATACCATATTTTTCAACTATTTTCCTGTCAATTTTATGATACGGTTTTTGTAGAAATTCTTTTAATCCCGTAAAATTTTCAAAGTCTGTGATGAAAATATTATCCGGATGATAAAAGTCGTAATCTTTAAGATTATGGTTATTGGAAACAAATTTCTGCTCCTGATTCAGGCATTCGAAAAATCGGAAAGCAACACCATTATGCGTACTCATTTTGAAATCTACAACCGCTTTTGCTTTCTCAGTATATTTTTCGTTCTCGGCTAAAGAGATTCCTTTATGCCGCAAACTTACCGATTTCGTTTTCTTTTCTTCTCTGAATTCCGGAATTGTCAAAATAGCCTTAAATTTCAGATCATTTTCTTTAGAATAATCTTCGATATTATAAGCCCATTTTATACGCTCATCCAATCCTACTCCAACATAAAAAAGATCAAATTCTTCTTTTGCCGGATCGTGAAAAATATTTTCAGTATAATGATAGATCGGCAAAGAAAGAAGATTGTACTGTGAGTATTTTCTGATATCATTGCCATCAAAAACCAGTCTTCTGTCAAAATATTTGTAGTAATCAAGAATTTTGGGATACATATCTACACCGTCCCATTGGTAACTTACCATTTTTTCAGACTGCTTTCTGACTCTTTTGATAAGCTTTTCAGAATACATATCCGCTCTTATAAAAAAAGCAATGTCATAAGTTTTGTTCTTCAATTGTTTTTCAGCGAATTTTTCAAAAAGCTGTTTTTCTTTTTTGATGAAATAATTTTTGTCTTTCAAGATTAATCTTGAAAAAATATTTCCGATTTTATGAACCAATGCAGATTTATCAAGAGCTTGAGGCAAATTTTCTATCAAAACATCGACCTCGAAACCCATTCTGATCAACTGATCTACGATCGGTTTCGAAAGATTAAGATTTTTATTGACGTATAATATCTTCATTAATCAAATTTAACACGGTTCTGATAATATTTTCCGCTAAATTATGGTTTTTTTGTACTTTTACAAATTGAAAATTTTCTTTATTAAAGAACTTTCACAAATGATAAAAAAAATATTAATAACAGGCGGCGCAGGATTTATCGGAAGCAATCTTGCTCTCAAATTAACCGGCAGAGGTTACATAATCACTGTTCTTGACAATCTGTCTGAGCAGATTCATGGTTCAGATCCCGAAAACACTTCCCCTCTTTATAAAAGTATCAAGGATAAAGTCCGATTTATCAAAGGAACCGTAACATCCCGTGAAGATCTTGAAAAATCGATTGAAGGACAAGATGCAATTGTTCATTATGCTGCAGAAACCGGCACAGGACAATCTATGTACTGCATCGAAAAATATACTGAGGTGAATGTCCAGGGAACAGCTTTGATGCTAGATATTTTGGTGAATCAAAAAAATTCAGTCAAAAAAGTGATTATTGCATCTTCCCGCTCAATTTACGGTGAAGGAAAATATGAGCATCCGGAATTGGGAGTGGTTTATCCTTCTCACAGAACCGAAGAAGAAATGTTGACGGGAAATTTTGAAGTTAGATACAAAGACAATCAGACGCTTAAGCTATTACCAACATCTGAGGATTCTAAGATTCACCCTTCGTCTGTTTATGGAATTACAAAGCAGAATCAGGAGCAAATGATTATGGCAGTTTGTCCTACGATTGGAATTGCTCCGGTTGCATTCAGGTATCAGAATGTTTATGGTCCGGGACAATCTTTGTCGAATCCTTACACCGGGATTTTGTCCATTTTTTCTAACCAAATAAGAAATCATGACGGTATCAAAATCTTTGAAGACGGAAAAGAATCCCGTGATTTTGTTTTTATTGATGATGTTGTGGATGCAACCATCGCCGGAATAGAAAATGACAATGCCAATGGAGAAATTTTCAATGTCGGAACTGGTGTTGCTACTGATGTAATGACTGTTGCTAAAACTCTGATTGACTCTTACGGGATTGATGTGCCTGTAACCATTACCGGAAATTTTCGGTTAGGAGATATCAGGCATAATTTTGCAGACCTTACAAAAATAAAATCCAAGCTTGGCTTCGAACCAAAATTTGATTTTAAAAAAGGAATTAAACAATTTACAGATTGGGTTTTACAGCAGGACATTCAGGAAAATAAATTGAATGACTCTTTGGATGAGATGAAAGCGAAAGGATTATTCAAATAAAATCAAGAAATGATCGGAACATTAATTTGGAGATGTCGAGAGGCAATGGCCGTTCTTCTGGGAAAAAAGAAAACTTTTCCTGACAACAAACCGACTTCTGAAACATCACTTTCCATAGACAAACTCCCTGATTATAAAATTGACAATCAACACATTAAATCTTTTATAGAATCTATTTCCATCGAGTTTTTGTTTTCTGAATTTGGAGAAAATCGTGTCAATGCTGGCGGATCAGAATTTAACTTGGGGAACAGATTGGAACCTTCTCTTTCAACAATCAGACACTATTTCCCAAATGCAAAATTCACGGTTTATTCTGATTTTGATTTGGAGATCGAAGGAGTTAATCTTAAAAAAGTAACATCTCCTGTTCCGGAAAAAGAACATCCAAGGTATCTCTACAGGACTGCAGATTATTTTAAATTCAAGTCTCTTGCGGAGTCGGAAGCAGACTTCTGCTGTGTTGTTGACTCAGATATGTTTGTGGTTTCACCAGATATTTACAGTTTGGTTTATCTTACAAAGATATTTGGATTTTGCGCGCCATATACACCAAGAAACCTTCTGAAAAGAGATATGGAAACATCTCTGGATGCCAGAAAAATCACCGACGAAAGTAATGGTTTCGGACATTCTTACAACCAGAGCCCGATGACACTTTGGAAAGACTCAGAAAATGGGAAAGCATTCTTCGAAAAGTGTTGTGAGATTATGATAAAAGAACCTTCCAGAGCTTCTCTTGTGATGTGGAAAGCTGCTTTAGAAACCCACTCTTCACCTTATCTTTTACCAGCCGAGTTTTGTGTTTGTGGTGATGACGTTGGTATAGGAAACGAAGTAATATTGCATGTTGGTCACACTCAAGTTGCTGATTATTATAATGTAAAATTTAAAGGCTAGATGAAAAAAACAATTCTTTTTATTGCTGACAGACCAGATTGGGCTTATGAGTTTATGATCAAAGCCTGGCTTCCGTTTTTGCAAAAAGATTATGATTGTTTTATAGCTTACGATGATGATTATTCTATTAAAAAAAACAATTCAAAAGGCAAATTATTTCAATTTATTTTCAACTTTAAAAGTTATCTCAAATTTTTAGTTTTCAAATTAATTAAGAAAAACGAAGCTGTTTATTTTCTAAATAAAAGTAGAAAATACTATTACCCCAGGTATATTTCTGATAAAGTTTATCAATATAAAACTGATCTTAACAAGGAACTAACGGCAAAGAAAAATTTTGATATAAAAATCGAAATGGCCTATTACTTTCAATATATGGCAGAATTTCCGTTCTCTGCAAAAAAAAATATTGTTGGGATTTTCACTGACAAATTTCCACACGAAGGTCCTTCAAACGACTTAAAAAACAATATCGACAGAAGTCGTCTGAATCAGGAAGAGTTTTTCGAAAAATATATAAAACCTTATGATCACCTCATCGTTGGCGGTGGTAACCTGCTAACGCGTTATAAAAAACTGACGGACAAAGTAGATTTTGTTTACGGTATCTATGGACAAGAAAACTTTGTTGAGAATAAAAATGTTGGCAAAAATCCTTTTCTAACCGTTGGCTGGACAGGAAATCCAACCAGAACAATGAAAGGTTTTGAAGAATATATTGTCCCCGCCATAGAAAATGCAAAAAAAACAGGAAGAGATATTCGGTTAAAGACCAAATTTTCCGGTCCATATCAGGATCTTTTTACATTCTATCAGGATGTGGATGTCGTAATTGTTGCTTCTGATGCGGATTCTGGACCATCGATGTATGCAGAAGCCTGTTTGTCCGGTGTGCCCTGTATCTCTACCAAAGTAGGTCTACCTCTAATGGGAATAAAAGATAATGAAAATGGATTTCTAATTAATCGTGATGTTGAAGAGCTGGAAAATAAAATCATCAATCTTTATGATAATCGAGATCTTTTAAAAGCAATGTCGGTAAAAGTCAAATCTGATTATCTGCAATGGATGGATAATAAAATAACCATCGAACATATTAAAAAAGTATTGTAATATTCTATGCTATTCAACTCTCTTAGTTTTGCGATCTTTCTCCCAATAGTTTTTGTTTTGTACTGGCTGACAAAAGCCAGAAGAAAGCAGAATATTCTTCTGATGATAGCAAGTTATTATTTCTACGCTTGCTGGGATTGGAGGTTTTTGTTTTTATTGGCATTTTCAACATTTCTGGATTATTATACAGGTCTCAAAATTGAAAAATCTCAGAAAAAATCTTCTAAAAAATTCTGGTTTTGGCTCAGCGTCGGCGTTAATCTTGGATTTTTAGGATTTTTCAAATACTATAATTTCTTCGCTGACTCATTCGCTGAGTTGTTTGCCGGTTTTGGCTTCCAAATCAATCCCTGGGTTTTGAAAATTATTCTTCCTGTCGGGATTTCCTTCTACACATTCCACGGATTGTCATATGTCATTGATATTTATAAGGAAAGAATCAAGGCAGAAAAATCATGGATAGATTATGCATTATTTGTCAGTTTTTTTCCGCTATTGGTTGCTGGTCCTATTGAAAGAGCCACACATCTTCTTCCTCAAATTAAGAGAGAGAGAAACTTTAGTTATAGCAATGCTGTTGATGGATTGCGGCAGATTCTTTGGGGGCTATTCAAAAAAATGGTAGTTGCGGATAATTGCGCTTACTATGCCAATATGATTTTCAACGATTACCATAACTATACCGGTGTGACCTTGATTTTTGGAGCTGTTTTGTTTGCATTTCAGATTTATGGTGATTTTTCAGGATACTCCGACATTGCTTTAGGAACGGCGAGATTATTTGGATTTGATTTGTTGAGAAACTTTTCTTACCCTTATTTTTCAAGAGATATTGCAGAATTCTGGCGTAGATGGCACATTTCGCTTTCGTCCTGGTTTCGTGACTATTTATATATTCCATTGGGAGGAAGCAAAGGTGGAAACTGGATGAGAATAAGGAATACATTCATCATATTCATTGTCAGCGGTTTTTGGCACGGTGCCAACTGGACATTTATAATTTGGGGATTTCTGAATGCACTTTTCATCATGCCTTCCATCATTTTGAAAACCAATAGAAATAACTTAAACATCGTTGCGGAAGGAAGATTATTCCCGAATTTCCGAGAAATCATTCAGTTGATTATTACTTTTTCTTTGGCTTGTTTTGCATGGATATTTTTCCGTTCGGCTTCGGTTACAGACGCGTTCTCTTATATCGGAAGATTATTTTCAACCTTAGGAACCGGAATCGGATATCCTTACAAACTTCTGAATGGAGATCTGAAGGTTTTGATTTTTGTGGTAATAATGTTAATTTTCGAATGGTTTATGAGAGAAGAACTTCATCCATTGAGGAAACCTTTTACAAAATTGCCTACTATTGCAAGGTGGGTTATTTATTTTCTGTTAGCAACTTTGGTTTTATTATTTGCCGGTGAGCAGGCGGAGTTTATTTACTTTCAATTTTAAAAGAGATGAAAAAGTTTATTTTAAGAACACTTTTATTTTTATCACCTTTTCTGATTATTGAAATTTCTCAGGGGTTTTTACCTATTTATGCTTTTACCCATAAGTTCTATGAATCGCCTCTTTATAAAAGCACTGTTGTTCCTCATAATTATCCGATCTATGCCAACCAAAAAGGAAAAATGACCGGCGTCGGTGATCTTTGTTTCAATACTAAGTATGAAATTCCAAAAGACGAAAGCTATATCACTGATGAGTTAGGATTCAGAAATGATAGATTCATTAAAAATCCCGATATTATTATCATTGGTGATTCCTATACAATGGGAGCTACTCTCAGCCAATCCCAACTTTTAGCAAATCAGATAATGAAAAATTCTGATTATAAATACTCTGTCTATGGAATGGCGCCGACAGACTTTTCTACACTTGATAAAATGCTGAAGCTTAATATCATTCAAAAACCAAAATACATTATTTATGAAAGGGTTGAGAGAGGAGTAATTCCTAAGATTGAACGTTTTGACAATTCTTTCCTGACTCAATTAAAATACGAATACAACAATCTTTGGGCGCTGGGTGACACTAATGTTTTTCTGGATAAGATTTTCAGAGGTTATATTAATAACTTTGCTAAAGCTAAAATTACAAAATCGCGAGGAACAGGAACCCAATCAAAAGTAGACGAAAAGTTGTTTTTTTATGACACAAAACATTTGGAGCCTTCTGATGAATGGATGCATATCAATATTAAATCTCTGGAATCCTATAAAAAATATTGTGATTCCATTGGAAGCAAATTTCTTTACTTGCCAATGCCAAATAAAGAAACGGTTTATTTTGATAAAATACCTGTAAACACGCAGCCCGACTATCTTTTCAAAGTCGGGAAAATTCTGAATCAGAATAATATCAGTTATTATCCTACAATTGAATTTTATAACAATTTCAGAAAAAAGGATAACAGAATGTTGTATCAATATGATGATTCTCATTGGAATGCATTGGCCTGTGAACTCATCTCAAAAGAAATTATTAAAACATTAAAAAATGATAATAGGTAGAGGACTTTTAGCTTCACTGTTTGTAGAAGATGATCGGGATGACACCGTTTTCTTTGCTTCAGGTGTTTCCAACTCATTAGAAAACCGTCCCGAGGAATTTATGCGGGAAGAAAATCTCGTTACCAAGACCTTATCAGAAAACCCTGATAAAATTTTTATTTATTTCTCTACCTGTAGCGTTTATGACTCCTCAAAAACGGAAAGCAGTTATGTTTTGCATAAACTGAAAATGGAGCAGATCATTAAAAACCAATGTGAAAAATATCTCATACTGAGAGTAAGCAATGCTGTTGGAAATGGTGGAAACCCCAACTTACTAATGAATTATCTTATCAGATCTATTAATCAAAATGAGATCATCAATGTACATACAAAAGCTACCAGAAATCTGATTGATGCAGAAGACATTAAAAACATCACTTTTCAACTATTAGAAAAATCAGAATTAAATAAAATCGTTAATGTAGCTTATATTCAGAACTATTCAATTATTGAAATTTTGGAGATCATCGAGCGCTTTTATGATAAAAAATTAAGCCTGAACTTAATCAAAAGCGGATCCGGATATGACATCAATGTTCCTGATGTAGAGTATTATTTTCAGGAAAACGGATTGACAGATAAAGATTCTTATCTTAATAGGATATTAAAAAAATACTATTCGTAAATGATGAATTATAAAGAAAAACTTAATAATAAAAATATTTTAGTAACTGGTGGCGCTGGCTTTATCGGTTCCAATCTTTGTGAAGAATTATTAAATCTTGGGGCAAATGTAACTTGTCTGGATAATTTTTCTACAGGTTTAAGGGAAAATCTGGAAGTCATCAAAAATAATCCGAATTTCACATTAATTGAAGGCGATATCCGCAATTTGGAAGATTGTAAAAAAGCTTGTGAAAATCAGGACTTCGTTTTACATGAAGCCGCATTAGGCTCTGTTCCAAGATCTATCAATGATCCGATTACAAGCAATGACGTTAATGTTGGCGGATTTCTCAATATGCTTGTTGCAGCCAGAGAAGCGAATGTAAAACGATTTGTTTACGCAGCGAGTTCTTCCACCTACGGAGACTCCGAAAGTTTGCCAAAAATTGAGGATAAAATCGGAAAACCTTTATCTCCATACGCGATTACAAAATATGTCAACGAGTTATATGCTGATGTTTTCAAAAGAACTTATGATTTTGATACCATTGGTTTGAGATATTTCAATGTATTTGGAAGAAAGCAAAATCCAAACGGTGCTTATGCCGCAGTAATTCCAAAATTTGTAATGCAATTGATGAATCACGAATCTCCTGTCATCAACGGAGGCGGAGAATACTCAAGAGATTTTACATATATCGACAATGTGATTCTGATGAACCTTTTGGCTCTAACTTCCGAAAATCCCGAATCGGTAAATCAGGTTTACAATACCGCTTTTGGAGAAAGAACAACCCTTAATGATCTTGTAAAATATCTGAAAGAATATCTCTCCGATTTTGATCCTAAAATTGCAGATGTGGAAGTCATCTACGGTGATTACAGAAAAGGCGATGTTCCACATTCTCTTGCAAGTATTGACAAAGCAAAAAATCTATTAGAATACCAGCCGAAACACTCTATGAAAGAAGGTTTGAAAGAAGCTGTAACTTGGTATTGGAATAATCTTAAATAAAACAATGAATCATAAAATTACAATAATTGGTCTTGGTTATGTCGGTTTGCCATTAGCAAGATTATTCTCAACAAAATATCCGGTTGTTGGTTTCGATATTAATGAAAAAAGAATTGCTGATCTTAATTCCGGGAAGGATGACACTTTGGAAGTTGATGACGATTTATTAAAATCAGCTTTGATCCCAAACAATCCAAATCTGGAAGAAACAGGATTATTCTGCTCAAGCAAATTTGAGGATATTGCTGATTCTAATATTTACATTGTAACCGTTCCTACACCTGTAGATAAGAACAACCGCCCGGATCTCACACCGCTTTACAAAGCGAGTGAAACGGTTGCCAAAGTTCTGAAAAAAGGAGACATTGTCATTTATGAGTCAACTGTTTATCCCGGAGTCACGGAAGAAGAATGTATTCCTGTATTGGAAAAAAATTCGGGTTTGAAATTCAATGTAGATTTCTTTGCCGGTTATTCCCCGGAAAGAATCAATCCCGGCGATAAGCTTCATACCGTTGAAAAAATCCTGAAGGTGACTGCGGGTTCTACTCCTGAGATCGGAAAAATAGTTGATGATCTTTACAAATCTGTCATTGAAGCCGGAACTCATTTGGCACCAACAATCAAAGTTGCAGAAGCAGCAAAAGTCATAGAAAACTCTCAAAGAGACATCAACATTGCATTTGTTAATGAGTTAGCAAAGATTTTTAATCTGATGGGAATAGATACACACGATGTCTTAACAGCCGCAGGTACAAAATGGAATTTCCTTCCGTTCAAACCGGGCTTAGTGGGTGGACATTGTATTGGCGTAGATCCTTATTATCTGGCTCAGAAAGCTCAGGAATTTGGTTATCACCCGGAGATTATTTTGGCTGGTAGAAGAATGAACGATTCTATGGGGCAATATGTTGCCAGCGAAACCGTAAAACAAATGCTGAAAAAAGATATGAAAGTGAATGGTTCCGATGTACTGGTTTTAGGATTTACTTTCAAAGAAAACTGCCCCGATGTCAGGAATACAAAGGTTGTAGATGTTGTGAAAAACCTGGAAGATTATGGAATCAATGTTTCGATTTATGATCCTTGGGCAAACCCGGAAGAAGTGAAACACGAATACGGTCTGGAAACCTCAACAAAACCACCTTTTAAAAAATACGAAGCGATCGTCTTAGCGGTTTCTCACAAAGAATTTCAAAGCCTTAACATCAAAAATCTGCTTACAGAAAACGGAATTATCTATGATGTGAAGGGAATATTAGAAAAACAAGATGTGGTAAAAAGACTTTGATCAACGGTCAAATCTCCACCGGAAAAATCTATATCCAATAAATAAAGGCAGGCGGTAAAATAAGTCCTGCTTTTTTAGTTTTTTGGAATAATCCGAAGAGAAATAATCCGTAAGGCTCAAAGATTTCATTTGGTTATAAGCTTTGTAACTCCTCTTCCAGAGCTGCTCATTTTTCTGTGCTTTCCAGTTCATTTCCAGCGTCATTCCCTTAAAATCTACAAGATATTCCAGGATCAGTTTTTTCTTATAAGCATCTTTTTCTTCGCGATAAGCTTTGTCCATATAAGAAGCAATTGTGATCCAATTCCCGAAATGTTTCTCTCCTCTATTATGAATGATAGATGCTCCATGAAAGTAATACAGATAAGTATCTTCTCTAAGGAAAGCTATCTTTTCAAATTTTAGCATACTTTGAAAACTCCATAAAACATCCTGAGAAAAAAGATCTTTCACAAAATACAGCTGATGTTTCATAAGAAAATCCATTCTAACCAGTTTATCACAAGCCATTACAGGATATTGACCTTTTACAAAGTTCCACACAATGTCTTTGTTGCCTTCAAGACTATCTTTTGGGGAATTGACCGGGAAATAGTTTCTTCTCCAGTTTTCTTCCTCATTGATGCAGACACTCTGCCCCAAAACCATTTCCGCATTGGTTTCTTCAGCCAATTTTACAAGATGTTCAATTGCATAATCCGTGATCTCATCATCACTGTCAAGAAAATAGATATACTTTCCTTTTGCCAGATCCATTCCTGCATTTCTGGCCATTGACAACCCCTGATTGGTGGGCTGATTAAAAACGATAAAATTAAACTCAGGATTTCTCCGGATAAACTTCTCAGCAATTTCCATAGACGAATCCGGCGTTACATCATTGACCAGAATACATTCGATGTTTTTGTAGGTCTGATTAGCAACCGATTGCAGACATCTTTCAATGAATTGTTCAACTTTATAGACGGGAATTACGATTGTAACAAGAGGACTCATCAGGTGTATTTTAATTTTATTAAATTTAGGCAAAAATAGAAATAAAAATCTGGCATTAACCTATCTTTGTATTAATAGAAACACAATGGACTTTTTTTCTAAAATTATTTTTAAAATACTGAAAGAGAATTCTCTTAACATCATTCGGAAAAACAAAAATTCCAGGATTGGTGATGCATTCAGAATCGGGAACTATGCTAATTTTTCTCTTCACCCCTCAGCTACTTTATTGATTGACAAACGTGTTAATCTCAGGAACTACTGCAATTTTGTATTGGCAGAGGGTGCAAAAGTTGTTCTGGAAGAGAATGTTTTTATGAATAATTATTGTTCTATTAATGCCATTGATAAAATAGAAATCGGGGAAAACACATTGTTTGGTGAAGGCGTAAAGCTGTATGACCACAACCACGAGTACAATGGACAAACCGTTGAGCACCGCAAATTCAAATCTTCCCCTATAAAAATTGGCAAAAATTGTTGGTTGGGAAGTAATGTTACAGTATTGAAAGGTGTTACGATCGGCGACAACTGTATTATTGGTGCAGGCTGCCTCATTCACAAAGATGTTCCTGCCGGCAGTGTTCTCAAACTAAATCAGACTTTTTCATAATTATTTCTATGGAACAGGTACCAAAGATTTCTGTTGTAATGTCTGTTTATAATGGCAGTAATTTTTTAGCTCAGAGTATTCAGGCTATTTTGGAACAGACTTTTCGCGATTTCGAATTTATTATTATTGATGACGCTTCAACGGATAATACCCCTGACATTATAAAAAAATTCGCAAACCAAGATCTCAGAATCCGGGCTTTCCGAAACGAAAAAAACATTGGTCCGGCCGGCTTTATCAGGAATCTCAATACGGGTTGCAAAGAAGCCAAAGGAAAATATATTGCAAGAATAGACCACGATGACATCTCCAGAAAAGATCGTTTCCAGCTCCAGTATGATTTTCTAGAAAGTAATCCGGATATTTTTATTACTGGAGCAGCCTTGAGAAAAATCGATGAAAATGGAAATGATTTAGGATTGATGAAAGCACCCATCAATGATTTGGAAATCAGGAAAACAATGCCAAAAAAAATCTCTTTGTATCATCCTGTAATTATGTTCAGGAAAGAATTCTATCAAGATTTTTATCGGGAAAAGATGCGCTATTGTGAAGATTACGATTTTTATTTCAGGATTATGACAGACAATTTGAAAATGGCAAATCTGGACGAATGTCTATTAGAATACCGGATCCTGCAGAACTCTCTTTCCAGAGAGCAGGATAAAGTCATCAAAAACCTTTTCATCAATCAATCGAAAGTTTTTTACGAAGAACGACTGAAAAAAGGTAAGGACTCTTATGATTATTTTGACCCTAATAATTTTTTGAACATCTATGAAAACCCTTCAAAAGAATTATTCGCAAAGGCAATTAACGTTTCAAAAAAATATTATGATTTCATAGGCTTCCAAAAGCTAATGTCAAAATATAAAAACTTATATGGTTCTGATATTTTTTATATCAAAAACGCTCTGCTTCTTACTTGTGGTGAATCTATGTTCTATAAATATTCTAAATTAATCAACAAGTTAAGCTCTTCGGAATCAATATAACCAAACTCATGACAGATATTTTTATCAAATCTTTTAACCGCCCTTTTTATCTGGACAGATGCATTGCTTCTATCAAAAAATTTGTGTCCGGAGATTTTAGGATAAATATTCTGGACGATGGAACGCCAGAATCCTATCTCGACAAGATCAGGGAAAAATATCCCGATGTCAAGATTCTTCTTTCCGATAATTATCCAAAAAAAATCAAAGCAATTGAAGAGAATCTGCGATCCGGAAAATCTGTTAATGGCTTCGAAATTCCCACCAAATTCTGGTACGAAAATGTAAAAAAAGGCTCAGAATATGTTATCGTAACGGAAGATGATGTCTGGTTTACACAACCTGTAAATGTTGACAATCTATCGCAGCAAGCAAAAAAATTTAATATCAATCTTATAAAACTCGGCTGGCTAGGAAATGAATCTGAAAGAAATGATCTAATAATCGATTCAATTTCTGATGATCTCGAATCTGCACAACCCAAAGGCCTTCTTTTTTTCTCAAAAAGACTGATGCAGGCTTTTTTTTATAATCAATATAAATTTTTCACAATTCTTTACAAATTAGGAAGAGTTGATAATCTTACACAAAGAAAATATTGGGCTCTCAACTCAATACTAATGGGATTTTTTAATAAAGAATATTGGTTGGAAATCTGGGAAGGAATGGACGGAAAAGTAGACGAAAAAAGACAGTTGATCAATGCATCCTTATATTACCGGCAAAATAAAAGCAACCCTAGCTTTATTTCCAAACTAAAGCTGGAATCGATGAAAACCACATTCCAGTCATCTGCGACCAATTCTTACCACGAATATGGTTTCGATTTCGACGTCAACCGGTTCAATCATCTAATCAATGAAGCCTGGTTAAATAACGAATTCGATGCTATGGAAAATTTTCCAAGAGATTTCTCCTTGGATTATTTCAGGCGGTTTGTCTCCGATAAAATCAACTTTCCGGAATTTGAAAAATGGGCAAACCAATTCCGCAAACAGTACGAAAATATGGGTTGTAATACCGAATAAAAAGCTCCGAAAATAATTTTCGGAGCTTTTTATTTAATCTTTTATAATAAGACCGGCATATTTACCGTCAAATTCTACAACGTAAGGCTTCAGATTGCCGGACTCACAGAAATCTTTGAAAGCTGCATTGTCACCAATGTCATCACTCATAAAAATGCCGCCTTTTCTTACTTTACTGAACAATAAGTTATATGCCCAGATCCTGCCATTATAAGATTTGTCACTGTCATAATGAACCACATCAAAAGAATTAGCCTTACCGAAAATTTTCGGTAAAGATTCTTTGTCTGCGTAGCGGTAGAGATCCCAATTATTCCTGTACTTCTGTGGAATGACACAACCTACAAAATCCTCACTTTGGTTTTGTAAAAGATAAGGCATATCCGAGCTGTAAAGTGTTCCGTTTCTATGTACCAACGACGCCAAAGCTGCAAAAGAAGACCAGCCGTAGGCAACACCTGTTTCCACTGTTTTCTGAGCATTGGTATATTCATTAATATAATAGATAACGCTCAATGAGCCTGCTCCACCCAATTTCACCGGTGCTTTTGCCTGGATTTGAAGTGCATCTGCAAACTCCTGAGGAAACAATTTTTCGAAAGGAATAAAGGATGTCTTCAGAACATTTTCTATAAAATCCTTTTCAGAGATAGCCAGGGATGCACACCATTTTTCGGCATCTTCCTTACCCCGCAAAGCAGAAGATCTGTTGAATATATTCTTCCAGATTTTCCTTCTCAGTTCTGGATAAAGATCCGGGCGTTTCAGATACGCAAAAAAAGTAGATGTAATTTCGGCGATTTTGCTCATACAAATATGTTTTGAATTGCAAAAATACAAAACAATTGCACAAACAATGCTTATATTTGTTTTTTGAGAATTTTTTTTGAAAAATACAAATGAACCAAAAAATCAAAGTCCTTTTCCGCCACAGATCAATGGAAATGGGAGGCGTAGAAAAAGTAATTCTGAGTCTTCTTGAAAATCTTGACAAAAGCAAATTTGACATTACCTATCTGGTCAATCTATATCAGGGAGAGCTTAGGGACAAAGTTCCGTCTCATGTTCATTATATAAAAATCAATAGAGGAAAAGAAGATTTCTCAGAGAATCCATTGATACAGAAGATTCAGTTATTCTTGAGAGGTTTAAGAATTAAGTTTTTTGAGACTTTTCCCGCTTGGATCGATAAAATTTATCTGGACAAGAAATTTGATATAGAGATCGCGTCTACTTATTCCGATTTTGCTCCGGTTCTGGAAAGCGCTAATAAGAAATCAAAGAAAATTGGCTGGTTCCATTCAGACATTACTTTTCCAAAATTACAGCCGCTTGTTCCGAAAATCCTGAATCAGATTCCAAAGTTTGATTATTTTATATTTGGGTCTCAGCAGACCAAGGACATTTTGGAAACAACTTATCCTGATCTTGATGTACCTGATAACAAAGTCATTCTTAATGCCATTCCAATCCAGGAGATCAAACAAAAAGCTGAAGAATTTGTCCCTGACTTTGGAACATCTGTTCCGGTTTTTGTTTCAGTCGGCAGATTGCATTCCAGAAAAGGCTTTCACAAGTTGGTCGAAGTCCATTCACAGTTAATAAAGGATGGCTTTCCAAATAAAATAATCATTATAGGAGATGGAGAAGAAAAAGAAAACCTTGAAAATCTTGCAAAAGAATTGGGCGTAGAAGACTCTTTTGTATTAATGGGATCTTTGCTCAATCCCTATCCTTATGTGAAAAATGCAGATTTTTTCATTATGCCCTCGGAATCGGAAGGCTGGCCACTGATCATTGCTGACACACTGATTCTTCAAAAGCCTATCATTTCAACTGCTGTTGGTGGCATTCCGGAAATGATTACACATCAGGAAAATGGCTACCTTATCAATTATGATCATAATGAGATCTACCAGGCGATGAAGGAATTCATGACTAATCAACACCTGATTGAGAACCTGCAGAAAAATCTGAAAAATTCTGAAAATCAATTTGATAATCAGAAGATTTTTGATGCCATTGAAAATATCTTGACTAATTTAGCAGAAAAATAACTGATGAATATCGTTTACAGAATCATTCTGAAAATCCATTCGGTCTGGAAAAGCATTTACAAAAAAGCTTATATAGAGATTTGTAAATCCAGAGGAATGAAAGTTGGAAAAGATGTTATTTTTATAGAAGCACCTGCATTTGGCTCGGAGCCTTATCTGATAGAGATTGGCGATCGCACCAAGATCACGGCAGGGTGTACATTCATCAATCACGATGGTGCCATGTATGTGATCCGCAGCATGGAAAAATATGCCGATGCCAGAAACTTCGGGAGAATAAAAATCGGAAGTAACTGCTTTGTCGGGAACAACTGTATTTTTCTTCCCGGCTCACAGATGGGGAACAATTGTATCCTGGGAGCAGGTTCCGTTCTTAATTCTTCTATGCCGGATAACACGGTGTTCGCGGGAACTCCTGCAAAATTGATCTGCACGATAGAAGAATATGGAGATAAGGCTCTTTACAACAATGTTATATATCCCCGGGAGCTTGAGAAAAACCGCCCGGAACTGGATCGTTATATCAAAGAGAATCTGCCGCATCATTACAAACCTGTTAAATAGCATCATAATTTATAGGTTTTTAACTTTTTATGATACTATTCATAGCCTAACATTGTTTTTAAGATTAGTATCTTTGCCAAAATTTTAGGAAAGAGTATAATGATCAATGTTGCAGCAGTAGAATACTATCTGCCCAAAAATATATTAACGAACGAAGATATTTCGAAAGAGTTCCCGGAATGGAGTGCCGAAAAAATCAAAGCAAAAATAGGTGTAGAATCGAGACATGTGGCAGATGAGTCTGAAACAGCTTTGGATTTGGCTTATAAAGCTTGTGAAAAGCTTTTTAAAAACTATGATAAAAGCAAAATTGATTTCATATTGTTCTGTACTCAGAGTCCTGATTATTTTTTACCGACAACCGCCTGTATCTTACAGGACAAATTAGGTCTTTCAAAGTCAATTGGTGCATTGGATTTCAATCTGGGCTGTTCCGGTTTCGTCTATGGATTGACGCTGGCAAAAGGATTGATTGCCACAGGAATAGCAAAGAATATCTTGCTGGTTACTTCGGAAACTTATACCAAATTTCTTGACAAAGAAGACAAATCCAACAGAACTATTTTCGGAGACGCCGCTGCCGTCACGATTGTGGAGAAAGATGAGACCAGACCGGACTTTCAATTCGTTGTGGGAACGGACGGAAGCGGCTTCAACAACCTGATCGTAGAAAACGGTGCTTCCAGGAACAAAGCAGAAAAGCCGGTTTTGTTTATGAAAGGTCCGAAAATTTTTACATTTGCAGTAGAGAATATCCCGTCTTTGATCAAAGATACATTAGAGAAGAACAAGCTGACAATGGATGATATCGACTTATTCGTTTTCCACCAGGCCAGTTCTTATATGCTCAATTATCTTAAAAATCTTTGTAATATTCCGGATGAGAAGTTTTTTATGGAGATGAAGGATATAGGCAATACCGTGTCTGCAAGTATCCCTATCGCCTTGAAGCTGGCATCGGACAAAGGAAAAATTAAAAAAGGGAATAAGGTCATGGTCGTTGGCTTTGGTGTAGGTTATTCCTGGGGTGCGGGCATTTTAGAATTTTAATCCAGATTATTGAAAAAGAAGATCCTTATCAGAATTGGTTCACTGCGTCATGGCGGCGCAGAAAAAGTCCTGGTAACCTTTCTCAAAAACCTTCCGGAAGATAAATACGAGGTTGACCTTCTTCTGAATCTCCATTCGGGGAAATACCTCCCGGATGTTCCGGATTGGGTGAACGTCATGTTCCTGAACCGTGGAGAGATGATCACCACCAACCGTCCCAAAGATCTGCCGAAAAAAATATACCGTGTCGTTTATCAGCAACTGCTGAAGAAGTATCCCAAAATTCTTTATAAAAGAAAGCTTAAAAACAAGCAGTACGATATCGAGTTTGCGGCCATTCATGGTTTTATGGACGAGGTTCTGAACAGTCCGTTAAAATCTTCCAAAAAACTGATGTGGATCCATAATGACCTTACACAGGTAAGCGGCTACACACCGGAGAAGATGCGGAGGTTTTTTAATTATGATAAAGTCATGGTGATTTCTGAGAAAATTCAGGATACCTTTTTATCACTGGCCGGGAACGAAGACGAAAAGCATAAAATTGTCAGGATCTACAATCCTCTTGACACAGAAGAAATTCTTACCAAAGCGGAAAAACCGGTCATTAATTATGAATTTGATTCATCAGTTCCGACTTTTATTTCCGTTGGAACCGTTTTTCCTCAGAAAGGCTTTGACCGGCTACTGAGAGTTCATAAAAGATTGCTGAACGAAGGTTTACCACACAAAGTATTGATCGTTGGCGACGGTTATGATTTTGAAAATGTTAAAAAGCTGAAATCAGAATTAGGCATTGATGAAACTGCAACCATGCTTGGTTTTACAGACAATCCTTATCCTTATTTCAAAAAAGCGGATTTTTACATCCTGAGCTCCCGTTACGAAGGTTTCCCTACCGTTTTGTTTGAAGCGATAACATTGAAAAAGAACATCATCGCAACCGATGTTTCCGGTGTCAGCGAGATGTTGGAAAACGGAAAATTGGGCCTGATCACGGAAAACTCGGAGGATGGTATTTATAATGGTATGAAGCAGGCTCTTACCAACCCGGAAAGCTTCTATAGTTATCAGGATCAATTACGGCATTATGAGATGCCGTTCAGTCTGGGAAATTCTGTTAATTCGATAATGCAAATTATTGATAATTTGTAATAGCAGCTAATTTGCTATTCCGTAGGAATCTCAATTAAAAATATTCCTATTTTTACACCATGAGTTATTCTATTATTCAAAAAGATTTTTACAGGGAAAGCGGGCGCTACCTATCATCGTTTCAGATTCTGAAAAAATGTTTCAGCCCCAACCTGCATTATATCTATCTGCTCAGAAAAACTCAAAAGCATTATAAAAAGCCCGTGATTGGTTTGTTTTATAAACTGATGCTTCGCCATTACCAGATCCGGTACGGTTTCCAGATCTACCCCCAGACACAGATCGGGGAAGGATTCTACTTAGGGCACTGGGGACACCTGGTCATCAATCCGAAAGCTAAGATTGGGAAAAACTGCAACATTGCCCAGGGCGTTACCATCGCTCAGGCTAACCGCGGAAAAAACGAAGGCGTTCCAGTGATTGGGGACGAAGTGTGGATCGGCCCCAACGCAGTCATTGTCGGTAAGATCACGATCGGCAATAATGTGCTGATCGCGCCTAATGCCTATGTCAATACCGATATTCCCGACAACTCTGTCGTAGTAGGAAACCCTGCTGTGATTACGCCTAAAGCCAATGCAACGGAGGGTTATATTAATAACAAAGTTTAGCTCCAGAAATAGATTTTCAGAATAGCGGATAATATAATGATGCTTCTGCTAAAACAAATGGTTTTTCTGCCCAGTCGCTTCAGATGTGTCCTGAGACCGAGATTCTTTCTTTCGATTCCATTGGTACCATATCTTTTAGTATTATGAAGTTCTTGTGGAATTAAATATTGATAATTCTTCAGCTTATCCGTGAATATCATTTCCGCTTTGGAATTGAGTAATGTTTTTACCACAGCATTAAGCGTTTGATTATTTCTTTTGCCGATGTAGAAGCTCATAACCTGTTTTGTGTTCTTATCAATAGCATATACCAGCCACATGGGATTGCTTTTCTTTCTGATGAAAAACCGCACCTCGTCCATTTCGTAAGTTCGATAAAATGGAATGATGGGTTGAGATATATCTTCTGCTATTTTCAGGATTCTTTTTAATAATGTTGAGGGAGAGATCTCCAGCACTCTTGCTGTGCTTCTTATTCCTAAACCTTCTTTTATCAGTAGTATAATTTTATTATTAATATCGTCTTTGTAAGCTTTATAGCTATAATTCATAATACTTATCGCCTTGCAGTTTTTACATTGATACCGTTGTTTTCCGCAAGCCGTTTTCCCATACTTTATAAAATCTTTTCCGGCACATTTCGCACAATGACAGGTTATTAACTTCATAGATCCGTGTTTTTACAAATAAAAATAACAGAACATTGTCTGATTGATGATGATTAATTCTCCGAGGATATATAAAGCAGACCTTTGGTGACCTTGTAATAGAGGCTAACAACGTATTTAGTAATTTCGCAATTCGATAGAAAATACTCTTATCGCACCATAAGAGTTATTCTTATGCCTCGATAAGAGTAAGACTTATGCCCCGATAAGAGCAAGACTTATCGTCCGACAAGAGTGAGACCTTCCGCTCGATAGGACTTAAATGGAAGCTCGAATACTATAGTAAAAGAGTACCGATTTCTCGATACTCTATTTATTATTTACCACCTTGATGTCGCGGATTTTTAACAGGTATCAATTATAAATCGATCAACACATCTGGAACACCTGTTATGGTTCTCAGTATTTTTAAACAGCTTATTTTATACTTTCTTTTGCTCTGGCTATCTGCAATACTATTTCAAAATCTATTTTCCTATCTCATTTTCTAAAAAATAGGATTGAAATTCAATCCTATTTTTAATTACCAACTTGTTTGGAACATTGCCAGCCCTTATTATTACATCATTTTATTCCACTGTCCTTTTTCTAATTGATAAATAATGGGCTCTTCATTCATTCCGTTCTCATATATATACAATCTACAGCAATTATTACATTTTACCACAAGTTTCATTTGGGAAGCAACATCTTCTATTTTAACAAAATCTTCATCGTCATTCCAAAATTGTTCAAAATCAATATCTGAAATGATATGTAATTCATTAACATTTGGAATATCGTTCAATCTTATAATATTTCCACATTTACAATTAATTTTAGGCATAAATTATTTTTTAGGCATTACAACAATATCTTTTATATTTTTCGCTCCTGCACCTTGAACTCTTTTTAATATGTTATTTAAATCAGATGGTTTTAGACTACTTTTTGAAAGATCGACTACAATACCTTGAGCTTGAGAATTTTTACTTCTTATTGCTGATACTATAGACTTAACACTTGATGTTTCTGGTGTATAAACATCATAGGTTAAACCATCTACAAGCAAATCAGATGTTCTTCCTTGGGCTCCACCTTCAATAACATCTCTTAAAATAACTTTACCACCTTTATCAGCCATATATTGAGCTGCACGCATTTCACTAGCAGAAAAACTACCCTCAGTAACTGTAAGAGATCCCTCGATGTCGCGGATTTGTAATCCGTGACTAATTATAAATCCACCAACACATCTGGAACACCTGTTATGATTCTCAGTATTTTAAGCAGCATATTTTATACTTTCTTTTGCGCTGGCTATCTGCAATACTATTTCAAACTTTATTTTCCTTCCTTATTTCTATAAAAACAGTATTGAAATTCAATACTGTTTTTATTTACCAACTTGTTTGGAATACTAGCACACTACGAGGATTGCATTATTCAAAAACAATCTTTTGAAACCTGCTACCCCCACTATATATATATAGTATGTTATTCACCAAACAATTAGGTCGAATATAACTTTTTTCTTTAAGCTCTTGAATCTGCCATGTTTTCCCTTGGTCTAAGCTGTAAATTAAATCATACTCTGTAAAAGAACCCTTTATATTTCCAATAAAGCCACATATTACTTTATCATTGCTTTCTAATCCCTGAACTATACTATATCCTTTAAATTCTTTTATAACTTGTGTATTTTTTGTCCTAGAATCAAATCTTAATAATCCAATAGAATTCTTTTTTTTTCCTGCTATTATAAGGCTTTCAGCATCTTTTTTTACAATACAATCTGGAATTATATCTTTCAAATTAGTTAATTCTTTCTTTTCTATATCATAAAGATTATTATCCCAAGTAAGAACAAAAGGCTTATTCTCCAATAATGTGATTTTGTCTTTAAATACATTGTTTTCTTTTACAGAATCCACTTTGGTAAAATTAAAGTTGGTAGAATATATTGAACTCTTACCATTGTTTTTACTATCTACAAAAATACTTTGATTAGTTGCCCATATTTCGCCCATTCTTTCAAAATTAAAATTAAGAACAGTAACATTATTAATTTTTATGTCGACTTTTAACAGTTTATTTTTTAAAACTTCTTTACTGTCAATAATTTTTATGTAAATAGCATTTTTATCAATAAAAGAAGTTTTGTAAAAATGATAATCATTTAGAGAATATAATCTAGCCCAATTCTTACCTCCATCAATAGTCTTATAAATCGTTGCTATATCATTAGATTTAGGAAAATAATTTGGGTCATCCAATTGCTCTTCTGTTACTTTGGACCAATCTGTATCGCTTTTATTAGTAAATAAATAACCTTCTTTAGGATTTACAAAATATATACATTCAGGCTCTCCGTTCATTCCTATAGAATTAAACATTTCGACATTAGAACTATTTAGTGTTTTATCTTTGCATCCTAAAATAAGGAAGGCAACAAATATTAAAAAAAATATCCTTCTCATTTTTTCTTTTGATTTGATATAAGAATGAGATATGGGTCAAGTGCTTTTTTTATCACATCGACAGGAACCCCTTCTTTTTTTGCTTTATTTTCAATTAAAGTTTGAATAATACCCTCGATGTCGCGGATTTGTAACACGTATCAATTATAAATCCATCAATACATCTGGAACATCTGTTATGGTTCTCAGTATTTTTAAACAGCTTATTTTATACTTTCTTTTGCGATGGCTATCTGCAATACTATTTCAAACTTTATTTCCCTTCCTTTATTTCTATAAAAACAGTATTGAATATCAATACTGTTTTTATTTACCAACTTGTTTGGAACATTACCCATTACCACACCAACATTGCCGTTAATATCGATAAATAGTCTCTATTAAAATGTCTCTATAAAAAAAATCAATCCTTTTTACATCTTCTTTTTCAAAGTCTTGTATATTCCATTTTCTATTAATATCAAAATCAGCCATATGCTTAAAGCCATCAGGATAAAATTCGATTCTTATATTTTGATTTTGGCTATAAACAATATACTTAATAGCTTTTCCTGGAGGATCATCTTCTATAATCTTTTTGTCAATATTTAATTTAGGAGAAAATGCATTTAAAAAGTCTTGTATCGTATAATATTCATTCAAATTGTTTTGTTTAACACTTAAAAAAGCAAGATCTTTACTATTAACATTTATATATTTTTGAACTTTAACTTCATTATCTTTGCATGCTACCAAAAACAATAAAATACTGCTAGGGATATAATATTTTCTTTTCATAATTATTTTATTTCAACAAAATTTTGCTTTTTTTTGTCATTAGTAATAAAAATTTTTAATCCAGAATTGGAAGAATCCCTCGATGTCGCGGATTTGTAATCCGTGACTAATTATAAACCCACAAACACATCTGGAACACCTGTTATGGTTCTCAGTATTTTAAGCAGCATATTTTATACTTTCTTTTGCGCTGGCTATCTGCAATACTATTTCAAACTTTATTTCCCTTCCTTATTTCTATAAAAACAGTATTGAAATTCAATACTGTTTTTATTTACCAACTTGTTTGGAACACTACCAACACTACCATTTTTTATCCAGCAAATGAATAAATGAGAGTATCTAAACCTATACTAATTTTTAAGTCTCTATCTACCAATCTATACTTAATACCTATAAGTTGTTTATAATCATCAATTTGATAGTACTCATCTGTAATAAATACATTTTCAATTATTTTCTCAATATTATATTTGATTGCTGTTCTTTTTATACAATCACTCATCTCTTCAAAAGAAATGATGATAATGTTTTCTCCTGATGAATCTATTGTCAAACAAATTTGGTTTTCATCTTCAATGTGAATGCAAATGTAATCAATGAATACATCTTCATCTATTATCGTAAAATATTTTTCTACAAAAGATATTCTTTTGTTTATATGTTCTTTTTTTATCATCTGTTTATTTCAATTTGAATTTTTTCATTTGATTTTCATTTAAAACAACCGTAGTAGCAATTTTTCCTTTATTTTTTCCTTCCGCATAGATATAAGTCGCTATATCTTGCCCGTCAACTTTTTTATAGAATCCTTTAACCTTTGTACCACCTAAAACATTTTCAAAAGTTTTAGTCGCGGTACTTAGTATATCTGAATTAAAAGCTTTCCAAGCTTCTCTAGTATTCTTATTCCAAGTCGCGCTCGCAAATTCTTTAATATCTTTTGCGTGTTTAAATGCGTGCTGTAATCTGGAAACATCATTGAGAGCATAATCAATTCCTTTTGTGGTTAATTTAAGAAATCTATAAGCATTATTAACATCCTTTAATTCACTAAGTAGTAAAATTGATAAAAATCTTTCTGTTCCTGATAGTTTATTACCCTGCATATCAGTTCCGGCAATTCCTTCAATAGCACCTTTAAAATCTCCAAAAAGCGGAACAAAATCCATCTGATAACCTCCTCCATTCCTAAGACTTTCCCTCCATCCTTTATTAACATTATTCAATTGGCCATAAGGTACGCCGCGTAATGCTCCTGCAAATGATTGCTTTCCATTTGGGTCTACAAAAATAACAGGGTTTTGATAACAGTAGATATAAGCATTTAAATTTCCTGAATTAAAAACACCGCCATTATGTTGCCCATCACCATAAAACTCAGTTTCCATAACCGGATGGTAAATTGCCAACGGATCTACGCTTAACCAGACACTTGTGTTAGGATCATAATATCTTGCGCCGTAATAGTACAATTGTGTAGCGTCGTCCAGTTCCTTACCGTTGTATTTGTATACATTATTGTAATCCCCATTGCTCTGCTCCATTAGCATTTCCCCAAACGGCATATACTCATACCAATTGGTGGTATTGCCCGATTGGTTGGTAATGACTGAACCACTGCCCAAATGATCCGGGTGCACCCAATAGGTCTGGGATTCCAGCTCTTCATCATTTGGCTGGTTGATCATACAGTCATCCAACTGGAAATTGTGCCAGAACTCGCACACGGTTCCGGTCTGTAACGCAGCATTATAGCCCGCCATCAATTTCTTATAACAATTTGTTTTAGGATTGAAATTAGAGGCTGCTGCTAATACGGCATTGCTACAAGTCTCTTCGGTTTCAAGTGTGGAGTCATCTATATTAGCCCAAGCTACAGGTGGATAACCTGCTTCCTGTATCATAGATTCTACTTCGCGCATTGAAGTTGCAGACAATTCATTAAGCGTTGGCGTTAGCTCAGAAGCAAAACCATGAGATGGCAAATCTGTAACTTTTGCCGCTATCTTATTGCTGCCAATGTAATAATGTTTGCTCAGCTGTGCACCATTCACTACAGCATAGCCGTTAGGATAATAGGTATACGGCTCCATCGTTGTACGCGGTCTGCCAGACCCGACATTACCGTTTGTGAATATGTTTCTCACAATACCTTCGCTCTTCAGAGATCTTTCACCACCAGCATCATAAACATAATGATGTAATGCATTATCCTGAGCTATACCCTTAAGATGGTTTTGCGTATCCCAGAACAATTGTCTTTTGACAGTTCTTTCCGGTAATGAAAAAGGATCTTGAGAAGCCTCATTTTCAACCAATGTCATATTACCGTTGGCATCGTAAGTGTAATACTCGTTAGTATCCATTGCCGAAACATTAAACCCTGTACCACAATCCCACGGTGTGGTATATCTGCCTCCTATTGTAGATGTAATTGAGGAAACCGCATTTGGATGGTTGGTGTCATCATAATGGTACACCATATTGGCGCCTTCCTTGGCCGGATTTGAACATACATCGCTTCTATATGTTTTCCAACGAGAATGTTTACTTGCAATTCCATGCGAATTATTGTAAGCCATATCCAGCTGATAGTATTTCTTCTCGTCAGGACCTGTTGCTTTAATTAAAGAAGTTTTCAGCCTGTTAAATCCATCATAGGTAAATGTCTTTTCAGAAGCTACTCCATTTAATACGGTATTATTAATACCCATTGGTACAGCTGTTATAATACCTGTCACATTATTATCCTTATCATAGGTATAAGCATTACTTCTTATGATTTCTCCGAGAGATGTTAGCGAAATAGGAGCGTTGAGCATAAGCTTCTCCAGTCTGCCCCATGGATCTCTCTGGTACTCGGTTACGGTTCCGTTCCCGGCTGTTACCGAGGTCATTTGGTCATTGTAATCATAAGATATGGATGACACTATGTTGGATGTGGCACCAGTAGTTGGCATGATGCTCTGTATACCGTTAAGCAGGCCAAAAGGATTATAGCTATATAATACTTCCTCGTTATCGGGATATACTATTTTATTGATCCTGTTATACACATCATAGTCATAGCTGGTTTTGAATACCTTTGCGGTCTCATTTGGAGCGATCATAAAGCGTTTCTCCTCTGTTAGTTGTCCAAGTCTGCTGTATTTGAACATTTGGATGCCTGTACGGTCTGTCTGCTTAATGAGCCTGCCTGCTCCATTATTAACAGCTCCCGGCAGCCCATATTCATACTTCACAATGTGATCAGGATAAGTGATCTTCGTGAGCTGGTTATAATTATAAGTATATAAAATCTCGTGTCCGGATTCTCTCAATACAGGGTTATCAAAAGCAATCAGATGATTGGCTTCGTCATAAGTGTAGTTTGACAAACCGGCATCCGGGTGATTTTCTGAAATTCTTCTGCCCAGGCCATCATAGCTATAGGTTATGTTCTTAGAGTTTTGGTCTGTTACTTTTATCAGTTGTCCAAGCAGGTCATAGTTATAACTGGTCCAAAGGTTAGTATTATCACCAGTCTGTTTGACAGAAGTAGTCCTTCCCCGCTCATCTGTATAGGTCGTAGTTTTTGCACCTCTTGGTGTTTCAATAGTTTTGGTGAATTGTATTTCCCCATTTTTATCAGCTCCGAAGCCATAGGTCGTCTTTGTTTCCAGGGTATTGTTAGGATTATCATCTGCCAGTACTCCTTTTTGGATAGACTTAACAGGCCTGTTAAGCTCATCATACTTATAGGTAATATAATAGTCTTGAAATTCAGAAGAATTAAGCATCTCATTAAGTTGAGGATAATAAGTTTTTAAATTAGTGACCACATCGCCTGGCGACTGTAACGCAAGCTTATTAATAAATGCTTTTATGTTCCTTCCTCTAATATCTTTGATAGGACTTTTCTCAAAAGTATAGATATAGTTTCCTGATTCCCCGCCAGCCAATTTCTTTGTAGCTAATTCTTCACCCCAGTAATCCGTAAATAAGCTGCTGAAGTAGTTAATCGTTGGCGTGACTCCATTAATGGTCGGCGCCTTTCTTTCTGTTATAGCTACGTTAGCATTTTGCGTACCCTCTGTGTAATAATGTAGTTTGATCGTCCAGTCGTTATCAAAAGGGGATTTGTATTGAGTCATTCTACCGAAGCTGTCATAGGTATATTCTGAGACTACATTATTCAGGTCTGTAATTTTTTTAGGAACTCCGAACAGATAATTGTCATCATATTGTGTCTTGCTGGTATATCCATACGCATCAGTAACTTTAGTGATATAGGTATGATATACCGGATCATATTCATATTGGTAGAACATTCTCTGGTCGTTCTGATCCAATGGAAATATCGATTTTGTCAGATTACCATAAGAGTCATATTCATAGTTATAATCTACATTTTTATTGCCATATTGTCTTTTGATATTGGTAATGTTTCCATCAGTATCAATTGTTGTTTGTGATTTTCTCAGGACAACACCCGCACTATTGGTTACGGTATGCTGGTAAGGTATCCCCCCTGCATTCTTACTTGTTACAGGATGATAGGTAATGGTTACTTTGATATCGTCTGTTGTATCTGTAATATCTTTTCCTCTGTCTGTATATTTTAAAACATTGCCATATTTATCATATTGCTCTATGGTGCTGATTAATTTTTTGGAATGCAGAATACTGCCATTATATTCTGTTGTAGTGGTTTCTGTTTTATACAGTAGCGGGATAATTCTTCCGATATCTTTATATACTGGTTCAGCTTTTCCTTCGGAAAGAGTATAAGTATCAGCGGCTTGGTCAAAATAATTATAAGTATACTTAACCACAGATCTTGGTCTGCTAAGACTGTCCATTACCGTAACCGACTTTACCAGTCCTTTTTTGTAGAAATATTTTCTTACAGCAGAATCACTATACGGCACATAAAAATCCTGCTTACTACTGTAGTTGGTTTCATATTCGGTTATTTCACTAACACCTTTTCCTCCGGAGTAATCCGTAGACTTTACTTTACCAAATCCAAGGAAGGCTCTCTCTCTTCTATCCTGAACTCCATTTTCATATTCAAATAAATATCTTTTATATGCCGGAGGCAAACTTTTGTTACTCAAATTCAATCCGTCTTGAGATTGCGTATTATCTATTAAAATACCTGTAAGAACCTGTTTACTATAGGGCATTTGATAAGTATTTCCGATTTTGATATGAGAATTCGGATTTACATTATCATAGTTTAAAAATATTGTACCACCTAATGGATTGTTGATCTCAGTTAAAAGGTTTGATTTGTTTGCCTGATTAGGAAAAACTGTAATTTCTGCATTATTATTAGATAATAAAATATCTGCAAGACCATCACCATCAAAGTCTCTTAATTCAACAGTTTGTTTATTAGTTGATTTGTCCTTGCCGGCACCAAACGATACACATATCTTAAAGAAAAAGATCACTGGACATAAAGTTCCCATGAAATTGTAACCCATAGAATTCTGATCGTTTTTGATTTCGAAATCTATATCACCCATATCAATGGGGTACCTACTTATTTTCTGACCGGTATTAACAAATAATTTATAATGATTGTTATCTCTTTCCAATTTATCAACCAGACCATCTCCTGTGAGATCAATAAAGATGACTTTTGTTTTAGAAAAAGAGAAATTTTTTCCAACTCCTACAACCCAGCTTCCCTGTCCTAAATTGACTCCTCCGCCACCAGATAATGCAATACTTTCGTTTTTATAAACCGACCCGACATTCCAATCCGGTTCAAAAACAAATTGCTTTCCGTCATTTACATATACATTACCATTAGCTATATAATCCATAAGGCTATCGCCATTGATATCCAGCCATATATTTTCGTTTTCTGACCTTGACCCTCCGATGCTGCCATTAAGACCTACACCAGTAGCAGAAAACGAAGAACCAAACTGTGAATTGAGCTCTCCAAATGAAGTAAAACCTGATGTCAAGGTATTACTTGCTTTCTCAGAATTAATGCTGCCTCCTGCTAATGGAAAACTTACGCCACCATTAACCGTTTTATTTTTCATGGTTTTATCTCCACTTGCAATAGTGACTGCATTCGTGAGTGCTCCAGTATTTGTTGTTTTGTAGTATTGATTACCTACAACTATATCAGGATACTGATCACCATTAAAATCCTGAAAAAATTCTGATGTCTCATCTTTTGAATAGCCTCCACTAGCACCACCACCAGCTATACTTCCGTAGATATTCAGGCTGGAAGCTTTGGAATGGGATATTATTCCCGTAGGATGTTCCGTTGCAAAACTTGGGTCTCCTTCGAAATTTACAGAAGGCGTACGAGCCAATAAATTATATGGCTGCATATAATTCCTATCCTGGAATGCCGATTCCATTGGAGAAGTATATATTTCTTGTTCCGGGTCTAGTACAAGAGAGGTAAAATATCGCTTGTTTTGTTGTTCTTTTACAAAATTCAACATACAATCTTCATATCCGGGCGTATCCGGATTCCCACAATGAGTTGGCTCAGGAAAATAAGGTGTATTGTCATTAGCTTCTACAAAAAACTCCCTTTCCCTAAGAGGGTTATCGGGATATTTACTTGCATTATAAGAAAAGCCTCCCCAACCTTGCCACATTTGACCCATGCTCGAGTTGTAATGTTTTGTTTGAGCACGGAAAGAATAGTATGAAGTCCAGAAGACAGAATCAAACGAGTTTGTGCAATTACTAGCATTCTGAAAAGCATACCTTACTTTGGAATTTAAACTTAGTAGGTATTTTGACAGTTCATAACTATCTGTGTGGATTTCAAAATAAGCTTGTTCATCACTATATATTATCCTCGGTGCAACGATATATGGTATAGGCAAAGAATTGTTCTGAACCGTAACAGTCCTTTTAAAAACTTGTAGAGGTATAATTGTATTTTGATTGGTATGGAAATTTTTAATTTTAATTGAAAATGTAACTTTTTTCCCATTTAAATTATTTTCCGGACTTATTGATGTAGGAATAGATAAAGGTTGATTATAACAAGAATTATATCCAGGAAAATAAATTGGGTTCTCAGTAGGAGCTATATTAAGACTGTCTATATTTTCCACATTATTTGTGTAAAATTGAGTAGAACCTAGCCTTTCAGGAAAAGCCAGGTATTGAACGGTTGCATTTATACTAGTTGTTTGAGACAATGAAATAACATCAATTTTTGGTTTCCAATTAATTTTGTCCCACGTAATATTAGTATCAGATGATACTTCAAAATTCAAGATAGTTATCGTAGGTTGCCCATCAATCGAAGATTGATTAACTGGTATATTAGTTAAAGCTGTATTCAAAATATTGCTTAAAGAAGTTACACCATTTAATGATGACCCCCTATTCAACTTATGATGAAATATCAAAGTCCTGTTTTCAATAATATCAGCATCCTCATCTACGTTTTGAAGATAAGATCTCCTTTCACTTTTATAGATTTTAAACTCAACATCATCAGTAAAAGCAATATCGTCCATTAAATTCCAGTCGATATTAATTTTTCCCTTATCCCCGATAGCAGCCCCCTTATTATCTGATGACAAAAAAGTATCCGAAAAATTCGATTTAAAATATTTATAACCGTTAGCATCTTCTAAGTTTAAATCTTTATCAGTATATTGAATATTAGAATCAACTAAAATTTTATCTCCCTTAGCATTATCTATTGAACTTGCAATTAAATATATTCTTTGTCCTTTTTTCACAAAAGTTGAAACTGATAACCCACCACTTTGGTTATTATTATCAAAACGAATTATCCCGCTAATAATAGTAGATGGTTGAATATCATTTTCATTAATATTATCAACTTCTCTATGTACCGAACCTTTCTCAATCCATATTTTGACACCATCTGTAGAAATTTGGTTTAAGGAAACTGCTGCCGCTATATTAATATTACCTGTGACAGGAGCTTCCCAAACCCTAACAATATTGGCAAGCATATTAGATTCTGACTCCGGAGTTGTTGTTTTTGGAGCATCAATCCCTTTTAAGATAGGATTTGGAGTGTCCAGCAATGCTGTAGAATTATCTTCAGTGGCTGCAAAATCATTATAATCATTGTTACTTGAGTTAATTCGCATTTTATTGAAAAACACTTTTCCATAATAAACCAGATCCGACAATCCATCCGCATTAACATCTGAAAAATATATGGGTGAATTACTGTTGGTTGTAGAATAGCTGATTCCTCCCTGTATAAATTTCCAGCTGAATTCTATTCCGAAAGAATTGACATAAGCGTTATTTTTTGATAATGGAATATTTGAAAAGCCACTTACAGAATTAATAGCCCCGAAGCTATTTCCTAAATTCCTTCTGTATTTAATTGTACCTCCGTCTTTATAAAACACTTTATCTGGTAATCCATCACCATCAATATCCATTAATTGGGATTTTCCAAAATTTTCATTCTCGGTGTAAGAATAATTCAATCCTATTGTTCCACTTTTCTTTAAGTCGAGCCAAAACATTTTTTTACTGGCTCCAAAAGTCACCGCCCCTTTCCAATTGGTACTTTTACCCTGAGTCCCACTAATGACTGACATTTGACCCTCGTCAAAATTGCCGCTAGTTAAGTTGTCATCTCCTGCAAAGATATCCTTCTTTCCTTCTTCTGAAAATATATGACCATCCAGCCTGTTATACCCAAGACTGTGCTTGTTAAATACATTTTCGTCTTTGTCTTTTTGGATAATCTGCGAAAGTAGCTTTTTACCAAAGTCACCATCATTATATAAGAAAGAATACTGCCTCACAATAGTATTCGCTCTTTTAATTGTTATATTTTCAAGAAGCTTGAAGTCAGAAATTTTTACGCCTAACTTGTGACTTGAAGTGACATCCGGCCTTACTCCTTGCTGGTTATTAAATTCAATTATTGTGTTGGAATATGTTATTTTAGATAGATATTTATTTCTACCATTGTTATATACAATTTCCTCATATTGATAAACAGCCTCATTTCCGTAACGGTCTGTGACTTTGGAAAGATACCATTTCACAATATTTCCGGTTGCATCTTTCAGGAAATCATTATATTCTTTTTTAGTACCGCTATTGTCCGTTATCTCCCATGTATAGGTGCTGGTTGAGCTATTTTTCCTTGTAATCTTGATTCCTTCTTTTACTCCTGTTCTGAAATAAAATAATTTATCCCCTGAAACCCTTGGCTTTAAAAAAGGATTTTCTTTGGTGATTTTAGTTGGTAGGTAACCATCATCAAAGACCAACTGCTCTCCTCCTATTGAGTATATTTCTGTTTCCTTTTCATCGTTAAACTCCGGAACTCCCCACCTAGTATCAATATCGATAGTCTCAACTGCAGAAACATCCCAACCAATCCCTGCCCAGCCTCCATTTTTGCTGTCGCTATTGTAATTAATGGATACGTTAGGTTGCAAACCATTGACACCAGCTGGAATCTCAATTGGATACTGCACGTTAGCACTTCCTTGTTGGTTGGCTTTTGGAGGCGCAATTAAATTTACATTGGATACTGGATTGGCAACAGGAATATCATTAATCGTTGTTGGTGTAAAAGAACTGGTTTCCGGACTTTGAGGATTCTTTATTATTCCATTAACATAATCGGTATCACCACCGCCTTCATTTTTTACAATTAAATATTCATTTTCAACATTAATGCTGTCATACTTTATTCTCTCCCACCTTTTCTTGTTGTAATCAAATCTGAATGCTGCGATATCCGCTTCACTATAACCTTTAGGAATCAGATTTTTGTTATATGGAATGTGAATAATACTCGGTGTACCAGTTGAGCTCTTATATCTGTAACCATAAAAATCTTTTGCTAAATTCGTAATTGACGGATCAACCGGCGGTGAATCAATAGCTCTCAACCCAATTAAATAGCCATACTTATTGTTATATACAATCTTCTCTTTAGCAGCATTATAAGATACTGTTTCAAATGTTTTCTCCTGATTATCTAATTTTATGGTTTTGTTAGCTACAATATTTCCATGATTATTCTTAAACTTTATGTTCAATTCTGTTTTTAACGAAATTTTCTCATCAAAATATTCAAATTCATTACCTTCCAGCTTTATGTTCTTGTCAAGGATTTGTATGGTTGTAATATTTGAGTTTGAATTTACAAATCCTCTAAGGTAGAAAGTATTGTCTTTATAAATTTTAGAATTAATCTTAAATAGATCTGCAGTCTTATTGGTATTTTCTACAATTTTTACATCTTTAATTCTATAAAAATTTTTCTTTCCATTGGCATTGAACAATATGTGATTAACACCTTTTTTCAATAGTGTAGGATCAATATTTTCCTTTACAATATTCCACTTTTCAGATTTTGATTGTACATATCCGCCTAAGGACAAACTCTGATTGATACTTCTGGTAACAGATGCTATATTATCAAGCCCCTGAACCTGATAAGTAAGAACATATTCTTTATTATGATCAATATTATCCAATGTCACATTAAAAACATTATCAGAAGCTTCATCATACCAATTATTAGGATCAGCACTACCAATGGAACCTTCGAATAAATTTGTTTCTGTGGATGGTCTGGGTAATATATTTTCTATAGGATGATCTGACGTTTTTACTATATTGGAAAATATAGCACTGCCTTTCTTAGAGTTATTATTCTCTCTGAAGGGTCTTAAATATTGTATATTGTGACTTTTGGATTGTCCATTTTCTTTTTTAATATTATTAAGACTCCAGCTGCTTAAGGTAAAAAGCAAGGAACTTGTTATTAAGAAAAAACCTGCATTTTTGGGTGATAAAAGAATTTTATTGTTCTTCATGGTTTATAGACTTAGGTTTTTGTTAGTGACGGTATTAGTTTATTAATAGATTATATCCTTTGGATTCTTCCGGAATAAATATTTTCACATTATAATAGCCTATTACAGGCGGAATACTTAAAAGAGCATCTACATTTGCTGTATTGTCATACTTAGCTTCTTTAATAAGTCTTCCTAATGCATTATAGATTTGTATACTAATATTCTTGGGAGATTTAAGAACTATTTTAATATTTACATTTCCATCATGGGTCGGATTTGGAAATAATTTGATTTCTTTAAATATTGAGTTCTGATCTTTCGTGGCATAATCTGTTTGATTAAGTACATATAGTTTTTTTTCAAGAATACAGCCCTGCTTATTCTTGACATTAAGTGTATATTCTCCTAAACCATTTAATAAAAAAGGGGCTAAACTGTTTGTTGAACCATCAGGAGATGTTAACATATACTGATAGGTCTCGTAATTCAGGTCCAGCTCGATCGGCTCACCTTGCCATAGATAATTATCCTCAATATTTTGATTGGAAATATCTTGAATATCAAAACTTCTGATTATATCATGTCCATTTTTATTAATTGTAATCTTATATTGGCTCGGAAATATGTTATTCAGTACAAGGGGATTTGAATTACTATTTTGTATATCCGCTATGGTTGTATTCGTTTTAACATTAACAAGCTTATAGCTATAAAATGAAAAATTATCTGGCAACCGTATTTTAACTAAGCCATTCTTCAACTCGTTACAATCGCTCACAATAGAAATATCTTCGTTAGAAATATCATTATTTAATGTAAAATAGTCATTACCATTATGATCTGTATCCCAAGCTATATTTCTATATACATATATAGAATCATTCATTTTCTCACCATTGAATAGCTCAAAAATTTCACTCTGATAATTTTCAGTTGTCCTAAATATTTTCAGTTTAGGAATTTGGTTACCCGTTTCAACATCTTTAAGGTTAAAGTATAAATTTGTTTTTAGATTATCTTGTGATTTGATCTGTGCTTTCCATAGCCTCTTTAAATCCTTGCCCGGATGATAGGATAGCAAATCTGATTCTTTGAATACGATATCTTCGTTATTATCTCCCCAGAGTAAAAACTCATTATCATTTAAAGATCCTGCATTTTGACTGTTAAGTCTTTTGAGATTGTCAATTGACATAATAAGAGAATTATCTCCACTATTCTTAGACTGTTTTTGATATAATCCAAAAAGATCATCTCTTCCAATGCCAGTTATATGATAACCATATTTTTTGTTTTTTTTATAATTCCATAAAACATCTCCGGCACTCGATAGATAATTTTTTTCAGAGAAATAATTTATGGATATTCCGTATTTAATAGAAAGATAGCTTTCTATTTGCTGCTTTTCTTTTTTACTTAGGTTTCTTTTGAAAATCAGAAGTTCAGGAATCAAAAGATTACTATCGTTTATTTTTGGTAAATAAATAAAACTTCCTGTACTTTTATCATGCTTTCCGTATGTAATTATCTGTGAAGCAACAGAAGGTTCCACTTTCAAGGTATCTGCATAATCAAAAATACCTTGATTTGTAATTACAGTGCTTCCAACTTTTCCATAAATAACTTTATCTGCATTTATTTCAAATTTATTTCCCACTATAAATAAACTCAGTTGATTCAGTTTATATTTAGTATTTATCACAGCTGAATTTGTAAGTGTATCTTTTACAAAATGATAATTTATTAGTCGACCCGCAAGAGTATCTGAACTAACAGGCTCTGTAACTAAACTTTTCTTTAGAATTAAGTCAGCAACGTTACCAAAAGATGATAATGTTTGAGCTAAGTGACTTTGTAAAAAAAATAAGCTAAGGACTAATGACAATTTTTTGATTCTTTTAAGCATGTCTTTAAATAGTTGGTTATTTTGAGAAAAATTAAACGATCATATAACATTCATTTAATTTTTTCATAATTAATAATTTTTAGCTCCAAAAATAATATTATTTTTCAGCTATTGCTCAACAGTAAGCATAATATGCAAAACTTGATAGAATAATTTCTGAAATTATGCTTTATCAAACAGTCATCGAACAGTGGATATACAATGGTTATACTACGATCGAAGAAAGGATATACAAAGGTTATACAAACCAACATATTATGTTAAATCAAAACCCCATAATTATCCAATATCTCTACAAAATGACCTGGAAAATTTTCACTTATTAATCTTAATTGCTCATTAATAACTCAAACTGCCAAACTCAGTTTTGCCAAATGCTTCATAAATTAAAAAATGTCCTTCAGGCTCATAGCTCCAGTCAAAATAGCTTTTACACTTTTAATAGTAATTGCCAATCACCATTAGAAACTGTTAAGCCGAGACTCTCGAAAATTTATTTATAAGAAAAATTAAATCACGTCAACTTTTGTCGCCACACCATAATACTTTTGGCTCATCAGCTGACACAAAAAACAATTTTCAAACTATCTATTAAATTTAAAAAACATTATGGGAAAATTACATGACTCATTATTATCCGGCACTTCGGGACGCACAGGACGCATAGTAGTCGCCAACGTTTATGGCAACGAGATTTCAAAAGTCAGACCTAGAAAACGAACATCACCGCCAACAGCTAAACAGCTTCTGATTCAGAACCGGATAAAAAAATGCGCAGCCTTTATGCAGTCTTACAGGGCTTATGCGTGCCAATACTTTGGAAGCAGAAGTGGGATGAAATCTTGCTACAACCTGGCAATGACTAATCTGATGGAAAACTTCAGGATCAACTACACCACGGAGACGATCAATCCGGATTATCCTTCGCTTTATTTCTCCAAAGGTAATCTCTTAGGGGCCGTGCCATTAGGATTGAGCTTAAAATCAGCCGGATTATTGGAGATCAGCTGGCAGGATAATTCTGCTGGAAGTCCTGAGAGAGAAAATGATGTAGCTCAGATTCTAATTGCCGGAGAGGATAATGATTTTACGTTCTTCGTAGAAAACGCCGCAAAACGCTCTGATATCAAATATTCAGTAAACTTACCGGTCAACTTTCAAAACAAACCACTTCATGTTTGGATTGCCTTCCGAACAGAAAATGGTGAAATTGCCTCCAATTCACAGTATGCGGGAACAGTTTTTTAAAACAAATGATCAGCCGTGATAATTCTTACGGCTGATTATTTTAAAGTCAGAAGAAAAAGTCCTAATATTAAAAGTTTGTTAAATATTAGTTTTTTACGCTATAAACTTCTATTTTTGCATTATTATTGATTCGATCTATTGAAATTGAAAATGATTTCAACGAAATAAATAATTTACAAACCAAGTTTAAATGGCAAAGTCATACGAAGCTATTTTCGAGAACAACAAGAAGTGGGTTGAATCCAAGATTTCCGGCAACCCGGAATATTTTCACCAGCTTGCTCAAACTCAAAATCCCGAATATCTCTACATCGGATGTTCCGACAGCCGGGTAACGGCAGAAGATATGATGGGAGCGGAACCGGGCGAGGTTTTTGTTCACAGAAATGTAGCTAATGTCATTAACACTTTGGATATGAGCTCAACAGCGGTGATTCAGTACGCTGTGGAACATCTGAAAGTGAAGCACATTATAGTCTGTGGCCATTATAACTGTGGCGGTGTAAAAGCGGCAATGACATCACAGGATCTCGGACTTCTGAATCCCTGGCTGAGAAATATCCGAGATGTGTACAGGCTGCATCAGGCAGAACTTGACGCTATTGAAGATGAAGACAAAAGATATGACCGCCTGGTGGAACTGAATGTTCAGGAACAATGCATCAATGTCATCAAAATGGCTTGCGTACAGGAACGTTATATTTTGGAAGAATTTCCGGTCGTCCATGGTTGGGTTTTCGACCTGAGATCAGGAAAAATAATCGATCTCGAAATCGATTTTGAAAACATATTAAAAGACATTCAGAAGATCTACAACCTGACAGATTCTGATTGGGTGATGAGCAGAAAAAAATAGGCACATCAAATATTATGAAGTACTGGAGTATTATAACATTAACGATCTTTCTCAACTTTACGGCTCTTCCGGGATTAGCTGCAATGTTCGGTTGGGAACTGCCGAGAACCAATGTTGTAATCAGTGAAGAAGAGACGCACTCCAGCAACACAATCGTTATCTACGAAAAAACCATTCCTAAAACGATGGACATCCATGATTTCCTGAAGTTTTATGAAGCTGACACCCATAGAAAAATTACGGTCAACTGGGAATCAACTCTATATTTCCCACCGTCTCTCAGCATATTCTCTCCACCTCCGGAAGCATAAATAACATTTTCTGTTTTCTCAGAAAACGCTTGGGGTTGGCTGTAATCACACAGCGGATAGCACTTGCCGTTTCCTGACATCGTCTTAATCAATCACTATTGATTATCAATCACATCTGTTATTTACATTGATGTAGTTACCTTTAGGTCAGGTGATGACATCAGTCAAACTTATTATTTTTTTATGAAAAAGTCACAATCTTTGTTTGGAGGAATCAAAGAGAACTTTCCGTCTGGTCTTGTAGTATTTTTAGTTGCATTACCATTATGTTTAGGCATTGCACTGGCATCCGGAGCGCCTCCTTTATCCGGTATCCTTGCAGGTATTGTTGGAGGTATTGTAGTGGGCGCGATCAGTAATTCCAACATCTCAGTTTCAGGGCCGGCAGCCGGTCTTACAGCTATTATTTTGGTAGCGATTACCGATATTGGTGCATTCGAATTATTTCTTTGTGCCGGGATTATTGCCGGAATTATCCAGTTGATCCTGGGTTTTATCCGTGCAGGAAGTATCTCCAATTATTTCCCGAACAATGTGATCGAAGGGATGTTAGCCGGGATCGGAATCATCATTATTCTAAAACAGATTTCTCACGCCGTTGGATTTGATAAAGATTATGAAGGTCACCAGTCATTATTTGATAATGGATTTAACATTAATTATTTTTCAGAATTATTCGCGGCGATACATCCGGGAGCTGTCATTATAACATTAATTTCAATGGGAGTTTTGTTAGCCTGGGATAATATTGCAGCATTGAAAAGAATGAAATTATTACCCGGAGCACTAGTAGCAGTAATTGCCGGAATCCTGATTAATGAATTTTTCAAATTATCGGGAAGTTCATTGGCCATTTCCCCGGAGCATCTGGTAACACTTCCTGTTCCGACCACTTTGGATGAGTTCAAGAATATGATTACTTTTCCTGATTTTGCAGGATTTACTAATCCAAAAGTGTGGGTCACCGGCGCAACGATTGCTATCGTAGCATCAATTGAAACACTACTTTGTATAGAAGCGTCGGACAGACTGGACGTAAGAAGAAGAATTACAGATACCAACCTGGAGCTTAAAGCACAGGGAATCGGCAATCTGATAAGTTCGTTCATTGGCGGATTACCAATGACATCGGTCGTTGTAAGAAGTTCTGCTAATGCCAATGCAGGCGCAACATCCAAATTATCGGCAATCATCCACGGTGTTCTTTTATTGATCTGTGTTCTAACCATTCCTGTCATATTGAATATGATTCCGTTGGCGACATTAGCCGCAGTATTGATTTTAGTTGGCTATAAATTGGCAAAGCCGGCAACTTTCAAGCATTTTTGGCACAATGGGAAGTATCAGTTTATTCCTTTTGTAGCAACTGTTGTGGCTGTTGTAGCGACAGACCTTTTAAAGGGCGTGGGAATTGGATTATTAATTTCAATTATCTATATTTTACAGGGTAATATGAAGCGGGCCTATTACCTCAGTAGAGAAACACTGAACGATGCTGATGAGATCACGATCAAATTGGCAGAAGAGGTCTCTTTCCTGAATAAAGCAGCCATCAAAAAAACTTTGAAAAATATCAAGCCTGGTTCAAAAGTAATTATCGATGCCAGGACAACTTCCTATATAACGACGGATGTATTGGAAATGATTCAGGATTTTGCCAATGTAAGAGCAAAAGAGGAAGATATAGAAGTAGAACTGGCAGGATTCAAAACGTCATACAGAGATTATGCGAGTGACCAGGATTCTCATGTTGTGGTTAATCACAAAAGAGCAATGTAATTAAATTATTTATTATTAAATTTTAACAATCAAAAAACACATACTTAAAACAATTTTAAAAATATGAAAGCACATACATCAGAAACGCAGGCAACCATTACACCGGAAAAAGCATTGGAAATCCTTAAAGAAGGTAATGCAAGATTCGTTAACAACCTGAAAGCGAACAGAGATCTTCTGGCACAAGTGAATGCAACACGTGAAGGACAGTGGCCTTTTGCCGTTATTTTGAGTTGTATCGACAGCCGCACTTCTGCTGAGTTGATTTTTGATCAAGGCCTTGGAGATATCTTCAGTGTAAGAATTGCAGGGAATTTTGTGAATCAGGATATTCTTGGTTCCATGGAATTTGGCTGTAATGTGGCCGGTTCAAAATTAGTTGTAGTTCTTGGACACTCAAAGTGCGGTGCCTTGAAAGGAGGTCTGGACGCAGCAGCAATAGAAGGAATGGGAATGGATAACCTGAATCATTTGATCGGACATTTTGATCCAATCATCAAAAATATTATTAAAGATGGAGAAGAACGTTCATCTAAAAACGAGGATCTTTTGGAAAGACTGAATCATCACAATGTAAAATCTGCCATAGAAGACATCCGTCAACAAAGCTCAACTTTGAAAAGGCTGGAAGACGAAGGTAAAATCAAAATCGTTGGCGCAAATTATGACGTTGAAACCGGCGTTGTAACCTGGATATAGAAAACATTTTTTCTTCATACAATTAGGGTAGTAGGCCGGGTAATTTATTTATCCGGCTTACTTATTTCCCATTGTAAGCCGTCATCGTATTCTGTACACCGGCAAACACAAAAGATAAAGCCGCCTGGGCAAATTTTTCAATTCTTTCCGGCAATTTTTCATATTCCTCTTCGTTCCATTTTCCGAGAACGTAATCCGCTTGCTTCCCTTCCGGGAAATCTGCAGAAATACCAAATCTCAATCTTGGATAGTTCTGAGTATTGAGTTGGGCCTGGATGCTTTTCAGTCCGTTATGACCGGCATCAGAACCTTTCATTTTCATTCTCAAAGAACCGAAAGGCAGAGCCAAATCATCTGTAATAATCAGGATGTTTTCCAGCGGAATGTTTTCCTTCTGCATCCAGAATTTAACGGCGTTTCCGGAAAGATTCACGTAGGTGTCAGGTTTTAGGATAAAGACTTTTCTGCCTTTATATTTACCCTCAGCCAAAAGTCCGAAATTAGAAGATTTGAAAGGTGCTTCTATTTTTTCAGCGATCTTTTCAGCGACCTTGAAACCGATATTATGTCGGGTTTCAGCATACTCTTCTCCTTTGTTCCCGATGCCGACAATAAGATATTTCATTAATCTTGATATTTATATTCGATAAAATCTTCTCCGGAAGTACTTTTTACAGGATAGTTTTTGCTATCATAAGTATGCGAAAAAGACATTACTTCTGCAGAGGCACCCGTGTTGGCAACAGTTGTTTTTAAAGAATTATTTGCAGATAGAAAATTTCCTCCTTGTGGAGCTATGCCAATCAAGCAGAGGTAGTATTCTAAAGGAAGGAGCTTGTAGGGTGACTTTTTTGAATCGTAAGTGAAAGAAACCGTATTTATTTCCGGACTCATTTCCAAATCTCCGGTTACAGGATTATAAACACCATTTTTGGTTACAGATTTCATCATATTTTCTCCTTGGAATTCATATGTGGTTTCATAATATGCCTTGATAGGAAATGGAATAGTAAAGTCCTGAACAGAAATGATTTTCGAAAGCTTTCCTCCGGAATAGCTGTAATCGGCAGTAATTTTTGCTGTGCCGGTAATTTCCGTAACAACTTTAGTAAGACTAGTTCCTGCGTAAGTGAAAACAGCAGTTTGTCCAGCGTTGTACATTTTGGAGATCTTGTTGCTGCTATTATAGTCAAACTTGGTAACTTCTCCACTAGCGTCTGTATACGACGTTAACTTTGTTCCCGAATAATTATAGGTATAATTTTCATCTTCATATTCTCCCGTATCTTCATTTTTGGTATGCGACTTGACTTGTTTTAACAGCCTTGTTGTCGTTCCAGATCCGCCATTATTAGTGTTGGTTTCATAATCTACACCTTTCAAAAGATCACCATTCTCATCCTGATTTGGAGTACAAGATGCGATAATGAATAATCCGAATATATAATAAAGTATATTTTTCATTGTTTTGTTTTGTGTTTGCAAAGTTAATTTTTTAAAATAAATGTTCAGGTAATTTTTGAGGTCAGGAATTATATTAGTTAGAATCAAATTTTTCTTCGGAATTCAGGCTCTTAATTTGACTGAGTTCATCAATATAAACTTTCAACTGCTTCTCATTCAGTTCACCATTATTCTTATAGATTTCTACCCTTCTGTTAGTCTCAGAATCGTAATATTTTTTGAACTGATCGTTCGTTTCCTGTCTACTCCATAATTCGAAATACTCACATATCTCGGATAAAAAACTTTGTATTTCTTCTCTGGTTTTCTCATCTACATTATTACCAAATGATGTCACAGAACAATAAGCAGGATTTTTAATCGGCATTATTCTCTTGGAAAACTCGTTATATTTGTCATCAATGAGAGATTCGATTTGTTCTTTGTTAAAATAGACATCCTCATTAATATCACTAAGCTGTACAAAATTTGCCGAACTGTAATTATTATTAAAAATATAATTGGCATAGACCACAACCTCGCCTTTTCCTAAGCCTGGTGAAATCCCATAATGTTCCGAGAGATAAAACAATGCTGGTTCAGAATAATCGATTCCATCTTTGAGATTAGCGAAAAACAGTTCTATTTTGGTTCCGTCTTTATCTGTTGCGATTCTTTTCTCAAGATTTTTATACGATTTGTAATCATACAATGTATCGGATGCTTTTTTAAAATATCGAATTGGCGACGAAGCACTATAAGTTCTGAAGCCGTTGGCTGAAACATACTTTTTGTTGTATAAAACACCATCCATTCTGTAGATATTTTTCCGATAGGCATAATAGAAATTAATTGTATTTCTAATATATTTCTTCTCAGAATTGTAACTTATCGAATAAACAGGAACCGATTTGTCTTTAGAATTGAATCTCACAGAAATCCCAGCTTCATTATCTGCTTCACTTAAAAAAATCATTTCCTTATCGTAATGATATTTCAGAATTTGAGCGTTGCAAAAAGAAACCATTGCTATGAAAAACAATAGAATAGCGTTTTTTCTGATAAGAATAGAATGAGATCGATTCATTAAATAAAATAGTTTATTGAGCCAAAATCCGATTCAAAACCAGGTTCACCTCATCCACATTTGTCACATTATCTTTTCGCATCATCAGCTGGTTGTTCTTTTCTTTTAACGTCGCTTCTGCAGGATTTTGTGTAAGATAAGATATGATTTTTTTGAATTTTTCGCTTTGGTAGAATTTGTCCTGAGGATTCGCTGGGAAATAACCAAGAAACACTTTATTCTTCACCACCAACTTATCAAATCCAATTTCAGCCGCCAGCCATTTCAGTTCTACAGATTTCAGAAGATTAATAGCTTCATCCGGCAGTTTTCCGAAACGGTCTGTCAGTTCATTTTCAAATTGTTGCAATTCCTTAGCATTCTGAACATCGGCCAGTTTCTGATACAATGACAAACGTTCTTCCGTAGAACTCACATAATCATCTGGCAACATCAATTCCAGATCCGTATCGATATTCACTTCTTTCGTGGATTTGAACAGCTTGTTTCTATCTTCTTCATTTTCAAAAAGATTTTCAAAATTCTCATCATCTTTGAGTTCTTCCAAAGCTTCCTGCATCATTTTCTGATACGTCTCAAATCCCATTTCGTTGATGAATCCACTCTGTTCTCCGCCCAATAAATCACCGGCACCACGGATTTCCAGATCCTTCATCGCAATCTGGAAACCACTTCCCAAATCCGAGAATTGCTCAATCGCTTCCAGACGTTTTCTCGCATCAGACGTCATCATATCGAACGGTGGTGTTATCAGGTAACAAAATGCTTTCCTGTTGCTTCGCCCGACTCTTCCACGCATCTGGTGCAGATCTGCCATCCCGAATCGTTGCGCATCATTGATGAAAATAGTATTTGCGTTTGGTACATCCACGCCGGATTCTACAATCGTTGTAGAAACGAGAACATCATATTTTCCTTCCATAAAATCGAGGATGTTGGTTTCCATTTGTTTCCCGTCCATTTGTCCGTGGCCGGTAATCACTCTCGCATCGGGAACCAGTCTTTGGATTAATCCTGCAATATCTTTCAGGTTTTCGATTCTGTTGTTGATGAAATAAACCTGTCCGTCTCTCTGCAATTCATAAGAAATCGCATCACGCAAAATTTCTTCATTGAATCCAATGATTTGCGTTTCCACAGGTTGACGGTTAGGCGGTGGCGTTTTGATAACGGATAAATCTCTCGCCGCCATTAATGAAAATTGCAAAGTTCTCGGGATTGGCGTCGCCGTTAAAGTCAAGGTGTCTACATCAGTTTTTAGCGTTTTCAATTTGTCCTTGACGGAAACACCAAACTTATGTTCCTCATCAATAATCAATAAACCTAAATCCTTGAACTTGATATCTTTTCCAACCAACTGGTGAGTCCCGATGACAATATCGATTTTACCGTTTTTAAGACCTTCTTTGGTTTCCGATTTCTGTTTGGCTGTCCGGAATCGGTTCATATAAGAGATGTTCACCGGAAAATCCTTCAATCGTTCTTTGAAACTTCTGTAATGTTGGAAGGCCAGAATCGTTGTCGGAACCAAAATCGCAACCTGCTTTCCGTCGGTCGCTGCTTTAAATGCAGCACGAATCGCTACTTCTGTTTTACCAAAACCAACGTCACCGCAAATCAACCGGTCCATCACACCTTCCGCTTCCATATCCTTTTTCACATCCAGCGTTGCTTTTTCCTGGTCTGGCGTATCTTCGTAAAGGAAACTCGCTTCCAACTCATTTTGAAGGTAAGAATCCGGCGAATACTGGAAGCCTTTTGCAGTTTTTCTTTCCGCATAGAGTTTTATCAAATCAAAAGCAATCTGCTTAACTCTCGCTTTTGTTTTTTGTTTTAATGATTTCCAGGCTGGCGAACCGAGTTTACTAAGAACGATTTCTCTTCCTTCAGGTCCGTTATATTTCGAAATTTTATGAAGTGAATGGATACTTACGTAAAGCAAATCTCCATTTTTGTAAGTCAGTTTAAAACATTCCTGGATTTTTCCATCGTTATTGACTTTTACCAAACCCTTAAATTTCCCAATGCCGTGGTCGATATGTGCAATGTAATCACCAACCTTCAAAGACATCAGATCTTTGAGCGTCAATTGCTCCGACTTGGCAAAAGTGTTCTTGGATTGATATCTCTGGTAACGGTCAAAAATCTGGTGGTCGGTGTAAATCAGAATCTTATTGTCAGCATCTACAAAACCTTCATGCAATTCCGATTTGAAGCTTTTGAACGGAATCTCGTGCTCTAATTCCTCAAAAATCGATTCTAATCTTTCTTTTTGTTTTTCACTTGAAAATGAAATCCAGGTGTCAAAACCTTGACTTTGTTTTTCCTCCAAATCCTGAATCAGCAATTCAAAGTTTTTATGAAAACTAGGCTGTTGTGTTTGGTTGAGTTCTACGTTCTGAATCTTTGGAAGTTCAAATGACTGAGAACTGAAATCTATTGTTTTGAATTTGATTAATTTATTCTGAAATTCAGGCTCAGAAATAAATAATTCGTCAGGCGTTCTATGTTTGATGTCTTTGCTTAATGTCTCAAATTTTTCTAATGCTTTTTCGTGAAAATCCCTGATTCTTTTGGTGGAAAGGTAAAGATTCTTTGAAACTACAAAACTGTCTTCCGGTAATAATTCAAACAAAGAAACTTTGGTCCCTGAAACCGAAAAATTCATATTGGAAACCAGCTGGAATTCATCAATCTTGTCCAAAGAAAGTTGGGATTCTATGTCAAAAGTCTTGATGCTTTCGACCTCATTTCCAAAAAACGTGATTCGAAAAGGCTTCTCATTAGAAAAAGAAAAAACATCCACAATCCCGCCTCGGACAGAGAATTCTCCAGGCTCGGAAACAAAATCTGTTTGGTTGAATTGATAATGGTTCAACAACTCATCCACAAAATCAAAATCCAGTTGATCGCCCACTTTTATCTGATGAGAAATTGCTTTGAAGTCTTCTTTCTTCAAAACTTTTTCAGACAACGCACCAATGAAAGCGACAATCACTTTTGGCGATTTCCCGGAATTCAGTTTATTGATGACTTCAGTTCTCAGAACCAGATTCGCATTCTGGGTTTTCTCAACTTGATATGGCTCAAGATGTGTTGCCGGAAAGTAAAGAACGTTGTCGCTTCCCAACAAATCTTCCATTTCCGCATTGATGTAAAGCGCATCTTCCTTGTCATCCACCAAATAAAGAATGGTTTTGTTCCGAGTCAGAAACAATTCCGAAGCTAAAATTGAAACTGCGGAACCCGTACTTCCTTTGACTGAAATGTGCTGATGCTTTGATATCTGTGAAAAAATCTCATTCCCGAATTGTTTCTGAAGCAAGTCCGGCAAAAGATTTTGATTGATTTTTTTTAATTCCATTAATGTGGTTATAAACGCAAAAAGCGATTCCGAGATATTTTCGGAATCGTTATTTGTTACAAAGATACTATTTTTCAAAAAAATTAGTTTTAATTTTACGGTCTTAAACTATGAGCATTTGAAATTCGGTTTCAAAATATTGTCCCTTTTCTGTCTATTATCAATTCTTTTTACACAATGTAAGGATGATGATGCTAACATTTTCCGTGCATATGTAGAAGGGAAAATCACGTATTCTGATGCCAAGTTTCTGGAAAATCCGATTCATCTTGTGAAGGAAAAGAAAATCATTGCGGAAACTTTCCCGAAAGAAAGCGGAAGTTTTGTTTTGGCCGGGCCTTATGACAAAGGTGCTTACAAATTTCAGCTTAAAAACTTCAAGATAAAATCTTTTTCTACCGAAACCAAAGGCTGCAAAATCTCCAGTGATTCTCTCAGTATCGAAATCCCGGATGGTGTGACTTACGTTATTTTCAATGATATTACTTTGAAATAATGAAGAAACTTCTACTTTTTTCGCTGGCTCTCATTTCGGCATCTGCTTTTTCTCAAAGAAGAAAAAACCAGGATTGGACAGAAAATGTAAAATTTTCTATCGACCCACACGTTAAAGTAATGAAGTCACTTGGCAACAATTTTCTGAATGAAGCCTTCGATTATTTTTATGGTTTCGGAATAGGCGGTAATGTTAATGTCTACAAGAATTTTGGTTTAGGCGTAGAATACACATATTTTTTAGCAAACGTGAAAAACGGTGACAAATTTGGTTATTTGGGCGCTCCTTCAATGAATAATTTTGATTGGTATGCATTTCATCAGGACAAAATCACAGAAGATTTTTTTGTAGAAGAAATTTTAGGTTACAGCACTTACCGGATGAAAAGTCCTTTTCTTGACAATTCCGGGAATTTCCACGAGGGCAATAGCGGTCTTAATTTCGGAGCCAAAGCAATCTATACTATTGATGACACCGGCACTCAACAGATTGTTCTCAATGCAAAACTTAATTTCTATAATTCTAAGATAGGAAATCAGAATCCTGATATAGAAAAGTATTATTCCAAAGCAACGTTGTTGAATATCGGTATTGCCTATCGTATTAATTTTTAAGGCATTTTTAAGTTGTTATAATTTCTGGTTAATTTTTTTTATTCGTAATTTCTAATTGATTTTTAGTATAAATTTGTTCCATCAAACTAAAACAATCTTTGATATGAAAAATTTATTAACAGCTCTGCTACTTACTTTCGGTGTAGGTGTAGCAACTGCACAAACAACAGCGCCGGCCACGGCAAAAAAGCAAGTTCAGAAAACTGAAAAAAAAGCGACCAAGTCTGTGGAAGCACAAGCTGCAAAAGTGGCTAACACTCCTGATGTCAAACTGAAAAAAGACGGAACTCCGGACAAAAGATATAAAGCCAACAAAATGCTTAAAAAGGATGGAACTCCTGACAAGCGTTACAAGGCTAACAAATAATTTTCCTGATCGATGAAGAAGAAAGGGACAATTTAATTTTTCATAACTTTTATTTTTTTAGACTTTACATTTTTTGTAAAGTCTTTTCTTTTTGGTTCACGATTTGATTATATTTTTTTACCAATTCAAAAAAATAGTATTATGAGCCCGAAACCAATGCTTACGCTTTCTCAAGTTATGGAGAAGCTCAGAGAAAAAGGAATCACAGATGAGATCATCATGAATGATAAAAAGCAATTCGTCATTCATAGTACAGAAAAAGCTTATCATGCAGAAGATCTTAAAATTATCCGTGTTTACAGATTTGAAGGCGCAAGTGATCCGGACGATAATATTGCCCTTTATCTTGTAGAGGATGTCTATGGGAACAAAGCCATGATCATAGATTCTTACGGTGCAAACAGCAATTACGCAGGTCCGGAATTTGATGAATTCCTAAAGTCACTTCCGACAGAAGAAAGAGAAGAATACGACTTTTAAATTTCAAAAAGCACATTTATATATTTATTACCCTTTTCCATATTTCGCAGAAAAGGGTAATTTTTTAATCAATTTTGACAACAAGCAATGTTTTTTTAAGTCCGTCTTCTATTCCTTTCCAATAGAAATTGAAGAAAGAACGCTGTTTGTTTCTCTCCACATAGATATCAACTGATTCCGGGAATTTTTTGGAATCTTTTTTAACTACAAGATTAGCAACCGCTGACAAGAATTTCTTTTTCTCCTTTGTATCTTTATCCAGAATATTTACCTTCAGATCTTTGTGTGTGATTCGGAATTTTCCGTTCATAATATCATTGTTCCCCTTAAAGTCAAAATTGAGACTGGTAATTGTTCCTGTGGCAGTGATGTTCATATAAGGTTTGATGAATGGGTTGATATCATTTGCAGGAAGATTGTTGATATAACCACCAATTGTGAAATTATCACGCATATTCGCAGTATCAAAATTCCAGTTGACCTTCATTGGTGAAGCATCCATAAATTTACAATTGATCACAATCGGAACATTGGTATTAGCGCCTTTTTTCTTGTTGGAATTAAGGTTTTTTACATTCATATTGAAGTTGGTGAAAATCACTTTTCCAGGTCCGTTTGAATCCGGCTTGTCTTCTTCATATACCAATTTGGATTGTACAAGATCCAGATTTTCAACAACTAAAGGAAATTTTATCGTTCTTAATAATTTCGAATAAAGTAGTTTTTCTTTTGGATTATCTCTTGGAATCTTGCTTCGGAAGATATTAGCGTCAACATTGGTTAATCTTGCATTTTTCAGTAAAATATCCGGTTGGTCATTTTCAAATTTCCATCGTAATCCTGATAACTGAACACGGTTGACAGAAATATCAAATAAATCATTTTCCATTGGAATCATTCTCACAAACTCAGCTCTGGAAACTTTTGGATTAAGATTAAAATCTTTCAAATCAATACTTTTCGAAGTCACATCGAAGCTTGACAAATCCACTGTGTAATATTGTCCTGCATCGTAAAAAAACTGATTGCCGGAAATTTTGTAATCCTGATAACTGAAAGGCAATTTGTTTTTTGAAGTTTCTTCATTCATCAGAAAACTTTTGATATTCGCATCAAATTTTGCAATTGAAAGTGTTTTCTTTCCATTGGATTTTAAAATCGATAATTTTCCGTTAATAATATCAAAATTTTCAAAATTAAGATCAAATCGAGATTTCTTTTTGCTGGTCTTGACAACTTTATTGTCACGGTTCTGAATCACAAATTCCGGATCTTTGATCTGAGCATTTTTCAGGCTTAGTTTTGTTTTGCTGAAAACCAGCTCATCGAATGTCAGCTTTTTGCTTTTGATCCCAAACAAACTTTTCTGACTTCTGAAACTTTGTTCCCAATTCTTAAAATCCACCAGAGATTTCATTTCAAAATCATCAATTTCTAACTTCCCATTATCGGTTTTGATGTCTGAAGACGTGATGGAATAAATCTGGTCCAGACGGAAAAAGAAATCTTTTGCAGTGATATTGTAGCTGTCCAAGGCAAACGGCAACTCATCAGGATCTTGATTAAGGCTCAGGTTTTTAACGTTGAGATTAAGATCTTTTGCAGAAAATAATTGGGTTTCGTCCGATCTTTTAACACCAATATTTCCATGATCAATTTCAATATTATTAATCATAAATGGAATCGGATCTTTTCCTGACTTGCCGGCTTTTGGTTTTGCTAATCTAACCCGAAGATCCGGTTTTACAAGTTTGATGGAACTCGCTTCGATTCTGTTATTTTTCAACAATTCAATAACACCTAATCTACTGATATTCAAAATTCCCAAAGAACCTTCCAGCGCTATGGTTTCCAGATTATTGGGCTGTTTTGTTTTAATTTTGATTTGGTTAGCGGAAATACCTCCACTCAGGATTTCCACATTCAGAGATTGATAGGTAATTTGATATGGCGTTTTGTTTTTGAGATAATCGGGAAGTTTATATTTTAACCAAAGACTGAATCCAATATTGATAATTAATATTAATGCAAGAAAACTACCTAAGATTATAAGCGAAATTTTTAAAGTTTTTTTCATCCGTTTATTAAATTATTAACTGATGACTAAAAACCGTTCCAAAATTATAAATCCAGTTCTATAACATAACCTTCGTGACCTCTGACATTGACGAAATCGTCACCTTCAAAATGAAGATATTGCCCTTTGATACCTTTCAAAACTCCATTGAATTCCGGTTTTTTATCCAGTGTGAAAACATTAATTTTTCCCGGTTTTTCATACGGAAAATCTAATTTCACAACATTCTCTTCGGTCACTGCAAATTTTTTGAAATCATTGGGAAAATATTCCGCAATCTTATTTCGGAAATCGATCAGATCCAAAGCATCCTCATAATCATCCTGAAGCATTTTCTTCGGATTGGTTTTATCAGCGATATGCTTTTTCAGTTCCACCTCTATCATTCCCGCTTCATAGCGATTATCCGTCACGGCAATCGGCAAAGCGAAAGTTGCGCCCTGGTCAATCCAACGCGTCGGGATCTGATGTTCTCTTGTAACGCCCACTTTAACATCACCTGTGTAAGCCAGGTAAACAATGTGAGGAACCAGTTGTATTTCTTTTTCAACATCCAGATCTCTTTCTGCAATCCCAAGATGAGCAGTGGACAATTCCGGGCGAATAATTGTATCACTTGCATAAGGACTTTCAAAAAAACATTTTTTACAAAATCCCATTCTATATATTTTCTCATCACTTCCACAATTCACACATTCGTAACCCAAATGTTTGATGTAAAGTGTTTTTCCGAACAGTTGGTTCATATTAATCAAATCATTTTTCAGATTAAGAAAATACTGAATGGGTTGTCCGTTTTGGGAAATCATCTTTAGGATTTGTCCGGAGAATTGCATTTTTATGAAGATTTAAATAGGGATAAAAGTAGGGATTTTTACAATAAGGTTCAAAAAATTAAAAAATTTGTCAATTCCAGTTTTAAGGATATATTTGCCACAATTAAAAAACATATTAGTATGAAAAATATTTATGCCTTCTTATCATTATTGGTAACATCTTTCGTTCTTGCACAAACGACTATCTATTCCGAGAATTTTGGAAATCCTTCCTCTACCACTCTTTTGACAGCGTATACAGGTTATCAAAACAGTTCGCCTATCACTTACTCCGGAACAGCTGATGTGAGGACTTCGACACCGTCGGACTATGCAGGAGCTAGCGGGCAAGGCTGTGTCTTCATAGGTGCTGTGACCACATCTTCCGGTAATCCGGCAAAAACACTGATTATTAGTGGAATCAACACAACAGGATATCAGGATTTAACACTTTCCTTTGGGCATCAAAAAGGAACTAATGCCAGCAGTAATGAGTTAAAAGTTGAGGTAAGTTCTAATGGAACAGATTGGACTCCGCTTTCCTACACAAGACCAACCGGCTCCGGAACTTCTGTCTGGCTAGTTGTTACGCCAACAGGAACAATTCCTGCAACATCTAATCTTTCTGTAAGGTTTACAAATCCTTTGGATTCTAATGTTGGTTTCCGTGTTGATGACATTAAATTAACTGGAAATCAGACATTAGCAGTGAGTAATGTTAAAAAACAGCACTTCAACATTTATCCAACCGTTGTGAGCAATGGAATCATCTGTGTTACTTCCGCAAATAATCAGACAAAAAAAATAAACATCTACGATTCTTCCGCAAAATTGGTTATCAGCAGAGGTACGGATAAAGAAATCAATGTTTCTCAACTTCCAAAAGGCACTTACATAATTAATGTCGAGGAAAATGGAATTGTTGAATCAAAAAAATTCATTGTTAAATAACAATTTATGTTTTAAATATTAAAAAGAATCTCCGAATAAGAGATTCTTTTTTTGTTTAATTCTTATCTTCGCATCAACACAATACTTATGAACTATCTTGTAACTGGTGGAAGTGGATTTATTGGTTCCCATTTAGTCGAGCATCTTTTAAAAAATGGACATTCTGTCATTAATATTGACAATTTTGATGATTTCTATGACTATCAAATCAAAATCAGAAATACTTTGGAGTCTACAAATAACAATTCTGAGTTCAGTTTTAAAAATAAAGATGCCGACATCGAGAATTTGATATCATTGACAAAATCAGAATATTACCAGCTTTATTATCAGGATATTCGGGAAAGAAGAGGCCTTGAAGAGATATTCAGAAAACACAACATTGACTTAGTTATCCATTTAGCAGCATTGGCAGGCGTTCGTCCTTCTATTGAGCGGCCTTTGGATTATGAAGAAGTCAATGTTCGTGGCACGATGAATCTTTGGGAGCTGTGCAAAGAATTTGGAATAAAAAAATTCGTTTGCGCTTCATCTTCCAGTGTTTATGGCAACAATGAGAAAATCCCATTTTCAGAAACAGATAATGTTGACAACCCCATTTCTCCTTATGCAGCAACCAAAAAAAGCGGCGAAATTTTAGGCCACGTTTATCATCATCTTTATAGTATAGATATGATCCAGCTGAGATTTTTCACGGTTTACGGACCGAGACAAAGACCTGATCTTGCCATTCATAAATTCACGAAACTGATCTGCGAGAACCAAGAAATTCCTTTCTACGGCAACGGTTCCACAGCAAGAGATTATACTTTTATTGATGATATCATTGACGGGATTCTTAAGTCTGTACAATATCTGGAAAATCACGATCATATTTATCAGATTTTAAATCTTGGAGAGAGCGAAGTCGTTACATTGAATGAGATGCTTGCAACTCTAGAATCCGCATTGGGTAAAAAAGCAAATAAAAAAATGCTGCCAATGCAACCCGGCGATGTCTTGAAAACCAATGCTGATATAACAAAAGCGAGATCTCTGATTGGTTATAAACCGACAACAAACTTCCAAAATGGCACAAAAAAATTTGTGGAATGGTTTTTGGGAAATCGGCATTAATGAATCTCTGACAGCAGGATCATTTAAAACTAAATGAAATTATTTTTAAATATTATTGAAAATCAGTAGAAACATATATAAAATATCACCTAATTTTTTACTTTTGCAAAAAATTTAATTATGTATTGGACATTAGAATTAGCTTCATATTTAAGTGACGCACCTTGGCCGATGACCAAGGCAGAATTGATCGATTATGCAATCCGTACCGGAGCGCCAATGGAAGTTGTAGAAAACCTTCAGGCTATTGAGGACGAAGGAGAGATCTATGATGCGATTGACGAGATCTGGAGCGATTATCCTACAGACGAGGATTATCTTTGGAACGAAGACGAGTATTAATCGTCAATAAGCTTTACACCAAAGCTTCAAAATATATCACACAACAAGTGTAATTTAAACGCTTTGGACTTTGGATCCAAAGCATAAATCAGAAATTTATGAGTTTTTTAAATACCGTTCTTAAAAGTTTTTTGGGAGACAAAAATGCAAAAGATTTAAAAGAAGTAAAAAAAGTTGTCGCAAAAATCAAAGCAGTTGAACCTAACATCCAGTCATTATCCGATGATGGATTAAGAGCGAAAACCGCAGAATTTCAAGAAAAAATAAAATCTGCAACTGCCAAGTTTACAACCCAAATCGACGAAATAAAAGAGCAGATAAAAAACTCTACCAACGTTGACGAGAAGGAATCGCTTTTTAACAAAATCGAAGGTCTTAAAAAAGAATCTTACGAGGTTGAGGAAAAAGTTCTTAACGATATCCTTCCGGAAGCTTTTGCTTTGGTAAAGGAAACCTCAAGACGTTTAGCACAAAATGGAGAAATCCGCGTGACTGCAACAGACAGAGACCGCGAGTTGGCAGCTACCAAAGATTTTGTAGCGCTGGATGGCGATATTGCTGTTTGGAAAAACTCTTGGGATGCAGCCGGAACGCCTGTCGTTTGGGATATGGTTCATTATGACACGCAGTTTATTGGTGGTGTCGTATTGCATTCCGGAAAAATAGCAGAAATGGCAACCGGTGAAGGTAAAACTTTGGTCGGAACACTTCCAATTTATCTTAACGCTTTGCCGGGAAGAGGTGTTCATGTTGTAACAGTTAACGATTATCTTGCAAAAAGAGACTCGGCATGGATGGGCCCGTTATATCAATTCCACGGATTGACTATTGACTGTATTGATAATCACCAGCCCAATTCAGATTCCAGAAGAAAAGCTTATCAGGCAAGTATCACTTATGGAACCAATAACGAATTTGGTTTCGATTACCTGAGAGACAATATGGTAACCAATCCTACTGAATTGGTTCAGGGAGAATTGAATTTCGCAATTGTCGATGAGGTGGACTCGGTTTTGATTGATGATGCAAGAACACCGTTGATTATTTCCGGACCTGTTCCTCAAGGTGACAGACAGGAATTTGATGTGCTTAAACCTTCAATAGACAGAATTGTTGAGGTTCAGAAAAAAACAGTTTCTGCCATTTTCAACGAAGCTAAAAAATTAATCGCGAACGGAAACACCAAAGAAGGTGGATTCAAATTACTTCAGGCCTACAGAGGTCTTCCAAAGAACAGACAATTGATCAAGTTCTTGTCAGAAAGTGGAAACCGTGCTTTGCTTCAGAAAGTGGAAGGTCAATATATGGCAGATAACAATCGTGATATGCCAATTGTTGACAAAGATCTTTATTTTGTCATCGATGAGAAAAATAATCAAATCGATTTAACAGACAAAGGCGTAGAATATATGTCTGCAGGTAACGAAGATTCACAATTCTTTGTTTTAACTGATATCGCGACAGAAATTGCCGAATTAGAAAAAAAGAATCTCTCAAAGGAAGAAGAATTCGCTGCAAAAGAAGAGTTATATCGAGATTTTGCTGTGAAATCTGAGCGTATTCACACCATGAATCAATTACTGAAAGCTTATACATTATTCGAAAAAGATGATGAATATGTAGTAATTGACGGGGAAGTAAAAATCGTTGACGAGCAGACTGGTCGTATTATGGAAGGCCGACGTTATTCTGACGGACTGCACCAAGCGATTGAAGCTAAAGAAAATGTGAAGATTGAAGCTGCGACCCAGACCTTCGCAACGATTACTTTACAGAACTATTTCCGTATGTATAACAAGCTGGCCGGTATGACAGGTACTGCGGAAACTGAAGCTGGAGAATTCTGGCAGATTTACAAATTGGATGTTGTGGTAATCCCTACCAACAGACCTATCCAAAGAGATGACAGACAGGATTTGGTTTACAAAACCAACCGTGAAAAATATAATGCTGTAATCGAGGAAATCGAGAAACTAACCTCAGCAGGGAGACCTGTTTTGGTGGGTACAACTTCGGTAGAAATTTCCCAATTGCTTTCCAGAGCATTACAGTTAAGAAAAATACAACACCAGGTTCTTAATGCTAAACTTCACAAAAAAGAAGCGGAGATTGTTGCCGGAGCTGGTGGACCGGGCGTTGTAACCATTGCAACCAATATGGCCGGTAGAGGTACCGACATCAAGCTGAAACCGGAAGTAAAAGAAGCCGGAGGTTTAGCAATAATTGGTACAGAAAGACACGATTCCCGTCGTGTGGACAGGCAGTTGAGAGGTAGAGCCGGTCGTCAGGGAGATCCTGGAAGTTCCCAGTTTTATGTTTCTTTGGAAGATAATCTGATGCGTCTTTTCGGTTCTGAAAGAATTGCTAAGATGATGGACAGAATGGGTCATAAGGAAGGAGAAGTGATTCAGCATTCTATGATTTCCAAATCTATCGAGAGAGCTCAGAAAAAAGTCGAAGAGAATAACTTCGGTGTCAGAAAAAGATTGCTGGAATACGATGATGTGATGAACAAGCAGCGTGACGTTATTTACAAAAGGAGAAAGAATGCATTATTTGGCGATCACTTGAAGTATGATATTGTCAATATGATTTATGACACTGCTGCTGCAATTGTTTCTCAGGCTAAAGCAAACGGAAATTATAAAGATTTTGAATTCGAGATTATCAAGCATTTCACAATGGAAGCGCCTGTTACGGAATCCGAATTTTCAAGCACACAGATTCCGGCATTAACGGATATCGTGTTCAAGAAAGCCAAAGAAGATTACGATTTAAGATTAAACCTTCTGAAAGAAAAAGCCTATCCGATTATTGAGAACGTTTACCTTAATCAGGGTTCTATGTTCAAGATGATTCAGGTTCCTTTCAGTGACGGCTCTAAGACAATGACCATTGTTACAGACCTGAAAGAAGCTTACGAAACCAAATGTGAATCATTGATCACAGATTTCGAAAAGAATATTTCTCTTGCGATCATTGATGAAAACTGGAAGACACACTTAAGAGAAATGGATGACCTAAGACGTTCTTCTCAAGGTGCGGTTTATGAGCAAAAAGATCCGCTAGTAATTTACAAACAGGAATCTTTCTACTTGTTTAGCGAAATGGTTGACAAAGTAAATAAGGAAATTGTTTCTTTCCTTTACAAAGGAGAAATCCCTGCATAACAAGCAATTACGAGTAAAAATATTAATCCTGTTGAGTAATCAGCAGGATTTTTATTTGGAATAATTCTTAATAATCTGATAAAAATCACAATTTTAGTTAATTTAGAATAATTAAAAATAATATATTTGCATAAAATTATTCCATTAATGAAGAAACTATTTGTGAGTGCTGTGGTTTTGGTTTCCACGTTTGCCTATGCTCAGGAGAATGACACGATTAATAAATCCAATGATATTGATGAAGTAATTGTTCACGGTTACATCACCAGAGATAGGGAATCTGTGAATAAAATGCCTTTGAAAGAAATTGAAAACCCACAGGTTTATAACACTGTCAACAAAAATGTTATCAAAGAGCAGGTTGTAACAAACTTCAATGATGCTCTTAAGAATGTAACGGGTATTGCTCGTTTATGGGAATCTACAGGTCGAGGAAATGATGGTGGGGAATATTATACAATGAGAGGTTTTTCTTTACAGCCAACCTTAGTAAACGGAATGCCGAGCTTAAGTAACGGCACACTTGATCCCGCAGGAATTGAAACTATCGAAGCGATCAAAGGTCCATCTGGAACTCTATATGGCGGAAGTGTCATTTCTTATGGAGGATTAATTAATGTAATCACTAAAAGACCATATAATTATTTCGGTGGAGAAGTGAATTATATTAATGGAAGTTATGGTCTTAACAGAATTAGTGCTGATGTTAATACGCCATTGAGCAAAAGCCTTTTTGCAAGAGTGAATGTTGCATATCAGAAAAATAATACTTTTCAGGATGCGGGATTCAACGAGTCTTTTTATATTGCACCTTCTGTCAAATTCGTAGCAAATAATAGGTTGACATTCTATGTAAATACAGAAATAAAAACATCTGAGTCTGCAAATGCGCCTATGATTTTCTTGAATAGATATGCTCCATTGTCTTTTTATTCCATTGGAGTTTTTAAAGATAATTACAAGAAGTCTTACACAAGTAATGACTTAACAATCAACAATAACTCATTTAACCTGCAAGCAACTGCTGTTTATAAAATATCAGATAACTGGACATCAAAAACCATTATTTCCCGAAGCAATACAAAAAGTAACGGCTATTACCAATACTTGTGGGATCAATCCAATGGAGGTGATTTTAAAAGATACATTGCCAATATCGCGGGTGAAACCAATACTACAGGGATCCAACAAAATATTAACGGTAGTTTTAATATTGGTAATTTAAAAAACAAATTACTTATTGGTCTTGACTATTTCCAACAAGATTTTATCCAGGGCGGTACGAATTATGCAGAATATGGTCTTGTTAATATAGTCAATCAAACAGACACTAAGTGGAATAACCTTACTAAGTCTGGTGTAGACGCCGTACTTGCTGACGCTACACAAGAGCCAAGTAATGCTGAGTCAAAAATATATAGTGCTTACATTTCTGATGTGATTAATATTCTTCCTAACTTATCTGCAATGCTAAGTCTTAGAGCGGACCATTTTACGGGAAGAGTGCTGTATGCAACAACTGATTCAAAGCCGAAGACAACTTTTTCTCCAAAATTTGGCCTAGTTTATCAGCCAATTCAAGATAAAATTTCAATCTTTGGAAACTACATGAATGGATTCCAATACGTAGGACCGCAAAATGTAACAGATGCTAGTGGGCAGCCAACAAATGAATTTATCTATTTTGATCCAGAACATGCAAATCAATGGGAAATTGGTACTAAAGCGAATCTGGCAGGAGATAAATTCTCTGTTACCGCAAGTTATTACGATATCAATGTTAAAAATAAAGTTATGGGTAATGGTCTGAATACTAATCAAGGCGGCGAAGTTGACAGCAGAGGTGTTGAGGTTAGTGTACTCGGAAGTCCAATTCCTGGAATGAATGTTATTGCTGGTTATAGTTATAATTACAGTAATGTCGTAAAGGGCGACGAGGGTTATCCTGGAAACAGAACGGAAGAGGCCGGACCAAAGAATTTAGTTAATTTCTGGGCAACCTATAAAGTTCAAGATGGTGTACTTAAAAACTTTGGTCTTGGTTTTGGGGGAAACTCTGCGAGCAGGTTTTATACACTTAACAGAGGTAATACTGGTGCATTTCCTCTTCCTAGTTACATTATTATGAATTCTTCAATTTCCTATACAGAAGACAAATACAGCATCATTCTAAAATTAGATAACATCGCCAACAAAAAATATTTCTCTGGCTGGTCAACGGTAACACCACAAAGATTAAGGACTTTATCATTAAGCCTGAATTATAAATTTTAATTGTCGCTTTCGGCTTTTAAATCTTATGAAGAAAAAACACCATCATAAAAAAAAACCAGGATTTTTCAAAAAATGGTCAGCCAAACTACATTTGTGGTTTGGCTTATCCATTGGTATTCTGATATTTATTATTTCGACTACCGGGGCACTTTATGTTTTCAAAGACGAGATAGAAAACTTTACACGTAAAGAATATATCTATCACAACGAACAAAACATCGAGTCAAAACAAATCATTCCGATTCGTGAGTTGGAAAAATTGGTTAATAAGCAAACCAAAGAAAAATATCCAATCCATTGGGTTAATGTTCCGATTGATAAAAAAATGTCCTATCAATTTTACTGGTACGAACATCAGCCGGATCAATGGAACTATTTTGACGAATTTCCAATCTACAAGCTGGCATATGTCAACCCTTACACTGGAAAAGTTCTGCAGGTTTATGATGAAAAAAACGGATTCTTCGCCATTGTAAAGTCAATCCATTGGAGTTTTCTTTTGAAGCAGGAATGGGGAACTTATGTTGTTGGTATTCCTGTAATAATTTTCCTGATCATGCTAATCACAGGCATCGTTCTTTGGTGGCCGAAAAATAAAGCCGCCAGAAAGCAACGTTTCAGATTCCAATGGAAAGATACTACACAATGGAAACGTAAGAACTACGACCTTCATAATATTCTCGGTTTCTACTCCTCTATTTTTGCTTTGATCCTTTCCATTACAGGATTATTCTATGCTTTCTTTATCGTTCAGGCATCGATCTATTACATTTTTTCAGGTGGAGAAACTACCTACCCCGATTTTTCAACAATAACGACCAAAGCACCGATTGAAATGAGAAATGAAGGAACTCTTGACAAGATCTCTGACAAAGTGAAGGAGCTTTATCCCACTGCTTATGGTTTTAGCCTGGACCTTGGGCATCCACATATTGATGACCACGAGCATCCGAATTTTGAAGTTTATGTCAAACATCTTTCATATTCATATCACAAAAGCAGCAGTTTGATTTTCGATGAAAATTCAGGTGAACTTTTACACAGACATGATCCTAAGGATAAGAATTTTGGAGAGAAAACAGTTGCTGCCAATTATGATATCCATGTTGGAGCGATATTAGGATTGCCCACAAAAATCATCGCATTCATTGTCAGTTTGATTATTGCATCAATGCCAGTTACTGGCTTTATGATCTGGTGGGGACGAAGAAAGAAAACGCAAATAAAATAATTGATACATAAATCCGGATGTCACATTCGGATTTTTTATTCCTATTTCAACAATATTGTTGAAAATTTTCATTGACACTAAATTTAAAATTAATTTAACATCTGATATATATTAGTTTGTTTTTCCTTAAATTTAGGGTCTTAAAAATTAAAAATCGAATGTCATTAATTGATCTATCTAGACAAATTGCAATCGGAATTGATATTGGCGGGACTAATACCAAATTCGGATTGGTGAACCACCGTGGAGAAATTCTTGCTAAAGGAAGCATAAAAACTGAAGATTATAAACAAGTAGAGGATTTCATCGACGCTTTACATGCTAATATAACTCCTCTTTTGGAAGAATTTAAGGAAAACAATAGTTTGGACGGAATCGGGGTTGGCGCACCTAATGCAAATTACTTCAAAGGCACAATAGAGCTTGCTCCTAATCTTCCGTGGAAAGGTGTTGTTCCTTTTGCCGAGTTGATGACAAAAAAATTCGGTGTTCCTTGTAAAATGACCAACGATGCTAACGCAGCAGCACTTGGAGAAATGATGTTTGGTGCAGCAAGAGGAATGAAGGACTTTATAATGATCACGCTTGGAACAGGCGTTGGAAGCGGGATTATTGCCGGTGGTAGTTTAATCTATGGACACGATGGATTTGCGGGTGAGCTTGGCCACACAATTGTGAAGCCGGGCGGAAGAAAACACTGGAGTACAGGTTCCGAAGGAAGTCTGGAAGCTTATGCTTCTGCAACCGGAATTGCTATTACTGCGAAGAAATTCCGTGCTGAGTTTCCGGATTCTATGCTGAACCAATATCCGGAGGATGCTATCAACTCAAAAACTGTATTTGAATGTGCAGAAAAAGGTGATCCTACGGCTATTGAAGTTTTCAGATATACAGGACAAAAATTAGGGGAAGCCTTAGCCAATTTTGTAATGTTCTCTTCTCCTGAAGCGATTTTGCTCTTTGGTGGTGTTATCAAAGCCGGAGAATACCTTCTGAAACCTGCTAAATTACATATGGAAAGAAACCTGCTCCCGATTTTCCGAGGAAAAGTAAAACTAGTTTTCAGCGAGTTGGATGAAGCAGATGCAGCTATACTCGGAGCAAGTGCACTTGTATGGGAAAACAATAAATAATTGATCTCATAAATCCTTTGGTCTTTCTTTCTGATAGGAATAATTTTTGCTATTAATATCGGGAAAAATCAAAGGATTTTTCTTTCGGAACAATGACTCGATATTTATTAATCATCTTATGCTTTTTTCTTGTCAACTGTAATGGACAGGAGAAAAAATCAAAACCTTTAACAAATCAAAAAATGGATAAAAACAATTTGGAATATGCCACTTTGGCAGGTGGATGTTTTTGGTGTGTGGAAAGTTGCTTTCATATGCTGAAAGGTGTGGATTCTGTAACTTCTGGATATTCTGGCGGGCACAAAGACAATCCAACTTATGAAGAAGTCTGTACCGGAACAACCGGGCACGCAGAAGTTGTAGAGATCGCTTTTGATCCAAAGATTATTTCGTACAAACAACTGCTGGAAGTGTTCTGGTTTCTTCATAATCCTACTACACTTAACAGACAAGGAAATGATATTGGAACACAATACAGATCTGCTATTTTCTACCATTCCGAAAAACAAAAGCAGGAAGCTGAAGAATCTATGAAAGAATCGGAAGCAAAACAGGAATGGAACGGGAAATATGTTACCGAGATCGTTCCTTTTAAAAAATTCTGGTCAGCAGAAGCTTATCACCAGGGCTATTATAATGCTAATCCAAATCAGCCATATTGTAGTGCTGTTGTGGGACCAAAAATTCAAAAATTCAAAAAACATTTTGGAGAAATGGGTTGGCTAAACGAAAAAGCGGAGAATTGATTCTCCGCTTTTTTATCAAAATCTTACTTTGTTTTCCAATCCTGATTGCGTTTATCCTCCGATCGCTTTTTTCCATTATCAATATTATAAGCCAAACCGATTCCTAAGGTTTGTTTCAGCTGGGTTTTCTTGATTTGGTTATGATCGTACAAAAGATCCAATGTTATGTTGGTTGATATATACTTATTGACTTTCATATTCAGAATTCCGGAATATGACAAAACTAGTCTTTCCGGATGGTCTAGATAATTAGAGAAAACCGAAGCATTGTTTTGCAATGTAATATTTTCCATAAGCTTTACCTTATATTGTGCTGTTCCCAGGAAACCGAATTGAAACAGCATAGAATCACCATCATTCTTCAGACCATAATTTCCTGCCCATTGCAGGTCTTTGTCCAGAACAAAAGTGAATCTAGCATTGGCAGGCCTTAGTGTCATTGTAAAATTATCACTCGGTTTATAGGTAAAGCCAGCTCCCAGATTTACATATCCCGGTGCCATGAAATTTGAAATCTTAGTAGCATCAGGATTATTTCCATCCTCGTAGCCCGGAGCAAACTGCGTGATCAATCCAGCACCAACAGATGCGTACCAATTATTAGATATTTTCCGCCCATAATTGGTAGAAATATTAATAACATCCTGTGTTTTCCGATTTCCTACGCCTTGTGTATTATTCATTCCATATCCAAGAATAATGAGGTTTTCCCAGAGGTCTTTGTCTTTCTCATAGGTCATATTGTAGTTAACTCCAGCCTGCCAGCCGACATTGTTGGCACCACCAGCAACCCAGTTAGAAAATGCCGATTGATTGAGCATCAAGGTGTTTTGACCAACGATAGACCAAGCTTTTGTAGGATCTTGCGCAGGCTGTTCTTGCGCATAGGAGCAGAAAGCCCACAATAGGCCTCCAAAAAATAGTAGTTTCTTCATATTTATTTGTTTTTGGTTAAACAAATATAATAAAATAGAAGAATGATTTAGTTTACGAAAGGCTTGATAACACCGGTTTTGTTGTCGCGCTCTATTTTATATCCCAGATTATATGTAATTCCGACTCCAAGGGTTTGTTTTCTCTGTAGTTTTTGGATCTGATCGTGGTCATACATCAGATCAAGAGTTACGACTGTTGTAATATATTTGTTAAATTTCAGATTGAGGCTTCCGCTGTAATTGATATCAACTCTCTCAGAATGCTGAAGATAATTGGTAAAGAAATTAATTTGATTAATGTAAGTGGCATCTTTGAATAGTTTAATTTTATAAAGAACATTCAACATTGCACCAAGTTCAGCCCGCAGGCTTTGTCCGTCTCTTTCCAAACCATAATTACCGGCAAATTGTAATTTCTTATCCAAAACAAAAGTAAATTTTCCATTCACCGGTCTTAGAATGACCTGAAAATTCTCGTTCGGATTATAAGAGACACCGATACCCAAATTAAGATAACCCGGTGCCATAAATTTTGAAATCCTGTCATCAAAAACCGGATCAGGAGTGTTGGAATAATTATATCCCGCTGTGAACTGTGATAGAAACTGAAAACCTGTTGACAAATAATAATGCTGAGCCAACTCGTAGCCGTAATTGGTCATGATATTAATGTAATCATCTGTTTTTCTTGTAGATTGGCCTGTAGATGATACAAAACCATAACCCAATTGGATATTATTATCCAGGTAATGTTTATCTTTTTTATAAACGATATTATAGTTCGCTTTTCCGATAATGCCGATATTATTGTTTCCTCCGGCATACCAGTTTGCAAATGATGACTGATTGAAAACCAAACTATTCTGTCCAAATACAAACCAACGTTTCAAAGTTGGCAACGTTAAAATAGATGATGGTGTTAATGGACTTGCATCATTATTGTTCGGAATAATTACCACATTATTGGTAATTTTTACAGAATCTTTCTTAATAGATCTTATATCAATGATTCTCGGATTGGCAAGACTGTCGAGATCTATTGCTGTCGAATCCCATTTTTTTTGATTAATCGAATCAATTATTTTCTGATAACCAGTAATTTGAGCTTGTGACAAAAAGCCAAACACAACACAAAATAACGCCAATACCTTTTTCATTAACACCTAATTTTGAACAAAAATAATAAAACTAAATTTTCTAAAATCTGACTTTATAACCAAATTCTTATTGATCATGCAGTTTTTTACAGACAAAATTACCTCTTCCGGAAATTGGCTGTAAAATTGTGAACTTAAAATTAATGTTTTTAAAATCTTTAAATCTAAGATCTTTCTTGGTTCCAATAATTATGCTGGGACTGATGTGGAGTTGTTTTATACTTCAGAATCTTGGATTTTTCGAAGGCTGCAACGGAGCAATCATTCCATTATTACCGCAAGGGCTGAAGGGAGTTATCTTTGCGCCCCTGTTACATGGCAATCTTGACCACATTGTCAGCAACTCCATGCCGATAGCAATTCTATTATTTTTACTTTTTGAATTTTATCCGAAAATCGCTTTTAGAATTTTTCTGATTGGTTGGATTGCTTCCGGATTATTGGTCTGGATGTTACCACCAATTGATATCACAACCGGGCAATGGAGTTACAACTGTATCATTGGTGCAAGCGGATTAGTTTATATGCTGGCTTTTTTTATTTTTTTCAGTGGTGTTTTTCGCTGGAATATGAAATTGCTGACGGTATCACTTGTTGTTGCACTATATTACGGAAGTCTGATTTGGGGAATTTTTCCGGAAGAATTTTTTTCTCAATTACAGGAACCGAGCAAGATCAGTTGGCAGTCTCATTTGGCTGGCAGTATTACAGGGATTTTATTAGCCGTTATTTTCAGAAAAATCGGTGAAGAAAAAAAAAGAAAATTCATTTGGGAATATCCTAATTATTATAGCGAAAAAGACGATAAAATGTGGCAGGAATATATCGCTAATCATCCCGAAGATTTTGAAGAACTTCCTCAACTGAAGCAGGAAAATATTTGGGAATACCTGGACGAGATTCGTAGAAAAGAAAAATAGTTTTATATTCGTAGAAAACACAAATGAATTATGTTTTCCGAAGAATATCTTTACATCCTTGCGCTTAAGCAATGCAAAAACATTGGCAATTCCAATCTGCGTAAACTGATAAAAAATATTGGATCTGCTAAAAAGGTTTGGGAATCTTCCCAAAAAAATCTTCAATCCATTTTCGGTATCGGTAAAAATATTACCCGGGATATCGGTAAAAAAGAATTCCTGATTGCTGCAGAGAAGGAAATTAAATTTTGCGAAAAGCATGATATTAAAATCGTTTCTCAAAATGAAGATTCGTATCCAAGACAGCTGTTGAACTGTGATGATGCACCGGTCATTTTATTCTGCAAAGGCAATTTAAATTCTGATCATAACCCTGTCAGCATTGTCGGCACCAGGAAGCTGACATCCTATGGCAAACAGTTTATTCAGGATCTTTTGTCCGAATTAACTAACACAAAAATCTGCACCATCAGTGGTTTGGCATTGGGCGCAGACACTTGTGTCCACGAGGAATCACTTAAAAATGAAATTCCTACAATTGCGGTTCTGGCACAAAGTCTCAAAACAATTTATCCTTCCTCTAATAAAAATTTAGCCAAAAGAATTTTAGATAACAATGGTGCTTTAATCTCAGAATACACTAGTTTCGATAACATCAGCAGAGAAAATTTCTTACAGAGAAACAGAATTATCGCAGGATTTGCACCTCATCTTATAGTTGTGGAAACGGCTTATGGCGGCGGGTCTATGACAACTGTTAATTATGCGAATGGTTATAACCGTGATGTTTTTGCGCTTCCAGGAAAAATTACCGATCAGTACAGTCAAGGCTGTAATCAACTTATTGCAATAAACAAAGCGGAAGCTATTGTTGACATCAAAACATTAATTCAAAATCTGAATATTACCATTCAACCGGAACTCTTTCCTAAAGAAGAACCGATGATAAAATTAGATCCCGACAAGAAAGAACATCAGTTAATCCTCGGCATTATTACCCAGGAAAAATCAATTTCTCTGGATGAGATTGCAGACAAAACTAACATTCTGCATCATAAGCTTTTACCAATTCTTTTGGATTTGGAGATCTATGGCTACATAAAATGTCTTTCCGGAAGGCTATATCAAATAAATTAGTAAAAACAACGTTTCGAAAACTTGAAATAAATTAACATTAACTTCAAAAATTCTTAACGCAAAATATGTAATTATACATTAAGCAAAAAATTAAGTCAATATCCTTAAATTTTCAATAAAAATCAAAATATTACTTGCGAAATTCGAAAATAAAATTAAATTTGTTGTCATAATTATAGAATAATGGAACACTATAACGTTGAGCAAAAGATTCAGGAATTTATGGCAAAAATCGAAGCCAAAAATCCTAACGAACCAGAATTTATTCAGGCAGTAAAAGAAGTTGCAGTAACTGTAATCCCTTTCATCGCCACTAAAAAAGAATATACCGGAATGAAGCTCCTAGAGAGAATGGCTGAACCGGAAAGAGTAATCATTTTCCGTGTTCCTTGGATTGATGATAAAGGAGAAATCCAGGTCAACAGAGGGTTCAGAATCCAGATGAATTCTGCGATTGGTCCATACAAAGGCGGGATCAGATTCCATCCGACTGTAAACCTTAGTGTACTTAAATTCTTGGCTTTTGAGCAAGTTTTCAAAAATAGTTTGACAACACTTCCAATGGGTGGTGGAAAAGGAGGTTCTGATTTTGATCCTCAAGGGAAATCTGATATGGAAATCATGAGATTCTGCCAGGCTTTTATGACAGAGCTTTGCAAACATATCGGCCCTGAAACTGATGTCCCGGCTGGTGATATCGGCGTTGGCGCAAGAGAGATCGGATACCTTTTTGGTCAGTACAAAAAAATCAGAAATGAGTTTACCGGAGTATTGACAGGAAAAGGTCTGGCTTACGGTGGATCTTTGATCAGACCAGAAGCAACCGGTTATGGTGTGGTTTACTTTGCTGAGCAAATGCTGAAAACCATCAATGAGTCCATTGCAGGTAAAACAGCTGTTGTATCAGGATTCGGGAATGTGGCTTGGGGTGTTATCAAAAAAATAAATGATCTTGGAGGAAAAGTAGTGACAATCTCTGGTCCGGATGGTTATATCTATGATAAAGACGGAATCTCTGGAGAAAAAATTGATTACCTTCTGGAACTTAGAGCTTCCGGCAATAACAGAGCTGAAGATTATGCTAAAAAATATCCTGAAGCACAATTTTTTGCAGGAAAAAGACCTTGGGAAGTTAAATGTGATATTGCATTCCCTTCCGCAACTCAAAACGAACTGGATCTTGACGATGCAAAAGCTTTGGTTGCAAATGGCTGTCTTTGTGTAACGGAGGCGGCTAATATGCCTTCAACTCTTGATGCAATCAACTATTTCCTAGATAATAAAGTGTTGTTTTCACCTGGTAAAGCTTCTAATGCTGGTGGTGTTGCTACTTCCGGCTTGGAAATGACACAAAACTCTATCAGATTGAACTGGACTTCTGAAGAAGTGGATGCAAGACTGAAGGAAATCATGATCGGTATCCACAAAGCTTGTAGAGATTATGGTAAAGAAGAGGATGGTTATGTAAACTATGTAAAAGGTGCTAATATTGCCGGTTTCGTAAAAGTTGCTGAAGCAATGCTGGCTCAGGGTGTGGTTTAAACCATACTTATATAAAAAATGAAAGCAGCTAAGATTTAGCTGCTTTTTTTATTTAAAAGATTTTATCTTGGCAAACCTCTTTTCAAAGCGTAATTAGCCCTCTCGATAGCTTTTTTCTCTTTCCAATTCATATATTTGGCTTTGAAATTTCGTTTCATAAAGTTGTCAAAGTTCCTCTGAACCGTCAGATTCCAAAGGGAATGTGCTTTTACTGCCCAACTTTTGTCCCAGGCTCTCAAAGAGATCGAGAAACTGCCGTCCAGATATTTCATCCAGTGCCACCAACCTGTAGGCATAAAAAGCGTATCACCGTGTTCCAGGAAACATTCGATACCTTCTACTCCATCCAAAGCCGGAAACTTACTGAAATCCGGATTTTCAATATCATAATCTTCTAATGCATAAGTGGCGTACGGAATCTGGTATAATCTGTCTTTCCATTTGTAATCGAAAAGCAAAATGTGTTTTCTCCCGTTGAAATGGGTGTGGAAAATATGCGCCATATCTATGTCATAATGAAGAAATGTCACAGATCCTTTTCCTCCAAAAAACATATTAGGATACTTATCCAAGAAACCTCCCATCAAATCTTTTGGAAAAATATAATCATCTAATAATTTAGGCGCTTGTTTTATAGGATCGAATAAGAAAATCCTGAGATCTGTTGGTTCTTTTTCTATCAAATCTATATAATCCGCAAATTTCATTTTTGCAGCAGAAGCATTGATCGGTGCCGCCGGATCTGCTTTTGAGCTATCATACAAAGGAACTTCTACATCACCAACAGTCTGCTTCATATAGTCCATAGTCCACTTTTGATAAGCCGGCCATTTCCTTGCCATATTTTTTATTACCACAGGTTTGCGTGGCTTCAGGTATTTTTCAAAGAACTCTTCTTTGGTGATATCATCTACAATGTCAATAGGTTTAAGAATAATTCCCATGTTAATGTAATATTAAGCGACAAATTTATTAATTTTTAATCTACTGTGAGAAAAAAAGCGCATTGTTATTTATAACAATTATAAATAGAATTCATTCATTTTATAAATGGTTATTATCAAACTGCATATTGAGCATAAGATTTTAACTTAATCAAATTTTTAAACTCCAATAAAAAGTTTGTAACATTTTTTAAATTTTATCTACTAACATTTTAGTGATATAATTAATGACTATGAAAAGAATTCTATCTGCCCTTTTTATGCTGATGTTCACAGTGGTTGTTTTTGGGCAAAAGACAATTTCGGGAGTAATAACAGATTCTGACGGAAAACCCCTTGCCAGCGCAAGTGTAACTGTTGAAGAACCCGGAAAAAATGCCATCCTGGCTTACGGAATTTCCAATGCCAAAGGCGAATATAAAGTGAATGTAACTTCTTCCGAAAATAATCTTGATCTTAAGATCAAAGCCTTTAATCAGAAGCCAATTACGCAATCTATAAAAAACGAAGACCAAAAGCTGAATTTCTCAATGGATTCTCAGGCAACTGAAATCCAGGAAGTAAGGCTTAAAACAAAACTGATTACAAAAAAAGGTGATACAATCTCTTACGATCTTAAGTCTTTTGAAAACAAAAACGACAGAACGCTAGCCGATGTTCTGAAAAAAATCCCGGGAATTGAAGTAAATAAAGACGGAACAGTACTTTACCAGGGTGAAGCCATCAACAAATTTTATGTTAACGGGAAAGATCTCATGGAAGGTGGTTATGGAACCGTTAATAATTCACTTCCGAAAGATGCGGTTTCAAAAGTGGAAGTTTTAGAAAATCACCAGCCTGTAAGCATCCTGAGAGATAAGGTTCCTTCCGAACAGGCTGCTCTTAACATCAAACTGAAAAAATCGGTGACGATGACCGGTCGCGGAGAAATTGGCGCCGGCTTCAGCCCACTACTTTGGAATGTGAAATTGACGCCGATGTTCTTTGGACAGAAAAACCAGTGGGTCGTCAATTATAAAGCGAATAACAATGGCGAAAGTGTAGAAAAAGAAGGTAACCTCTTGAGTTTTGGAAGCCGTTGGGAAGGCAGAAGATCACAAGCCGGACAAAAATCCTGGACCAACGTAGAAACAGCGGGTGTTCCGGACGTCCCTGAAAAAAGATATCTATTGAATAATGTTCACTTCTTTTCTGCTAACTTATTAACAAGTCCTTTCAAAAATAAAGAATGGGAACTGAAGGCGAATGCTTCCTATACCAATAACAGTATTAAAAGAGAAGACCTACAAACAAAAGTTTATGGAGCGGGTTCTATATCAGTACCAACACTTCCAAATGGTGGAACTTTTATATCTAGTACCAACAATAGATTTTTTGATAATGCTGCCAAGGGTGAATTAATTTTCACAAAGAATGCTAAAAAAGGATTTTTCAAAAATACAACTACCTGGAACAGCTTCTGGAATACAGATCGTGCAAATGTAGACAACAATCTGCCTCCAGCATTGAATGATCCTACAGCAACACCAATTCATAAATTTGCAAATGAATCTCTTGAATCTCCAACCGGAACATTCCAAAATTCATTAAGCACAATTATTCCTTGGAAAGACAAGCTTGTTAATTTTATGAGTTACGTTAAGTATCAGAAAGATAAACAAACGCTCACAGTTTCCCCAGGAAACTATATGGAAAACTTTGGGTTCAGTAATTTTGATAAAATCAGACAATATGCAATTTCTAAAACTCTTGAAGTTAATCATTCTGCTTCTGTAGGATTTTCATATAGAAAATGGACATTCACACCTGAGTTTGGTTTGAATATGAACTTCAACAATTTGAAATCGGCTATTACAGGAGAAGTTAACAATAATAATTATTATCTTGGAACAGATAGACAAAATGATATGGATTGGAACGAGGTAATGCCTTATACTCAAGTTGGTGTTAACTTCAAATCTCAAAATTTTAATTTGAATCTAACGCTTCCAATGAATTTCTATGGTATTACTTACAAAGATAATATCAGACAAAATTATCTGGATAAAAGTAAAACTGTTTTTGAACCAAACCTGTTTGCAAACTTAGACTTTGCATCATTTTTCAAAATCTGGGCTTTTGCGAATCAATCCTATGATTTTGGAAACTTTGGATTCTTGTATGGCGGGAATATGCTCACAAGTCCTACTAATTTGCAAAAAAGATTTAGTAACAATATTGAGATGCCAGAATATTTGAGCAGAATGATCGGCTCCAGATTAGAGTATCGTAATCCTTTGAACAATCTCTTCTTCAATGTAAGATATAACTATTCTACCAACAAAAGAAATTTGATAGAGAGTTATACAACCAATGGCTTTGTTTCACAACTGGAGTTGCAAAGCAGAGAGAACACAATCAGAACCCAGACAGAAGGTGCAGAAATTGGCAAATACTTTCCAAAATTCAAAACCAATCTATCTGTAAGTGGCACCAATACAGATTCCAATTCTTTCTCTTATTTTAATTCCGATTTGAGAGAATCAGCGAATAGCAGACAAACAATGGGTATCAAATTCAACAACACTTATTTCAGTTGGCTAAGTGTAGATTATAACATCAATTTGAATTGGAGCAAAAATACCAATAAAAATGACAATACTGTATTTACATCCAGTGGTTGGAATCATAATCTTGCAGCTTATATTTATCCAAGCGACAACCATACTTTTGGTTTCAACTGGGATGATCTTTCTACAAAAGCAAGTGGGCAGAATTTTAGAAATTCTTTCTTCGATTTGTCATACCAATACACTTGGGTTAAGAGAAAAATCGATTTCGAATTCAAATGGTTGAATATCGCCAACAGAAAAGTTTATGAAACTGTTAATGTAGAAGTTGTACAACAGCTTGTTACAACCAACCAAATGTATATCCGCCCAAGCCAGTTTATGTTCACCGTAAAATTCAACTTCAAATAACACTATTTTATAATTGCAAAAAGGCAGTTCATCTTTTTGTCTGCCTTTTTATTTTGCATAATTTTAAATCACTAATTTTTTAGGTATGAAAAAAACACTATCTATTTTAAGTATTTTCCTTAGCGTTCTATCATTCGCCCAAGGAACAAGGATTATTTACGAATACAAATTCGCTTCCAGCCTGGAAAAAAAAGATTCTCTGGAAACGGAACTCATGTATCTGGATATTAAAAAAGACGGAAGCAATTTCTACAGCAGACAAAAATTTGTAAGCGATTCTACAAGAGATGCCTACTTCAAAAAACAAATCCAGATGGGCTCCACAAATTTTAATTATCGCGGGGGCAATTCCGGAAAGATCGGATTTTCGGTTTCAAAATCCTATCCGGATTTCTCGGTTGTATTGCATACAGGAATCGGAAATTCCAGATTTTCTGTAAAAAATGAGCAGCCTGTGGTGTGGAAAATTCTTCCGGATAAGAAAAAGATTGACAAATTCGATGTTCAGAAAGCCACCGCAGATTTTGGAGGACGAACCTGGACAGTCTGGTTCTCACAAGATTTCCCTTTTCAGGATGGACCATACAAATTCTACGGCTTGCCGGGACTTATTTTGGAGCTGGAAGATGCCACCGGCACACATAGCTTTAAATTTGTGGGAAGCAAAAAGTTTGATGAAGTCACAAAAATCGAAAAAGAAGAGATCGGAAGTACAAGGGGCGGTATGGTTGTCAAAACTTTTGGCGTTCCAGGCGGAAAAGAAATAGAAGTCTCCGAAGAACAGTTCAGAAAGCAGTGGAAGGAATATAAAAATGATCCTGTAAAAGATACGCGACAGATCCTGTCACAAGGTAATATGAAGTTAACGCTTAATATTGATGGAAAGATCGTAACTGACCCTTCGGAAGTACTCAGAGCAATGGAAAAAAACCAAAAGGAAGAAATCAAAAATAATAACAATAAAATCGAACCCGCACTTTATCCTTAGTTTATCCATAAAACACTATTTTTATAGTCCTCTTTCGGGAGGACTTTTTTTATGCACAATTTTAAAACAATTGAAATGAGTTATTTGACAAAACTTAAAAATATAAAAGCCTTCGTATTTGATGTTGATGGCGTGTTCACAGACGGAAGTGTCTATCTCCTGCCGGACAAAAATATGTCTCGTGTGATGAGTGTTTTGGATGGTTATGCGGTAGTTCAGTCTTTGAAGCAGGGCTACAAAATTGGGATCATCACTGGCGGAAACGATCCAATGGTAAAAAACAGAATGGAGTATCTTGGCATCAAAGATTATTATGCCAAATCTTCTCACAAAGTTTCTGATTATGAAGATTTCAAATTAAAATATAATTTGCAGGATTCTGAAATTCTGATGATGGGCGACGACATTCCTGACATCGGGATTATGAGATTAGCTGAGATTGCTGCCTGCCCCGCAAATGCAGTTCCCGAAGTGAAAGCCATTTCGGATTATATTTCTCCCGTTTTTGGTGGAAAAGGTGCTGTACGTGATGTCATTGAGCAAGTGATGAAAGTCCAGGGAAAATGGAATCTTGACGAAGAAACAAAATCAGCTTAAATATTTACAAATGAAACTATTACTGGCTTCCAATTCTCCCAGACGGAAAGAATTATTAATACAATTAGGCTACCAGTTCGAGGTTGTTAAAATTGATGTTGATGAGTCGTATCCTTCTAATCTAAGGTCGGACCAGATTGCAGAATATATTTCCGAAAAGAAAGCAGAAGCTTTGGAATTAAAATCTGATGAAATCCTGATAACATCTGATACCATTGTTGCATTAGATCAAAAAATACTTCTCAAGCCTAAAGATGAAAAAGAAGCTTTTGAAATGATCAGAAATCTCTCCGGAAAAAAACATCAGGTTTATACGGCCTTTACAATCAAAACTAATGACAATCAGGTCAGTAAAACCAGCAAAACAGATGTAGAATTCTCGGAAATATCAGACCCGGAAATTGATTTTTATGTCAAAAATTATAAGCCATTGGATAAGGCCGGTTCTTATGGAATTCAGGAATGGCTAGGAATGGCAAAAGTAAAAAACATATCCGGCTCTTTTTATTCTGTAATGGGCTTTCCCGTAGATTTGGTTTATGAGGAGCTTAAGAAATTGGGTTGCTTTCCGAACAATTATTAAAACTAACTGTCTTGAATAATTTTCTTTGCAATTTTTCGTTATTTTTACAGATTAAACTTGAATTTCATTTCAAATAATTAGATGAAAAAATATTTACTAATCATACTTGCCGTCATCAGCGTTATTGCCTGTAATCCACGAACAAAGAAGAAAAAGACCAAAAGTGGACCCGTGAACAGGTTTATGACCTATTATAACACCTTATTTAACAGTAAGGAAGCTTTGAATTTCGAACTAGAAAGCAGAGACAAAGCACATGTGGACAATTTCTTTGATCCGTATATTTCTGTCTATACTACAGAAGATAATATGGATGATTTGCAAAACGGTGTTTCAACATCAGGCTCTGATTCCGGTCCTATGCCGCTAAGAGGTAGAGCCGGTAATGAAGCGACATTTAACAATAGCGGAGGCGACAGAAGTTTATCATCCAACAACACCAAAAAGGGCGCATCCACACTTCAGATTACAGAAGCAAAAGCATTAAAAGCAATTTCAAAATATTCTGTTCTTGTCAGCGGTGTAGAGAAAAACAAGAAAATATTTGATGCTTATATTTTGCTGGCCAAAGCAAGAATGTATCAAGGCAAATATTTGGAATCCCTTGATGCGCTTGGTTATATTTTCAATACCATGAGCAAAGATAAAAGATTGCCTCTGGCTAAGATTTATCAGGCTGCCAATTTCACAAAAATGAAAGAATATTACCGAGCGGATGAAGTTTTTAAGGAATTAGAAGAAGACCCGAAGATAAAACTAAAAAAAGAGCATAAAAAAATTCTCAAAGTTTATCAGGCTGATAATTTTTTGAAGTGGGGTAAAAAGGAACTAGCCGCTGAAGTTCTGGATGAAGCCTTTACTTACAATAAAAATAGAAAAACAAGAAGTAGAATTGCATTTTTAAGAGGACAGATTCTTTCTGATTTGGGACAAAAACCCGAAGCAAGAGAATCCTTTGCAACAGCTTATAAGTATGCTAACAACTACGAGTTTGAAGTCAAATCCCAAATAGAAATTGCAAAAACTTTTGACGGAAAAGCAGACAGTTATGAAGAGGCCATTGCTTATATCGATAAAATTGCCAAAAAAGGAACTTACGCTTCCCGAAAAAATGAATTATATTATGCCAGCGGCCTGATTGCAACTTCTGCGACAAAAGATTCTATAGCAGATTCTTATTTCAGAAAAGCGTTAAAAGAGAAGCAATCCGATCCTCAGATTCGTGGATTGACTTATTCTGAGTTGGCAAAAAAATATTTTGCAAAAGATGATTATTTGACTGCAGGAGTTTATTATGACAGTGCATTAGCGGTTATGACTTATAAACCTGAAAAAGACAGGTTAACAGATCTTACTGCCAATATCAAAAAGCTTTCAAAAAACTATTATATTGTAAAAAAGAATGACAGTATCCTGGCTTTGGCAAAAATGACCGATGCTGAAAAAAGAGAATATTTTACAAAATACATCGAGAAAATCAAAGAAAAGGAAGCTGCCGAAGCATTAGAAAAAAGAAGAGCCGAAAGAAGCAAAGGCTTTGATAATGGGGATTACAATTCCAATTCTATTTTCGCAAATAATTCTACAGATAGCAACAGCTTCCAAAACTTTGGAATTAATACTGGAGGATCAACCTTTTATTTTGCCAATGCAAACAATATCCCAAGAGGAGAAACGGCTTTCAAACAAGTTTGGGGGAACAGAACCTTACAGGATAACTGGCGTTATTCTGCAAAAACAACAACTATTGAAGATCTCAAAAATGAAGCATTAGGAATAACAAGTGCTCCGGATCCCAGACGTTTGGAACCAGAGTTCTACATAGAAAAAATTCCTACATCAAAAACAGAACTGGACAAGCTCAAAAAAGACAGGGACACTGCCAGTCTCGGAATGGGAAGAATGTATGAATCATTCTTCGGAAATACAAAACTGGCAACCAAAACCCTATATGATCTTGTAGATAACAAACCCGACGAAGAAACAGATTTGCTGGCTTTATATAATATTTTCGTTTTCAATTATGAAAAAAATCCTGCCGACGCGGAAAAAGCAAAACAGATTATTCTTCAGAAATATCCATATACTTCCTATGCGGAATTTGTAAAAAATCCAAAAAGCAAAGATTTCAACAAATCCTCTGCAGATGTGGAAAAACTATATGCAGATGCTTACAATCTTTATCTGACAGAAAAGTATTCGGAATCAACCACGATGGCTGATAAAGCCATTGCAGATCATCCAAAAGATGCATTGGTGCCTAAATTTTATTTATTGAACGCTTATAATGCCGGCAAAACTGCAGGAAAAGAAATTATGATTCTGCAATTGGAACAGATTGTTCTTAATTATGGCAATACGCCCGAAGGTAAAAAAGCCAAGGATCTTCTTAAATTTTTAAAGAGTGACGCAAAATTGGAATTCACAGATGAAAATGGAAACGCAATGTCACAGAAAGATAATCCTTCGACCACTAATGCTGAAGAAGAGGAAAGACAAAAAGAGCAGTTGAACAGCAGTGCGCCAATTGGCGGACCAGGAATTCCGGGAAGTGTAGAAATGCCACAACAAACAGGAGTAAAAACAGCAACTCCGGAACAAGCCAAAAGAAAGAAATAAAAAAAAGAGCAATATCAATTGCTCTTTTTTGTTTTATGCTTTATCTAACTGAACTGTAAAGTGCCTTAAAATTTCCGGTTCGCGTTTGATCTTGTAACCTTTTGTAATGTCATTTCTTTTTTCGAAAACGTTCTTCACAGCGGCAGCTACATAATCCATATGATTATTGGTGTAAGTTCTCCTTGGGATGGCCAATCTCACCAATTCCAGTTTTGGATAACGATTTTCCCTCGTTTCAGGATCTCTGTCTGCCAACAAAGTTCCAATTTCCACACCTCGGATTCCGGCTTCCTTATAAAGCTCGATTGCAAGAGTCTGTGCAGGAAATTCCTCTCTTTTGATGTTAGGTAAAAAGTTAAGCGCATCAATAAAAACGGCATGTCCGCCAATTGGTTTCTGGACAGGAATCCCAGCTTCCATTAACTGATTACCGAGATATTCAACCTGAGAAATTCTGCTTTCTAAATAAGGGAACTCTGTTGCTTCATTAAGGCCGGCGGCCAATGCTGACATATCTCTTCCCGCCATTCCTCCGTAAGTAATGAAACCTTCGTAGATGATTGTAAAATTAGAAGCTTTTTCAAAAATATCCCTGTTTTTCAATGCGATAAATCCTCCGATATTTACCAAGCCATCTTTTTTAGAACTCATTGTCATTCCCTCACCATAAGAAAAAAGTTCTTTACATATTTCTTTGATGGTTTTATGTTGTTGTCCTTCTTCACGTTTTTTGATAAAATAAGCATTCTCTGCAAATCGCGCCGAATCAAACAAAACAGGAATCCCATATTGATCCGACAATTCTTTTACAGCTCTTATATTTTCCAAAGAAACAGGTTGCCCACCGGAAGAATTACAGGTAATGGTAATCAAACAGAACGGGATCTGTTCTTTTGGATGAGATTTGTAAACCTCTTCCAGCTTTTCCAGATCAAGATTCCCTTTAAAAGGATGAAGATTGTTGATATCAAAAGCTTCGTCAATGGTGCAATCAATGGCGTGTGCTTTTCTAAATTCTATATGACCTTTTGTAGTATCAAAATGGGAGTTTCCAGGAACAACATCACCTTCTTTTACCAACACCGAAAACAAAACGTTTTCTGCTGCACGACCTTGATGTGTCGGTAACAAATAAGGAAACCCGGTAATGTTTTCAACGGTTTGCTGTAAAGCTTCGAATGAACGGGAACCGGCATAGCTTTCGTCACCGATCATCAGTGCGCCCCATTGCTTATCACTCATTGCCCCGGTTCCACTGTCTGTCAGCAGATCGATGAATACGTGTGAACTTCTCAGATTAAAAAGATTATAATTGGCTTCCTTCAGCCATTGTTCGCGTTGTTCTTTTGTGGATTGATATATCTCTTCAACCATTTTGATTCTAAATGGTTCTGCGTAAGGAAGATTCATAAATGAATAATTTAAATTAATAATTAATATTTTGAAAAGACCAAATAATGCACATCAAATCTTGACATTCATTATTCATTTTTTAATTATTAATTGAAAACTATTCCGGTGCTTTGAAAACATTATCGTCCGAATGGAAACCGGCTACGCCACCACTCACGGCAAATTTCATAGCTTCGGCAGAACTCATTCCGGTAACTTCTTTTATGTTGTTGAATTTGGTAATAATCACCCAGCCGGAAACGGCGTAAGAATGCGGCAAGTAAACAGCCACCATATGGTCAAGGTTCACAGCCGACATATCAGACTGCGTTAGAAAACCTATACGCCAAATCTCTGGTTCTTCATTAGTCTTGACCCAGACCGGAATATTGAATTTTTTCTTATCACCAACAAAAGAACCTAAGACATCTTTCAGAGAGGTGTAAATAAATTTGATTCCGGGAATATGCTCCAGAACATAATCGACGCCGTCTACAATTAACCTTCCAATAATGAATTTGTTCCCAAAGAATCCGATGAATGTTGTCCCGAAGATAACCGTCACGAATATCAGTCCCGGGAATTTTTCCGAAACCGATGGAATAATATTGTCGATGCTGAAAACGATATACCAAATAATCCAAACCGTAATTGCGAAAGGGCCAATAATGATCAGTCCCTGGATAAAGGACCGAAGAAAAAGGCGAAGGTAATCGTTAAAGCTTCTGTTCATATTAGTTATTTGTCACCAAGTCATTAGCCGTGGATTGTTTCTTTGTTACCGTAAGATTGGATAATCTGCGCTTCGTATTCCAGCCATTCTTCCCAGCGCTTGTTCACTTTATCCGGATCACCGATTTGTCTTGCAAATCCAATAAATGTTGTATAATGATTGGCTTCGGAAATCATCAGATCGTTATAGAATTTTTTCAACTCTTCGTCTTTGATATTTTCTGTCAGCACCTTGAAACGCTCACAGCTTCTGGCTTCTATCATTGCTGCAAATAGCATTTTATCTACCAAAAGGTCCGTCCTGTTTCCACCTTTTACAATGAATTTTATCAGGTCATTCACATAATCGTCTTTACGGGTTCTACCCAAAACGCCGCCTCTTTTTTTAATGATCTCGTGAACCTGGTTAAAATGGTCCATTTCTTCTTGCGCAATAGCTAAGAGTTCCGTTACCATTTCCGTGTGCTCAGGAACCATTGTGATAAGCCCGATAGCATTGGTTGCTGCCTTTTGTTCACACCAGGCGTGGTCTGTAAGAATCTCTTCCAGATTATCTTCTGCAATATTAGCCCAACGCGGATCTGTAGGAAGTTTAAGACGAAACATTTTTATATTTTTTGTAAAAATAACAATTTGAAAGGATAAATGAATCTATATAAATACAATTTTTAAGAATAAACTATTTTATTACATTCAAATCGATATGGCACGAATATTGAAAATTTGGTAATTGTAAAATAATAAAATTATGAAAAATACAAAATTCTACAATTGTGCTAAATTCTTTCTATTTAGTATTTTGTCAATGTTTACTTACACATTATCCTTTGCTCAGGATTCCTTGGTTACAAAAACAACCAATGTGACCACACGAACAGAAGAATGGCAGACCAATCCACTTTATTGGGTTATTGGAGGTGTGATACTAATTATCATTATCGCAATCATCGCTTCAAGAGGAAGAAGAAAAGATGATTAAGAATATTAAAAAGCGCTGTAAAAAGCGCTTTATTTTTTTTCCGCCGTTTTTGCTCTCAAGAATTCTAAAATTTTCCAGCCTAAATCATCTACTTTTTTCAAGCCTTTGGAAATCAAAAATGCCAATAAAATATTGACTGGGTAAATAATCAAAACCAACAAATACCAAGGCAAAGAATCTTTCATCGGAACCACAAGGAAATAAACCAAAGACGAACTTATTCCCTGAGCGAAATAGAAAAAGATTGCATTCTGCCCAACATTAGTGAAGAAATTAGGCTTCTCAATCTTTAATCGATTATAGAAAACAAATAATGTAACCAATGAAAACAAGGTCCAAATGATGTAAGGAATTTTAGGTGGGAATTTTTGTTTGTTGAGTTTGTAGAAAATTTCCACCCCATAATTCCAGAACATCCAGGCTAATGCGACGCCTACCAATCCATATAGAGCAGGAATCATTTTGTCCGGTATTGTCTTTCCGCGCATTTTGTTAGCGACTAAGAACACAATCATATAAAATGCTACATAACCAACCTGTCCGTTTGGATAATATTGCGGAAATATATTGAATATCAAAGTCAAAACCACGCAAATCCCAATAAACCAATTAATATGTTTCGGGAAGAATCTTAAAATCAAAACACCAAGAACAGTGAGGATATAATAAACCTTCAGATACCAAAAGCTTCCCATCACTACAGGAAATGTATCACAATTGGAATATTCGTGTAAATACCAGTTCCCCAGGATCTGCCATTGTGGTTCGGTCGAGATGCTTGTCGGAACATATTTGCTCCCAAAGGTTGAGTAAAAATCCTTCAGCCATTCAAAAGAGAAAAATGTCAATCCAAATATCTTGAAAAAATAATCCAAAAAGAAGAGAAACGTCACAAAGATCATATACGTGATTTGCAACTTAAGCAATCTGTAAAATGTCTTTTCAATGTTACTTCCGGAAGTGATTCCACTCAGCGCATAAAACAACGCGACATCAAAAACCAAGGAAAATACTCTCGCTTCTGTCGGCATATAAAACTGTCCGCTCCAGAACGCAGTGTGGATAAAGATTATGGAAATCGTAGCCAGTCCTTTGGCAAAATCAATATAGAGATCTCTTTTCATTAATAGGATTAATTATCTGAAAGTCAAAAATATCATAATTTTCCAAAGTTCTTTATAATTATTTAACTTTTACTACTCGATTCTTATCCTTATTTTTGAAAGTTCAATTGCAAAAATGTCAGATATCATTCAACTTTTACCAGATCACGTTGCCAATCAGATTGCTGCAGGAGAAGTTGTGCAGAGACCGGCTTCTATTGTTAAGGAATTGTTGGAAAACTCTGTAGATGCGGGTTCCAGCAAGATCCAGCTAATCATTCGTGATGCCGGAAAAAATCTGCTTCAGGTGGTTGATAACGGTATCGGAATGTCGGAAACAGATGCCAGACTGGCTTTTGAACGTCACGCTACTTCAAAGATACGCTCAACGGAAGATATTTTCAAAATTGCGACCAAAGGCTTCCGGGGCGAGGCTTTAGCATCTATTGCTGCGGTTGCCCAGGTTGAGCTTAAAACCAAGCAGAAAGATTCACCTGTTGGGACCAATATTTATATCGAAGGTGGAATTTTCCAGTTCCAGGAACCTGTACAGACTGTGGAAGGTTCTAATTTTTCTGTAAAGAATCTGTTCTACAATGTTCCTGCAAGACGCAAATTCCTTAAGAATGATAATGTAGAATTCCGTCATATCATTGATGAATTTCAGCGCGTTGCTTTAGCCCACGAAAACATCGAGTTTGAAATGTTTCATAATGACGAACCTGTTTTTAAGCTGAGAAAAGGCGGACAGATGCAGCGTATCGTGGATGTTTTCGGAAGAAAACTTCAACCGCTTCTGATTCCCATCAAAGAAGATCTTGGTTGGGTCAATCTACAAGGTTATGTAACAAAACCAGAAGGCGCCAAAAAAGTAAGAGGCGAACAATTTTTCTTCGTTAACGGAAGATATTTCAAAAGTGCTTATCTCAGCAAAGCTGTTCAGGAAGCTTTTGATGGTCTGTTGCAGCCTGGTTATATTCCGTCTTTTTTTCTTTATCTGGAATTAGATCCTGAAAAAATAGATGTCAATATTCATCCTCAGAAAACAGAAGTTAAGTTTGAAGATGAAGCTTTGATATTTGCACTGATGCGTTCCACGATCAAACGGTCTCTAGGCATATACAATGTTGCGCCAAGTCTCGATTTCGAAAGAGATCCAAAAATGGAAACTTTTTTTTCTCCGAGCAGGAGTAACCCAGGTGCGGCGACACCTTCAGCCATTAATGTGGACAGAGATTTTAATCCTTTTGTTGCAGAAAAGATTTCGAGCGAAGAAAAAATCAATCTGGCAGAACTTTATGAAGTAACCGCTTCGGCTGCACCTTCAAAAATCAATCTTTTTGAGGATGAGGATCTGGACGAGGATCTTTTCCGATTACCTAACGGCTATTGGCTCCTGAACAAAGACGGGCAGACTTATATGCTGGATCTTGGAAGAATGCATCGCGTACTGATGTCTTCCCATCAGGAGAATCTACCAACCAAAAAGGCGGGACAAAGTCTCTTGTTTTCTTTGGAATATCATCTGAATGAAATCGAGAAAAATAAATATAAATCCATCAAAAAATATCTTCCTGATTTCGGTTTCGAAATGACCTTAGCTCAGGAAAATGTTTTAAGAATAGAAGCTGTTCCGGAAGCATTGAAAGAGTCTCAAGTGATCAGATTTCTGGAAAAGATATTCGAAATTTTGGAATACCGAACCGAAGAAGATTTTTACAAATATTTTGAATATCAATGGGTTAAATTAAAAACCAAATCCAAATTCGATTTTATTTATAAAACAGAGGTTGAGCAATTGGTCAAAGATTTTATCGATCTTGGTTTTCCACAATATACGGTCAACGGAAAAAAATGCTGGTTGGAAGTCCCATTCGATGATTTTAAAAATAAATTTTAAGCTATGTTCTCTCAATTAACACCGGTTACCAAAAATATAATTATTATTAATGTCATCTTTTTTGTAGGTGCATTTTTGCTGGGAAATGCCAATATCAACGTTGACGCCCTATTAGCAGGATATTTCCCTTTATCTCCCAATTTCAGATCCTGGCAGATTGTCACACATATGTTTATGCACGGTAGTATTCTTCATATTGCGTTCAACATGATGACATTGTGGAGCTTTGGTCCTGTTTTGGAACAGGTGCTGGGACAGAAAAAGTTTATAATATTATATTTTGCTTCAGGCTTGGGCGGATTTGCACTCTATAATATCTGGAATTTTTATGAAGTGAGTCAGCTTACAAATTATTTGACCAGCCAGGCCTATGATGTCCACGAGATTTACAAATATGCTGACAATAATTATGCTGGGGAAATGCCGATTTCTACCAATTCTGAAGCAGTAAGAGATGCTGCACAGCAACTTTTCATTATTCTGAAAACACCTATGGTCGGCGCTTCTGGCGCTATTTTCGGGGTTATTGCCGCTTTTTCAACGTTGTTTCCTGATGCAAAGCTGATGTTTATGTTTATTCCTTTTCCAATTAAAGCTAAATATCTGACACCGATTATTATTGTTGTTTCTATATTTTTAGGTTTCAGACAGTTTAGTGGCGATAATATTGCTCATTTTGCACATCTTGGAGGTGCATTGATTGGTTTTCTCTACATCTGGAATTGGAAGAAAAACAGAGACAGAATCCAATAATGAAAATCATCCGGTTTTTACTGACAATTCTGCATCTTATAGTTATTGGTCTTTTATTCGGGACAATAATGAATGCGTATATCCCACCAAGGGTTTTCGGATTTTTGAATCTTTTGTCGTTAGGATTTCCGATTCTGATCAGCTTTAATATTGTATTCTTAGTTTTTTGGATTATAACCTGGAAAAAAAGAGCATTTATATTCCTTATATTGTCTTTATTTTTCATCATACCAACAAGACGTTGGATTAATTTTACTTCGACTAAAACAGAGACATCCAATCTTAAACTAATCTCTTTTAATGGGAAATTTGGAAAATTAGGTGATGATGAAATCTATGACTTTCTCAATAAACAAAATCCCGATGTTGCTTTCTTTCAGGAATATGATAACAAAAAGCCCCTAGACGGATTTAAGTATTTTGAAAATGGCTATCCAATTGTTAAAATCCAGTCCAAATATCCGATTTCGGAAAGTGGAATTGTAAGAACCGACGTTAATAACGGGATTTGCATCTATGCAGACATCAAAATCAGTGGGAAGTTGATCCGTTTTGTCAATGTCTATATGGAGCCGTTTTTCCTCGATAAGAAAATGGTTAAGCCAACAAAAGACATGGATGTCAATGAGCAAAAAGCAAAGAAAGTTTTGCATATGCTGATTCCGACATTCAAAAAGCATCAGACACAAATTGACCAGATCAAAGATTTTATCAATACATCGCCTTATCCTGTAATAGTCGGAGGAGATTTCAACGCAGTTCCGAATTCTTATGAGTATTACAAAGTTTCAGAAGATTTACAGGATGTTTTTCTCAAAGTCGGAAAAGGAAGCGGAACCAGTTTTCACGATTTCAAATTCCCTCTGAAAATCGACCACATTTTTGCATCAGAATCAATTGAGCCTATCAGTTATAAAGTGGATAGAAGTGTCCGGATCTCAGATCATTTTCCAGTAATTGCTGAATTTTATATCCAATAATTTTCGATATTTGTTGATATGAAACACATCTATTTTATCGCAATTTTTGTTTTTGCCATTTCTTGTTCCAAGAATAACTCTACAGTAAGCCAGGAAAATTTTGAAAAAACGCCTGCGATTACATACGATACAACTGCCATCGATTCTTTTGGACCCGGCGCAACTTCTGAAAGTGTCATGGCAAAAATCAATGCCGTTGCAATCAAACGTGAAAAAGATAGTTTAGCCGCAATTGCAAAAGCTGAACAGGAAAAACTGGATAAAGAGAAAGCAGAGAAAGAAGCACAAAAGATTAAAGAAGAAAAGGAAAAAGCTAAAACAGAACAAACTCCAACAGAAAATCTACCACCAAATCCATAAAAAAACCACCAAAATTTGGTGGTTTTTATTAGAATTAGAATCTAATATCTTATTTGTTATAAAGCTCTTCCACTTTATCCCAGTTGATCACATCAAAAAACGCAGACACATAATCCGGTCTTCTGTTTTGATAATTCAGGTAATAAGCGTGTTCCCAAACATCCAATCCAAGAATCGGGGTTCCTTTTACGTCAGCAACCGGCATTAACGGGTTATCCTGATTCGGAGTTGAAGAAACAACCACAGAACCATCAGAATTTTTTACCAACCAAGCCCAACCGGAACCGAATCTCGTTTTCGCAGCGTTAGAAAAATCTTCTTTGAACTTCTCAAAACCTCCGATTTTCTCGATTTCAGCTTTCACGTTTCCAACTGGCTCTTTGCTTCCTCCCGGAGTCAGGATTTCCCAGAAAAGTGTGTGGTTAAAATGTCCGCCCCCATTATTTCTCACGGCCGGTTTATCTGTTCCTGTCTTTTGGATTTCTTCAAGAGATTTTCCTTCCAGCTCTGTTCCTGCAATTGCGTTATTAAGATTATCCACATAAGCTTGATGGTGCTTTGTATAATGGATCTCCATTGTTTTTGCATCAATCGTTGGTTCCAACGCATCGTATGCATAATTTAGTTTTGGTAATTCGAATGCCATAGTTTCGTATTTATTTGTTATTAATAAATGAGTTGGTCAAAAATACTCAATAATTATTCCTTAATCCAATAATCACAGTCATTTTATAAATATTTAACATCGAAATTTTTAATAAATTTTGTTGTAACTTTGAACCATTCTAAATAATTACAAACTTTATTTTAATTATTTGGGCAGCTTTATCCGCCTTCCGCTCCCGCTATTTTTGTCATTGCGAACGAAGTGAAGCAATCTACAGAAAGTTTCAACAATCGCAATAACAAAAATGAGCTCCGCTCAAGTCGGGCTGCGTGCAATTCTTTATTAAGTTGAAGTTTATACTGAGCTTGCCGAAGTACCTTTGTGAACCTTAAAAAGATATTTAATTTAAAAAAATCTTTGTGCACTTTGTGTTCAAAATCAAAAATCTAATTAAAACATGTTCGACATCAATCATATCAGAGCACAATTCCCAATCCTGAATCAGCAAATTAACGGAAAACCGTTGGTTTATCTGGACAACGCAGCAACGTCACAAAAACCGATTTCGGTTCTGGAAACCTGGGAAAAATATTACGAAACCATCAATGCTAATGTTCATCGCGGGATTCACACTTTGAGTCAGTTGGCGACGGAAGAAATGGAACTTTCCAGACAGAAAATCCAAAAATTCATCAACGCCAAACACGACTATGAAGTTATCTTTACCAAAGGCACAACCGAAGGAATCAATCTGGTGGCTTATGCTTTGACGAATCAAATCAAAAAAGATGATGAGATAATCATTTCTTACCTGGAGCACCATTCCAACATCGTTCCGTGGCAGATGCTTTGTGAAAGAACCGGAGCAAAACTGAAAGTGATCCCAATGGACGAAAACGGAATTCTTCAAATCGATGTTTTGGATTCTTGGCTGAACGAAAAAACAAAAATTGTTTCTGTTAATCAGGTTTCTAACGCTTTGGGAATCATTAATCCAATCGAACAGATCATTGAAAAAACAAGAAAACTTTCTAATGCTTATATTTTGATAGATGGTGCTCAATCCGCACCACATTTCAAAATCGATGTTCAGAAACTGGATTGTGATTTCTTCGTTTTCTCTGGACACAAGATGTACGCTCCAATGGGAACGGGAATTCTTTACGGGAAAGAATCCGTTTTGGAAAATCTTCATCCGTTCCACGGCGGCGGCGAAATGATTGCCGTTTGCAGCTTTGACGGAACAACATACGCAGGTTTACCTTTCAAATTCGAAGCCGGAACTCCGAATGTTGGTGGAAATATCGCTCTTGGTTCCGCTGTTGATTTCATTAATCAAATTGGTCACGATAATCTTCAAATCCACGAAAATGGGCTTCTGACTTATGCTCAGAAAAAACTTCTGGAACTCGACGGCATCAAAATCTACGGCGAAAGAGCCAATAGAACTGGTGTAGTTTCTTTCAATCTGGAAGGCGTCGGAATCGCATCTGACACCGGAATGATCTTGGATAAAATGGGAATTGCTGTGAGAACTGGACATCATTGTACGCAACCGATTATGGATTTCTTCAACATTGCCGGAACTGTTCGAGCAAGTTTTGCCGTTTACAACACTTTGGAAGAAATTGATGTTCTTGTTGAAGGGGTGAAAAAAGCGCAGAGAATGTTGGTTTAATTTATATAAAAGTATATTTCACGCAGTTACTAATTTTCTGCAGATAAGCTTTAATAAAAATCTGTTTAATCAGCTGAATCAGCGAGAAAAAATAACACTTACAACCCTTTCAGAGTTTAAAACTCTGAAAGGGTTTTTTGATAAAACTGCCAAATTGTATTGTTTTTTCCTGTGGCATAGCTCTTGCGAAATTATAATCAACATACAACCAGATTGATTTTCTAAGCAATAATAGAGAGTCAATCTTCATATCCATTAAGATTAATGACAATATGTCATCAAGTATATTATGACAGAATTTGAAAATATCAATTTTGAAGAGATTCTTGACGAAGGTCTCGGAATCATTGCCGAAGAAATTAATTTCTCTGACTTCGACACTAAGGAAAGCGACGAATCTCAAAGTCTCTTTCCGATTCTTCCCGTAAGAAATATGGTAATGTTTCCTAAAGTGGTGATTCCCATTACAGCTGGAAGAGAAAAATCCAAAAAACTTCTGGAAGAAGCACAAAAGGAAAATAAATTCATCGGAATCATAAGTCAGAAAAATCCAAATGAGGAAAATCCAACGGAGAAAGACCTCTACGCCATCGGAACTTTGGCTAAGATTATCAAAATAATCAAACTTCCGGAAGGTAATATCACCGCGATAACAAGAGGTGTTCAGCGTTTCAAAATCAAGAAAATGATTTCTCAGGAACCTTATTTTCTTGCGGAAATCACAAAACAAAAAGATTCTCCGCCAAAAGACAAAGAGGAATTCCTTGCTTTGATTGACAATATCAAAGATCTGGCAGAAAAAATTATCAATATCGACCCAAACATTCCAAATGCCGCACAATTTGCATTGAAGAATATCGAAGGCCAGGAAGATTTGCTGAATTTCGTTTCGGCAAATGGTAATTTTTCTTCAGATAAAAAACAACAATTGTTGGAAGAAAAAACTTTGACTGGTCGCGCCAAAGCTTTGTATGAACTGATGCACGATGATTTCCGTCATTTAGAATTGAAGAATCAGATTCATCAGAAAACAAGCAAGGATCTGGATAAGCAGCAACGCGAATACTTCTTGAACCAGCAAATCAGAACTATTCAGGAAGAATTGGGTGGCGGTGTCGAGTCTGATGCGGACGAAATCAAGAAAAAAGCTTCTAAAGTCAAATGGAATGCTGATGTGGAAGCCCATTTTCAGAAAGAATTACAAAGATTACAACGCCAGCATCCTAATTCTCCGGACTATAATGTTCAGCGAAATTATCTAGATTTCTTCACCGATTTGCCTTGGGAACATTATTCTAAAGATCATTTTGATCTCATCAAAGCGGAAAAACTTTTGGACAAAGAACATTTCGGACTGGAAGATATCAAGAAGAGGATACTGGAACATATGGCCGTTCTAAAACTGAAGAACGATATGAAATCGCCAATCCTTTGTCTGGTTGGCCCTCCGGGCGTTGGTAAAACGTCTCTCGGGAAATCGATTGCGGATTCTTTAGGTAGAAAATATGTCCGTGTTTCTTTGGGTGGTTTGCACGACGAAAGTGAAATCCGCGGCCACAGAAAAACGTATATTGGTGCAATGGCGGGAAGAATTCTACAATCCATTAAGAAATCAGGAACATCCAACCCGGTAATTGTTCTGGATGAGATTGACAAAATTGGACAAGGCATCCATGGTGACCCAAGTTCGGCGTTACTGGAAGTACTTGACCCTGAGCAGAATAATAATTTTTACGATAACTTCCTTGAACTAGGGTATGACCTTTCCAAAGTGATGTTCATTGCGACAGCCAACTCATTGTCAACCATTCAGCGACCTTTGTTGGACAGAATGGAAATCATCAGCATTGCCGGTTATACTTTGGAAGAAAAGATTGAAATCGCCAAACGGCATTTGGTTAAAAAACAACTTCAGGAAAACGGCTTGGATGCAAAATCCTTGAAATTAGGAAATACTGAATTAAAACATATCATTGATGCTCATACTTCGGAAAGTGGAGTGAGAACTTTGGAAAAAAGAATTGCCGGAATCGCGCGTTGGGTGGCGCTCCAGATTGCAATGGAAAAAGAATTTGACCCGAAAATTTCCGTCGATAAAGTCGATGAAATTTTGGGTGTTCCAAGACCAAAAACATTGTCTGAAATTACGGATGTTCCCGGTGTTGTAACAGGTTTAGCCTGGACCAGCGTTGGCGGTGATATTCTTTTCATCGAAAGTATTTTGTCCAAAGGGAAAGGCGGTCTGACGATGACCGGAAATCTCGGCAACGTGATGAAAGAATCCGCAACAATCGCATTGGAATTTATCAAAGCGCATTACGAAGAGTTAGGGATTTCGGAAGAAGATATCGAGAAAAAAAACATCCACGTTCACGTTCCGGAAGGTGCAACGCCGAAAGACGGACCGTCTGCCGGAATTGCGATGTTGACATCAATGGTTTCCAGCTATAAGAACAAAAAAGTGAAGCCTCACTTGGCTATGACCGGCGAAATCACCCTACGTGGAAAAGTATTGCCTGTTGGCGGAATCAAGGAAAAATTATTGGCTGCAACAAGAGCTGGAATCAAGGAAGTGATTCTTTGCGAAGCGAACAGAAAAGATGTGGAAGAAATCAAAAAAGATTATCTGAAAAACCTTAAAGTCAACTATGTCAACAATATGAGTGAAGTGATTAAAATTGCTTTGAAATAGGTTTTAGAATAAACATTATAAATACTAATCCGTTCAGAGAACTCTGAGCGGATTTTTTTATTTTCAAATTCAATCTAAATTTTTTATAAAAGTTTTCTTAAGACAATTTTTGAATAGAAAAAAAGATTTAATTTAGAATTAAATTAAAAAACTATTCGTGGTATGAAATACGTCAAATTTATTCTATGTCTTCTTTTTGGATTAATGTTTATCAATGCCGGATTAGACAAGTTTCTGCATTATATGCCAATGCCTAAAATGGAACCTGAACAAATGAAATTGTTTGCAGCTTTTGGAGAAATCACCTGGCTCATGCCATTAGTTGGTACGGTTGAATTGATTGGAGGATTGCTTTTTATTTTGCCTAAAACAAGAGCCCTTGGCGCGATTGTTATTTTGCCGGTAATGGTTGGAATTGTTCTTCATAACTTTACACTGTTTCCTACAAACGAAGGTAGAATTATTGCTGTTATTCTTTTATTAATCAATCTTTGGATGCTGATTGATAATCGTGAAAAGTATAAAACATTGCTCAGCTAAAAATTAAAGGGAAGATTAATCTTCCCTTTTTTTATAATTTTTCAATAGCTTTTATAATTTGGCTGGGTTCTACAATCATAGCTTGCAAATGTTCTCCGGAATATTCCAAAAATTGTTTAGGTTCTGGAGCATTATTATAAATGACTTGCCCGTGTTCAAAAGGAACTGTTGTATCGCCTTTACTATAGATAAATAGTTTTGGAAGACCTTGCAAAGACTTCACATCTTCTTTCGCAGAATAAGGGGAAATCAAATATTTTTCGATGACGTCCTTCATTTCCGGTTTGAAATGGATTGCAATATCTGTAAATGATGACATTCCGCCGTCCAAGATCAATCCTGAAATTTTTGACTGATTATCTTTTGCGAGATGTGTTGCAATCTGAGAGCCCAAGGACGCTCCAAATAAATAGATTTTAGTATTACTAATATCTTTTCTCTTCAATAGATAGTCGAACATTTTTTGACCGTCTGACGCAACATTAACGTGTGTTGGCTTTCCTGTTGATTTCCCGTAACCTCTTACATCCACCATCACTACTTGAAACCCACTTTCAACTAATGGTTTTGTCATAAACTGATAAGTCGAGATATTTCCGCCTGCTCCGTGAAAAAACAAAATCGTTTTTTTGATCGATTTTGATTCCGGTTTCAAAATAACTGCTGTGATGGTATCGCTTTCAACAGGTAAATTTATATTTTCGATGTTTTTGAATTCCAAAGGTGTCATTTCTTTCTTAGGCTGATAGAATTTATCATCCATTTGAGCTTTAGAAAAAAAAGATAATAAGATTAGGAATAAAGAAAAGAATACTGATGTTTTCATTGTTTTAATTATTTGATGATTCAAAAGTATCATGATTGAAAATCAAAAGGAAAACATTCCGACCGAACCGGCAAAAAAACAGACCGAACTGTAGAATTCTTGGATAAACAAAAAAAGAGACTTAATATTAAGTCTCTTTTTTATTATATAAAATCTGATTTTAATCTCTAAGTCTGGCAATTACATCCAGTCCGCCTTTTGTCTTATCTCCAATCTTGCAAAGGATTTCTGTATCAAGAGGCAAAAAAACATCCATTCTGGAACCGAATTTAATAAACCCAAATTCGTGTCCGGCTTTGGCTTTGTCCTCAATATTACAATAGAAAACAATTCTTCTGGCCACATAACCAGCAATCTGGCGGAAGACCACTTGATGGTTGGTCAAACTTTGCACAGCAACTGTAGTTCTTTCGTTCTCGGTAGAAGATTTTTCGTGCCATGCAACCAGATATTTTCCAGGATGATATTTTTTATATGTCACATCGCCACTCACGGGATAACGGCAGATATGGACATTAAGCGGTGACATGAAAATAGAAACCTGAATACAATTAGCCTTCAAAACCTCATCCTCGAAAACCTCTTTTATCATGACCACCTTTCCATCAACTGGTGCAATCACATTTTCTGTATGATCCAAAATGGCTCTATTTGGAACTCTGAAAAACCAGAAAATCAATCCCAACATTACCAATAATGGAATTAGAATAACCAAAGACCATAATTGTAAATAATAAATGGATATGGTTCCGATAAATGCAATGAACAAAATCGCAACAACCAACGTTCCTTTCGATTCCTTATGTAGTTTCATAATGTTGTTTCTAAAATAGTTTTTCTAAAATAAAGTACAGGTAAATCACCGGCGCACAAATGATAAAGCTATCAAGTCTATCCAGAATTCCGCCATGACCGGGAATAATATTCCCACTGTCTTTCACTGCAAAACTACGCTTTAACTGACTTTCTACCAAATCGCCTAAAGGTGCAAATATAGAAATCAGTAATCCGACAATCATCCAGTTTCCTCTAAGCTCAGGGAAATACTTCTCTACAAAAAAACCTAAAATCAAAGTCAGAATTACACCTCCGGCAAATCCTTCCCAGGTTTTTTTAGGAGAGACTTTTGGCGCCATTTTATGTTTTCCAAAAAATTTTCCTGTGAGATAAGCAAATGTATCACTACTCCATATTAATACAAAGAGCATAAATACTTCTAAAGTAAACGGCTTATCCGGGTCAAGTGTGCTGAATTTTGGTAAACCCAAAGCAAAACCAAAAGGTAAAGCCAGATAAATAACTGTGAAAATCAGTTTACCATTCTCGAAATAAAGTTCTCTGGTATATTTGAAAAGTGTAATCGCTGCAATGGGAATTAACGCTAAAGCCAAAATCTCGCTGAAATTAACATCGAAGAAAAAACCGTGGTAAAAAAAACGTTTGCTAAAGCGGTAATAAATGATTGCCGCAACAGGAAAAACCAACCATTTGTAAATGCTGTTATCAAATTTCATAATTCTGACACATTCATAAAGTCCTACCACGAGGAAGAATGTTATCAATCCGTAAAAAAGATATTGCTGTTTTAAATCCGGAAAAATATTACCTAACAGATATTCTCCAAGAGGTGTGGTGCAAATTGCTATAATAAAGACGTAAATAAGTCCAGATATAGTCCGTTGAATTAAATTTTTATCCAAAACTGAAGTTTAATCTTCCAGCAAAAGTAAGAAAAGTTTGGTATTATCCTTATTAGGAGTATCCAATTTGGACTGGCTACCGCTGATAGATGTAAGATTCTTAAGATTCCCGGCACGTTTTACCTTCATCATGGCTTCGTTAAGGTTGCTTGCAATCTGAGAAACATTAGCCATAATGATGATTTTACTTGGTAACCTTGAAGAATGATAATGAAGAATATTATTGTGAGAAAGCATAATCCTGCCGTCGAATGCGATCAGATATTCGCAGGTAATAAAAGCTGCATCATTTTGCTCTGTTAATTCAGGTGTATATTGCGTTTTGATGACGTCTAAGAAATTCTTCAGATCCTGATCCCAACAAAACACATTGTTAATCTGCTCTATCTTTATAATTTGATTAAGGGTCTGTAATGCTTCTGACTCGTCGGCACAATAATTAAAAAAACCACCTGAATGCGTAAAAAGCTGCGCAAACTTATAATCCAGATCCGCATCACGAAGTTGATCCGCCAGTTTTGTAACATCTGGTTCGGCCTCTTCGGGCTGGTTCATTATTTTATTTACGATTTTCTTAAACAGACTCAATTTCTGTAATTTTTTATTAATTATTACAAATGTAAAGAATTATTGCATTACTCTAAAAATCAAAACTTTGTTTTAATAAAAAAATCCTAAATAAATTAGGACTTTTTTATTATTTGCAATTAATTCGATAATTAACTCTCTGTATTTAAGATATTTCCGGCCGCAGCAGGATTATCCACGCTTGATACTGGTTTTTCGGTCAATTCCGGATCCCATGCCCGTTTTCCAAAAATTTCTTCAAGATCTTCACGGAAAATCACTTCTTTATCCAATAATTTCTGAGCCAAGGCATCTAGTTTATCTCTGTTTTCAGTTAGGATATTAACCGCTCTTTGATATTGTGTTTCGATCAGTTTAGAGATCTCTTCATCAATCAATTTGGCAGTTTGCTCAGAGTAAGGTTTTCCAAAGCTATATTCTGACTGACCTGAACTGTCATAATAAGAGATATTACCAACCTTATCATTCAGACCATAGATCGTAACCATTGCCTGGGCCTGTTTGGTTACTCTTTCCAAATCAGACAAAGCACCAGTAGAAATGTTTCCGAAAACAGCCTGTTCTGCAGCTCTACCACCCAATGTTGCACAAATCTCGTCCAACATCTGTTCAGTCGTTGTCAACTGTCTTTCTTCCGGAAGATACCAAGCTGCACCAAGTGAACGTCCTCTTGGAACAATTGTTACTTTTAGAAGTGGCGCTGCATGTTCTACCAACCAGGATATGGTTGCGTGACCGGCTTCGTGAAAAGCAACTCTTCTTTTTTCAGAAGGCTTAATCGCTTTATTTTTCTTTTCAAGACCACCGATAATTCTATCAACAGCATCCAGGAAGTCTTGTTTTGTGACTGATTCGTGAGAGTTTCTTGCTGCAATCAGTGCCGCTTCGTTACAAACATTCGCAATATCAGCACCGCTGAATCCCGGTGTTTGCTTTGCCAAGAATTCTCTGTCAACAGTATTGTCCAATTTGATCTTCTTCAGGTGAACATCAAAAATCTGTTTTCTCTCATGAAGTTCCGGTAAATCAACATAAATTGATCGGTCAAAACGTCCTGCTCTCATCAAAGCTTTATCCAGGATATCGGCTCTGTTGGTTGCTGCCATTACGATCACATTGGTATCTGTCCCGAAACCATCCATTTCCGTAAGTAACTGATTTAATGTATTTTCACGTTCATCATTACCTCCTGTAAAATTACCTTTTCCTCTTGCTCTACCAATCGCATCAATCTCATCGATAAAGATAATTGCCGGAGATTTAGCTTTTGCCTGTGCAAAAAGATCTCTTACTCTGGAAGCCCCGACTCCAACAAACATCTCTACAAAATCAGATCCTGACAAGGAAAAGAAAGGGACTTTGGCTTCACCGGCAACAGCCTTTGCCAACAATGTTTTACCAGTTCCCGGAGGGCCTACCAAAAGAACACCTTTCGGGATTTTTCCTCCCAGTTTTGTATATTTTTCTGAATTTTTCAAGAAATCTACAACTTCCTGAACTTCTTCTTTAGCACCTTCCAATCCAGCAACGTCCTTGAAAGTTACCTGGATTTTATCTTTTTCATCAAATAATTTAGCTCTTGATTTTCCGATACTGAAGATTTGTCCGCCGGGACCGCCTGCGCCACCTCCCATTTTTCTGAAAAGCACAAAATAGAATAGAGCCATAATGCCTATCCAGAAAAGAGCTGTGAACAAAAGATCTGAGAAAAATCCCTGGCTTTTTCCGAATTCCATTCTTGCCTGTTTCGGAAGTTTGGAATTGATGCTGTCAAATTTTTCCTGGAAATATCTTAAATCTCCATAAGTCAATACAAAATCCGGGCTCGGTTTGATATTGATTACAGAAAGCGGATCGCTTTTTTTGTCACCTTTTTGTAACTCGGCCTTCGCTTCCTTGGTAAGATAAACATCAGCCTTAAAGCTATCTCTGTAAACCATTACTTCGTTGACCTTACCCTGTTGAACCAAGCCGTAAAATTCTTTTTCATCTATGTTTTTTACCATAGAATCTCCCAAAAGTCCTGGAAGAAATATGAGTAAAATAAGTCCCAATAATACGGGTATGAACCAATTGAATCCTTTGTTATTCATCCTTGTTTTTTAAAATAATTGATGATGCAACCGTTGCATCTTTTAGCTTTCTACCTTTGTGATTTTTGCATCACCCCATAGCTCCTCGATATCATAATATTCTCGGATCTGTCTCTGGAAAACGTGTACAACCACAGAAACGTAATCTACCAATACCCACATTGCATTTTCCGTACCTTCCACATGCCATGGTCTTTCCTTGATATCGTTTCTTACTTTTTTTTCTATATTGCCGGCAATTGCAGAAACCTGAGTGTTTGAGTTTCCACTGCAGATGATAAATGTATCTGCTGCTGAATTTTCTATGCCTGATAAATCGAAAATCTGAACGTCTTCTCCTTTGGTATCCTGAATCGCTTCTACGATTTTGTCGATTAATAATTGTTTTTCTGTACTTTTACTCATTCAAAAAAATTGTCTAATTGCAAATTTATTGATTTTTATCTATTTATCTTTTGTTTCGTCAGTTATTATATCTTAAAGTTTTCATAAATGAGTCAATTAATCCATCTCGAAAATTGTTTTTCTACAAATGATGAAATTATTACCCTCATAAATGATGACGAATCAACTGCTGTTTTTACTTTTAATCAATTAAAAGGCCGGGGGCAATATGGCAATATCTGGAAGGCAAACCCTAATCAAAATCTTGCCTACTCACTGGCAGTTAGAAATGATAAAATCAATATTACAGATATTTCTCTCAATTATTATACCGCTATTATTGTTCGAGATTTTCTTGACAATCTGACAAAATCCCAAGTCAAAATAAAATGGCCCAACGATATCATCCTCAACGGAAAAAAAGTTTGCGGCATTCTTATCGAAAAAAAGAAAGTTAATAACCTGGAATATTACATCCTGGGAATCGGAATTAATGTGCTGCAGGAAGATTACTCCCAACTACCAAAAGCCGGTTCGGTTTACACAGCAACAGGATTAATATTTGATTTACAGGAATTTGCACTGGATTTTCACCACGCTATGATTTCGAAATTGGATACTAATATTTCTGAAGAAGAAATTTTAGCACAATACAATCGGTTCCTTTTTAGAAAAAATGAGATAAGTGTTTTTCAGAAAAATAATGTCCGCCAAAATGGCATCATCAAAAATGCTGACGAAAATGGCTTTCTATGGATTGACCTGGAAAACGAAGGTTTACAAAAATTCTTCCACAAAGAGATAGAAATGTTCTATTAGTCTTAAAAAAAATCTACAAATCATCAACTCCGCAAAAAAAATTCGGGCAACTAAAATTAAAATTTATTCATTTGCTCTCTTGATATAGAGATACGCAGCAATCGGCGCAAAAACGATATTCGGAAGCCACATTGCTAAAAGTGGAGGTAGTGTTTTGTTCTCGGAAACGACATTCAGTACCTGAAATGAAAAGACGAATAAAAATGCCAATGCAATTCCCAAAGCCAGGTTAAGCCCCAGTCCACCTCGTTTTTTCTGCGATGATAGTGACAATCCCAAAAACGTCAATATAATAATCGAAACCGGCATCGATGTTCTTTGATAAAGCTCATTATAAAAAGAAGTCACGTTACTGTTTCCTTTCATTTTTTCACGATCTATCATTTCAAGAAGTTCAGGGGTGGTTTTATTTTGTGCTACTAATTTATCGGGAAATAGTTCTGACGGCGGCATTTTAAAATCCTGAATTTTTGTCGAACCATTCCCAAGAATTTCGGTATTGTTTTTTGAGGCGGTCCGCTCAGCATAATTATTAATGACAAAATACTTTTTCTTCGCATCCCAGTTGATATCCATCGCTGTAATCTGATAGATTAGCTTTTTGTTTTTATCAAATCTCTGATACATATATCCGGATCCGCGGTTTTCCTTTTTGTTATAGCTATTAACAAAGATATACTCACTGGGATTGATATTGGATGCAATCGTCATATTACCCAAAAGTTTTTCTTTATTAATCGAATTATATGTATAAGGCTCAAGAACATTTTTCTTGATATTGGACCAGGGCAAAATAAAATGATTGAGCGCTAAAGTGATAAATGCGATGAGAATCGATGTGATCAAATAAGGTTTTGCAAACCTATGAAAACTTGCGCCACTGCTGATAACTGCAACAATTTCCGTGTTATTGGCCATCCTGGATGTAAAAAAAATCACGGTGATAAAAACCAGGATCGACATAAAGGTCAGAATGAGGTTCAGAATCCAGTATGGATAAAAATTCAAAAGAAAATAACCAACCGTGAATCCGTTACTCTCAATCCTCGGTGTTTTGGACTGGACATCAACCACCAGAATAATAACAGACAATAAAGCCAACATAAAAATGAGGGTTCCCAGATATTTTTTGATGACGTAAAGGTCTATGATTTTCACGTTCTATAATTGAAATGATGATTGATAATTAATTATCTGTCTTGATTTTTAAATCCTGATTCTAATCTAAAGTCTTTTCTTCAGTTGCGGAATAATCTGCTCTTTCCATTGGTAAAAATCTCCGGCAACAATATGTTCTCTCGCTACTTTTACCAGATCCAGATAAAATGCCAGATTGTGAATTGACGCAATCTGCTTTGCGAGATATTCTTTCGCTACAAAAAGGTGTCTTACATAAGCTTTGCTGTATTCCTGATCCACAAAACTTGTCCCAAACTCGTCGAGAGGTGAAAAATCGGTTTTCCATTTTTCGTTTTTCATATTCATCACACCTTGCCAGGTGAAGAGCATCGCGTTTCTGGCATTTCTTGTCGGCATCACACAATCCATCATATCCACACCAAGACCGATGCTTTCTATAATGTTCCAGGGCGTTCCAACACCCATCAGATATCTTGGTTTTTCTTTTGGAAGAATATCTGTCACTTCATTGGTAATTCTGTACATTTCTTCCTCCGGTTCGCCAACAGAAAGCCCGCCAATCGCATTACCTTCCGCACCAGCTTCGGAAATGACCTCAGCAGAAATCTTTCTCAAATCAGAATAAGTTGAACCCTGAACAATCGGGAACAATCTCTGCTTGTGTCCGTATAATTCCTTATTTTGTTCTGTCCACTCGATACATCTTTTCAACCAACGGTGTGTAAGTTCCATCGAGGTTTTTACGGCATTGTAATCACTCGGATAAGCAATACATTCATCAAATGCCATAAAAATATCGGCTCCGATTTGTCTTTGTATTTGCATAGAAACCTCCGGCGACATAAAATGCAAACTACCATCGATGTGAGACTTGAATTTCACGCCTTCTTCTGTAATTTTTCTACTTTTTGCCAAAGAAAAAACCTGATAGCCACCAGAATCTGTAAGGATTGGCCTGTCCCAGTTCATGAATTGGTGAAGTCCACCAGCCTGTTCCATAATATCCATTGTCGGACGCAACATGAGGTGGTAAGTGTTTCCTAAAATGATCTGTGCTTTTATATCTTCTTTCAGCTCCTTTTGATGAACGGTTTTCACTGATGCCACAGTTCCAACCGGCATAAAAATCGGAGTTTGAATCTGTCCGTGGTCTGTCGTAATGACTCCAGCTCTTGCCTTTGATTCTGAAGTTTTTTCGATTTCAAAAAATTTCATTCGTATATTCTAAATTTCGCCTTCGGTTATTTTGCCGAATGGAACTTGTTTCTGCATAATTTATCTCGCTTGTGCCGGAACATTGCCGCTTTCTTTCAGCTTTTTACTGATATATTCTTCGGCTTTTGGATCTTTTGATTGTATAATATCCTGAGCTTTGTCAAAAATATCTTTTATTGTTTCCGGCTTCGTCATATAGTATTTATAACTTTCTGTAAATAATTCTCCTTTGATGTTGTATTTTTTCAGAATAAATCTCGTCGCGTTTTCTGAATCTATATTACCTCCAATGGTATAACTCTGTTCATTGACAGCAAAATCCGCAATAATTTCAGACATTTTGTCTTCTGATATCAGATCCTTCGGTTTTTCTATCGCTTCTGTACAAGACAAAACACAGAGAATCATCATTATGTAAAGTATAATAGCCTTCATTTTATAACTTTCCGATTGTACTTTTCCACTTCAGATTCAATACACCAAAGACTGCTTCCTGTATAATGCCCCCATTCATTTTGCTTTCGCCTTCTGTCCTGTCGGTAAAAATAATCGGAACCTCAACAATTTTAAGATTCTTTTTGAAAACGCGGTATTTCATTTCAACCTGGAAACCATAACCTTTCAATTTGATTTTATCCAACCCAATAGCGACCAGCGTTTCTTTTCTGAAACAAACAAATCCCGCAGTTGTATCATGAATTGGCAGTCCAAGAACGAAACGTACATATTTCGAAGCAAAATACGACAACAATACTCTTCCCATTGGCCAGTTCACCACATTCACACCCTGAGAATATCTTGAACCGACTGACATATCCGCATTTTTACAAGCCTCGTAAAGCTTGATCAAATCTTTGGGGTTATGAGAAAAATCGGCATCCATCTCGAAAATGAAATCATAGTCATTATAGATCGCCCATTGAAACCCATGGATGTAAGCTTTACCCAGACCATCCTTAACTTTTCTCACAGTCAGATGAAGCTGGACCGGGTATTTTTCACGTAATCTTTTTACAATTTCCGCTGTTCCATCGGGAGAAGAATCGTCAACTACCAACACGTGGAAATCCTGCTGCAAATCAAAAACAGCCGAAATGATTTTTTCGATGTTTTCTTTTTCGTTGTATGTTGGAATAATGACAAGCTTCTTCATCTTGGAAATAATTCGCAAAGATAATCTTTTACTCGCTAATGTTTTTTAGTGGATTATAAATTAACTTTTTTTAACCGATTATTTTAATGAATTGTATCATTAGCCATTTCTAATTCTTATTTTTGCAAAAAATTTGACCGTTGATTAGGATAACAGAAAATAATGATTGGGTGGTATATTGTATTCTTGGAAGTATATTCATATACATTATTCTGTTGTCTGTTTTCCAGAGAGACGCAAACATCAAGGATTTTCTGACACAGAAAATCGAAGATTCTAACAATCTCACACCATCCTGGTTGATTATTTCCATTGTAAGATGCGTGATGCTTTCACTGCTTTTGTCTCAATTTGTTCCAGTAATCCCAAAGATTTTTTCAGAGATAAAATTTTTCGGATATCAGATTAACAAATTCGGATTTACATTAATGTCTGTCATAATATTTGACATTATTCGGAATATGCTGACATTCTTTTTCTACTCCAGTATTGGAAGCGGCAAAAACCTTAAAGGGTTAACGCTGGTTTCCAGCAAGTTTTATTTTTTAGAATCTATCGCATTAATTATTGCCGGATTTACACTTTATTTTTACCCTATTGATCTTGTAAAATATTTTTATTTCATTATTGGTCTGGTTGTTGGATCATTTGTTTTGAAAAATTTAATATACATTTTTCATAATCAGACCATACTGCCGGAAAAATGGTATTATAAATTTCTGTATATTTGCACGCTTCAAATAGTGCCGACTTTGGTGCTTTGGAAGTTCTTGTTTTATTAAATGTAACACACACATTTTAAGATGAAAATCAAATCTATTTTAGTTTCACAGCCCGCTCCGAATGAATCATCGCCTTATTTGGAAATAGCAAAAAAAGAGAAAATCAAAATCGATTTTCGTCCTTTTATACATGTAGAAGGTGTGGATGCGAAAGAACTCAGGGCTCAGAAAATAGACCTGGCGCAATACACAGGTGTTATTTTTACGAGCAAGAATGCGATTGACCATTATTTTCGTCTTGCTGAGGAAATGAGATTCACTGTTCCGGATTCCATGCGTTACATCTGTCAGTCAGAGGCGATTGCCAACTATCTGCAGAAACATATCGTTTACAGAAAAAGAAAAATCAGTTTTGGAGAAAAGAACTTCTCAGATTTGGCAGCTTTGTTCAAAAAACACCCAAGCGAGAAATATCTTTTGCCATCCTCCGATGTTTTGACACCCGAGATCCCGAAAGTTTTAGATGCTGCCAATCTGGACTGGACAAGGGCAATAATGTACAAAACAGTTGCAAGTGACTTGACTGATATTAATATTAAGGATTATGACATGTTGGTATTTTTCAGTCATCAGGGAATCAAATCTTTAGGAATCAATTTCCCGGATTTTAAACAGGAAGAAACAAAAATTGCAGTTTTTGGAACAACAACACAGGCCGCTGCAGAAGAAGCAGGTTTGACGGTGAATGTAATGGCACCAACCAAAGAAACGCCATCTATGACAATGGCCATAGAAAAATATATCAGAAGTATCAATAAATAAGTAATTATTAACATAAAACAAAACCGTCTTCTATCCAGAAGATGGTTTTTTGTTTACATTTGTTTAATCTGATTTTTTTCAGAATAATATTTGACTATAAAAAATGAACGCCCCACAAGCTAAAAAAACAGATAAATTTTTAGAAATCCATAACGATAAAAGAAATGACCCTTATTTCTGGATGAACGAACGCGAAAATCCCGAGGTCATAAAATATCTGGAAGAAGAAAACGCTTATACAGATTTTATAATGAGGGATACGGAAGATCTTCAGAATGATTTGTATGAGGAAATGAAATCCCGGTATAAAAAAGACGATGAATCATTACCTTATTTCTTCAACAGCTATTGGTACATTGTGCGCTATGAAGCAGGGAAAGAATATCCGATCTTCTCAAGAAAGTTCCAATCCTTAGACAATGAAGAAGAAATTCTTTTGGATGTCAATATATTGGCTGAGGGTGAAGCATTTTTCGAAACAGGAAGCATCTCTGTAAGCATAAATAACGATATTCTTGCTTATTCTACCGACAATGTCGGGAGAAGAATTTATAAAATCTTTTTCAGGAACATCAAAACTGGTGAAATCTATTCTGACGTTATTGAAAACACAACGGGAAAAGCGGTTTGGGCGAATGATAATCAACACGTTTTCTATATCAGAAAAGATGAAAGCCTGAGAGCTTTTCAAATCTACCGTCATAAATTAGGAACAGATTCTTCTGAAGACGTTTTGATTTTCCACGAGGAAGATGAGACTTTTGATGTTAGCGTCTTTAAAACCAAATCATTAGAATATATTTTCATCGCCGCTTCATCTACTAATGAAGATGAAATGAGATTTATTCCGGCTAATAATGTTTTTGCAGACTGGACAATTGTTCAACCAAGAACAGATGATTTGGAATATTCGGTGGAGCATTACGAAGATGATTTTTATATTATTACGAATGCTGATAACGCTACGAATTTCAAAATCGTAAAAACCAAAGTTGATAAGCCGTCAATGGAACATTGGCAGGATTTCATTCCGCACAGAGAAAATGTCTTACTGGAAGGCTTTGAGATTTTTAAGAATTATTTTGTAGTTGAAGAACGCGAAAAAGGCCTTTTACAAATTAACATTATTGATAATCAAAACAATAACTCCTATTACCTGCCTTTCTCTGATCCGACTTATACCGCTTATATCGGCATCAATATGGAGTTTGATACAGATATTTTGCGTTTTGGTTATACATCATTGACCAAACCGTCTTCAACTTTCGAGTATAATATGAAAGAAAAAACTACCGTACTTCTGAAACAGCAGGAAGTTTTGGGCGGTAAATTCTTCGCAGAGAATTATATCTCGGAAAGAATCTGGGCAACTGCAAGAGACGGAAAAGAAGTTGCGATTTCTTTGGTTTATCATAAGGACGCTAAGAAATCCGTAAATACCCCATTATTACTTTACGGTTACGGAAGTTACGGACATACAGTTGACGCTACTTTTTCCAGCGTGAGATTGTCGCTTTTGGACAGAGGATTTATTTATGCTATTGCCCACATCAGAGGCGGCGAATATCTTGGTCGCGAATGGTACGAGGATGGAAAAATGCTTCAGAAGAAAAACACTTTTTTTGATTTCATCGATGCTGCAAAATACTTAATATCAAAAAATTATACATCTCCAAAACATCTTTACGCAATGGGCGGAAGTGCAGGCGGTCTTTTGATGGGCGCTGTAATGAATTATAATCCGGAATTATTCAATGGGATTGTGGCTCAGGTTCCTTTTGTGGATGTTGTAACGACGATGCTGGACGAAACAATTCCTTTGACGACGGGAGAATACGACGAATGGGGAAATCCGAATGAGAAGGAATATTATGATTATATGAAATCCTACTCGCCGTATGACAACATTGAAGCGAAAGATTACCCTAATATTTTAATTACAACAGGATTCCACGATTCGCAGGTTCAATATTGGGAGCCTGCAAAATGGACGGCGAAATTGAGAGATTTGAAAACAGACAACAACATTCTGATTTTCAAAACCGATATGAGTTCCGGTCACGGCGGTGCAAGCGGAAGATTCGAAAGTTTGAAGGAGATCGCTTTGGAATATGCATTTTTGTTAAAAATCGACCAATAACTTCTCTTTCACCTCATCTTTATATTTTCTCCCAACAGGAATTGTCAAATTATTGATTTCAATCTTGCTGGGAGAAACCGAGGTCATATGATCTTTATTAATCAAAAATGAGCGATGAATTCTTACAAATTTGGATTCGGGTAATAGTTCCTGAACCGATGTCAGTGTTTTAAGAACCGTGATTTCAGAATCGTTAAGTTTTATCTTGCAGTAATTTCTGAGACTTTCCACAAAAACAATATCATTGATTTTGATTTTCCTTACACTTTTATCGACTTTCAGATTGATGTAAGAATCATCGTTATTATCCTGAATTACAGCATCTTCTTTTAATAATTTATTCTCTTCATTCAGCTCCGAATAGTTTTTTTCAAGATTTTCAATCGTTGTCAGATAAGTATAAGCGATCGGAATCATCGCAGCAATATTGATGTCCAGAGCGGTATTCATAATCTCTGACATGACAAAAAAGCCATTATTTTTAAACTCCGGAAGAAAATTAGGTTGAATAAAATAAAGAAACAAAGGACGTTGGATAAAAACACTTATCAGTCCGACCAATATTACATAAGAGATAAAGAAACTGAAATATTTTTTCTGATTGAAAAACTTCGGTAACAGATAAAAAAGTGTGAGATAAACCAGCAACATCCTAGAAGGAAGACAGCAAATCTGAATCATAATATTCCGCAAATAATTGTCATCAGAAATACCCCAAACCAATCCAAAAAACAGAACAAACGCAATCCAGTAGAAAGCGTGCTTTATCCAAAATTTGGATTTGAAATGTTCAAGAATGGATTGGTTCATATTTTAAGGTTGCTCAAATTTAATTATTTATCTGAAATCATTTCCAGTGATTTGCTTTTTGTACAGAATAACCTGTCGTTTGTCCAAAAGGCTTGTAACAAAAGGAAAGTAGAAATAGTTTTGTTCAAAATTCAAACTAAAAAATGAAACTTTCAATTTCTTTTTCACTTCTGTTTTTAGCATTTTTCTTTCCGATTTTAGGATTCGGTCAGGAAAACAAAGCCACTCTTGAAGCTGTAGAATATCTGAAACAACATCCAAAAAGTCCGAAAGATTATCTCGTTTCAAAATTCAAGAATTATCCTATTGTACTTTTAGGTGAGGACCACGCTGTGAAAGAAAATCTAGATTTTGTCAAAAGCCTTATTCCGGAACTATATCAGGCCGGTGTTTACAATCTCTGTATGGAATTCGGTGCTTTCGAAAAGCAGAAAGAGCTGGATGAATTGCTGAATTCTGAAAAATTCGATGAAAGAAAAGCAAAAGATATGTTCTTCTATTACAATGTAGGTTGGGCTTATAAGGAATATTTTGACATCTATAAAGCGGTTTGGGAATTCAATAAAACCTTAAAATCTGATGCTAAAAAATTCCGAATCGTCAATCTGAGTTATCAATACCGTTGGGAAAACTTCAAAGGTGGCGCAAGAACTCCCGAAAATATGAAAGCCGTTTTCAATCTGGGAACGCCAGACCAATTCCGAACGAAAATCATCAAAAAGGAAATCATTGATAAAAATGAAAAAGCCTTGATTTATATGGGACACGTTCACGTTTTCACCAAGTACAAAATGCCAATCCTGAAAGTGAACAACGATGATTTTTGTGATTATGATGAAGGAATGGTCGGAAATCGTCTTTACAAATTGATGCCTGATAAGATTTTCAACATTATGTTTCATACGCCGATGTTTTCCAAAACTCAGTATAATCCGGCTTATGTTTCGCCAGCGAATGGAGAATTGGAAAATGCACTTCAGAAACTCAACTATCCACAGATTGGATTCGATTTGATTAACACACCTGTCGGGAGATTGCGAGACAATAGTTTTTTCAGTTTTTGTCATTCTGATTTCAAAATGGAGCATTTTTTTGACGGTTATATTTTCCTTAAACCTTTCAAAGATTTGACAGGTTGCACGTACGATGATGATTTTTTCGCTGGAAAGGATTGGAATTATATTGAGAATAATTTTCCGGACCCGGATTGGAGAAAACCAAAAAATCTTGATGAATATAAAACAGCCATCAAGAAATATGTCGATATCAAAGACCGATACAAAGAGGTGATTCAGACTTCGGTTCCCGATGTGAGTTTTGGTAAAATCATCAGAATTAATCAATTTCCTTCGAAATATGTGGCGTCAAGAAATGTTGATATCTGGTTGCCGGAAAACTTCAATCCCAATAAAAAATATGCGGTTCTCTATATCCACGACGGTCAGATGCTTTTTGACCCAAAAATCAACTGGAATAATTCCGAATGGAAAGTGGATGAAAATTATACAGAACTCAGCAAAAAAATCAAACTGAAAGATTGCATCATTGTCGGACTTTGGAATACTGGCGCAACCCGGCATTCGGAGTATTTTCCACAAAAAGCTTTTGAAAGTTTATCTAAAGAGTTACAAAATCAAACACTTGAAAAATACTTTCAAGGGAAAATCCAATCCGATAACTATTTGAAATTCATTGTAGAAGAGATAAAACCTTTTATTGATAAAAATTATCCAACACTGAAAGACAGGGAAAATACTTACATCGCCGGTTCCAGTATGGGCGGACTGATATCGATGTACGCGATTTGCGAGTATCCCGAAGTTTTCGGCGGCGCAGCTTGCCTATCCACCCATTGGGTTGGAATCACAGACCTTTCTGATGACGAAATCCCTTCTGCGTTTGAAAATTATCTCAAACAAAAACTTCCGAATCCGAAAACCCATAAAATCTATTTCGATTTTGGAACGGAAGGATTGGACAGTCGCTATGAGAAACATCAGAACAAAGTCGATTTGATAATGACGGAAAAAGGATTCAACAAAAATAATTGGACAACCAGAAAATTTGAATCGGCTGACCACAGCGAAAATTCCTGGAGCAAACGGTTATCAATTCCATTAGAATTTCTTCTGAAAAAATAACTAATCTAAATCTATTAATCAATGAAAAAATCACTTACAATACTTTTACTTTTCATCAGTTTCAATCTTATTCTTTCTCAAAAAATTGAACGCATAGAACCGGCCAATTGGTGGGTTGGGATGAAAAATAATTCGGTCGCTTTATTAATTTATGGTAAAGACATTTCAGATTTACAGCCTGCAATTTCTTATCCCGGAATTACCATTACTGAAAATAAAACGGTTGAAAATAAGAACTATTTGTTTCTGACTCTGCAAATCAATCCTGATGCAAAAGCCGGAACTGTGAAAATCAAATTTTCGAAGGACAATAAAGTGGTTCTGACTAAAGATTTTCCAATCTATGCTCGGGAAGCGAACAGTGCGAATCGTGTAAGTTACAGTTCAAAAGATGCGATTCTTTTGATTGTTCCGGACAGATTTTCGAATGGTAATGAAAAAAATGATATTGTCAAAACAACTCTGGAACAAAAGCTTGACAGAAATAATGAAGACGCCAGACACGGCGGTGATATCCAGGGAATTATTAATCATTTGGATTACATCAAGTCTTTGGGCTACACTCAGATTTGGAACACGCCTTTGATTGAAAATGATGAGCCTACCTATTCTTATCACGGTTATGCAGCGACAGATTTTTACAAGATTGACCCGAGATTCGGGACGAATGAAGATTTGAAAAAATTATCAGCAGAAGCCAGGAAAAGAAACATTGGTTTGATTTGGGATGTTGTGCTTAATCATTGTGGCTCAGAGTATTATTTCATCAAAGACTTGCCAGAGAAAAGCTGGATTAATTATCCTGATTCGGAAAACAGAGTCAGAACTAATCACCTTAAAACCACCATCACAGATATCTACGCCACTGAAATTGATAAAGAAGAATATCTCAACGGCTGGTTTGATGGTCATATGGCAGACCTTAATCAGAAAAATCCTCTATTGGCAAAATATCTGACTCAGAATATCATCTGGTGGATTGAGTATGCCGGGCTTTCCGGATTGCGTGTTGACACCTATTCTTACTCCGACAAAAATTTTCTAGCTGATTGGACTAAAACCATTCTTGAAGAATATCCGAAAATGAACATCGTTGCCGAAGAAATGACAAGAAATATTGCCCAGACTTCCTATTGGCAAATCGACAAAGAAAATAGTGATGGCTACAAAAGTTATATGCCGATGATGATGGATTTTTCCATTAATGACAATATCGTCACTGCACTCAATGAGAAAAGCGGTTGGTTTTCAAGTTGGCGAAAAGTCTATGAAAGTGTTGCAAACGATTTTCTTTTTCCGCATCCTGAAAATCAATTGATTTTTCCGGATAATCATGATCTGGACAGATTCTATTCCCGACTAAACAAAAACTTAGAAAACTGGAAACTCGGGATTGCGATGTATATGACAATACGCGGAACACCTCAATTTTTCTATGGAACCGAAGTTCTGATGACCAATGACAAAGCCGGAAGCGACGGACAAAGAAGAAGTGATTTCTACGGAGGTTGGAAAGGCGATTCCAAAAATGCTGTAACCGAAATAGGATTAACTGATGAAGAAAAGGAAGCCAAGAAGTATTTTTCGACTTTACTTAACTGGAGAAAAACGAATGATGCGATTGCTAATGGAAAATTCAAACATTATGCGCCAACCAATAATGATGTTTATGTTTATTTCAGATATACTGATAAGCAGAAGTTAATGGTTTTACTCAACAAAAATACTGATAAAGTAACGCTTAATCTTAGTCGATATAAAGAGATGATTACTAATTATTTCAATGCTAAAGACATTATTTCTGGCAAAGATTTCAGTTTTGAGAACACAATAGATATTCCGGCAAAAACAGCAATGATTTTGGAAATCCGGAATTAAAATTCATTTTTGTAAATTCGCATCAAGATCAATAAAACTCTGGTTTAAAATTTTAGCCAGAGTTTTGGTTTTTTATCGTTCTTCGTTGGAGTAATTATTCAGATCAATATTAAATTATTAAAATGAAAAACACCCGAGTTTACAAGATGCCTTTTGCAAGCGTTTATCCACATTATATTGCAAAAGCGGAAAAGAAAGGCAGAACCAAAGCTGAGGTTGATGAAATTATCTTTTGGCTGACAGGATATAATGCAGAGAAACTTCAGGAGATTATTGATAATAAGGCTGATTTCGAGACTTTTTTTGCAGAAGCAAGTTTGAATCCCAATGTTTCAAAAATAACTGGTGTGATTTGTGGTTATCGTGTTGAAGAAATTGAAGACAAGCTGATGCAACAAATTCGTTATCTGGATAAACTGATAGATGAACTGGCAAAAGGAAAAACGATCGATAACATTTTAAGAAAGTAAAAAGCAATATGACAGAAGCCGAAATCTGGAAAAAAATAGAACAGTTTTTTGAAGAAAATTTCCAGACAGAAAAAAATCCGCCCATTGAAACAATGTTATTTTTAATTGGGATTCAGGAACTTGGAAGTGGCCAACAAAAATTCACTAAAGATGATAAAGTCAATCTTATTCATATTGCGGTTTGCAGATTATTGGAACCTTTTGGCTATTACAAATTCAGTCATTATAACGAAGGCTGGCCCGAGTTCGAAAAGCTGGAAGATTTGCCCGATCTGAAACCCAACGAACAATCGCTTCTGATGAAAAAAGCGATTATCCAATATTTTGAAGATGAGGAAATTAATTTGAATTAATTAATCTTTTGCTACAATATCTTCAAGTTGATTCAATCCCATTTTAAAACCCTCTTCAAAACCCATTTCGATGAGCTGATTCATTTCTACTTTGGAGTTAAAATGCAGATTGAAAGTCATTCTTGTGCCTTCATCGATACCTGTGAAACCAATCAGCCAGGATGTTTGTGGCAAGTCTGTTCTTGCCTTTCCTTTGTCATCTGCAAAAGCATCTGTCCAGGAAATACTTCTATGATGCATTATTTCGCCGTAATTGGCTAAGGCCATTTCTTTTTCTCCGTCCGGACCTTTCATTGCGTACAGCCAAACACCGTTTTCACGAAAATCCATTTTTTCGGTTTCGCATTGCCAAGGTTTTGGCGCCCACCATTGGTCTATCAATTCTGATTTTGTGAAATAATCCCAAAGCGTAGAGACGTCGGCTTTATAAACCTTCATCACATAAACTCCGGTATCAGAATCCTTATTAAAAACAATTTCTGAGTTCATACAATTTCTTTTTATAAAATTAATTATAAAAAATCACACCAAAGTTTTCCTATGGCAACATTTTTGATTATTCACAATAAAATGTTAAAAAACTCGTTTTTAAGAAATATTTAATAATTGTATCGCGTTTTTTTTATTGAGATATTCTTAAAAAGAGTAATTTTAACTTTTCAAAATCAATAATTGCAATGAATAACAAATTTATTCCTATTATTTCTGTATTTATGACGATTTCCTTGGTGGTTTTCGTCTCCTTGCAGCTGTATTGGATTAAAGAATTATATACTTCTCTGGAGCAGGATTTTTCTAACAAAGTTTACTCTGCTTTAGAGACATCGACTCAAAAGGTTAACCAAATCGAAGTTAACAAATACTGGAATGAGACTTATAACAATGTTGGAAAAGAAGTTCTGGCATCTAATAATCAACCGGTTAAAACTTACATCCAGCAAAGTTCCGATTCTGCGAATCGCTCTAACATTCTTTTTCAAACCAGCATTGTTGAAAAGCAAAATATCCCAGTTTCCGCAAAAGGCGACACACTTTATACAACCAAACTTTATAAAGATGAAGGCCAGTTAAAGGTCAAAAGAAACTCGCCTGAACCTTTGACAACCAACATCAGCAGAGACCTTGACAATAACTCTTTCCAAATGAAGGAATTTGCAAGATTAAGCGCAACCAGTCTTCCCATTGAAAAAAGAGTTAACAACAAAACAATAGATTCGGTTTTATCCAAAGAATTGAGACTGAAAGGAATTGACACCAAATTCGGTTTCGGAGTGATCGATAAAAACAACAAACTGACAACGATTGCCAACAATATTTATCTTGATCAAAAAGACAAAACCAACTACACTTATCCGATTTTTACCGATACCAAAGACCGGACGCTTTATACTTTAGCCCTGGTTTTTCCAAGAAAAGACTACTCTTTGGTAAAGCACAATCTGCCGATGTTGTTGGGAACTTTCATTTCGTTATTGACGATTTTAGGGATTTATATTATTTCAATCAATTATATGATGAGACAGAAAAAAATTGCAGAGATCAAAACCGATTTCATCAACAACATGTCTCACGAGTTCAAGACTCCTCTGGCAACCATTTCCGTTGCAACGGACTCATTAGCCAACGATAAAATTGCGACCGACCCTGATAAGGTCAAATATTATTCGGGATTGATAAAGCAGGAGAATCTGAGGATGAAAAAACAGGTAGAAACCGTTCTGAACATGTCTAAACTGGAACGAAACGAAATGCCGCTTCATCTGAAGGAAACCAACGTAAGAGAATTAATAAAAAGTATTGCAGAATCTTTCCGACTGATTGTTAATGAAAGAAACGGAATTCTGACAACGGAATTCAATGCGACAAAATATAATTTCAGGATTGATGAATTCCATTTCTCCAATGCATTGATCAATCTTCTGGATAATGCCAACAAGTATTCGCCAGAAACACCTGACATAAAACTGACCACCAGAAACGAAGGTAACTGGTATGTTGTGGAAATTTCGGACAAAGGAATGGGAATGGAGTCGACCAACAAAACCAAAATCTTTGAAAAATTCTTCCGGGAAGAAACCGGAAACATCCATAATGTAAAAGGACAAGGTCTTGGATTGTCTTATGTAAAAAAGATCGTTGAAATCCACAAAGGTCAGATCCATGTGGATTCTCATAAAGGAAAAGGAAGCACATTTACGATTAAACTTCCAATGGTATAATTTTAATTATTGAATGAATCAGAATTAAAGTATAAAGAAATAACAAATTCAACTTTTAAACAACAAATCAAAATATTAACGGAACGGAGAAATATCAATTCTTCATTTTAATTATTAATTACAAAAGCTATGAGCAACAGAATATTATTAGTAGAAGACGACCAAAGTTTTGGTGCAGTTCTTAAGGATTATTTGACCATCAATAACTTTGAGGTCACATTGGCCACAGACGGAGAAATGGGTCTGAAAGAGTTTACAGAAAAGGAGTTTGACATCTGCATTTTTGATGTGATGATGCCTAAAAAAGACGGATTTTCCTTAGCAGAAGATGTGAAGAAAATCGATAAAAACACACCTATCATTTTCCTTACAGCAAGAAATATGCGTGAGGATATCCTAAAAGGTTATCAATTGGGCGCAGACGATTATATCACAAAACCATTTGATACGGAATTACTTCTTTACAAGATCAAAGCCATTTTACAGAGAAGCGCGGTTTTGGAAAATGAAGATCAGGAGCAATTCAAGATCAGTAATATTTTCTTCGATTCTATGCTGAGACAATTGAGAGTTGGGGAAAACGAATACAAGCTTTCTCCAAAAGAAAATGAGCTATTGAAATTACTTTGCATCCACAGAAACGATTTTATGCCAAGAGATCTGGCTTTGAGAAAAATCTGGAAAAAAGAGAATTATTTCACTGCCAGAAGTATGGATGTTTATATTGCAAAACTGAGAAAACTTCTGAAAGACGACGAAGGTTTGGAAATCATCAACGTTCATGGAGAAGGTTTCAGATTATTAGTCAAGAATCCTTAATAAAAATCAAACCTTCAAGTTTTAACAAAATAAACCCTTTCAGAGTTCGGAACTCTGAAAGGGTTTATACTTTTACATTGTACATTTTACAAAATACAAAGATTTAATTCGTTGCCATATTTTGTTTTGGAGAATCAAGAATTGAGTCTGTCTTTTCAACATTTTTCAACCATTGAGAACTCGCCAGGTAACTCTGATCAGGAAAATAAATAAACAGACAAGTTCTGTTTTTGATGGTATCAATGATTGGTTTTGCAAGACTGGCCGGAACAGCTGGGCAACCCCAGCTTCTTCCTAATCTCTTTTCAGATTTGATAAAATCCTCGCTTACATATTTGGCACCGTGCATTACTATACAGCGCTCTAGGGCAGCATCGTTATAACCGCGATCCATCCCGAATAATCTCATAGAATAGCCATTATCTCCCATGTAAGCTTGTTCGGTAATGTAAAAGCCCATACTCGACTGATGCGAGTCCTCTATATTAGAAAAGCTCGTGGCAAACTCTTCGCCCGTTCCTTTTCCGTGCGCAACTAATGTGTTGAACAACACTTTTTTCTCACCCAGATCTATGACCCAAAGTCGTTTCCTGTTAGAAGACAAACTAAAATCACAAACCGAAAGCAACTTAGCTGACGGCTCCAGTTTTCCGGACTTTTTCAAATTTTGGAATCCTAAAAAAGCTTTTTCAAAGACTTCAAAATTCAATGTTTCATCCGCAAACCGAAGCTCCTTGTAGATCTCTTCTGCTGGATTCTGTGGTGAGAAATTCTTTTTAGCACTTAGTTTGATTTCTCTTATCATCAGCCTGGGATAAGAAACTCTGTCCTCAGAACTTGCCGGATAAAAAGAAGTCGTTATCAAATAAACTAAGCACAACAATAATGGGAATTTCTTCATTAAATTATAATATTAAGATTTTGTTTTAGTGGTGCAAAATTATATATAAATCATTATCAGACGGTTACAATCAAACTTTTTAACGATTTTTTAGGAGACTTTAACTTGATTTCGTGGGTATTTTTAGATTTTTATTAAGAACTTCTTATGAAAACGAATTTTAAAGTGATAAATTGCATTAAACTTTCTGAATATGTCAATACTTACAATTACGGGACTGAATTTGGATATCGCATGGAAAAATAAGGAAGAAAATTTCAAAAAAATTGAAAATAAATTGGCTTCAGTGGAAGCAGATCTATTCCTTTTACCAGAGATGTTTTCTACCGGATTTTGCATGGAAGCCGAAGAGGTGGCAGATAGAAATGAGGAGTCTTTAATCTGGATGAAATCTTTTGCTAAAAACAAAAATTCAGCAGTTGCAGGAAGTGTTTCTGTGGAAGACAATGGTAAATTCTATAACCGGTTTTATTTTGTTTTTCCTGACAGCAGTTTTGAATACTACGACAAAAGACATTTGTTTTCTTATTCTGGAGAAGATAAAATTTACACTGCCGGAACAGAGCGAAAAATTATTGATTACAAAGGATTTAAAATTCTTTTACAGGTTTGTTTTGATCTGCGTTTTCCGGTTTTCTCAAGAAATCAGAATGATTATGATGCCGCTTTATATGTTGCTAATTGGCCAAAATCCAGAATTGATGCCTGGAAATCACTTATAAAAGCGCGTTCGATTGAAAATCAGGCTTTTCTTTTCGGATTGAATCGTATCGGAACAGACGGTTATAACCTTGAATATGAGGAAAGTTCAATGGCTTATTTTCCGGACGGAAGAGAAATATCGGAAAGAAAAAGCGACCTCATCACAACTGAATGGAATCTGGATGAATTGAAGGAATTTAGAAGCAGGTTTCCTTTTTTAAAAGAGCGAGATGAGTTTGAAATTATTCCTTAGTTTTGTAAAAAAATGCTTTCAGCAATGAAAAACATCTTTACATTATTCTTTTTAAGTTTTATTCTATTTTCTTGCTCAAGAGACGACGAATCAACAACAATTTCCGCAGAAGAATATCCTTTGGTTACGAAACTAAACGTAGGCTTTTCAAATGGCTACAACTCTGACAATAATTTTTATTTCGATTATGATAGTAATAATCGCTTAATCAAGAAAAAAGGTGGCTTTTTACAACTTAGCGGAGGCACAGGTTATAACGGTTTTTTCACAGATAAATTGTTCACTTCTTTAGTTTATACTAATAATAAAGTTACCGTTGAAAATTTTTCATCTTCAGACGAATTTAATCCCCTGAAAGACACAAAATATTATTTTTTGAATAATAATAATCAAATTATTCAAAAGGAAATTCCATCTGTCTACAATAACCATCAAGACAGGAAGCAGTCATTTAGCTATTCAAATAATCAACTCGTTGAAATAAATACAACGTTTCCTAATATGCCTTATTATCCACCAGACGATTACATAGAAACTTATCTCGAAAAATTCTATTACGATACCAAAGGTAATCTGACAAAATCAGAATACTTTGAACAGAGAAACGGCATAAACAAAGGAATAAAAATCATTAGAACATTCGGAGACTATGATAATTCTTACAATCCGTTTAGAAGACTTTATTTATTAGACGAATATTTTTATCGAGCAATATCTAAAAATAATTATAGAAAATATAATGAGGTTAAGTATAACGAATTTGGTCAAATTACTTCAAATATAGAACAAACTTGGACTTTCAACTATGACAATAGCGGAAATATAATAATCAATTAGAATACTGCTCCAGCAAACCAACCAAAGAGTTCACATCATGAACACCGCTTTCTTTCCAAAGCAACTCTCCGTTTTTAAAAATTGCTAAAGTCGGAACACCACGAACTCCGTTATCCGCAGCTATTGACGGAAACTGATCAATATCAATTTTTACGATTCTTGCTTTCTCTCCAACTTTTTCTTTTACAGAATTCAAAACGGAAGACTGAACTTTGCAAGGCTGACACCAGGTTGCGAAAAAATCAACGAGAACAGGACGTTCGGATTGTATGAGTTCTTGAAATTTCTGTGACATAACTAAGACGTTAGAAGTTAGATTTAAGGTATTAGATTCTTCGGCAGGCTCAGAATGACATGTTAAAATTTATTGTCAGGCTGAAGTTCAAGCCTTTTTTAATTCTATAAAGTTTTACTTTGACAAACAAAATTACTCAAGGGAAATTTTCCTGTTTTCTTAATCGCATTGAACCCGCCATCAATCTCGGTGAAGTTTCTATAACCTCTTGCCTGTAAAATACTTGCCGCGATCATACTTCTGTAACCACCGGCACAATGGATATAAAAATGTTCAGAATTGTCCAAAGAATTCACCCAGTCATTGATATAAGCCAAAGGCTTGCTGTAAGCTTCATCGATATGTTCGGCTTCGTATTCCGTTTCCTTTCGGACATCGATAACTTTTACACCTTCAGAAAACTCATCAGCAAATTCTTCTACAGAAATTCTTTTGATCTCGTCAGTTTCTTTACCGGAGTTTTTCCAGGCTTCGAAACTTCCCTTCAAATAGCCTAAAACATTATCAAATCCTACTCTGCTTAGTCGCGTGATCACTTCTTCCTCTGTACCTTCGTCAGAAACCAAAAGAATCGGCTGTTGAACATCAACAATCATCGCTCCAACCCAGGGTGCAAAATCGCCTTTGATTCCAATGTTGATAGAATTCGGAACAAAACCTTTATGGAAATTGGCTGCACTTCTTGTGTCCAGGATCAAAGCCCCGGTTTCTTCCGCCGCCGTTTCAAATTCCTCAACAGACAATGGATTATTACCTTTTTTCAGAACCTGGTCAAAACTTTCATAACCGCCTTTGTTCATTGCGACATTCATCCCGAAATATTTTGGTGGTGCAGTTAATCCGTCAAGAACTTCATTAATAAAAGATTCTTTATCAGGTTGATTCAGTGCGTAATTCGTTCTTTTTTGATTCCCCAAAGTATCTACTGTTTCCTTCTGCATATTCTTTCCGCAAGCAGAACCGGCGCCGTGGGCAGGATAAACCGTGATCGAATCATCCAAAGGTAAGATCTTGCTGTGAAGACTTTCATATAACATTCCGGCCAAATCTTTTTCAGTAATCTCACCCGCTTTCTGTGCAAGATCCGGTCTGCCGACATCACCCAAAAACAAAGTGTCACCGGAAAAAATTGCCGTTTCCTTCCCATTTTCATCAATCAGAAGATAAGTCGAGCTTTCCATCGTATGTCCAGGCGTATGAAGAACTTTGATTTTGATTTTTCCTATCTTAAACATCTGATTGTCTTCTGCTATAATGGCATCAAATTCCGGCTGAGCTGTCGGACCGTAAACAATGGGAGCACCGGTTTTCTTGGATAAATCCAGATGTCCCGAAACAAAATCAGCGTGAAAATGGGTTTCAAAAATATATTTGAGCCGAACCTGATCTTTATCCAAACGGTCGAGGTAAGGCTTAACCTCTCGCAACGGGTCAATAATTGCTGCTTCGTTTTCAGAAACAATGTAATACGCTCCTTGCGCAAGACAACCTGTGTATATTTGCTCAACCTTCATTTTACCAATAGAATTAATTCAAACTTTTATTTTAGAAATTGTTTTTGTTATTAGCTTTAATAATACAAATATGAGATTATTTGGAATAACTATAAATAAATCCTGAAAGATATTATTAATAACCCTGATTTGATTTCAAACATTTGTTCAATTTCCGCAGGTGGATAAGCAAAAAATGAGCCGAAGATTACCGATAATAGATGACTTATAGCAGGCTTTGAAGTTTAAAAGTTACATTAAATTCAAAATTTCTATTTTGCTTAAAATCATTTTTATTAATTTTATTTGATCAAAATAATTAATATGATTCTGAATCCTGTTGACGTCGTAGAACACATTGATAAAGAAGATTTTCAAAAGAAATATTTCAAACCGCACAGACCGCTTTTGATAAAAGGTTTTGCAAAACAATGGGGCGCTTACGAAAAATGGAATCTGGATTATATCCGTGAAAAAGCCGGTGACCAGGTTGTTCCCATCTATGACAACAAGCCCGCTGATGCCAATAAAAGCTCTGACACACCGGCAACCAAAATGAAGATGAAGGATTATATTGATATTATCAAAAGTAAACCTTCTGACCTCAGGATCTTTTTTTATATCATCACCGACAGGTTACCGGAATTGCTGAAAGATTTCACTTATCCGGATCTGGGAATGAAATTCTTCAAACGACTTCCCACGCTGTTTTTCGGAGGAAGTGAAGCACATGTTTTGATGCATTATGATGTGGATTTAGGAGACTTTTTCCACGTGCATTTTGGTGGCAAAAAAAGAATTTTACTCTTTGACCAGAAGCAAAATGAACTACTTTATAAAGTTCCATTGTCTGTCCATACGATAGAAGAAATTGATTACGACAATCCTGATTACGAAAAATATCCTGCTTTGAAATATGCAACCGGAACCGAAATCATGATGGAACACGGCGACGCTTTGTTCATCCCTGGCGCTTTCTGGCATTACAACCGTTATCTTGAGCCAGGCTTTTCTCTATCTATCAGAGCATTACCTAATCGGCCTTCAAAGTTTCTGAGTATGCTTTATCACGTTTTCATTATGCGATATACGGATAAGCTGATGCGAAAAATCTTCAAGGCAAAATGGGTGAAATATAAAGAAGAATGGGCTTACCGGAAAAGCTCCAAAGCTCTGGAAAAGTTTAAGAAAAAATAATTTTCAGCGAAACATCCTTCTTTTTTCTGGCTATTAATTTCGTATTTTAGCGCTTCTAAAATTCAGACAATTGGCAAAGAAAGAAACTCCATTAATGACGCAATACAATACGATTAAGGCGAAATATCCTGATGCATTATTGTTATTCCGTGTTGGGGATTTCTACGAAACTTTTGGGCAAGATGCGATAAAAACGTCGCAGATTCTTGGAATCGTTCTTACCAAAAGAGCCAACGGTGAAGGTCATATTGAACTGGCTGGATTTCCGCATCATTCTGTGGATTCTTATTTGCCCAAACTGGTAAGAGCTGGAATGCGTGTTGCTATTTGCGACCAATTGGAAGATCCAAAAACTGTAAAAGGAATCGTAAAACGTGGCGTGACAGAATTGGTGACGCCTGGAGTTACGTTCAACGACCAGGTTCTGACTTCTAAAAAAAATAATTTCCTGCTTTCTCTTCATAAGGAAAAAGAAAAATACGGGATGGCACTTGTGGATGTTTCAACAGGTGAATTTCTCGTGAGTGAAGGAAATCTGGAAAAATTACTTCACATCGTTCATACTTTTGACCCGAGCGAGATTATCTATCAGAGAACTTCTGAGATTCCAAGTCAGCTGAAAAATAAAAATGTTTTCAAGCTGGAAGACTGGGCGTTCAAATATCCTTACGCATACGAAAAACTGATTTCCCATTTCAAAACGCAATCTTTGAAAGGTTTCGGGATTGAGGATTCTAAGTTAGGAATTACAGCAGCAGGCGCTATTTTCGCTTATTTGGTAGAAGATACACATCACGCATTGTTGCAGCACATTACCAAGATTCAGCTTATTCCGCAGGATGATTATCTGATGATGGATAATTTCACATTGAGAAATCTGGAAATTGTTTATTCTGCCAATCACAATGGAAAATCACTTTTAGACATTATCGACAAAACCTGTACGCCGATGGGTGGAAGATTGTTGAGGCGACGGCTGATTTTACCTTTAAAGAACATCAGCGACATCAACAGAAGATTAAGCCTGATTGAATTTCTGAATAAAGAAGATTCTTTGAAATACGAGATCAAAGATCTGTTGAAAGGCATCTCGGATTTGGATAGATTAATTGGAAAATTAGCCGCTGAAAAGATTTCACCGAAAGAATTAGGTTATCTCCGTCAGAGCATCATTAATATTAATGAAATCAGAAAACATATTCTGAGATTTCCGGATGTTCTGGCCTGGATCGACCCTTTCATCAATCTTGAAGAATTAATTACTTTGATTAATGAGCATCTGAACGACGAGCTTCCTGTGAACATCAACAAAGGGAATGTTATTAGAGAAGGAATTTCGGAAGAATTGGACCATTTAAGAAATCTTCAAAGCAAAGGCCGTGGTTTCCTGGACGAAATGTGTCAGCGTGAAATCGAAAGAACCGGAATCACAAGTTTGAAAATTGATTTCAATGGTGTTTTCGGCTATTATATCGAGGTTAGAAATACGCATAAAGACAAAGTTCCGGAAGATTGGATCAGAAAGCAGACTTTGGTTAACGCCGAACGTTATATTACCGAAGAGCTGAAAGATTATGAAAACCAGATTCTTGGTGCAGAAGAGAAAATTGGAAAATTAGAATTGGAACTTTACAGAAATATCTGTGAAAATGTTCTGATTTATATTGACCAATTACAGGAAAATTCAAAACTGGTTGGTGAACTGGATTGCGCCGTTGGTTTGTCTGAATTATCGGTTGAAGATAATTACACAAAACCGATTCTGAACGAGTCTTTCTCAATTGATATTCAGGAAGGGCGACATCCGATCATCGAAAAGTCATTACCTCTTGGCGAATCTTACATCCCGAATGATGTTTTTCTGGACAGAGATTCTCAGCAGATCATAATGGTAACCGGACCGAATATGGCGGGTAAATCAGCAATTCTGAGACAAACTGCGATTATTTCTTTGTTGGCTCAAATTGGAAGCTTTGTTCCTGCAAAACACGCTGAAATTGGAACTTTGGACAAGATTTTTACAAGAGTTGGTGCAACCGATAATTTGTCCGCAGGCGAATCGACTTTTATGGTTGAAATGAATGAAGCAGCGAATATCCTTAATAACATCTCCGACAGAAGTTTGATTTTGCTGGACGAAATCGGACGTGGAACTTCCACTTATGATGGTGTTTCCATTGCCTGGGCCATTGCGGAATATCTTCATCAACATCCAACGCAGCCAAAAACATTGTTTGCAACACATTACCACGAACTGAATGAAATGTCTGTTAACTTCGAAAGAATCAGGAATTTCCACGTGTCAATTCAGGAAGCGAAAGGCAATATTATTTTTCTTAGAAAACTGATTTCCGGAGGAAGTGAACATAGTTTTGGTATTCACGTTGCGAAGTTAGCAGGAATGCCTTCTAAAGTTGTGAATCGTGCAAATGAAATTCTTAAAACTTTGGAATCCAGCAGAGCAACGCAAGATTCCGGAGAGAAAATAAAACGTGTAACGGAAGAAAATCTTCAGCTTTCATTTTTCCAATTAGACGATCCAGTTCTAGAAAATATCCGTGAAGAATTGACGAAAATTGACATCAATACTTTGACACCAATTGAAGCTCTGATGAAACTGAATGCTATTAAGAAGATGATTGGAAAGTAACTATTTCACGCCAACCGTATCCGCTTTTTTTGCTGGTGAAAGTGCTGCAGAATCAACGCCTTTGTTTCTCATATGTTCTGCGCTGTGGTCGGTTTTTCTTTTGTCCCGTTTGTCTTTATCAGGAACGCAACTGATGATTAATGATGATAATATGCCGATAAATAATAGCTTTTTCATAACAATAAGATTTTGGTTAATATTTATTTTCAAAAATTGAACCGAAAAATTATTTGTTAAAGGTCATTGTTAGTGGAATTTTAAATCGGCTTCTTACAATATTCCCATCAATACGTGCAGGCTTCCATTTTGTTTTTATTTTTGAAATAGTTCTTGAACCGGCTTGTGAAAAAATGAACCTATCCAAACCGAAAAAATCTTTGCAATTGAATCCACAATCAAAATGAAAAAATAAAAAAATCGAGGTAATAATTGCCTCGATTTTTTGTTTTAGTTTAAAAACAATTCCGTGAAAATTAATTTCAAATTCGATTACAAAAACTTACTGATTGCCATTGTAATATTCTTCATTGAAGTTCTCATCGCTACAAAGCTTAAAGAATGTTTCTTTGTAAGAGCTTATTTGGGCGACGTTTTCGTAGTGATACTGATGTATTATTTCATCAAAGCATTCTTCGATTTCGATTCAACAAAGCTGATTGTTGGAATCTTTATTTTTTCCTGTCTGATAGAGTTAGCCCAGTATTTTCACTTTGGAGAAATATTGGGTTTCAAGAACAATCGGATCATGATGATTGTTCTTGGCAACTCTTTCAGTTGGCTGGATATCCTTTGTTATTTTGCCGGATGTGTAATTTTATTTTTAATCACAAAGATTAAATCGGAACAAAAATAACAGCAGCAACTGCAGCAGCAACGATTAGAATAGACGCAAGAACATCCGGTTTTTTGATTTCGCGGACTTCACTTTTGTCGATTTCCACCATTTCTCCGGCTTTATTTTTTCCATAAATTTTGGTAGCATCTATTTTTAGAACTTCTAATTTCTGAGTTTTAGCATCCTTGGTTTGGATAGAATATTTTTTATAAAGTTCTAATGAATTGTCGTACAAAGGTTTGTTTGGAGACACAACAGTTGTCTTGCACGAAACCAACAGAAAAAACACTGATAAGGCCAATAATCTGATAAAACTTTTAGGATATTTCATTATGATAAAAAATTATTTTCAAATTTAGGTTAAATATTTAATTATTGAGAATTAAGATTTTGTGAAATCAACCAAGCTTCGCTCCAGCAAGCCTGAAAATTAAATCCTCCTGTAACTGCATCTATATCAAGAACTTCGCCAGAAATATAAAAATCAGGCAAAATTTTGGACGACATATTCTTAAAATTAATTTCTTTAAGATCAACACCTCCAGCCGTTACAAATTCGTCCTTAAAAGTTGATTTTCCCGAAACTAGTAATTTTTTCTGACAAAGTGTTTCTAAAATTAAAAACATTTCTTTTCCGGAAAGATTAGCAATCTGTTTCTCGGGATTAATCTGACTGATTTCCAGAATCTTGTTCCAAAAACGATTCGTTACATCAAATATTTTCGACTGACCGATTGATCTTTTAGGATTTTGATTTTTGAATTCTTTCAACTCTTCTTCCGCATCAGAAATTGGCTTGGAAATAAAATTAACCTCTATTTCAAACTGATACTTCAACTTTGCAAGAGTTCTAGCTTCCCAAGCAGAAATTTTTAAAACAGCCGGTCCGGAAAGTCCCCAATGTGTAATCAACAACGGTCCGGATTCTTCCGTTTTCAAACCGGGAATTCTTATTTCTGCATTTTCAAAACTGGTTCCCGGCAAATCTTTAAGCAAATCACTTTTGATATTGAACGTGAATAACGACGGAACTGGTTCCACAATTTTGTGTCCAAGATTCTCAATAATTTTCAAAGACTTGGGCGAACTTCCTGTTGTATAAATCACAATATCTGCTGCAAAATCGCCTTGTTTTGTTTTGATGATATAATTCTCGTTTTCCTTGACAATTTCGGTAACAGAAACTTGATTTTTAACTACAAAGTTTTTATTTCGGACTTCATTGATCAAAGCATTCATAATACTTTGTGAAGAATCGGACTCAGGGAAAACTCTGTTATCTTTTTCGATTTTCAACGGAACATTTCTGGACTCGAACCAATCCATCGTATCGCCGGGTTGGAACTTGGTAAAAACACTCAGTAATTCACGATTGCCTCTGGGATAAAATTGAGTCAATTCTCTTGGCTCAAAACATGCGTGCGTTACGTTGCATCTTCCGCCGCCAGAGACTTTCACTTTTTGCAAAACATCAGAATTTTGCTCCAGAATGATAACGTCATATTTGTTTTCATCTAGATTTGCAGCAGTAAAAAAACCGGCAGCACCTCCACCTACAATTATTATTTTCTTTTTTTCCGACATAATTTAAAACTTATTCGAACCCGATTATGTCGCTCCTCCGGAGCTCTCATAAGAGTGGTGTTACTATCGCTACAAACATATCGCATCTCCGATACTTTATATTCGATGCACAAAATTACATTTTTAATATCCACCTCAAATAGTTAATTTTGAAGAATATTAAAATCGAAAAAAATGTCTGTTTATTACCATAAATTTGAAGTGAGGTGGAGTGATATTGATGCGAATCGTCATCTGGGAAACTCAACCTATGTTGATTATTGTTCCCAAACTAGAATGGCTTTCCTTAATAAAAACAAAATCGGATTGACTCAGCTCAATCGTTGGGGTGTTGGTCCGGTAATGTTGCACGAGCGCTATTCTTTCTTCAAAGAAATCTATGCGGATCAGACGGTTTTTGTAGCTTTGGAAGTTGCTGCTTTGTCAGAAGACGGATCAATTTATCAGTTCGTTCACAAATTCTATCTTCCAGACGGAACGCATTGTGCGACAGCTGAGGCAACGGGCGTTTGGATCGATATGATGTTGAGAAAAACGACAACGCCGCCAGATGATATTATGGAAGTGATGAACGAGTACAAATCTGAAAATGTGCAGACGATCTCAAAGGAATATTTGAAAACACTACCTTTCCGACCGGAGAACATAGACGTTTCTCGTTTAGAAAACTTTAAATAAATTTTTACATTAATGATATTAAGCTTGTATCATTAATCATTTATAATTCATCATTAATTAAAATTATGCTCGAAGATAAATCTCAAGAATTAACGCCTATTTCCAAGTTGGGAGAATTTGGTCTGATAAAACATTTGACCGAGAATTTCCCAGTTGTTCAAACCTCAACCAAAGTTTCTATTGGTGATGACGCTGCTGTTATTGATTCTGAAAATCAAAAAATGGTGATTTCAACCGATATGCTGGCGGAAGGTGTTCATTTCAATTTAGGCTATGTTCCTTTGAAACATTTGGGCTATAAAGCGGTTGTTGTCAACCTCAGCGATATTGCTGCGATGAATGCTACACCAACTCAAATTTTGGTTTCCGTTGCTGTTTCCAACCGTTTCCCGGTTGAAGCTTTGGAAGAAATCTATGCCGGAATTGCTTTAGCTTGCAACAGATACAAAGTGGACTTAATTGGTGGAGATACAACGAGTTCCAATGCTGGCCTTGTGATTAGCGTTACAGCGATTGGCCTTGAAAATGAAGAAAAAATTGTTAAAAGAAATGGTGCAAAACCGAATGATCTTTTAGTTGTAACAGGAGATCTTGGTGGTGCTTATCTTGGACTTCAAATTTTGGAAAGAGAACATTCGGTTTATTTGGCAAACCCCAATATGCAACCTGAAATGGAAGGTTATGATTATATCCTTGAAAGACAACTAAAACCCGAAGCAAGAACAGACATCAAGAAAAAACTGGAGGAATTGGATATTCTGCCAACTTCTATGATTGATGTTTCTGACGGGCTAGCTTCGGAGGTTTTACATTTGTCGGATCAGTCCAAGGTGGGATTCCATTTGTACGAAGAAAAAATCCCGATGGATGAATCAACCATTCACACCTCAGAAGAATTCAACCTGAATCCGGCAATGGCTGCTTTGAATGGTGGAGAAGATTATGAATTATTATTCACTATTGCTCCTTCGGATTTTGACAAGATCAAAAATCATCCGGACTTTACAATTATTGGTCATGCAACCGGAGATGAAAAAGGTAATTTCCTGGTTGCAAGAGGTTCGAACCAACTGATTCCGTTAACAGCACAGGGCTGGGATGCATTCCTGAACAAAGAATAGTTTTTGGAATAAAACTTGTAAAACACATTTATATTTAAAAAATAAACGATGAAAATTTTTAAAATTTCAGCAATTCTAGTTACTGCTTTAGGAGTAACTGGTTGTGTAACCAATCCTATTACAGGAAGATCTTCAATCCAGATCGCTAATAATTCTGAAATTGCAACTGCTGCTGCATCAGAATATAAGACAACGCTTTCCAAAGCAAAAGTTATAACCGGAACGGCAGATGCCAACCGGATAAAAAATGTTGGTGCGCGAATCAAAAATGCGGCTTACGCTTATTATAAGAGTATCGGACGAGAGTCTGCTTTGGCAGGTTATAGCTGGGAATTCAACCTTATTCAGGACAATCAATTGAATGCCTGGTGTATGCCTGGTGGAAAGGTTGCGTTTTATACAGGAATTATGCCTGTCTGCAAAGATGATAATGGTGTTGCTGTTGTAATGGGACACGAAGTTTCTCATGCTTTAGCTGGTCATGGCAACGAAAGAATCTCACAGGCAATGCTGGCACAATATGGAGGCAGCCTTTTAGGTGGAACAATGTCCAATAGCCAATGGGCAGGTGTTTTTGAGAAAGTATATCCAATCGGCGCTCAGGTCGGTCTGTTAGCTTATGGTAGAAAACAAGAGTCTGAAGCGGATGAAATGGGGCTTTACCTGATGGCAATGGCTGGTTATGATCCGAGAACGGCAACTTCTTTCTGGCAAAGAATGGAATCATCTTCTACAGGCAGCAGAACTCCGGAATTTTTATCAACACACCCTAATCCGCAAAACAGAATCGCAGACCTGAATGCCGATATGCCAAAAGCTTTACAATATTATAAAGCCGCTGGTGGCAAACTGTAAACTTTTTTAGTTAATTTAGAATCAAATTTAAAACTATGAAAAGTTTAATAGTAATTGGATTGGTATTATTTGGTCTCGGTGCGCTATTATTTTATCTTAATGATATGGCCATTGATCTCAGAGTCGTTTACGGTTCTCTTTCTGGAATTGGAATTGGGCTGATTATTGGTGGATTAGTCGGGTATGTCAGCAAAGGTAATGCTGTGAAAGAAGCAAAAATCCGGCAAGAATTCAAGCAGCTTCAGAAAGAAAAAGCTGAGTTGGAAAAACAGAAATTAGAAAATAACTTCAACAATAACCTTTAAAGGTTTCTTATAAACTGGCCTGGTGTTGTATTAGTATATTTCTTAAATATCTTATTGAAATAAGTGATATTATTAAAACCTGTAGCATAGCAGCTTTCTGCTATGCTTTTTTCTTGCGACAGCAAGATGCAGGCCTTATCAATTCTGTATCGGTTTACAAATTCTACAAAAGTTAACGAGGTTGCCTTTTTGAAGAAATTACAAAAGGCAGGCTTCGTAAGATTGGCTAAATGCGCCGCCTGCATTATATCAATTTCATTCTGGTAACCATTTTCAACATAAGTGAAAACAGCCTCCAATCTTGTCCTGTTTCTTGAGACGATAGTATAAGGCATCACTTCTGTATTCATCAATTCAAAATCTTCTGTTTTTGAAAGATCAAAAAGAATCTCCAGAAGCAAGAGGTAGCGTTTATAGCCTTCTGCTCTTGCTACTTCCTCTAATTTAGGAAATAATTCATTCTTTATCTTTGACGAAAAAAGAACACCATATCTGGAGATTTCCAATAGTTTTTTTATTGAATTGGTATCCGGTTCTCCTTCCGGCAAAGACAAAATATCTTCCTTGAACTGGATAACTATTTCTTCGTGCGGGTCTGTAGCATTAAGCCCAAAGCCGGAATGAGGAATATTAGAGCCGATCAAAGCCAAAGCCCCGTCTTCAAAATGACTTTTGTGATACCCAACGTGTCTTGTTCCTTTACCATTTTTAACACAAACAATCTCAATCTCAGAATGATAGTGATATTGCCAGTTAAGTTCCGAGATCGGAACATCTTTAATATGCAACACACGGAAAGAGCTGTTTTCGTCCGGAGAAATATGTTCAAGTGTAACCTTCATTCAAGTTAATGTTCTTTTAAAGCAAAAATAAGCAAAACATATTAATATTGTTCAATCTTTCATTTATTATGTTAAACATTTGTTGAATAAAAGCTTATATTTTCGTACTACAAAATCTTTCTCATACATGAGGATTTTTTTGTGAATTTTTAAGGTCTATATATGAAGAAGGCTGGAAACATGTTTCCAGCCTTCTCATATTTTGTAAACTCCGGCTATTTGAAGTTATAACCGATACCCAGAATAAACATGCTTGGGCGGTTATCGTATCTGATTTCTTCTCCTGATACATTACTGATAAACTTTCTTGTATCTTTAGAAAAAGCGCCTTCAAACCTTGCATTAATTACAAATTTTGATAATGTAGCCTGTGCACCAAACTGATAACCTACAGTAAATTCTTTTGTAGCATTTTCCTTAAAATTTGCGAATGTGTTATCTGTTGTAAGATTATAAGAGGCGACCGGACCTGCAAAAGCAGCCAGTTTTCCTAATAGGAAATTGTGTCCTATCATTACCGGAACATCAATTCTATTGCTTTTTGCTTCAATATTAACATTTCCTTCTGTTACTGTTGCAGCGGTAGCTTCATTCTTGATAGAGGTGTAATAGATCTCAGGCATCACAAACCATCCTCCTACCGGAGAACCGATCTTAAATGCAAGACCAGCATTGAAACCAGTATTTTCTTTCTCTCCATTTATAGTTCCTTTAAAATTATCCCAGCTAGCTGAAGATGTATTAAAAAGCGCATTGGCTCTCAACCCCACAGTTACTTGCGAATAAGCCATTATTCCTAAAAACACAGCCAGTGTACTAATTAGTTTTTTACTCATTTTTCTTTTTGTTTTATTGTTATGTTCGTGAATCTTAAATTTCATTGTCTCCCGGTTTATTATTATTGTGAGTTAAGCTCGTCTGATCATTTTCCAGCATGAATTCTCTCAGTTGTTTAAATAGCTCTGATGAATAAACGAAGTCTAAAAGATTTTTATTTTTCGCCGTTGCCAGGATGTCTTTATTTCCTTCCCATTCTTTGATTCCTAACCTCAGGTAAAGGATTTTCTCACCAATCGTCATCACCGAGTTCATATCGTGTGTATTGATGATCGTTGTTGTATTGTATTCTTTTGTAATTTCTAAAAGCAGGTCGTCTATAACATTGGACGTGTAGGGATCCAGCCCCGAATTGGGTTCATCGCAGAAGAGGTATTTCGGATTGTTGACAATAGCTCTGGCAATAGCCACTCTTTTCTGCATCCCTCCAGAAATCTCGGACGGATATTTTTTGTTGGCTTTATCAAGATTAACCCTACCTATTACCTCCAGCACTTTTCTTTTCTTTTCACGATAAGTCAGATTGGTAAACATATCCAACGGGAAGCTGATGTTTTCTTCCACAGTCATAGAATCGAATAAGGCACTCCCCTGGAACACTGTTCCTATCTCTGAACGTAGTGCCAGTTTTTCTTCTCTTGACATGGTCACGATGTCTCTTCCGTCAAACAAGATGCCTCCACTTGAAGGCTCATATACATTCAGAAGGCATTTCAGAAAAACCGTTTTTCCGGATCCGCTTTGTCCTATAACCAGATTAACCTTACCTGTATCGAATGTTGTCGAAATCCCTTTAAGAACCTCAACTTCATCAAAGCTTTTTCTTAATTCTTTTACTTCTATCATTAGCTTAGGAGCATCTGGGTTAATAACAAGTTCATAATAATCACTGCAATCATAGTCCAAACTACTGCTTGTGTGCTGGCACGTCCCACTTCCAGGGATCCTCCTTTTACATTATATCCGAAATAAGCAGGAATCGTTGCAATTAAAAAAGCAAATACTGCCGTTTTCAGAAAAGCATACCAGATGAAATAAGTCGGCATATACATCTGTACTCCTGTTATATAATCTGCTTTTGTCCAGTTTCCTGTTGCAACACCGGCAATATAACCACCCCAAATCCCCACAACGATACTAATTGCGATCAAAATAGGATTGAAAATAACACTGGCTACAATTTTGGGAAGGATTAAAAAGTTAGGGGAATTGACACCCATGATGTCTAATGCATCAATCTGCTCTGTAACGCGCATAGTTCCAATACTGGAAGCGATATAAGACCCGACCTTTCCTGCCAGAATTACCGAAATAATTGTAGGAGAAAACTCCAGGATCAGTACAACTTTGGTAGCGTAGCCCACAAAACTGTTAGGAATCGGAAATGATGATGCATCAAAATTATTATACATCTGGATGGCTACAACCGCACCTACAAAGAAAGAAGTGAACAATACCAATCCGAAGGAGTTAACTCCAAGATCGTAAAATTCTCTTACCAGAAGCTTCATATAGACATTCCTTTTCTGCGGTCGGCTTAGCGCTTTTCCCAACAACAAAAAATATTCTCCAATTGATTCAAAAAATCGTTTTAACATACGGCTAAATTAGTTCTTTTCTGATAAATATCAGCGTGCATTTTTATCGCCGACAATAACTAAGAAAATTGTTTTCAGAATGATAACAATATCCATACTAAAACTCCAGTTTCTTACATAAAATGAATCTGCAAGGATTCTTTTTTTCATTCCGAGATTCATATCGCCTTCATCCCCTCTTAACCCGCTAACCTGCGCAAGGCCGGTGATTCCTGGTTTTACCATACTTCGGAGACTGTATCTGCTGATTTTCGGCTTGTAAAAATCGTCAACCAAAAGCATATGAGGCCTGGGTCCTACAACAGACATATTGCCTTTCAGCACATTAATGAATTGCGGCATCTCGTCCAGACTTGTTTTTCTCAATAATTTTCCAATCCTGGTAATTCTCACATCATCGCAGTCCGTTGTTTTTTCAGCAGACTCATTGTTGACCTTCATTGTTCTGAACTTCAGGCAATCAAAAACTTCATCATGATACCCATATCTTTTCTGAACAAAAAACACAGGACCTTTTGATCCGTCCATTTTGATTAACAATGAGATAATTGGAAACAGCCACGAACAAATCCCAATCAAAACAATCAATGAAAATAAAATATCGAAAAGCCTTTTTATAGTAACATTTGTGAAAAAATCCAGCGGATATTTGGCCTGGGACAAAACAGGAACGGTTTCTATATAGTTGAATTCATATTCAAAAAACTGATTCTGAATAATATTCGGAACCAATGAGATTTTCACTTTGTTAAGTTCTGCCTGGCGGAAAAGGTCGTCCTCAAAAATTTTATCCAAGCTATGTTCCGAAGGAATAAAAATCGTATGAATACCATTATCTTTCCAGAACTCTATAATTTTTGGCAGATCGTAATTATCTTTCGGATAATCATAAATTCTAAATCCATAATCTTTACGTTGATTGATGATATCACTTAAAACTGTAGAAGAAGCACTTTCGCCAATGAACATAACGTTTCTGTGGTTTTTTCCGATACTTCTGATATATTTTAAAAGGAAATAGATAAACGTTTTAATCGGGATTACAATTAATAACAGAATGCCTGCAAGATAGAAGCGCTCTGTTTTCAGAAAATCATTATTACTCACTTTCCCCAGCATAATGACACCTATGAAAAAGAAGAAAACGTGGATAAGAATTCTTTCCAGATATATCGTATAAGTAACGTTTCTCGGAATGTGATACAACCTTGTTCTTCCGCTCAGCAATATCCAAAAAAAACAGAGTAAAAGAATGGATAAGATATTTTGTTCCAGCGATTCCGAATCATACTTAACCTCGAAATTTCTCCAATAATAAATTATAAATACCGATGATACCAGAATCATATCCAGTAAAATCACAAATACTTTGAAATATCGGGAGTAACGTAACCGCTGCATGAATCAAATTTAAGGAATATTTAGATATTTATGCGTTTGGATAGAAGATCGCCATTCCGGGTGTTCCAGAATGAAATCTGTAATTTTTGGATACATCGCATCACGCTTGCTCCACTCGCTCTGGAGATAAAGCACACATTGATCATTGGTTTTGGCCTGTTGTTCCTGAGCAAATTTAAAATCGTTATTGTTGAAAATAATCATTTTCAATTCGCTGGCTTTCTGATAAATGTCTTCCAGAGGCAATCCTGTTTTCTTTGGAGACAGGGTAATCCAGTCCAGATGACCGCTCATTGGATAAGCGCCAGACGTTTCGATATGAATCGTGCAACCTAACTCTTTCAGTTTAGAGGTCAGAATCTCCAGATTCCACATTAGTGGTTCTCCCCCTGTCAAAACAATGGTTTTACAATATTTTGCTGCCGTTTCCGCAATGGTTTCTGCCTCCATCAATGGATGTAGTGTCGGATCCCAGCTTTCCTTCACGTCACACCAATGGCAACCCACATCGCATCCGCCCAAACGGATGAAATAAGCTGCTTTCCCTGCATGAAATCCCTCTCCCTGAATAGTGTAAAAATGCTCCATCACCGGGAGCATTTTACCTTCTTTTAATAATAGATCTTCTTGTTCCTTAGTCATTATAAACCGAAGTTTTATAGGCAATGATGGTATTTTTCATCAGCATGGCACGCGTCATTGGACCTACTCCACCGGGAACCGGCGTAATCCAACTCGCTTTTCCTTTACAGCTGTCAAAATCCACGTCACCTGCGAGATGATAACCTTTTTCAGAATCATCATCTACCCTGGTAATCCCGACATCTACGATGACAGCACCTTCCTTGATCATTTCTCCTTTCAGGAAATTCGGATCGCCCAAAGCTGTTATCACGATATCGGCTTGTTTTGTATATTCTTCTATATGTTCTGTGTAAGAGTGTGTCAGCGTTACGGTAGAATTTCCAGGGAAATCTTTTCTTCCCATCAGGATGCTCATTGGCTTCCCAACAATCCTGCTTCTACCGATGATAACACAGTTCTTACCTTTGGTTTCGATGTTATATCGTTCCAATAATGTTAATATTCCAAATGGCGTTGCCGGCAGAAAGGTATCCATTTCCAGGGCCATCTTTCCAAAATTCTCCGGGTGAAAGCCATCCACATCCTTTCTCGGGTCAATTGCCATAATGATCTTTTCCTGATCAATCTGTTTTGGCAAAGGTAGCTGAACGATGAAGCCGTCCACATCTTTGGATTTGTTCAGTTCATCAATCTTTTCCAATAGTTCCGCTTCCGAGACCGTGCTTGGAAACTTCAGTAATGAAGAACTGAATCCCACTTCTTCACAATCTTTCACTTTGCTGTTCACATAGGCTTTGCTGGCGCCGTTATTCCCTACCAGAATTGCTACCAGATGTGGTGCTCTTCTTTTGTTGGCAAGGATTTTTTCCACCTCTTCCTTGATTTCAGCCTTTACTTCTTTTGAGACCTTCAGTCCATCTAGAATTTGTGCCATTTTTCTTTCTTTTTACTTTTTAGATTTATTTGAAAAAATGAAATGTTCCTTTCCCAACATTCCATCCTTATAATTTTATCGGTTTGATTTGTAGTAATTAATCAATCCGTTTGTAGAACTGTCGTGTGTTTTGATTTCTCCTTCTGATTCTAATTCCGGAAGAATCTTGTTTGCCAAAACTTTCCCCAGCTCAACTCCAAATTGGTCAAAGCTGAAAATATTCCAGATGACACCCTGAACGAAGATCTTGTGCTCATATAAAGCAATTAATTGCCCTAACGTAAATGGTGTTAATTCTTTGAACAGGAAAGAATTGGTTGGTGTATTACCCGCAAATATTTTATAGTTCAGAAGTTTTTCAATCTCCTCTTCTGTTTTTCCTGACGACATCAGTTCCGCAAAAACTTCTTCCTTTGTTTTTCCGAATGCCAAAGCTTCGGTCTGGGCAAAGAAATTCGCTAATAAAATATCCTGATGAACACCTACTTCATTAGGTGATGTTGCGTAAGCAATGAAATCTGCCGGAATCAATTCGGTTCCCTGATGGATCAGTTGATAGAATGCGTGCTGACCGTTGGTTCCAGGTTCTCCCCAGATAATGGGGCCTGTTTCGTATTCTACAAACTCGCCATTCCTGTCCACGGATTTCCCATTACTTTCCATATCGCCCTGCTGCAGATAAGCTGAAAAACGGTCAAGATACTGGGAGTAAGGTAAAATCGCATAAGTGCCTGCTGCATAGAAATTACGATACCAAACACCCAAAAGTCCCATCAAAACAGGAACATTTTCTTTAAAATCTTTGGTTTGAAAATGAACATCCGTATCATAGGCGCCTTTCAATAATTGCTCAAAATTATCGTAACCCACTGATAAGACGATGCTTAATCCGATCGCGCTCCAAAGCGAGTAGCGGCCGCCAACCCAATCCCAGAATTCGAAAATGTTCTCTTCTGCAATCCCGAATTTTTTAACCGCTTCTATATTGGTCGATAATGCTACGAAATGTTTGGCAACATCTTCATTCTTAGCACCTGATTTCAGGAACCATTCTTTGGCGGAATTCGCATTGGTCATAGTTTCCTGGGTTGTAAATGTCTTGGAAGCCACAATGAACAAAGTCGTTTCCGGATCAAGATCTTTAACAACCTCAGCCATATGATTTCCGTCTACATTGGAAACGAAATGAACTTCAAGTCTTGTTTTGAAATGCTTCAAAGCAGAACATACCATCACCGGACCAAGGTCCGATCCCCCGATTCCGATATTAACCACATCCGTGATTTCTTTACCTGTAAAACCCTTGTGAGAACCGGAAATCACCGATTCTGAAAAAGCTTTCATATGCGCTAAGACCTTTTTGATGCCTGGCTTGATGTTTTTGCCATCCACCAAAATTTCTTTATCGGAAAAGTCTCTCAAAGCGGTGTGAAGAACGGCTCTATCTTCGGTCTCATTGATTTTGTCACCGGAAAACATTTTACCAATTGCTTCCTTGAGCTGCGTTTCTTCTGCTAATTGCAGCAATAATTCGAGCGTTTTGCCATCCACCAGATTTTTAGAATAATCGAAAAGATAATTTTCTGTCTCTAAGGAAAACTCCTGAAAACGATTCGGGTTATACTGGAACAAAGTTCTCAATTCGAAATCATTGTTGGCAAATTGCTGGTCAAGGGCTTTCCATGCAGAAGTCTGAATAGGATTTATTTTTGGTAACATCTTTCAAGGTTTTAATTAAAATTAATCTTACAAGAAATTCTAATAAGACCTGCAAATTTAAGAAAAATAAGCCAGTTGGTTTTATTTCTTTTTTAACATAATATGACAACTTTGGCATTCTTCGCATAGCACGCACGCTCTGCCAATGGCTTGCTCCGGTATATACAACTATTATACAATTACAAACCATGGTCATCATCTGATAGAATATACTCTTATCGTCCGATAAGAGTAAGGCTTATGCCTCGATAAGAGTAAGACTTATCGTCCGATAAGAGTGAGACCTGCCGTTCGACAGGACTTGAATGGATGTTCGAATACTATAATAAAAGAGTACCGGTCCCGATACTTTATTTATGAACTTGTTTTAGATGTTATTGCCATAATAGTCTGGTATTGATAATCAATACTATTTTCATTTACCAACTTGTTTGGAACATTACCTATTTTGAACATCACCAATTATTTCTTCATCCATTTATTAGTTATATTTTCTTTCCACTTAACAACTTTTCCAATTTTAGCCGAATCTTCCTTTGAAAATATATAACAATTAAAGTACATTATACTGTCGCCTTTTATTATATAACATTTGTTGCTTCCGGCAATCTTTTTAAAAAAATATCCTTTACGTATATTATTGAAAACATATTCAGAATTTCTTAAAGTAATTCCATCATCTTTTTCTTGAGTATGAATATTTATTGATAATGAACCTCCCTTTACTAAGTTAAGGTTATATATTTTTCCACTAATTTCCTTAGGTAGATAATTAGCCTTAATATCATCAGTGAAAGTGTTAGAATTAAAATAATTATATAGAAGAACAATCACTAAAAACAACCAAAAAAATGCATATTTTTTCCACATATTATTTATTATAAAAAGTTGTATTTATACGACTCCATTGAGCACCTCCTCCGAAGCCGAACGAAACATTCAGACCAGACCATGCTCTTTGTGAAAGATCAAACAATGATTTTAATCCAAATTTATCTGAGTTGTAATTTTTTGGTGCCCAAAAAGTACTTGCCCCAGCTCCGTCAACACCTTTTATGTCAGCACCAATTGAAAAACCATAGCCCGTGTAATCGCTACTTTTTAATTTTGCATCATCAAAATAATCTCCTGCAATGCCATAAACACTATAAGATCCTGCTATACCTAAATTACCTCTTTGAGAAACATAAGTGCTCCAAGTACCAGCATTTACACCATCAATAAAAAATACAAACTCAATTGATTTCCCTCCACCCATGACAAAGGTAAAGTCCCCTCCAAAACCAACTCCTATAGCATCAATGTCTGGTAATGATTTATACATTTCATTTAAATTCAAATCTAAACCTCCAATAGTATATGGTACTTTAATCCTTGCATTATATTTATTAGTTGCATATTTCGCAATCACTTTATCATTTTCATCGACAAATTTAACTCCTTTGAATGAAAAAAGATTGATGCCCATATGTACAGTATGATTCAGCCCACTTGTAATTAAGCCTTGCCTAAAACCTTGCCAGAAATTACCACCTGCAATTGAAGAAGAAATATCCCGATGTTGCGGATTTGTAATCCGTGACCAATAATACACCAACACATCTTAAACACTTTTATGGTTTTCAATACTATTTTTATTTATCAACTTGTTTGAAACATTACCATAATTTGTTATGAAGTATAACAATTATCGGTTTTATAATAAACACCTTTACTTTCTTGATGAAGTTCCCCAGTTTTTCTGTTAATTTTCACATAAAATGATTCATTACTCACTGGACAACTTTCAAATTTCGCAAGATATAGGTATATATAATCTTTTTCTATTTTGAAAGAGCCACCAATTAGATTTTTACGATCCAACAGTAAATTATAAGTCCTTGCAATAAGCAGTGCTTCAGATAAATTATCAACGTATCCTATAAAGCTTATCAGTTGATTTCCGGATGTAAAGTATTGTAATTTTTTATTTCTGCATGCTACTATATATGTAAAACAGCCATCGGGTTGACATTCCCCAAAAAAACCATCGTCTACAGAAAATTTTTCTTTAGAACAGGTATCTTTATTTCTTTCATAAATTAATTCACTCCTGGAATAGATATCTTTTCGTATCACTTTCCAAGAACAGTACCTTTTGCTTGGTATTATGGACTTATATAACTTATCTTTAAAATATAAACTGTCAGGAATTTTTAAGTAATCATTTGGAACAATCAATTGGGCAGATAATAAATCAGAATATAATGCTATAATTAGTAATATAGCCAGGTTTGACACTTTTTCTTCAAATTTCATAATATATTATTTTAAACTTAAAAATTCTATATAACTAGCTCCATAATTTCTTATTGTACTGTTTAATGTACCAAAAGTCAATCCTAATCCATAATTTCTCGTCTGTAAATGTGCGATAGTTTCTGAAACATATCTAGCCTTAAATCGAGCAGTATCATAATCATATCCATTTTTTGCAAATTTTAAAACAGTTTGCTTATAGAAACCGCTAATCACATGAATAGAGTGTATGGTTTCATGATACCAAGTCCCTGCAAATTTTATCATTTGTTTAGTTCCCAAATAAGAAGGATCAAATAATACTTTTCCTGTATCCATATCAGTAATACCGCTGGCAGACCAACCACCAGAAAATAGTTTTCCATCATTAATTTCAGTATCACCTGAGATATTACTTGAATTTGCAAAAGCATAATCTTTTGAGCCAGCATTATACATATCACTAAAAACAGAAGCTAAATCTTGTAATGTATTTATAAAACCACCAACACATCTGGAACATCTGTTATGGTTCTAAGTATTTTAGATAGCCTTTTTTCTAATTTCTCCTATTCTGGCTATCCGCAGTACTATTTCAAAATCTATTTCTATATCTTATTTTCTAAAAAATAGTATTGAAATTCAATACTATTTTTATTTACCAACTTGTTTGAAGCATTACCCAATCTGATCGTAAAAATACATCTCAAATATAAAAGCGTCTATAGAATTTCAAAATAAATCCAATCGGTTTTAATTCTTCCACAATTAAAATAATCTTCCATATAAAGCTTAATTCTGTATTTGGTATTTTTAGATACAATATTTGTATTGAAAATTGTAAAATTATATATTTTAGCTTCTCCCTTTTTTAAAGTATAATTCAAAGGAAAACATGGAGTGATACAGTCAAAATGTATTATTGGCCTTTCAATATCTTCATACTCTCCATCTTCAACTAATTTTTGAAATTCTGTAATTATTAATGCATTGTTATTAATTTCTTTTGGAATTTTTAAGTGTTTATTTTTATGATTAATAACTTCAATTGATAATTTTCCATCCTTTATTTGGGAAGTATCAATTTTAGCTTCGCATAAAGATTTTTGACTTTGGCAATTTGCAAATAGAAATGTCAAAAGGAAAAGCATTGTTGTTCTCATTGCATTATCTTAATTGAAAAAATGTTAACATTTGTGCAATATACGTAGTTTTAATATGCATTGGAATATCTTTCCAATATTGAGCTTGTTTAGTTTTCCAATATTGCGTTTGCGTTGGCTCTGCAGCTGGAAGGGAATCATTATTTAATTCATGAGTATAGGCATCCCATTCTCTAAATTCATGATTTTTAAATATCCAATTGGTCGTCACAAAAACATAATTTTGTCTAACATGGTGCCATTCATGAGATAACATTCTCATTGCAGTACCGAAATGAGACAGTGGTCCTGTATTGATTTCAATCCAAGCACCGTCACTTGCATCTGAATGTGTTACAAAATAATTAAAGTCATTCTCGCGGATATCATATCCACAAAAATATTTTTCTAATCCCTGTGAGAACTTGAACGTGTCGCCAGCAAGCTTTAATGCACTTGCAAATTTTCCATCATTTATAAATTTGTAATAAGCCTTTCTGACATCTTTAAACTTGTCACGATCTTCCTTAGTAGCTGTATCAGCTTCTTCTGATCCATATATGAAAGCATGGAACGCATGATTTAAGCCAGCTGTAATTATCCCTTGTCTAAATCCTTCCATAAACTTCCCGCCAACTATTGTTGCGGATATACCACCACTTAAACCACCTGCTGTAATCATTAATGCTTTTATTAGCGTAGGGTTTCTACTTGCTAGATCCGTATATTTTCCCGCCTTATTTATCGCACCTGCTGTACTTCCCAAGGCTTCTACACCGCTGGCAACCAAAGATGATATTGCTCCGGATAAAAATCCTGAGTTAATACTACCATTCTCCAATACAGACATCATAGCACCACTTATCCCATGCATCCCCGCTTGGAACGCTGCACTTCCCCAGCTAAAACCAACACCAAACGCAGTAGAGGCAGCAGATCCAATTCCAAAACTAATGATGCCCATCACAGTACCCATCAGGTTTGCTTTGCCCAGTCCATACCAAATGGGGACACCTTGTATCGCGTTCATTACAATCTTAACTGCTACACTTACAGCCGCGGCTATGGCAGCTGCAATAGCTACAGCTGCAACCGTAATACCTTCATTACCATCCAGATCCACATACAACAAAGGATTGTTAAACACATAAGAATACCGGTCATAAGACTGGGTATTATAGGGATCTTGAACCAGGTTATCCGCGCTCAGGAACTTCCTCAGGATCGGGTCATAGAGGCGGGCATTCATATTGATCAGCCCGGACTTCCAAAGATGCTCATGCCCTGTGTAGCCTCTATCAATTAAAAAGTTGTAATTGATCAGTTGCTGGGCGTCTGTAATCGTCTGCCCGGCTTCGTTTACAAGCGCTTTCAGATTGCCCCATGCGTCAAAGAACCGTTTCTCTGCAACTGAGCCATCTGTTTTGGTAATGGCAACAATGCTTCCTATATTGTCCCTATGAAGGTAATAATTATTTTTTGAAAGCAGGCTTCCATTGTTAAGAATCTCCTTTTGGATATAATTGGCAGAGTACGGATCACCGGTAATATAGGTTACGATCTCTGTGGTGCTGCCTTTTTTCTTGATCTCTACAGCAAAATCCGAAGAATAAAATTTGGTTTCACCCGATACCGTAGAAACCATAGAATATCTGCTCTTCAGGATATTGTATTCAAAATTCAGATTTTCTTTTCCAGCCAGCGTAACGCTCAACGGACTTTTGAAAGCATTGTAAGTTGCAGATGCAAATCCTCTTTGTGCATTGACATTTTGCCCGTTGGTATTGAAATTAATGCTTTGCAACCTGTAGTCGGATCCGCTGTAGTTGTATTTTCCTAGTTCTGTATTTGAAGTAATCCTGCCTCTCTGGTCATAGGTGTACTCATTCACCAGAACATTATTGACAGTCTCGGTAAGCAACCTGTTCAAAGTATCATAGGTGAACTTCTCTTCCTTGGCAAAGGTAAAATTATGTCTTTTGTCCAGAACGCCTTTGTTGACATCATAAGTATATCCAATATCAAGAATATTGATGCCATTCCTGTTGTGGCTTATTTTTTCCAAGGCGTAATTGGATGTATTGTAAGTGTTGCTCAGTTGGTAACCATTGCCATACTCCATAGTGGTTGTACGTCCCTTTGCATCCACGTCCGTAACATGCCAGATCATATGGTTATTATTGACATCATTCTGCTGGATCAATATGCCATTACTATCATATATATTCTTTATTTTGGATGAGCTGGTATATGAGTTAGGTAAAACAGTGGAAATACTAACCTCATCTGCTCTACCATAACTATCAAATGTCGTGGAAGATGTATAGGTGAAATCAGGCGTTTGCTCTGTTTTCCCTGTGATCCTGAAATACTGATCATACTGTGTGGTGTAGATATAGTTTTTGCCGTTGCTTGTACCTGTGATCTTTTCAGGGAGTTTGGTATTAGTATTATAGGTGAACGTTTTCTCTATACTGGTATTCTCAGCAGACGTTTTTCCATAAGTTTTTTCCGTCACGGGTCGTCCTATACTGTCATAAGTGTAAAGAGTGTAACCCTTAGGATTATCTTCCCGTGTAACTCTGCCAAGATTGTCATACTGATATGTGAAGGTTCCTGCCGAAGGATCAATTATCTTGGTTTTCCTTCCCCAGCCATCTATCTCGAAAGTTGTTTTGATGCCCTCGTAGTCTGTTTCTTTTAGTTCACCGTTAGGAAAGTAAGTATAACCAATAACTCCGCCATGATCCTGATGTCTTATGGTGTGCCCCATGGCATCAAGAGTTTTAGAAGTCTTTTTATAACCATCATCTACTGTTACTTTCATTCCTTCGTAACAGGTTTTAATAATAATGCCTGTGTAGAGCTTATTTTCGGTTGGACGGTTTAGTTCATCGTATTTTATTTCGTTCCATTTGGGTGCTTCTCCGTCAAAGAAGGGCTCCGAGTATTTAATTTTTTTGCCGAAGGCATCGTACTCTGTTTTTACAACGAGCCATTTTCCGTTGATCGACTGGGTTTTTGATTGTATTTCCCTGTCAAATTTATCAAAGGTTACAATACTTTCTGTGCCACCTTCTCTTTTTTTATGGAGGTTATAAATGCCTGTCGGGATGCCCGATGATACAGATTTTGAAATGGTCGTCTTCTTTCCTAGATAATCGGTGATCTCAGTAATGTTACCCCAGGAATCATAAGTGTAATAGGTTTTGAGATCAAGAGAAGATTTTTCTTCGGAGACTAATCCTATCGGGCTGACCTCTACAGAGGAAGACAAGCCATCCGGAGTGGTTGTTTTCTTGACATACCGTTTAGTCGCATCATATTCATAGCTTGTACTTTGCGGAGATACACCGTTCATGTAGATTGTTTGATTATAAATGTTACCGACGCTGTCATAATAACTATTCGTTATAAGTGGCGGTGCAGTAGCATCGTTGCCATATTTATAATTATAGCTAACTGTACCTTTGGTTGTGTACGTATTGGTTTCCTTAGTCGTAAAAGATAACCCATCTTTTGAGATTGTCGTTTCTATACTTTCAATTTTACCATAATAATAATGATCACTGTCCGTAAATTCCGGTTTATAAGTATATTTAATCAGTGTCGAGCCTACTCCCGCATAATCTGTGTAGGAAGTTTTCAGCTTCAGGTCATCATTTTCATCATAATCATATTTTTTTGGAATGGTGATTTTCCTTAAATAGTCTTCAGTAACTTCATCTGTGGACAATATGAGATATTGATGATTTCCTTTGTCAAATTTTTTATTGGTACTCGTTGTTTGTGTAATAAATTTTTTAAGACCTCCATAAGTAGAACTTACAACAGCATTATCCAGTAAAGGGTCTTTGGTCTGTATGTTCCAAAAAACAGCTTTAAATGGATCTTTTATCCTATATTTATTATTCTCAAAAACAGACTCATAAGCATCACTGGTAAAAGTTTTTTGGAATCCTAAAAATCCTTTTCCTTCCAGATGCTGTATGGCATTCTCATACCTATATTCTTTTGTAAGAATCTTACTATCGAATAAGGTATGTATTTTATTGACCAGATAGGTTGTACCATTATTCTTGTGAACATAAATAGGATATGCAAAGGAGGCAGTATTCTGATTTTTCGTATAACATATTTCATTGTTGCTGTTAATATCTTCCATCATAGGTTTATATTCAACCTGTTGGAATACATTAGAACCATTATCAACTTTTTTGATGAGGGTCTCCGTAAATTGATCGTTATTTATGGTAAATGAAATATCTCTCTTCGTTAATGGATCAGAAATGATTAAGCCTGATTTATAGGTATTAAGCTGATTAAAATCAGATGTTTGTAGCGGAATCGCCAGGGGTGATATCAAATCTGCATTAAGAGGCAAATAATCAGGAATAGGATTTAAAGTGGTATTTCCCTGGCCGTCACTTTTATTTTCGTAGAAGGTGATTCTGTTAGTATATAAACTTGAAGTAAGATTAAATGGCCATGTATAATTCCAATATGCAACATCCATATTTTCATATTGCGCTTGATTTAGCTTCTGGGATTCACTATATTTTACCTTCCCAAACTTACTAAACGATATAATATCGGTCTTACCATCATTGTTAAAATCAGTAGGAATAACCGTAGTAGCACCATATTCCGTATAATCATATTCATAATTAGGGCCTGACCAGAGTTTTTGCCAGAAAGAACCGGAAGCCTTGGCATACACTCTCTGCGATGGCATCAAATAGGCTAGTTTTTGCGAAGTATAATCTTTTGCCGTTACGTTAAATCCCTTACCGTTATTAAGATACTCCCACCATATCAAGGTTTCTGTTTCCATTTTTTTAACTACATCAGAAGCATTATTATCAGCATCAAAATAATAAACAGTTTTTGGAGTCATGAAGTCGGTTAAACCATCACCATTAAAATCACCGAAAATCAGAGGGGTTTTTCTTTTTGCATATGCAATTTCATTATAAAAGTCATTCAGTGGAATAGAATTTAAATTATTGAAGACTCCAAATGTGTTGTTTTGAAGATCGATCTTAAAAACTGTATATTGTGTTCCGCTAATGGTCAGAATTTCAGGAATGCCATCACCATCCATTTCAATGGCATATATATGGTCAAAATTTAAATTTAGATTTGAAGTATTTTGCAAATAAAATGCTTGCGTAACAGAGTTAGTAGTCTTACCTAATTTGGAAAATTTGATATACGAATCAGTGCCCCAAGAGCCAGGAGTAAAACTAATAACATCTATTAATCCATCATTGTCAAAGTCACCGGTTATATAATTATCACTACTTTTAGAAAGATCTAAGGTATACTGTCCTGTTTGCCAATTGAAAGTCCAAGTTCCAACAGAGGGAAAACTCATATTAGATGTACGTCTTTGATAGGTCACAAGATCAAAGATCTCTGTTGTTGGAGCATTAAACACAAATCCGGTCTCCATGATAATCAATTGGTCTCTTTCCGTAACTTTATTTTGTGCATCAAGGACCTTCCCGACCATAAGAATTGAACCAGAATCTACAGTAAAAGGGAGTTTTCCAAGTACCGAACTAACAACGGAAAAGCTTCCATCCACATCTTGTGAAATAAAGCAGGTTGATATCTCTCCTTTTCCAAAAAAATCCCCCGCAACTATATCTCCAAGTGTTTTTGTATTAGGAGTCAAGCCTGCGTTGTTTTTAATCTTTTTTTGTACCGTTCCGTTTGTTACACTGAGATTATAATTAAACTTTAAAGGTTTCAGTTGATCGCCGGCTTTATTTTCTACATTAACCTCAGTTAACCTTTCTACTGTATTACCACGAATAAAATCATGTTTTAAAGAGTACTTTCTGAAAACACCGTCATATGTTGAGCTACTATATACGGTTGAGAGTATAATGCTGTTAATGAACTTGACCCCGTTCCTAAAACCAATTGAAGATGTCTGTCTTGATTTATATTCAAAATTGATGCTGAGAGGCGAGTTTGTTCCACCATATGATATTTTGGTTATCCTTGGTACATAATTATCTGTCTGATAGCTATATTTGATCTCATTATCAAACGGGTCCAGCATACTTGTAATATAATATTGGCCGGTAACCAGTTCCTTATATTTGGCTATTCTTCCATCTGTATACCTGATGATGAACTGATATTCTCCGGTCGTCTGTTTCGTTATTTTTACTTTAGAAAATTTTTCCGTTACGAACTCCGTATCGCTTAACTTTATTAATCTTTGCCCATCAAGGTAAAAAGGGTCGTTATCATTGAACTGCGGACCTTGAGTGATGCCATCTATTTCTTTGCTTTTTCCACCTCTGCTGATCATGGACAACCCCATAATATTCCAGCCCCATCCTGCCTGTCCATTTCCACTTTGACTATTGTAAGCCAATGCTATATTTGGCTGAAAATTATTAATTCCTTTCAAGGTTTCAATTGGCAACATGTAAGTTAATGCGCCGGTTTCACTGACGTTCATCTCCGCATTCACTGTAGGAGCAAGCGGATCTACCACTGTAATTGCAGAACTACCTAGTCCTGCCGTCTGATTGTTTTCAGCATAACCGGAAGTATCGTATGACAATGGAATTTCGGTAACCGTTTGGGAAAATAGAATTACATTGATTAGAAAAAGAACCGAAGTAAACTTGAATTTCATAAACCTTACCATTTTAAAATATTTTTAGATACAACCTGCCCGGTATTGAGAGTGAAATTAACAACAAAAATACCTGTGAGTTGGTTTTGCAATGAGAAACTTGTATAGTTGATACCATTTGTTGGCATATATCCAAATACATATCCGCCACCGGCATTATAAACCTGTAGATTATAAATCTTGTTAAATGCAGGACCATCCCAAGTGATAGTAACAGTGTATTGATTTGCTGCATTTACCGGATTAGGATAAACTTTAATGCTGTTTTTAATAGTTTGTAATTCATCATAAGTATAATCAGTGGACGGAGTTGTTGTTCCATTTGATGGTGTGCAGTCATAAGAATCTGTATTGCTGCCAGCCAAGTCGTAATTAAAGCATTTACTTCCACTATTATAAGTTCCGCTAGGAATCTGCTGTATTTTTTGAATTGAAATAGGACACGTGTTATTAATCAAATTTAAAACATTGTCGCTCCAGTCCAAATAAACATAATTTGCCAAATAATCATTAAGCATAATATCTTCGAAATGCACTGTAGGTGGTTTATAAATTGCGTCTAATGGATTGGGAGAAGCCAAAGAATAACTGCCATTACTTACCAATTGAAATGAGTTTACACTATAACATACTCCTGGTTGGGTATAAGCAGCTATGACTCTATTTGATGTTTTTGGTAAGTTCCAGCTGTACCCTCCCTTGTCTGTTGGAACCTGACGTCCGAACGAATATCCTAATGAAACAGACTCCTTATAGCTATTAAGTATAATATTGTTCTGCTTAATGATTTGATCGTCTTTACCTTGGGTGGTTGAAAATAATTCAGTGAACGGTGTAGTGTTTACAGTTGGTGCACTATAAGCAATTACCATAAAGTCTCCTTTCTTTATGGTCTTATCGCTAGGCAGCCAAAAAATACCCCAGCGATCTTTTATGTACCAATTTTCAAGACTTATATCTCTATCACTGTAGTTGTAAATTTCTATAAACTCTCCCCAGTGATGCCTTCTCGCATTTTCTTCCTGCTGTGTAGTGCCATTGAAAAGAGTCATTCTTTCGTTATAGGGTGTATCGTGATAGATTTCTGTTATTTTGATCTGTGATGAAAGAGAGATAGAAAATAATAGAAACAAATTCAAAAAATAATTTTTTACCATAGTGTAGGTTTATAAATTATTAATATTCTGTTGGAGTTGTTGTAGATGGATGGGTTTGCTATTAGACCTATTTAGGTTTAATAATGCCGTATGTCTCGTGAGTTCGTCCTCATTTTCTATGAACCTTGTTGGGTTATGGACAATTTCAAGAATGCGGCTTTTATCGGTTGAATAACCTTGTTTAGAATAGAATTTAGCAATAATAAGGTTGACCCTGTCAATGGAATGCGCATCAGAAGTACCACCTTTTTGTCTGCAGAGTTCGAAGAGCTTTGTTTTGGCACCAGTAAAATCACCCTTTAAAATAAGATATTTTATTCGTCTTGTTGCTGTTTCAAAATTCTGTTGTGGATTTTCAGATTTTGTACTTATTTCATGGAGAAGAGAATCCATAATCGGCGATCCTGAAGAATTTAGAATTTCAGATTGTTTAAAATATACATCAAATAGTGCTAGAGCCGACCAAAATGTTTTTTTCTGGGTATGGTTGTAATCCTCAAAACGAATAAGATTGTCGAGGTTGTTAAGTTGCTTCGACAATTCCCGAAAATGTTTTATGAAATAAGGATCACTTTTATCTATGGTTTCTAAATAAGTATTAGCTGCATCAAGTGCTCCGTTATAATCTTTTTCTGCGCGAAGGGCTGATATGTTAACCTTGCTCATCTCACGGATCTGTGGCAACCTATCATTTGAAGGAACCTTTGCTTTAAGTACAGCTAATTCCTGAACTGTCTCTTGAGCCGTCAAATGATTAAAACGCTGCTTATGGGCATTGCGGTTTTCTCTTCTATACTTTTTTAATGCCTTATTTTTTCTTGTATCTACAGTATCTACATTTAATGCAATATACTTATTAATTTTGGACAGTTCCTTTTCAAGATTTTTTTTGTTAGGGTAATTTTGTAACAATAATTCCTCGTAGCGTTCTTTGACATATGTAAGTATCCTTCCGTCCGGAATATTTAAATGACCTATTATCTTTTTATTCCCTAAGGCTGCTTTTATATACTCACTGTATAGCCGTCGCTTAATTCGTAAGTTCGTTGGAATATTAGCCGAAGCTTGCTGATACAACTGTATTACCTGCAATTCTTTATGCTTTTGCGACAACAGTATTTTCCTGATGCCATTATAAGCACGAATTTCAGAAGTATCTAACGCTAATACCTGCTCATACTTATTTTTTGCAGCATTAAGCCTTCCCTGTTTACGAAGTCTTCTTGCAGCCCTGAGTAATGTTGGAATATCATTATCTGTCGAAGACGACTTAATAAATTTTGCGAAAATAAAATTGGGAACTAAGCTGGAAACAATCCCCAACCCAGCTAAATGGAGGAATTTTTTTCGAGAGATCATCAATTATAGTTTTTTAAAAAAGGGGAAGAAAGGATTCTGGCCTGTATTTCTCTACTGTAAACGTTATAAATTCAGTTATTCAACTTCCCCTTGCATTGCAAATATAAAAATTTTCATCAAAACACCAAAAACAATATTTTTTTTATAATTAATTCGTTCAATATTTGATGTATTCTAATGTATTTTACATTGATTTAACATAATATCATAATCTGATAAAATAAAATTATTAAAAAGAACAATTTTTTTAATTAAATAATCCTAAATCATCGAACAGTGGATATACAAAGGATATAGAAAGGATATAAAATTATCAAACAAAGGTTACACAAATGATATACAAACCTCCATATTATGTCAAATAAATCCGACCCTTTCAGCAAAACCAAATTTCTAAATCACAACAAATTTTGACGTTAGCCTATAACAGCTTTGGCAAAAATAATATTCAGAAGTATGACAATTGTCTTGAGAAAATACAATTAATGATTTGAAATTAAACCTAACTTTACAGAAGCAAAATGTAGATTATGGATGATTTTCTAGCCGCCAGATCTCAAATGGCAATGTCCCTGGGCTTTCACATCATATTTTCCTGTGTCGGGATGGTAATGCCTTTTCTAATGGCTTTTTCACATTACAAATATTTGACAACCAAAGACGAAGTCTATAAGGGATTGACAAAAGCCTGGAGCAAAGGTGTAGCAATTCTTTTTGCAACCGGCGCTGTTTCGGGGACAATGCTGTCTTTTGAATTGGGGTTGTTGTGGCCAAAGTTTATGGAACACGCCGGTCCGATTTTCGGAATGCCGTTTTCTCTGGAAGGAACTGCCTTTTTCATTGAGGCAATAGCTATTGGATTTTTCCTATATGGTTGGGAAAAATTCAACAAATGGTTTCACTGGTTTTGTGGTGTTGTAGTTGGTGTTAGCGGGCTGGCTTCCGGAATTTTGGTTGTAGCTGCGAATGCCTGGATGAATAGCCCGGCAGGTTTCGATTACGTCAACGGAAAATACCTGAACATCGATCCCATAAAAGCAATGTTCAACGAGGCATGGTTTCCACAGGCGTTTCATATGACCGTGGCAGCTTTTGCGGCAACAGGATTTGCTGTAGCTGGGATTCACGCCTTGATGATTTTGAAAAAACGAAATGTCAATTTCCATACAAAAGCATTCAGAATTTCTGCAGGATTTGCAATTATCGGCGCTTTACTCGCTCCTATCAGTGGTGATGTTGCAGCCAAATCTGTCGCTGTAAGACAACCGATAAAATTGGCGGCGATGGAAGCGCATTTCGAAACGGAAAAAGGCGCAAGTTTCGTCATTGGCGGAATTCCAGATGAAGAAAATGAACAAATTAAATATGCTATAAAAGTTCCGAAAGTTCTAAGTTTTCTGGCTTGGGGCGATTTTGATGCTGAAGTGAAAGGGCTGAAAGATTTTCCAAAAGACCACTGGCCTCCGGTTGCGGTTGTTCATTACGCTTTTCAAATTATGATATTTTTCGGAAGTGTAATGATGATCATTGGCTTGATTTACCTCATCGCAACATTTTGGAAGAAAGAATGGCTGACCAAAAACTGGTATCTGAAAATGTTCGTTGCAGCAATTCCATTCGGTTATATCGCATTAGAAGCGGGTTGGACAGTGACGGAAGTTGGCAGACAACCCTGGATTATTTACGGCATTATGAAAACCATTGATGCGGTGACGCCGATGCCGGGAATCCAATATTCGTTTTACTTTTTCACATTGATTTTCATTTCGTTATCATTAATTATCATCTTCTTGTTATTGAGACAGCTCAAGATGGTACCGAAATTATACGACCCTACTGACCCTAATTATAATCCTAAAAATAAGAAATAATGATTTACGTAGTTATTGCATTTCTCTGGGTTTCAATTTGTTTGTATGTGATTACAGGTGGTGCAGATTTCGGAGCTGGGATTATCGAATTATTTTCCAAAAAATCTTATCGTAACCAAACGAAAAAGATAATGTCCAAATCTATCGCACCAATTTGGGAAGCGAATCATATGTGGCTGATTATTGCAGTCGTGGTATTATTTGTCGGTTTTCCTACGATTTACACAACCGTTTCAACCTATCTTCATATTCCTTTGGTTTTGATGCTGATTGGGATTATCGCAAGAGGAACCGCTTTTACATTCAGAAATTATGATGCTGTTGAGGATAACTGGCAAAAATTATATGCACAGATTTTCTTTTATTCAAGCTTGTTGACGCCATTTTTTTTAGGAATTATTGCAGCGGCAACGATTTCTGGCTCGATAGATCCTGAAGCAAAAGATTTTCTGAGTTTGTACATTTTCAGTTGGCTGAATCCTTTCGGAGTTTGTGTAGGATTTTTCACCGTTTCGCTTTGTGCTTATCTGGCCTCGTTGTTTTCTCTTCACGAAGCGAGATTCAGTGATGCGCTGCCAATTATGAAAAAAAAGGCAAGAGAAACAGCTATTTATGTAGTCGTAACGGGCGTTTTAGTTTTTGTAAGCGCTCATTATTCTGACATCCCTTTATTAAAATGGATTTTCTCAAAAGCTTTGGGAATTATCGCCATAACACTGGCAACAATCAGTTTATTGTTTACCAACGAGGCCATCAAGAAAGGTCATTTTCTGTTGGTCAGAATTTATGGTGGATTTCAAATCATTATGATTCTTGTTGCTGCCACTTATCAGCACAATCCTAATATCATTCTTTTTGCCAACGGTGGTCATCTTTCTTTGTTTGATGAAAGTGCAGCGCCGAAAACTATTGAAGCTTTGGGTTGGGCACTTCTTCTGGGAAGTATTTTCATTCTGCCGTTTTTGTTTTATTTGTTGATGTCTTTCGGGAATCAAAGCAGAAAAGATCCGGAATAATAAAATAATACTACGGTCGTTTTTTACATAGTGGTTTTATTTTTGATATGAAAAACCATTTTTAAATTCAATCGATAAATTATGAAAAAATTGCTATTGACAATGGGTTTGTTGGCTGGCGTTTTGTCTTATGCTCAAGCCTGGAAAGGTGCAGGTGACCAAAAAGCACAAGCGGGAATTAATGTTTGGGGATTTGGAACCGGACCTACTGCAAGTTATGATTATGGACTTTCTAACCTCATCTCTGTTGGTGGTGGTGCTAATGTTTATTTTAATGAAGACGAAGACAATCCTTTTATTTTTGGACGTATCGGATTCCATTTGCAGGAAGCTTTGGCATTACCATCAGAAATCGATGTTTATCCTGGTTTAAATATTGGTGTAGCGGGCAGAAACTTCGGTTTGGGCGTTTATCTTGGCGCAAGATATTTTTTCACAGAGAACTGGGGCGCTTTTATAGAAGCTGGAAACAATGGAAGTTTCGGGGTTTCTTATTCATTCTAAACTCAATTACAACTCAATAAAAAAAGCATTTCAGAATCTGGAATGCTTTTTTGTTTTATTAATTTGAAAATTTTACTTCCCGATTTCTTTCTCGATTTTCTCTATCATCTTTTCTGCATTCCCGTTTGTTCCACCAAGACCAATCGCTTTTTTATAACTTTCTAATGCTAAATCATATTGTTTATTAGTAAAATAAGCTTCTCCCAAACTATCGAAAATATTAGCATCTTTAGGAAACTCATTGGTAGCCAATTTGAATATGGTTATGGATTCATTGTTTTTGCCGAGTCTTAATAATTCATATCCCAATTTATTAAGTTCTCCAGGATTCTCAAAACTGTATTCATTTTTAGAATTTTTCTTAAGTAAATAATAGGTTTCTATCGCTTTATTGACGTCATTGACAGCTTCTTTTCTTATCGCTTGATAAACAGATTTTTTAGGAATTTCGTACTCTTTTCCTAACATCAATTTATGTATAATATGTCCTAAATCCCAAACTCTATTGAGGTTATTGGAAACCAGAATTATCGTGATATTATTTTTAAGATCATTTAAAAAAATCGATTCGAATTTATAAGACACACCATTATGTCTTTGCAGTTCTTCTTTTTCAAAATATCTGCCAAGAGATCCGCCTTCGTCTTTGGCGTATGGATTATTCAACAGAGTTTGGAAGGATTCTTTGGATATTAATCGATTAGAATTAAGCGCTTCAATCCATTTATAGAGATCATTGATATCTACCCAAAGCCAGCCGCTAATAAATTGCATTTCCGGGCATCTGACATAGTCCATATCATAACAATACGTTCGGTTTTTATATCCCGATTTGGGATCAAATACCGAGTTGGTCATTTTTAATGGCTTAATTATATTTTTAGAAACGAATTCCTCAAATGACATTCCGGTTACCTTTTCAATGATTCTTCTTTGCAAGAAAACGTTACCATTATCATACCTGTAACTGGTTCCCGGTTCGAATAATAGGCTATCATTACTTCGCAAAATCTTCCACGCCTCATCATCATTTTTCGGGGCTATTAACCCATTTTCTATCCTAGGAATCCCACTGGCATAATTAATCAAATGACGGATGGTAACTTTCTCTGCCCATTTTGGTAATCCTAAATTAAATTTGGAAATCGGGTCATCAAGATCGAGAAGACCACGCTCTAATAAAATCATTATAGAAACCGCATTAAATTCCTTTGCAATAGAACCAATGTTAAATATCGATTTTTTATTTAAAAGCGTTTGCTTCGTTTCATCTGTAAATCCGAATGATTTTTGATAGATGATTTTGTTGTTTTTAGCGACAAGGACATTTCCGTTGAATAAACCTCTCTCATAAGATTTCGCCATTACAGAATCAATTTGATTGGCATACACCGATTCTTTTTTCGATTTGTTTCTGTTGTTTAAGTCATTCACAGTTTGTGCAAAAGTGCTTATTGATAAAAGCAGAAGCAAGATTAAATGTAGTTTTTTCATTTTATAACTATTTTTTTAGTTATTAATGTAACAACTAAAGAAAAGCTTTTATTACATCGGAAATGTAATTTTTAATTTAATCAATAAAAAAGAAAAGCATTCCGAAATACCGAAATGCTTTTATTATCTATTCTTTTAATTTAATATTTTTATTCTGTGGCGGAAGCGGAACGTAGCCATCGTCATTAATGACTTTTGGAAACTCGTGGTTTGTCCATCTAGTTTTGGCGTCTTCTATGATTTCTCTGGAAGTTCCAACGAAATTCCAATAGATATATCTGGGTTCCGGAAACGGTTCTCCGCCAAAAATATAAACTGTAGAATCCGGTTTTAAGGTAAAATGGCAAAGTTTGGAATCTTTCGCAATCAGGATGTGTTTCGGGTTATAAAGATTGCCTTCGCTTTCAATATTACCCTCCAAAATGTATAGGGAAGATTCTCCGAAAAGATAATCGCCGAGAACAATTTCGCGGTCTTCCTGAAGTGTATTTTTGACTTCCAAAAAATACAATGGCGAATAAACAGGAACGGGAGATTTACGTCCAAGGATTTCGCCAGCTATCAGTTTATAATTTACCCCATTGTCTATCCAATGTGGGATATCTTCTTTGTTGATGTGGAAAAACTCGGGTTCCATTGTTTCCAATTCTTTTGGAAGTGCAACCCAAATCTGCAATCCGTGAAGATGTTTGTCGGTGGTTCTTAGGTATTCTGGCGTTCTTTCAGAATGGGCGACACCTTTTCCGGCGGTCATCCAATTGACAGCACCTTCTTTGATTTCGATTTCTGTTCCGATGGAATCTCTGTGCATAATGCTCCCTTCGAACAAGAATGTCAGAGTGGAAAGCCCAATATGCGGATGCGGCGGAACATCCATATTTTCGTAATCTTTGAGCGCAGCCGGTCCCATATGATCAATAAAAACAAATGGTCCAACACTTCTCTTCTGAGAAAATGGCAACAATCTGCCAACCAAAAAGTTACCAATATCCGCAGCACGCTCTTCGATTATCATCTCGATATTTGACATAATTTCATTTTTAATTTGATTTAAAATTAAGGATTTCTATCTAATATTTACACTTTTGATTTACCGTTGAATCGCTCGCAGCCCGACTTGAGCGGAAATCCTTTTTTGCTTATACAAATGTTCTATTTTATGTGGAATCTTCGTGCAAAAAAGATTGGGAGCGGAAGGCGGAAATAGCTGCCCAAATCATCATTATCATTAAGTGTTATTTTGGCAGAGAAAAGGCTGATTTTTACATTGGTATAGTTTCTGACTAAATGATTACCTTTGACAACTATAATTTTAAAACGTATTAATGGAATTAGCATTAAAGATATTTCAGTTTATCCTGAGCATTTCTATCCTTGTAACTTTACACGAAATCGGGCACTTTCTGCCGGCGAAATGGTTTAAAACCAAAGTAGACAAATTCTTTTTATTCTTTGACCCTTATTTTTCCATCTTCGCAATGAAGAAAATCAATGGAAAATGGCAATATAAATTCTTTTCTAAAAATCAGCCTACGGATGAAGAGGTTGAAATCAACGGCAAAAAAATAACACAGCCGATCGACGTTTCCAAACTACCGGACAGCGATTGGAGAAAACACGAAGGTGTGAAATACGGAATTGGCTGGATCCCGATGGGCGGTTATGTGAAAATCGCCGGAATGGTGGACGAAAGTATGGATACGGCTCAGCTTTCAAAACCGGCTGAGCCTTGGGAGTTCCGCGCAAAACCGGCTTGGCAGAGACTCATTATTATGTTGGGGGGTGTAACGGTTAATTTCTTTTTAGCCTGGTTAATCTACTCTTGCTTGTCTTACTTCACCGGAGAAACTTATCACGATAATGCGAAATTCGAGAATGGAATCGCAGTTTCTGATGCCGGTAAAAAAATGGGCTTGGAAACAGGAGATAAAATCCTGAAAATAGACGGAAAATCTGCAGAAAGAATGGAAACCTCAACCATTAATATGCTTTTTGCTGATAATGTTACTGTTCTAAGAGATGGAAAAGAAGTGACTTTCCCAATCAATGAAGATGGTGTAGCTGAAGTTTTGCACGCTAACGAAGCGAAGCTTTATTTTATGAACCGTTTCCCGGCTGTGGTTGATAGTTTAACCCCAAATATGCCAGCAATAAAAGCAGGGTTGAAAAAAGGAGACAAAATTGTTGGTGTAAACGGACAGAAAACGGAATTATACGATCAAGTTACAGATGCTTTAAAGGCAAATAAAGGCGGAGAAATCAGTTTGGATATTATCAGAAATGATCAGCCCATTACAATCAAAGCCAAGGCAACTCCGGAAGGAAAATTAGGATTTGGTCCCAACTTTCAATTGGCTCAAAGTTATCTGAACAAAAGCGAGACAACGAAGAATTATTCTTTCCTGGAAGCCATCCCAAGAGGTTTTAAAAGAACTATTGATGTTTTAACAATGCAGGTGAAGCAGTTTAAAATCATCTTTAATACCAAAACACAAGGTTATAAAAAGGTTGGAGGTCCTATTGCTATCGTAAACAATATGCACGTTGAAAAAAGCAAGGATGGAAGCCTTTCAATCGATTGGGAGTTTTTCTGGGGCTTTACAGCAATGTTCTCTGTTTGGTTGGCATTCCTTAACTTGATTCCAATTCCAGGATTAGATGGTGGCCACGTCTTGTTTACATTGTGGGAAATCATCACCGGAAAGCCGGTTCCACAGAAAATCTTGGAAAATGCGCAAATGATTGGTGTCATTTTCTTATTAGGACTCATGGTGTTAATATTTGGAAATGATATAGTTAAAGTCATCGCTCAATTTCTGAGTCAAAAAAATTAAAAAAAGTTCTTGAAAAATTTGGTGGATAATGTAAAATGCTATTATATTTGCACCACTTAAAACAAAGGACATTCCTCCTTAGCTCAGTTGGTTAGAGCATCTGACTGTTAATCAGAGGGTCGCTGGTTCGAGCCCAGCAGGAGGAGCAAAACCATCACAGAAATGTGGTGGTTTTTTTGTTTTTTGTACTTCTTGTTTTCTTTAAAATCTATTTATTTCTCACTTTAGATTTCGGTTTCTTATCCAAACAAAAAGGACGCAGAATAAAATAAACACTACGATTAAAAGCCCGGAATTAATGAATACCTGATTCAATCCGAATTTTGATACATCCACAAACGGATAAGGATAAAAACCTGAATAATATCCACGAATGAGTATGTAAAACAAATACACCAAAGGAAATATCAACCATTTCGGAATTTGATGATAATTAAGCTTATTATCCTCATACAAATACCAATAAAGAATCGCTAATCCTGGAATGACGGAATGTAATAATTCATCAACAATCATTTGAAGTCCTGTCGGGCTCCAAGTGTGTCTCAAAAGAATCTGATAGACCAAGCCAACAATGGTGATGTAAACAGTAATAGGTGTTAAAATCCTGATTGTCTCCTTTTCGAACGTCTGAACAGAAAATGAAATCGCTAAAATCATATTAGTCAAAATCGTGAAGTAACTGAAAAACCGAATGACAGATTCAAGCCTGGAAATGGTTCTTGATTCCATCATCAGATAAAACTGCAGGACAACCGCTATCCATCCTAAAATCGCAAGAAATAATGCCAGTTTCTGTTTCATAATTCGATTAATTTATAATGACATCACAACTATAAAGATTAAAACCGCTAATCCAACCAAAATAGTCATAATCAAATGACTGAAAATTGACCGCATAATAATATTTATCGGTTTCATTGGTTTGAAAAACTGGAGATTTGTCCAAAAGTGCAATCCCAAATCAATCAAATAAACAATCAGCATAACAGTTCCAATATTGAGAGAATGCTTGACCAGGAAAATAAACGGTAAAAAGACAATCTGAACAATCAGCCTTTGACCGGCTTTGTAAGTATTCAGAACAAGGTATTCCACAAAATTGTAACCTTTGTTATGAAAGCAAATCCAGGTTCCCATCGTGTACAAAGGAATAGTCACCAAAGTTACCCAACTGAAATGTGACAAAAACCATTCATCAAGGTTCAAAGATTTCCCATAACCAATGTCAGATTTTAATGACTCTTCCGAAGCTGAAAACAGATTAATACCAAACCAATGGCAAAGCAAAATATAAAACCCTGTCAATATCAGAACAAAAGAAAATGGTTTGATATGACTCACTCTTTTTCCTTCCAGATATTCGCGGATTGTATGTCCTGGTCGCAGAAACAATTGCTTGGAAGTATATAACAGTCCTGCATCAATATGAAAAAGGCTGTGCGTCAACTGATGCCTGAGATAATGATAATTAATTAGCTTTGTCTCAGCTGTTTGACCACAATTGTTACAAAATTTTCCTTCAAAACGATGACCACAGTTCTTACAAATTTTCATAATCGATTAGTTTACTTCTTATTTTTCTGTTCAATCCACCGACTCATATATTTTGTCGAATTCAATTGATGATGTTGTAGGATTTTTCCGAGATAATTTTCTGTCCGATGATTTTCCAGATGATTCTCAATTTTAGAAATTTTTTCCCAAAACTGATTAACATATAACTTCTTATCAAAAACTTCATTCAAAATCTCAAAAGCATTTTCATTAGCCTGCTTCCAAACTGATTCATTTTGATATAATTCAATTGCTTTTTCTACAAATTTTTCATCAGAATCATCAATAAAACCATTCCAAGGCAAATCTTTGTGCATTGCCTCTGCACCAATAGAACTTGTAACATTCGGCAAACCAAATTTCATACTTTCCCAAAGTTTACCTTTCAAACCTGCCCCAAACGGAATCGGAGCCAACAAAACTTTGTATTCATTAAAAAGTGATTCAACATCGTCTACTCTTCCTTTTACCAAAAAACCTTCTTTATCATTATGCAGTTGATAAACTTTCTCAGAAGCATAGGCACCATAAATATGAAGTTCAGCTTCCGGAAGTTGTTTCCGGATTGATTTCCAAATGGATTTCAGTTTCAGAACCGTTTGCCAATTGGGTTCGTGTAAGAAATTTCCGATACTTACAAAATGTTGTCTTTCTTGAAAAGCAGTCTTATTTTTCTCAATCTTTTCAGTCAAAAACGGAATGTAAAACAGAATATCAGGATTGATTTTAAATTTCTCCTTCAACAACTGAAACTCAAATTCCGAAATAATCAATGACAAATCACAACGCAAAATCGATGCGATTTCTCTCTTGAAAACATCATTAACAAGATCTTCATTACTAACTTCCCTTTTCTCAACAAAAGCTTTCCGTCTCGCTTCTCTAAGGAAATGCAAATCTTCTGTATCAATGATTTTCAAAGCATTGGGACAATTCTCAGAAACCCGCCAGCCAAATTGTTCTTCGGTTACATAACGGTCAAAAAGCACAATATCAGGATTGAGTTTTTTTATTTTTTCATCAAAACTTTCGTTATTGATTTCGATTTTTTGGATCTCGATTTTTTCTGAGAATTCGATGTTGTTGGAAGCCGTCATAAACGTGATTTTATAATTTGCTTCCGAGAACAATCGGATAAGCTGCATCATTCTGTGACCTGCTGCAGTAGAAGCCGGCTCCGGAATAACAAGACCAATAATGACAAGATGTTTCACAATCACAAAAATAGAGATTCTTTATTGATTATTTTGGCAGCTGTATCCGTCTTCCGCTCCCAATCTTTTCACTCCACTTCGTTGCGTAAAAAGGATTTCCGCTCAAGCCGGGCTGCAAGTTTCAACATAAAATATAGTAGATTATAGCCACAAAGACTGTCATTCCGTAGGAATCCAGACTATTGAGATTCCTACGGAATGACAAATATTGATTTATAATTTAAGGCAAAAATCAGTTTCAATATCATCCCAATTCAAAAAAATAAATGCTAATTTTGATGTATGCGAATAGAAAACGAAATCAAGTTAGGGTTCAAAGATGTGATGTTTCGTCCGAAGCGTTCCACACTCAAATCCCGTTCAGAAGTTACTATAGAAAGAGAATTCACTTTTCTACATACTCAGAAAAAATGGAGCGGCGTTCCATTGATAGCGGCCAATATGGACACCGTCGGGACATTCGAAATGGCGGAAGCGCTTTACAAGGACAAAATCATTACTGCTGTTCACAAACATTATTCTGTACAGCAATGGTCTGATTTCCTGAAAGATAAAAGCGTTGACTTCTACCAATACATTGCCCTGAGCACCGGAACCGGAAAAGCGGACGAGGAGAAGATCAAAACAATTTTGGACGCCAATCCGAAAATTCAGTTTTTGTGTATTGATGTTGCCAATGGTTATTCCGAGCATTTTGTGGAATTTGTGAAAAAAGCACGTCAGAATTTCCCGGATAAAATCATTATGGCAGGCAACGTTGTAACCGGCGAAATGGTAGAAGAACTGATTCTTGCTGGTGCTGATATCATCAAAGTAGGGATTGGTCCAGGTTCGGTTTGCACGACTCGTGTAAAAACCGGCGTTGGCTATCCACAACTTTCCGCAATCATCGAATGTGCGGATGCAGCACACGGTTTGGGCGGCCAAATCATCGGCGACGGTGGTTGTAAAGTTCCCGGAGATGTGGCGAAGGCTTTTGGTGGCGGTGCAGATTTCGTAATGCTGGGCGGGATGTTTGCCGGACACGACGAAAGTGGCGGTGAAATCGTAGAAGAAAATGGAAAAAAATTCAGGCTTTTTTACGGAATGAGTTCTCAAACAGCTATGGATAAACATTCCGGAGGTGTTGCAGAATATCGTGCTTCAGAAGGTAAAACCGTGAAAGTTCCTTATAAAGGTCCGGTTGCGGAAACTGTAAAAGATATCTTAGGCGGCGTTCGTTCAACGTGTACTTATGTTGGGGCTGCGAAGTTGAAAGAACTTTCTAAGCGAACCACCTTTATACGCGTACAAGAGCAAGAGAATCAGATTTTTAACGGATAAATTTTGAAAAATATTTTTCACATAGCTAATGGCGATTTTCTTGCTGAAGATTTGAGGAAAACTTCAATCAAAGGCGAAATTATCGTTTGTCGGGAAGCCTTGGTTTATGGCGATTTGAAAGCTGATTCTTTGGAAGCGTTTTGGAAAATCAGAGCCAAATCAATTTCCGAAGATTACAAAGTTTCCAAGGAAAGTTATTATCAAAAATCGGTTTCTGAGTTTGAAAAGATTCTGAATATTCCTGAAGGTTCTGAAGTTAATCTTTGGTTTGAAGATGATCTGTTTTGCCAGGTTAATTTGTGGTTTTGTATTTCATTGCTTTCAAAAATTAATGATTTAAAAATCTATCGCGTTTTCCCGACAACAAATGCAGAAAGTCATTGGAAGGGTTTTTCAAATTCAGATAATCCTTTGGAAGAATCCTTGAAATTCAAAGTTTTATTTAATGAAAATGATATCAAATTAGCTCTAAATCTTTTGAATGCTTATCAGAATAATGACATCCGTTCATTACAACAATTATCCAAAAATCAATCTGGTTGCTTTCATCATTTGAGTGAAATTATTGATGCTTATATCAATATTAAACCGGAAGTCTTCATTAGAAAACAAATTGAAAACGGCTTAAGAGATTTTGATTCGGTTTTTAAAAAGTTTCAGGAAGAATTAGGGATTTTTGGTTTTGGAGATTTGCAGGTCAAGAAGTTTTATGAGAAAGTTTTAAATGAAAAATAAAGAAAACCAGCCAAATTCGGCTGGTTTTTTTAAAGATTATCTAATTCTTTTTTTAATGCGATCGACGCTTTTTTGACTTCCAGCGCCCAATCATCAGCAGCATTTCCGTCTGCGCCGTCAGAAATATATTTCAAACAAAGAAAATCGATTCCTTCCTGCTCTGCAACTTTCGCCAATGCAAAAGCTTCCATATCGATGACATTATATTCCGGATTGATATGTTCCATTTCGAATTGGTCGCCGGAACCACAGATACCGTTTGGGAGATTTTTAATGTTCAGTCCGTATTCTAAAACAATCGATTCATCTGAAAACGGTGTTTCAAACTTTTGAAAACCCAAAGCTCTGACATCCATATCTCTCTGAATAAAACGACTGCAATTAACAACGCTTCCTCGGTCAAAAGTTGTACTTCCGGCAGTTCCGAGATTAATAATCAAATCCGGATTAATTTCGTGAATGGCTTTTGTAAGGTTATAAGTCGCCTTGACTTTTCCTATGCCTACAAAGACTTTATTGTAATCTTCAAACTCTTTTCCAGCTTCAGATTCCAAAGCGAAGACCAGTAAAATATTGTTATACTTCTTTTCGTTGATGGTCATTATTAAATAATTTAAAACAAAACCCTATCCTCTTTCCGTAACTCCTCCAAATATTTACTCTTATTATCACGGTAAAAAAGATTCATCGTCTCAAAAGGAATCAATTTTAAATCTTTATTGACGATATGAACGCAGGATTTTTTCACGGCACGAACATCAAAATCATGAGCATCCATAAAATTCATAATAATAATTCTGAACAAATTATCATAATCCAAATTCGGAGCAGAAACTTCCGGCAGACAACACAATAGTTGATTGACTTTTGGCTGAACTTTATCTACGGAAATTCCCGTGCTAAAGATATCTAAAAGCTGCATCTGCAATCCGGTGTCCTGTTCGTAAACAATCGTATTTCTGGTTTCATTATTCAGTAGATCGGCAGGATTAATATATCGCGTCAAAGGAATCGTTTCTCCTTCAAGTTTTAAAATATAGCCCATCGCCAAAGCATCGGGATTACATGGCACCGGAATAATATCATCCGAATTCAGCAGCGGAAACTGGTTCAGAATTTCCTGCCGAACTTCCGTCAATGTTATTTTTTCGTGGGCAGAATCTTCGCGGTTTCTTCCTGCAATTTCGACAGGCTGAAAAGTAATTCCACGGACACATTTCTGTTTTAAAGCAAAATCGATAATCTTCCCGATTTCGTCAATATTTTTATCTTTTTGGAGAACAATGACGAGTGTTGTCGAAAGATTTAAAGCATTTAATTTCTCCAAAGCTTTCATTCTGACATCCGTAAGATCTTTTCCCCGAAAATCTTCCAGAACTTCAGGTTTAAAAGAATCAAACTGAAGATAAATCTCAAATTCAGGAGCGTAAGTTGCTAATTTTTCTGCAAAACCCGGATCGTTTGCAATTCTCACACCATTAGTGTTCAGCATTAAATGTTTGATCGGTTTTGACTTGGCAATATCCATTATTTTGAAAAACTCAGGATGAATTGTCGGCTCTCCTCCACTAATTTGAACAACATCGGGTTCACCCTCATTTTTCACGATAATATCAAACATTGCTTCAATTTCTTCCAGACTTCTGTGGCTTCCGTAATGCGGTGAAGACATGGCGTAACAGGTTGGGCAAGTTAAATTACAACGATCTGTAACTTCCACAATAGAAAGGCAGCTATGTTGCTCATGATCAACACATAAACCACAATCGTAAGGACAGCCATATTCCACGTCTGTTCCAAAATGATGCGGCATTTCCGAAGCTTTATTATAATTTCTGATGTTTTTGTAATAATGAACATCGGATGCAATTTTAGTTTTAAAAAATCCATGATCAGGACATCTTTTCGTCATAAAAACGGCCTCATCTTCAATAATGATCTTTGCTCCGACTCTTTTGAGACATTCCGGGCAAAGACTGATCGTATAATCGTAATAGGTATAATTTCTTACCGGCATAATTTTTTTTTTACATTCCTCCACAAATAATTCCGCTTATTAGCCCACAAATTACCAGGCATATCAGCATGGTCTGCCAAAACTGTGATTTGGAAAACTTACGTCCGTCTTTGGATTCATAAATTAACTTTACAAATACTGTTATAAACAGGGAAATCATAAAAGCAACTATCAGTATAATACCAATAATCATTGCTACTAAACCACCGAGGTTGCCAACTTCCAAAATAGTTAACATTATCATATAGCTTAATGTTTTTGTGGTATATCAAATTTTGTCATATGTAAAGTCTCATTTGCAAAGCAATCCTAATGCTAATGTACAAAGCAAAATAAAAAGGATTATACCTAATGAAAAGATGATAAACAGCTTAAAAAAAATAGATTGTGTAGAGGTCTTTTCCTTTTTTTTAGATACATTAAACAAACTTAAAAAACTGATTACCAAAATAATGACCAAAAGTGCTATTCCAAAGAATGTAATCGTTGTAGTCCCATTATCCATGATTTGCTATAGTGCTTTTCATAATTCTAATTGATTTTTTAATTTCATAAATGTAATAAAAAATCATTAACAAACTAAGAATCTGGATTGTTCCTAGGTTCAAAAATAAATTGTCATGAGGCTTTATAAAATCTAAGAAAAACCTAAATAAAAAGTAATTCAGCATAAAAAACTGGAACAAAAACCCGGAAACCAATCTCTTGGTATTCTTCAGTTTGAAAATTACAAATCCTAACAATAATAAAAAGATAATCTCATATAATGCCACAGGATGCCGCAAATATCGGTCTCCGAGATGCATCCCAAAAATAGAATTTGTAGGAAGTCCATAGGTTTCTTCATAGATTCCCGTAAAAAAACAACCTATTCTGCCAATAATCATAGCCAGCAACAAAGGGAAAACTATAAGGTCTCCTGTGCTCTGCTTATGGCCAACAATCTTTTTTGCCAATTCTACACCAATCAATCCAAATGCTAAACCACCTGTAATGGTATTGCTGGTCCAAAACCTTACGAATGAAAACTCTTGCCCGAAAAGTATGTTTGGCTTTTCTAAGTTCCCTATTATTTTTGAACCAATCAGTGCACCAGCTGTCGCACCGATTAATATAGCTAATGATTGGCTTAGCGGCATTTTCTCCGGTGATTTTCTTTTCAGATAAAAGTAATAACGCATTGCCAGAAAAATCCCAACAGTTTCAAACACAGGATGTGCTAAAACTGTTTTTCCAAAAATCTGAAATGTCACAGGAAAATCGATTGTCATAATTTCTATAAAAAAAGCTTTTTGCATAGTGAACAAAAAGCTTTATAAATAATTGGTATTCTTTTAATTAAGTTAACATTCCGCCGTCAACATTCAGAACCTGACCTGTAACGTAAGAAGATAATTCACTTGCGAAGAAAACACACGCATTGGCAACATCTGCAGGCTGTCCTCCTCTTTTCATTGGGATTCCGTCTCTCCATCCCTGAACCGTTTTTTCGTCCAAAGCAGCCGTCATTTCAGTTTCTATGAAACCTGGTGCGATGGCGTTGCAACGGATATTTCTTGAACCTAATTCCAAGGCGATCGACTTCGTAAAACCAATGGCTCCGGCTTTTGAAGCGGCATAATTGGCTTGTCCAGCATTTCCTTTCACGCCTACAACCGAGGTCATATTGATGATTGAACCGGATTTTGCTTTCATCATCGGCTTGATAACGGCTTTTGTCAAGTTGAAAACTGAGTCCAAATTAACTTTGATAATCGTGTCCCAATCTTCTTTTGACATTCTCAACATCAAGTTATCTCTAGTGATTCCTGCGTTATTTACCAAAATATCGATAGTTCCGAACTCTGCCAAAACATCCTCAACCAATTTTTGAGCAGCGTCATAATCCGAAGCGTCTGATTGATAGCCCTTGATTTGTGTTATTTTGCTTAATTCTGATTCTAATTCTTTAGCTTTTTCAACAGAACCAGCATAAGTGAATGCGATCTTTGCACCTTCTTTGGCAAAAACTTCTGCAATTCCTCTTCCGATTCCACGCGTTGCACCAGTGATGATTGCAACTTTACCTTGTAGTAATCCCATATATTTTTATAATGTTTTCTAAATTTGTTATGGCAAAAATAATACTTTAAGAATTATTTATGATCAGAACAATTTCACCTTTCAAAGTTTTGCTTTTCGAGAATTCAATTAACTCATTGATTGTTCCACGTTTAGTTTCTTCGAACTTTTTGGAAATTTCCCTGCTCAGGCTCACTTTTGTTTCCTCTCCGAAGAATTCTTTGATTTGTTCAAGTGTTGTATTGATTTTATGCGGACTTTCGTAAAGAACAATTGTTTTCTTTTCTTCAGCTAATTGTTTCAATTTGGTTTGCCTTCCCTTTTTCTGAGGAAGAAATCCGGCAAAAAGAAATTCGTTATTTGGTAAACCTGAAACAACTAAAGCCGGAATCAAGGCCGTTGCACCTGGCAAACAAATCATTTCCAGATTTTTGTCTGCACAGGCTTTCGCTAAAAGATAACCCGGATCAGAAATTCCCGGTGTTCCCGCATCTGTAATAATAGCAATATTCTGCCCGTTTTCCAAATCCTGAACAACTCTGTCAGTCGCCTGATGTTCGTTATGTAAATGATAGGATTTCAGAGGTTTGGATATCTCGTAATGCTTAAGAAGGACGCCGGAAGTTCGAGTATCCTCACACAAAATATAATCGACTTCTTTCAGAATCTTCACAGCCCGGAAAGTCATATCTTCCAGATTTCCAACAGGTGTCGGAACAAAATAAAGAATGCCGCTCATCTACAAAAACCTGTTTTCTACCAAAGTCCAAAGTCTTTGCGCATAATTATCAACTTTCTTCCAGTCTCTTTCGTAATAAATATCACTTAAATACTCCTGAGCTTTATCCAAAGAATTAAAAGAATTCAGAACAGAAACGACCTGATTCAGGTCACTTTGGCTTCCACCAAAAAGATATTGAGAAAATGCAATTCTGTCATTCAGATCAAGCTTGAATTCCGGTTTTGGTTTTGGCGCTTCCATATAATCTGTCGGCACATTATTTTTCAGAAGACTTCCGGAATTTTGAACAGGAGCTTGTTTCTCAACCTCTTCCAAATGGTCATCATCAAACAAAGATTTTGCAATTTTCAAACCTTTGATGTGAGCCAATTTGAATTTTTTATCATGATGTTCTTCCTGAGTCTGTGATTCGTAGACTTCCTGAGATTTTTCTTTAGGTTGTGTATTTTCCTTCGAAAATTCTACAATTTTTCGTCTGTTTTCCTCCAGTTCCTTTAGTTTCGCTTCTTTCTCAGCCAATCTTGCTTCATAATCATCCTGAGAATTTTCCGCATTTGATTCATCTTTTGTCATTGCAAAAGAAAACTGGCTGTCCTGCATCGGTTCAAGTTTTTCAGCCGGTTCTTCTAACAGTTTTTCTTCCTCAGCTTCGATTTCCTCGACGGCTTCAACTATTTCTTCGTGATAATTTTGAGCTTCAATCTCATTAACAATTTCGGGTTCTGAAATTGATTCAATTAATTCTTCATTTGAGATCTCTCCCTCTTGTTCAATAATTTCTTCCGGTTGATGAATCTTCTCAATGTTATCTTCAGAAATAATTTCTTCCACCGAATCTTCCTGAGAATCAATCTCGGCAAAAGAATGAACTTCTTCCACTTCCGAAACATTCGCGAAAATATCTTGCGTTTCTGTCTCTTCTACAATAATTTCTGCAACCTTATTTTCATCTTCAAATTCTTCAACCAATAACAAATCAGAATTAGTGTTTAAATTCTGATTTTCAATCGTTTGCAATAGTTTGAATTCGGTTGGCAAAATATCAAAATTCTGAGAAACCTTAAGAAAAGAAAATTTTTGATAAAGCTGATTGATTTCATTTTCTTTCGCCAAAATCTCTTCATAACTATCAGATTTTGATAATTCTGACAAAAGATTCTTCATCTCTCCGAAAATTTTCTCGTATGATTCCCTCCAATTTTGCATAATATATCTTATTAATTTTTACTTAAATTTGATGAATATAAATTTAAGAACAATTTTGTTCCCAAAAGGTTTTTGTTGTAATTATTTTAATCTATGAATGCGGTAAATTTTAATCGCAAAAGTGCTATTTTTTTACAAGCAAACATTTTTTAAGTCGCAAAATTAATTGACAAATGTCTTTCTGCGTCTTAAAATTTTGATTAGAGAAACTGATTTTGTGCCTTTTGTGTTGAAACAAAAATTTTAAAACAATTTTTTGCTAAATTAATAATGTTTTTAGAAAATACAATTAATCATTCCAAACAAAGCGGCTGGATGGAAGTGATCTGCGGTTCTATGTTCTCTGGAAAGACGGAAGAGCTCATCAGAAGGCTTCGTCGTGCGGAGATGGCCGGCCAAAATGTGGAGATTTTCAAACCAAAAATCGACACACGTTATTCTGAGGAAGATGTCGTTTCCCACAACCAGACCAAAATCCGAAGTACGGCTGTGGAAAGTCCTTCCGAGATTCTTTTGTTGGGTTCTAATTGTGATGTAGTAGCGATAGATGAAGCACAGTTTTTTGATGAAAGCATTGTTGACGTAGCCAATCAATTAGCAAATAATGGAATCCGGGTTGTGATTGCCGGTCTGGATATGGATTTTCTCGGTCGTCCGTTTGGGCCAATGCCGAATCTAATGGCAACAGCCGAGTATGTGACCAAAGTTCACGCGATTTGCCGAAGAACAGGAAATCTTGCCAACTATTCTATGCGGACTTCTGCAGGAAAAGAGTTGGTGGAACTTGGAGAAACCGAAGCTTACGATGCTGTGAGCAGAAGAATTTTTGTGGATGAAGTTTTGAATAAAAATAATGAAATTAATTAGTTTAGTTTTTGATATTCAATGAATTATACAATAAAAGAAATTGCAGAAATTACCGATTCTGAAGTGATTGGAAATCAAGATATCAAAATCAAAAATATTGCTTTTGACAGCAGGACTATTTATTCTACAAAACATACTGCGTTTTTAGCGATCAATACCAAAAAGAATTCCGGGCAAAAATATATAGAGAATGTTATAGAAAAAGGAATTGATACGATTATCACTGAACATCAAATTGACAATTCTTCTATCAATCAAATCATTACAAAAAATTCGGTTGAATTTTTACAGACTCTTGCCAAATACCATTTCGAACATTCTGACATCAATTCGATTGGAATAACCGGAAGTAACGGAAAAACAATTCTGAAAGAATGGCTGTATCAATGTCTTTCTAATGAATATGTTACAGTTAAAAGCCCAAAGAGTTTTAATTCTCAAATTGGTTTACCTCTGTCACTATTGCAAATCGATAGAAAACACGAACTAGGAATTTTCGAAGTTGGGATTTCCAAGCCTGACGAAATGGAAAAACAGGAAAATGTTTTCCACCCGAAGATTGGATTATTAACACATATTGGAACTGCTCACTCAGCTAATTTCAGTTCCGAGGAAGAATTAATTCAAGAAAAATTAAAACTGTTCAAACATTCAGAAATTATATTTTATAATTCTGATAACGAATTGACAGACAAATTAATCAATCAATTATATTCAAGTAAAAAATTAATATCTTACGGATTAAAGAATAATAATGACATCACAATAGTTTCTGATGTTAATGACCGAATTCAGGATATTAAAATCAAATATTTCGAAGAAGAATTCTCACTTCCAATCAATCAAAGAGATGAGGCAACATTAACCAATGTATTGGCTTTGATAGGAATTTTGAAAGAATTGAAGCTATCAAATCTTCAGATTAAAGAAAAAATCGATGCGCTCAAAGCGATTGAAATGCGTCTGGAAAGTATTGAAGGCATTAGAAATAATCTGATTATCAATGATTCTTATAATTTGGATTTAGATTCTTTGAAAATTGCGTTTCAGTTTATCGGTGAATATAACAAACCAAAAAAATCTCTGATTCTTACAGATATTCTTGATACAAATGAGAATTCTCAAGAGTTATATTCCGAAGTTTCTGAGCTGGTGAATGAACAAAATTTTGATAAAGTTTTTTTGATTGGAGAGGAAATAAGCTCATTTTATAAAATATTTAGTTCCGAAACTTTTACTTTTAATAATACCAACCAATTTATTGATAGTAAAGTTATTAACGATATAGAAAATCAGGTTATTCTTCTGAAAGGTGCAAGAAAATTCGAGATTGAAAAAATTAAGGAAATTCTTGAGCTCAGAAAACACGATACAGTTTTGGAAATCAATCTGAATGCGATTCTTCATAACATTAATTTTCATAAATCATTATTAAAACCCGAAACCAAAATGATGGCAATGGTAAAAGCCAATGCTTATGGATTAGGAAGTTATGAGATTTCCGAATTTCTGCAGCACCATCATATTGATTATCTTGGTGTTGCATTTGCAGATGAAGGTGTTGAACTGAGAAAAAAAGGAATCACAACTCCGATTATTGTTATGAATCCTGAACAACACAGTTACGACAGCGTTATCGAATATAATCTGGAACCGGAAATCTACAGTCTGCGAGTTTTAGAATTATTCAATGAGCAATTGATAAAATCAGGAAATCAGCTGAAATATCCGATTCATATCAAATTAGAAACAGGAATGCATCGTCTTGGTTTTAAGGATTTTGAATTAGATGAATTAACTGAAAAATTAAACGCTATGAATGTCAAAGTTCAAAGTATTTTCAGTCATCTCTCATCTTCTGATATGCCTGAAGAAAAAGAATTTACATTGAATCAATTAAAAACCTTTGAAAAAAATTCGAGTCATTTGATTGATAAATTGGGTTATGAGCCAATCCGACATATCCTTAATTCTTCTGGAATTACCAATTACACTGACTATCAATATAATATGGTAAGAATCGGAATCGGAATGATCGGAGAAACTTCAAACCCGGAAATTAAAAAGCAGCTTCAGCATTCAGTCAGTTTTAAAACCGTTATTTCTCAAATTTCTGATATAAAAACTGGAGAATCTGTTGGTTATAGCAGAAGATTCAAAGCGGAAGAAGATACAAAGATTGCCACCATACCTGTTGGTTATGCGGACGGAATTCCGAGATTGATTGGAAACAAGGTCGGGAATATTGGTATCAACAATCAACTTTGCCCAATTGTCGGAAGCATCTGTATGGATATGATGATGATTGATGTAGATAATGTAAATGCAAAAGAAGGCGATTCCGTAACAATTTTTAATTCTAATCCGTCATTAGAAGAATTTGCAAAATATTGTGGCACCATTACTTATGAAGTATTAACTTCAATTTCTCCCAGAGTCAAAAGAATCTATATAAAAAATTAACAATGATCAAGAAGCTCTTCTATCTGATTCCATTTTTAGCTTATCTGATGTGTTATTCTCAGATAAAGGAAAATCTTGTCATTCCGAAAAATCCTAAAATTGGATTGTCTCTTTCCGGAGGTGGCGCAAAAGGATTTACACACGTTGGTGTTTTGAAAGTTTTGGATTCTCTTGGTGTTAAAATCGATTATATCTCCGGAACCAGTATGGGTGCAATTGTCGGTGGACTTTATGCGGCTGGTTATACAGGTAAAGACATCGAAAAAATCGTAATGGATACCGATTTCTACTCATTAATAACCGACCCAAAAACCCGACAGGAAACCAGTTTTTTCAACAAAAGTGTTGATAAATATCTGTTTACCGTTCCCTTGAAAAATGGAAAGATTACATTTCCCTCTTCTATTAGTACCGGTCAGAGAAATGTTTACCTGCTGAAAGAACTTCTGAGAAACGTTTCAAATATTGATGATTTCTCCAAACTTCCGATTCCTTTTATGTGCATCGGAACCAATATAGAAAGCGGTCAGATGAAGATTTTTGAGAATGGCGATTTGGTTTCGTCTATTATGGCGAGTTCCGCATTTCCTTCGCTTTTAGATCCTGTGAAAGTTGGTGATAGTATTTATGTTGATGGTGCGATGACGGTCAATTTTCCTTCAAAACCTTTGAAAGATAAAGGAATTGATATTGTTATTGGTGTTGACCTCAATCAGCCTTTGGCAAAACGTGAGAATCTGAATAGCATTATTTCCATTCTTAATCAAATCATTGATATCAACATCAAAAAGGAAACACTTAACCAGTATAAGTACACAGATATCAATATCAAACCGGACCTTACCGGAATGACTGCTACAAGTTATGATGATAAACGGAAAATCTTGGACAGTGGTTATGTTGAAGCACAAAAATATGTTGATATTCTTAACAAATTACCAAAACGGAATTTTGACAGAATAAGATCGTCAATCAATCCAATTTATTCCAGCGTTTACAAAATAGACAGTCTTGTTGTAGAAAATGGAAGGATCTATAAATCCAACTACATTCGTGGAAAAATGGGGCTTAAACTGCCTTCTATGCAGACTTATGGAAGTGTGAATAAGATGATTGATAAATTGTACGCAACCAACAATTATAAGTTCATTAATTACGATATTGTTCAGGAAAACAACAGCAGTTATCTCAAATTATATGTCACTGAGGATGAATCCCGTCATTTTTTGAAATTTGGGCTCCATTACGACGAAGTTTTCAAGACCGGATTGTTGCTCAATTATTCAGCAAAGCGTTTGTTATTTAGAAACTCCAATTTGTCTTTAGATGTAGTAATTGGAGATAATCCGAGATATTATTTCAACTACTTTATAGATAACGGATATATTCCTGGTTTTGGTTTATATTCATCAGGAATGACATTTAACCTCAAAAATTTTGACAATAATACAACCGAAACTTGGGACTGGTTCAGAAATGAGGTTTTTATTCAGTCCGTTTGGAAAGATAAATTTGCAATCGGCGGAGGTTTGAGTCATGATTATTTCGAAAGTGAGAGTAATGGTACGAATAAAATCATCGAAAAGTATCTTAATCCTTATGTTTTCTTAAAAAGTGATACACAGAACGACCGCGATTTTCCGACAAAAGGATTTTATCTTAACGCTGAAGGGAAGATCATTGATCTTTTCAATTCGGATTTAGAGAAAAAGCCAATCAATATAAAAGCAGATATCAAGATGAACTTCTATATCTCGAAAATGTTTACTTACCGTTTGAATCTGTATGGCGGAATCACGATTGGCGATAATTTACCTTCTTTTTATCAATATAGAGTCGGTGGAATCTTTGAGCAGCCTATTGTCAATTATAAACAATTTGCTGGTTATCCGTTTGCATCTTTGACAGATAATAATATATTCATTGCTTCCAATGATCTACAATTGAGATTCAATAAAAACTATTTCCTGATAGGGAATTTCAGTTTTGCAAATATGTTCAGCTCTATCAAATTTGAAGATGCTGTCAAGCTCAATTACAGTTCTATCGGACTCACCGCTGGTTACAAATCTCCTTTTGGCCAGATAAAAGTTAACTTCAGCAAATCTCTTAACAAACATAAAGGCGTTTTCAGTGTCATCTTAGGACATTGGTTTTAAAAATATGATAAACTATTTTTTTGAAGAAATTGATAATGTAGAAATCCATTCAAAAACTTCTGAATGGCTGGAAAATTTGATTCTTACGGAAAACAAAAAGCTAGGCGAAATCAATTATATCTTTTGCGATGACGAGTATCTTCTCAAGGTCAATCAGGATTATCTCGACCACGATTATTATACAGACATCATCACATTTGACTATGTGAAGGGAAAAACCATTTCGGGAGATATTTTCGTATCTTTGCCGCGCATTTTGGACAACGCTTCTACTCTATCCCAAAACTTTGAAGCAGAATTCAATCGCGTTTTGGCTCACGGGATTCTTCATCTTTGCGGATACAAGGATAAAACCGAGGAAGAACAAACCCAAATGCGAGCAAAAGAAGATTTTTATATCAATCAGTTTAAAAATTTTTAGGAGCTATTTCCCGCTTTCCGCTCATACCCCTCACGCCAATGCTTTTCCCAAAGCTAGTTGCGGGGTAATCGCTACAAAGCGAAGAATGAACTTCGACGATTCAATAAAAAATAATTAAAAAACATTGAGTCAATCGGGGCTAGTTTCAATATTATGGTCAATGTTCCACGTGAAACATTACCTTTAAAATATAGAATATGATAAACGAAATATATGACGTAATTGTAGTTGGAGCAGGTCACGCAGGTTGCGAGGCTGCTGCTGCTGCTGCCAATCTTGGTTCAAAAACGCTCCTTGTCACAATGAATATGCAAACCATTGGACAAATGAGCTGTAATCCTGCAATGGGTGGAATTGCAAAGGGACAAATTGTAAGAGAAATCGATGCAATGGGAGGCTATTCCGGTATTGTAGCGGATAAATCTGCCATTCAGTTTAAGATGCTGAATCTTTCCAAAGGTCCTGCAATGTGGTCTCCAAGAACACAGAATGACAGAATGTTGTTTGCAGAAGAATGGCGATTAGCTTTAGAAAACACACCTAATCTAGATTTTTTCCAGGATATGGTAAAGCAGTTGATTATTGAAAATAATAAGGTTACTGGCGTTGTAACATCTCTTGGAATAGAAATCAAAGCCAAATCTGTTGTTCTAACGAATGGAACTTTCCTTAATGGATTGATTCACGTTGGAGATAAACAATTAGGCGGTGGAAGAATGGGAGAACCTAGAGCTTTTGGAATTACAGAACAATTGGTTTCTTTAGGTTTTGAAGCCGGAAGAATGAAAACAGGAACACCACCACGTGTGGATGGAAGAAGCCTCGATTATTCCAAAATGGAAGAACAGAAAGGCGATGAAAATCCTCAGAAATTCAGTTATTTAGATACGCCTAAGTTAACCAAACAATTAAGCTGTCATATTGTATATACTAACGAAACTGTACATGATATTTTACGAGAAGGATTTGACAGAAGTCCAATGTTTAACGGAACAATTCAGAGTTTAGGACCAAGATATTGCCCAAGTATTGAAGATAAAATCAATCGTTTTGCAGAGCGGAACAGACATCAATTATTCGTTGAACCAGAAGGCTGGAAAACTGTAGAAATCTATGTGAATGGATTCAGTTCTTCTCTTCCGGAAGATGTTCAAATCAAAGCTATGAAACATATTCCAGGCTTTGAAAATGTAAAGGTTTTCCGTCCTGGTTATGCGATAGAATACGACTACTTCCCTCCTACCCAACTAAACCATACATTAGAAACAAAACTGGTTGAAAACCTTTATTTCGCTGGTCAAATCAATGGCACAACTGGTTATGAAGAAGCTGCCGGACAAGGTTTAATTGCCGGAATCAATGCGCATAATAAAGTTCACGATAAAGGAGAATTCATTCTTAATCGTGATGAAGCTTATATCGGTGTATTAATTGATGATTTGATTACAAAAGGAACAGAAGAACCTTATAGAATGTTCACTTCCAGAGCTGAATATAGATTACTTCTTAGACAAGATAATGCGGATATCAGATTAACTGAAAAGGCATATAATCTTGGTTTAGCAAAAGAAGATAGACTAAGAAAAGTGGAAGAAAAAATTACTAAAAGTGATGAATTAGAGACTTTCCTTAGAGAAACTTCTCTCAAACCAGGAATCATCAATCCAATTCTAGAAACAATAGAATCCTCTCCTGTTGACCAAGCTTACAGAGCAGCTCAAATCCTGACTCGCCCAAATATGACTTTGGAAAGATTAGAAGCTGTTGAAGCTATAAAAGAAATCACTTCTACATATGCAGATGAAGTAAGAGAACAAGCTGAAATCAATATTAAATATAAAGGTTACATAGAAAAAGAAAAAGAAAATGTTGCTAAATTGAATAGATTGGAAACCATCAGAATACCTGAAGATTTTGATTATTCAAAAATCACTTCTCTTTCTGCTGAAGCTAAACAAAAAATGGGTAAAGTAAAACCTAAAACTATTGCACAAGCTGGAAGAATTAGTGGAGTTTCTCCTGCAGATATTAATGTACTTTTGATATATCTGGGAAGATAAAATTATAAATGTTCCACGTGAAACATTTCAAAGAACAATGTTATTTTTCATTGTTCTTTTTGTTTAAAAACTTTGAATTAATTTATGAAAATTAAAGACCATTTTCTTACACAAGAAGAATTTGAAATTGTAGAAACTGATACAAAAGGTGTTTTCAAAACCTCCCCTATTCCTTCTAATATTTCAAAATATTATGAGAGCGAAGATTATATTTCGCATCATCAGGATTCGGGAAGTTTGAAAGAAAAGCTTTATAAATTTTTACAGTCTTTTAATCTTCAATACAAAAAAAAGATTCTCGTAGATAGAATTAAAAAAGATTCTAAAGTTTTGGATTATGGTTGCGGCGCTGGAGAATTTGTAAAGTATATTGAAAATGATTTCCAAACTTTTGGATTTGAACCCAATTCAGATGCAAGGAATGCTGCAATCAATAAAACTCGAAAAGCAAAAATTATTGATGATATTTCTTCAGTAGAAAATAAATCTTTAGATGCAATTACATTATGGCACGTTTTCGAACATATAGAAAATCAGGCTGAAATGTTGGAATTATTTAATCAAAAATTAAAAGAAAAAGGTTTGCTAATTATCGCTGTTCCTAATCCAACTTCGTACGATGCGAATCACTATAAAGAATTCTGGGCAGCGTATGATGTTCCAAGACATATCTATCATTTTTCAAAAAATGGAATGGAAAATCTGATTTCAAAAAATCCGGATTGGAAATTAAGAAAAATCAAGCCTCTCCTACTCGATTCATTTTATATCTCGATGTTAAGTGAAAAATATAAGAAATCACCACTTTTTTGGTTAAAAGCTGTCTTTCACGGATCAATTTCCAACGTAAAAGCACTTTTTTCGAACGAATTTTCGAGTTTGATATATATTATCGAAAAAAAATAGAAAATCGATTTTTGATATATTTCTGAAGGTCAATTTTCACCTGTTTTGTTGAAAAATTGTTAATAATTTCAAAAAATAGAAAATTTCAAGTTATTTTAATCTAAAATTAAATTCGCTGAGAATCGCTTAAAAAATTTTATTTGAACCTTGATCAATTATAGACAAAATAAAAACCGACAAAAATTTGTCGGTTTTATAATTTATGTTGAAAAGTAAATTTCTATTTGTTAATGGCAGCAACTCCCGGAAGTTCCAACCCTTCTAAACTTTCCAGCATTGCTCCTCCTCCTGTCGAAACATAACTCACTTTATCAGAATAACCGAATTGTTTCACGAAAGCAACACTGTCTCCTCCACCAACTAATGAGAAAGCTCCCAATTTTGTCGCTTCAGCAATACTATCACCCAAAGCTTTAGTTCCAGCAGCAAAATTTGACATTTCGAAAACACCGATTGGACCGTTCCACAGGATTGTTTTAGAATTTAGCAAAACATCGTTGAAAATTTCTCTAGATCTAGGACCTGCATCCAAGCCTTGCCAATTTTCCGGTATCTCTCTGATACTGCACTCTTTTCTGTTAGAATCATTATTGAAATCATCAGCTATAATAACATCCGTCGGAAGATAAACTTCTACATTATGTTGTTTTGCTTTAGCTAAAATTTCTAGAGCAAGATTCAATTTATCATCTTCAACAATGGACTTTCCAATTTTCCCTCCAAGAGCTTTGATAAATGTAAAAGACATTCCACCTCCTATGATCAGGTTATCAATTGCCGGAAGAATATTTTCTATTATTGTAATTTTTGTTGAAACTTTAGAACCTCCAAGTATCGCAGTTACAGGCTTTTCACCAGATTTAAGTACTTTATCAATAGCAATCAATTCTTTTTCCATTAGTAAACCGAAAAATTTAGTAGAAGGAAAGAATTGAGCAATTACGGCTGTAGAAGCATGTGCTCTGTGAGCTGTTCCAAAAGCGTCATTAACATAAGCATCACCTAATCTTGAAAGCTTTTCAGCAAAGGCTTCATCACCCTTTTCTTCTTCATTGTGAAAACGTAGATTTTCCAATAACAAGATTTCTCCCGGCTGAAGTTCAGCTGCTGCTTGTTCTGCCCTCTCTCCTACCGATTCTTCAACAAATTTTACTTCTTTACCGAGAACTTTAGAAACTTCTTCTAAAACATGCTTAAGAGAGTATTTGTCATTCACTTCACCTTTTGGTCTACCAAGGTGAGTCATTAATATTACTGAACCACCATCATTAAGGATCTTATCTACAGTTGGTTTTACAGCCGTAATCCTTGTATTATCAGTTACATTAAGATTTTCATCCTGAGGAACATTGAAATCAACTCTTACTAAAGCTTTCTTGTTTTTAAAATCGAAATCCTTTATTGTTTTCATTAAATTTTTATTTGAGGTTTTTAATAGAGGTTTTTAATAGAGATTGAAAAATTTCCTCTCTTTGTTTCACAAATTTAAAACTTATTCCCTCCTTTCGGAAATTTTATTCTCAAAAAAATTCCACAAAGTCAATTTACAATCATAAACAACTTCTTTTCTTTTTTTTAAAAAAATAAGATTGTAGTATATTGTTGTAGACGAGAGTTTGCGGATAACTAAATTGTAAATATTTCATCACAGGAATTAATTCTTAATCAATAAGAATTCAACATAATATTTATTTTGATTTTCAGTAAATTAAATACATTACTAACAATTGTTTATAACTCCAATATTTTATGAATATTTAAAACTCTAATGCGGATAAAAGAAGCAAATATGAAATAAAAGTTTTCCAAAATTTTTGATCAAACATTTTTAGAAAATCTGCATTACAAAATTTGATGAATTTTAAAAGAAAAATTTAATAGAAGTTTTCCACAGGTTTTCTAACAATTTTTAACATTGTATTATCTAATAATTAATAATTTTAAAAATTGTTTGTTTTTTATATATCATAATACAAATTATATTGATGTATAATTAATCATTATAAGTTATATTTATTAATGGTATTAAAATATCTTACCAACAATTGCAAAATATGTAGTAATTTTATAAATAAATAATTCAATCACTAACCTATTCGAACTAACAATTGATAAATATTAAATAAATAAAAATGAAAAAGATAGCATTAGCCGCGGATCACGCCGGTTTTGAATATAAAGAAATTATTAAAAAATATCTTGAAACTAAATATGAAGTTCAGGATTTTGGAACCTACTCTACTGATTCTGTAGATTATCCGGACTTTGTGCATCCTGCAGCATCATCTGTTGAAAACGGAGAAAACGAATTAGGTATCCTTATTTGCGGAAGCGGAAATGGTGTTCAAATTACCGCAAACAAACATCAGAAAATAAGATGTGCGCTTTGTTGGATGCCGGAAATTGCTTCTCTTGCAAGACAGCATAACGATGCGAATATGATTTCTATTCCTGCGAGATTCATTTCAAAAGAATTGGCTATAGAAATTGTAGATAAATTTCTCACTACTGATTTCGAAGGAGGGAGACATCAGAAAAGGGTTGATAAAATTGCATTTTGCTAAATATAGGGCTTACATTTTTGTAAGTCTTTTTTTTGAAATTAAATGGAAATTCATATTATTAATAAAGTTGTATCTTTGCAGAGCATTTCACAGAGAATGTTCTTTCTCACGAAACCATAAATTAATATAAAGGTTTCCAAAACTCCCCTATTTTTATTATATATTTATTGAATAAAATAATCCGATTATGGATTATTATTGTTGTTGATAAATGATGTTGAATTATAATTATAAACAAATGAAAAACAAAAAACATACAAGTCATAAAAACGAACAGAAACTCCTCGATTTAGGAAGAAAAATCCTTCGTTTTATGAATCAGAAAACTTCCAAAATCTATAATTACAAACAGATAGCGGAAGGTATAGATTACAAAAATCCAAGACAAAGAGAACTGGTAATTCAGGCGCTTCACAGGCTTTTGGCTACTCAGAAAATTAAAGAAACGGAAAAAGGAAAATATATTGTCAACCTTAATGTTGAAGGAACTTTGGCAGGGACAATCGATTTTAATCAATCCGGAAACGCATATGTAAAAGTTGAAGGTTTGGAAGATGATATTTTTATTCATCAGAAAAATGTAAAAGATGCATTGCAAGGTGACAAAGTGCTTATAATCACCTACAATTATAAAGGGAAAAAATTGGAAGGTTCTGTGGTAGAAGTTCTGGAACGTGCAAAAGAGACGTTTGTCGGAACTTTCCAGAAAATTCCTGAAAAAGATTTCGGTTTTGTGGTTTTTGATAAGAAGGTCATCAATACAGATATGTTTATTTCCAGAAATCATTTCAATAATGCGGAAGATGGTGATAAAGTTGTTGTCAAAATGCTGAAATGGGATACAAACAGCAAGAATCCGGAAGGCGAGATTGTTACCGTTCTTGGCGCTCCCGGAGAACATGAGACCGAGATCCATTCCATTCTAGCCGAATATGGACTACCTTATAATTTCCCACCGGAAGTAGAACACGATGCAGATAAAATTGATAGGAGCATTAATGATGAAGAAGTGGCTAAACGCTGGGATATGCGTGATATCTGCACCTTTACGATAGACCCGAAGGACGCAAAAGATTTTGATGATGCCCTATCCATTCAGAAAATGGAAAACGGCCTTTGGCAGATTGGCGTTCACATTGCGGACGTTTCGCATTATGTAAAGCCCGGAACCATTTTAGATGACGAAGCTTATGCAAGAGCGACTTCGGTTTATCTGGTGGATAGAGTAGTTCCTATGTTGCCTGAAGTTTTAAGTAATGATGTTTGTTCACTGCGTCCTAATGAGGATAAATTTACTTTTTCTGCTGTTTTCGAAATGGATGACGAAGCGAAAATCCACAAACAATGGTTTGGCAGAACGGTCATTCATTCCGATAGAAGATTCACTTATGAAGAAGCTCAAGAAAGAATTGAAACCCAGCAAGGAGATTTGACTGAAGAAATTCTACAATTGGATAAATTGGCCAAGATAATGCGCCAGGAACGTATCAGAAATGGTGCGATTACCTTTGACAGAAGTGAGGTAAGATTCAATCTGGATGAGGAGAGCAATCCGATTGGGGTATATTTCAAAGTCAGTAAAGATTCTAATCATTTGATTGAAGAATTTATGTTATTGGCGAATAAAAAAGTATCCGAATTTGTTTCATTAAATAAAAGAAAGGAACCAACCGGGAATACATTTATTTATCGTATTCATGACGATCCGGATCCGGCAAAGCTGAAATCACTTCAGGAATTTGTTTACACTTTCGGATACAAAATGGATTTGGCAAATACTAAAAAAGTGGCTGAATCTTTGAATAAATTACTTAGTGATGTCAAAGGAAAAGGAGAGGAAAATATGATAGAAACTCTGGCGATGCGAAGTATGAGCAAAGCCGTTTACTCTACAGATCCGATTGGACATTACGGACTTGGCTTCGATTATTATACGCACTTTACATCGCCCATCCGTCGTTATCCGGATTTGATTGCCCACAGATTATTGCAACATTATTTAGATGGCGGAAAGTCGCCTAACAAAGAGGAAGTAGAGGAGAAAGCAAAACACTGTTCAGCAATGGAGCGTCTGGCTGCAGATGCGGAAAGAGATTCTATCAAGTTTATGCAGGTCAAGTTTATGGAAAATCACATTGGGGAAGTCTTCTCAGGCGTAATTTCCGGTGTTGCAGAATATGGCTTCTGGGTAGAGATTCCTGAAAATGGAGCAGAAGGTATGATTAAATTGAGAGATTTGGTTGATGATTCCTACTCTCTAGATGCGAAGAATTATGCGATTGTAGGTTCCAGAACTGGAAACACTTATCAGCTTGGTGACAAGATAAAAATTAAAGTTGTAAAGGCTAATTTGATCGCTAAGCAACTGGATTTTAAGATTATTTAGTTATTTACATTAAGAATTATTAATTTTGAAAAAAATTCAATACTATGAAAAAAATACTACTCCTTTTTACTCTATTTATTCATGTTATATTTTATTCTCAGTGGATAAAGTTAGGATTAGATAAGAAAAATGTAACTTCTATTTCAACAAATGAAATAACACCTACCATATTTGCCGTTGCAGATGGAGCTTTGTATAAGTCTAGTAATCATGGCGACACTTGGAATTTATTATCACTAAATAATTCAGGAACGATCTATTATGCTCAGATTGATAAAATTAATGAATCTGTGTATATAGGAACCTCTAGAGGGATTTATAAATCTGTTGATAATGGGATAAGCTTCAATCCTATAAATAATGGTCTTCCAAATAATTTTGGAATTTACCCTTCTGTTTCAAGAATACTTGTAACAGATAATGAACTTATTATAAATGTAAGTGGAAGCGTTTATAAAACTGATAAAAATGTAATAAACTGGACAAATATTCAATCTAACCTGTCTACCGGGAATATTACCGATATAGACTTTTACAATAATGTATACTACTTAACCTTTAATTCACAACTATATAGTAAAGTAGGAAATGGAAATTGGGAGCTAATCACAACAAATCCTAATTGGGCTATTAGTGCATTAACAATTCAAAATAATTCTTTCTTTGTTGCTGTGTATAATGGATGTGGTTCTGTGATTCATAAGTCTAATGATTTTGGACAAACATGGACAAATATTTCTCCATATGTTCATTTTTGTAGTCCAACAACAATTTTTGGATACAATAATGTTTTATATTTAGGGGGGACATATGGTGGATATTCTAGTGGTAATTATGGTCAGGATTGGTCGGTAACAACTCCAGCAATAATATTTGAAAAATATGGTAACTGGATATTAGCAGGCAGAGATTATAATACAGGTAATGGTGAAGGAGGAGCAATATATAGATATTTTGATACTAACTTATTGTCTACAAATGAAATTGATTTCAAAGAAATAATATATCCTGTACCAACAAAAGATTATCTATACATTTCAAATCAGAACAAAGAAAATAAGACTGTTAGTATTTTTAACCTAGAGGGGAAAAAAGTAATAGAAAATTCATCCAAAGACTCTAAAATTTCCCTTAATCTTACACATCTTCCAAAAGGTGTTTACATTGTTGAAATTCTAACCAATCGTAAAAAAACGACACAAAAGATTATTAAAGAATAAGTTAGAAATGCAATAGACAAATATTAATAAATTTTAAACTCTGAAGTAATTTTACTTCAGAGTTTTTTATAAAATCATATATTCTAAGTAAGAAAAATCAATTTTGATGAAATTTAAACATTGCTTTAAATTATAAATCTCTATTTTTACAGCCGGTTCTGAAATTTAAAATCGAATGCTCGAACTCATTTTATACGCTATCGGATTAGGAATAATGCTCAGCTTGGTCTTTATCGGTCCCATATTTTTCCTGTTGATAGAAACAAGTTTTTCCCGTGGTCCAAGGCACGCTTTGGCCCTGGATTTAGGGGTGATTTCTGCAGATATTCTCTGTATTGTGGTCAGTTACTATGCCAGCGCGGACTTAGTCAATCTTATTGATAAACATCCCGGGTTTTACAAGATATCGGCATTTCTGATTTTCATTTATGCTCTTTATATGCTCGTTTCTAAGACAAAAATGCATATCGAAGGCGAAGAAAGATTAATCAATCAGAATTATTTCAAAACCTATTTCAATGGATTTTTACTCAATCTTCTTAATATTGGCGTCGTACTTTTTTGGCTGGTTACGGTGATATCCGTTAGGAATGCCTATCCAAAAGTTCAGGACTTTGTTTTTTATATCGCTATTGTTATCGGAACCTATTTGTTAATTGATCTTTTCAAAATCCTTTTGGCAAAACAGTTTCATTACAAACTTAATCAGAGAGTTGCGAACCAGATCAGAAAAGGCGTTGGAATTATTCTTATATTCTTCAGTATTTTTATTTTCTTACAAAGCTTTAAAAAGTTCAATAAGTTCGAAGAAAAATTAGAAAAAGCAGAAAAGCAACAACCGAAGATTAAGTAAAAATTTGGGTGCCTTTATCCGTCCTTAATTCCGCTTTATCACTCTGAAGCTCTCGAAGAAGCCATTCGTATCGGGTTTCGCTTTGCAAAGTTGAAGATTGTGTCATTAATCTACATCAGTCCTTAAGGCGCCTTTGCTAACAAAAAATATTTTCAATAAATTCAAAAAATCTTTGCGACCTTTGCGTTAAATCAACATCATTAATCAACACAAATGCAAAACACAACTTTCCCAAAATCTTTGAAAAAAGGAGATAAAATTGCAATCATTTCCCCGGCTGGTTCTGTTGAGATCCCGCAATTGGACAAAACTTTGGAATTAATCAGGATCAAAGGTTACGAACCTGTTTTAGGCGAAAATCTCTACACAAAATACCAAAATGGCTATTCTTATGCCGGAACAGAAAAACAACGAATCAATGATATCAACTGGGCTTTAAACGATCCGGAAATTTCTGCAGTCTGGGCTTCAAGAGGTGGTTATGGCTGCCAGCATCTTTTGCAGGAGTTGAAACTGACAGAATTCAGGAAGAATCCTAAATGGTATATTGGTTATTCTGACAACACGGTGATTCAAAGTTATCTGTTGAAAAAAGGTTTTGCTACTATCCACGGTCAAACCATAAAAACTTCCAGCTTTGGCGTTACAGAAGAAAGTTATGAACTTATTTTTGATATTCTGAAAGGCAAAAAACCTAATTATAAAATTGATTTAAATCCGAATAATAGAGTAGGAGAGGCTTCCGGAATTTTGGTTGGTGGTAATCTCGCTTTGGTTTATGCACTTTTAGGAACTCCATATACATTTGATTTCAGAGATAAAATTTTGTTTATCGAAGATATTGGTGAAAATTTTTATGCGCTTGACCGAATGATTATGAGTCTTGAACTAGTGGGAGCTTTCAACAAAATCAAAGGATTAATTGTTGGCGGAATGACCAATATGGGAAAAGAAAATGAGAACAAAGAATACGAAGAATCCTTCGATTCATTCGCATATCAATTGATCGCAGACAGGGTTTCCAAATATGATTTTCCAACGGTTTTTGGTTTTACCAACGGTCACATTTTTGATAACAGGCCTTTGATAATCGGTGCGGAAATCAATCTGAAAGTTGAAAAAAATGTTCTAGTAAATTTCAAAATCTCTTAATTTCAAATTTTTGATACTGGGAAATGGCTGACCACAATGATTTTGGAAAAATAGCGGAAGACCTTGCTGTTGATTTTTTAATTAAGAATCACTATAAAATTTTAGCGCGTAATTTCCGTTATCTGAAAGCTGAAGTTGACATTATCGCCGAGTTTGAAAATCAAATCATCATTGCTGAGGTAAAAGCCAGGAATACGGATATTTTTCTGGAACCTCAGGAGGCTGTTAACAAAAAGAAAATCAAACTGTTAGTTTCTGCCGCCAATTATTTTATCGAAGAAAATAATATTAATAAAGAAGTTAGATTTGATATTATTTCTGTCCTTCCTAATCAACAAAAAACTTTGGAAATCCATCATATTATTGATGCTTTCCAAAGTTTTGAAATATGATTTTTAGGTTGAAGTTTTTTTAAATCCTAATATCTTGAACCTTTAATCTACTATTTTATCTCCACACATCCAACTCTTCCGCCTGCGTTTCCGGTCGGTTGTGTATGAAAATCATCAACTCCGGCATGGATAACAATCGCTTTTCCAATAATATTTTTCATAGGATCGTCACAACCAAGACACCATTTATCAGTGGTAAAAACCAATCTTGCCTGGCCATCTTTCTTAGCGTCTAAATTGCCGATATCTCCCATATGAAAATGCTCTGTGTCCCATTTTCCATGATCATCTTTGGAAGGATTCCAGTGCCCGCCGGCAGATGAAGCATCAGTTGCACTACAATTTCCAAACTCGTGGATGTGAACAGCATGAAGTCCAGGTGTTAATTTGAAAACGCTAAGATCCATTTCAACTTTACCTTTTTTTTGTATGAAAGTTGCCGTTCCCTGGGTTTCTGTGTGAGATTTTGGACGAATAGTGTATTGTTTTGATACGGTTTTGCAGGAAGCTAGTGTCAAACCAGCGATTCCAATTAGTAATAAGTTTTTCATAAGATAGTTTATTATTGATTTCTGATATAACAAATTTAAAGCCAATATGGTAAAGAATTGTTTTACGTGAAACATTAACGGTTCGGTTAGCAATATCAACGGTTCGGTCATAATTAATTTTATATTATTATGGGCTGAAATATCTTTGAACCAAAATTAACATTATGAAAACTCAAAGCAGAATTTTCACACTTTTTTTTCTTTTGGTTGGTATTAGCATCTGGTCACAAATTACCATTTCCGGAAAAGTCACTTATAAGAACAAAGCGTTGAAAGACATCAGCGTAACGCTTAAAGATACGTATGATGGCGCAACTACCGACGCAAATGGAAATTATTCTTTCACAACTACAGAAACAGGAGATAAGACTTTGGTTTTTTCCGGGAAAGATTATGATGAGGTTGAACTACCTGTGAAAATTGAGGGAAAAGATATTGCGATGAATGCTAATCTGAAGGAGCAAATCAGTGAAATCAATGCAGTTGTGATTACTGCAGGAAGCATAGAAGCCAGCGATAAAAAACGTGCGACGGCATTACTGACGCCTTTGGATGTTTATACAACAGCCGGCGCTAATGGACAGATTTCCTCAGCTTTAGGCTATTTGCCGGGTGTTCAGAAAGTAGGAGAAAGCGAAGGATTATTTGTGAGAGGTGGAACAGGCGCCGAAACCAAAATCTTTATAGACGGCAATCTGGTCAATAATTATTTTACCAATTCAGTTCCGGGAATTGCTGGTAGAGACCGTTTCAATACATCGTTATTTAAAGGTAATGTGTTTTCAAGTGGTGGATATTCAGCAGTTTATGGACAGGCGTTGTCTTCTGTTCTGATTTTGGAAAGTGTGGATTTGCCGGATACAACGTCGTTTGATTTCGGTGTTTCTCCGATTTTTCTAAGTGCGAATTATCAGAAACTAAATCAGGAAAAAACAGCTTCCTGGGGCGTCGCAGGTGGTTATTCGAATCTTGGATTAATGGGAAAATTATTCAACTTTAATACTGATTTTGACAAATATCCGCAAGGTTATGGATTTGATGGAAACTTCAGAATCAAAACCAAAAAAGGTGGTTTTATCAAATATTATGGAAGCATTGATGAAAACAAAATGGCCGTTGGTTCTGAGAGCCTGGAGCAAGATTCTGACAGAAACATGGTCAGTCTGAAAGGGCAGAATATGTATCACAATTTATCCTACAAAGAAAAATTCGGAAAGTATCTTTTGAATATCGGAACATCTTACACATACAATTCCAATGACCTGAATTTTGCGACTTTTCTTAATGATGTGCAACAATCTAATACGCCAATCAATAATCAATCAAATTACATCAACGCCAAAGCAGTTGTTGAAAGAAAGATCAACAGAGCAAGCATTGTGAGAGCTGGTTTTGAATTAAATAATGCGGATGAAACGATGAAGTACAGCTCTTTTGAAAGAGATTATAAAGATTTGATTTCGTCAGCTTTTGCGGAAACCGACTTGATATTTACTAATAATCTGACGGCAAAAATTGGGGCGAGAACAGAACATTCTTCTTATCTCGGAAAATGGAATTTTTCGCCAAGAGCAGCTTTAGCTTATAGGATTTCCAAAGACTGGACAACTTCTTTCGCTTACGGGATATTCTATCAGAATCCGGAAAGTAAATATCTTTACAGCAAGAATTTTGATTTCCAGAGAGCAGACCATTATATATTTCAGGTTCAAAAGAATTCTGACGGAAGAAATTTGAGATTCGAAGCGTTTTATAAAGATTATAAAAGTCTTATTAAAACAAAATCTTATATCTCAGATAGCTTAATGACCAGTAATCAAAATCAATATTATCAAATTGCCAATAGCAATAATGGTAAAGGCTTTGCAAAAGGGATCGAATTGTTCTGGAGAGATAAGAAAACCTTCAAAGACATCGATTATTGGCTGACTTATTCCTACCTGGATTCTAAAAGAAATTTCTTAAACTATCCTTTTAGTTTAGCACCGAATTTTGCTTCGAAACATACATTCAATGCCGTTGCTAAGAAATTTGTGATGGACTGGAAAACAGGATTTAATTTATCTTACACTTATTCGAAAGGAAGACCTTATTATGATTTGGTTTCAGAAAATGGAGAGAATATCGTTCGTCACCAAGGAAAGCTGAAAGATTACAGCGGACTGAATTTCAGTATCAATTATGTTCCGAGTGTTGGGAAGAAAGATTCAAAGTCATTTACTGTATTTGTTTTGAGCATTAATAATATTCTTGGAAATAAAAATATTTACGGCTATAATTATTCTGCGGATGGAAACAGTAGAACGGCCGTTAGACCACCTGTTAATACGTTTGTTTTTGTAGGAGTATTTGTAAGTTTCGGGGTTGATAAAACGAATGATGCGATTAATAATAATTTGTAATAATTAGAAGAAAGAAAATAGAGAAAAGATAAAAGACTTACATTCGAATGCCTATCTTTTAAAAGGATATTATTTAATTTTTTAAAGATATATTATCTCGCAGATTAAGCTAATCAAGCAGATTTCTTAACTTATTAAATCAGCTAATCTGTGAAATCAGCGAGAATTTTAAATAAACAACAGTTCAGTAATCAAAAATAACAGTTCGGTAGAATAAAATTTCAACAAATAAAAAGTCATCCTATCTTTGAATCAGAAATTTAAAATAACAAACAAAAAAATATTCAAAATGAAAAAATTAATCTTAACAATCAGCCTTTCTTTAATTGGATTTACAGCCTTTGCTCAGACTGCATTTGAAAAAGCAATGACAGAGAAAATCGCCAAAGTAGAAGACCACAAAACGCCGGATGAATTCACTGCTTTAGCTAATGATTTTGACAGGATTGGAACCAAAGAAGCCAAAGAATGGTTACCGTATTATTATGCTGCATTTGCAACGATTCAGAAAGGCAGAATCCTGATGCAGTCCGGTAAAACCAACGAACTTGATCCTGTTGCGGCTGAGGCAGAAAAATATATTGCTAAAGCAGAAGCACTTAGTCCCAACAATGCAGAACTTTATATCCTGAAAAAAATGACAAGTGGGCTAAGAATGATGGCTGACCCAATGTCCAGGTATATGAGCGAAGCGCCTATTGCGCAGCAAGCATTGGCAAAGGCGCAGGAACTGGATCCTAATAATCCTAGAATCACTGTTTTGCTTGCGGAGGATGCTTATTTCACACCGGAGCAATTTGGTGGAAGCAAGGCAAAAGGTACAGAATTATTCAAAAAAACTATTGAGCAGTTTGGAACCTATAAGTCAAAAACATCTCTTGACCCAAAATGGGGAAAAGCAGAGGCAGAATATTTTCTAAGCCAGAAATAAAACACAACATTCATATTTATCAAGTTCCTTCGTTTTTAGCGAGGGAATTTTTTTTATCCCAAAGTCTCCTAATGCGTCAAAAGTTGTCGTGATTTAAAAATTTTTATTTTGCCGAGGTTAAAAGAGTTGGTTTTCAAAGTGTTTAGCGGTATTCATTTAACATAATATGTAGGTTTGTATATCCTTTGTATAACCTTTGTTCGATAGTGGTATATCTATTCTATATCCGTTGGTTATCCTATGTTCGATGTTCGTTCGATAATTAGTTGTTTAGGATGATCTTAATAAGACCAGCGATTTAACATAATAAAATACATTAAAAAATATTTTAAAAGTTGTTAAAATGTTATTATTTTAGCAAATAATAAAAAAACATGAATGTGATAATAAAGCGACAAGATTTGTCGCATAACAATGCTATTGTTGCATTGTGAATAATAATCAATAACCAAAAAAGAAAACTCAAATTATGAAAAAACTCTTCATAAGCATGGGAATGCTGGCGATAAGCCTTTCCTATGCCCAAAAGGTCAGCTGGCAGAAGAATATCGACTCCGGGACACAGGATTTTCTTTCCGGACTGGCGGTTACGATAGATGGACAGTATTTAGTTTCGGGATCATCTATTCAGACCCTTCGACAAGTTCAGGGTGACAGCTCCGGCTCAACTGCCGTAAATCCATCATCAACCCACAATCAAAACAAAGGCTACGATTACCATATCCTCAAGCTGGACCAGCAGGGCCAAAAAGTTTGGGAAAAATATTTCTCGGGTAATCAACATGATTATCTCAGCGCCACCGTTTCAACCAGGGAAGGTGGCTTTTTGTTGGCAGGGACTTCGTATTCGTCTTTAGGATTGGATAAAAAAGATAAATCTAATGGCTCTTCTGATATCTGGCTGATTAAGATCGATGAGAATGGAGAAGAACAGTGGCAGAAAACCATCGGCACAAGATACAGCGAAGAAGCGAGAAGTGTGACTCAGACCACGGATGAAGGCTACATTGTTGCAGGCTCTACCAATCATCCAAAATCAGGTTACGGCTCCAAAGATGTTCTGGTGATTAAGCTGGATAAGAAAGGCAGGATCATTAGTCAATTGATTCTGGGTGGCAAAGGTCTGGATGAAGTGGAGAAAGTGATCCCGACGAAAGACGGCGGCGTCTTGATGGGGATCTATTCCAGAAGCGGCGCTATTGGGAATGATGAATTATCAATGATTAACGATAAGCGGTCAATGATCAGCAATTCTTCGACTCTGGTCAACGTTAAAAATGGTTCAGTTCAAAACAATGGAGATGCTTCGGCTGCGCTCAGCATGACAAATACTCAATCCGGCAATAGCAGCAATGTCATCCTGAGCGGAGCCGAAGGATCTGTTAATTATTACCCCAAAACCAGCAACAATTATGGCGAAGGTGATTACTGGATTGTTAAGCTGGATAAGAATGCCAGTGTCCAGTGGGAAAAGAACTTCGGGGGCAGTGAAGATGATCATGTCCGAACAATGGCATTGACGGATTCGGGTTACATCATTGGTGGCGAAAGCCGCTCAGAAACCTCGGGCAATAAGAGGGCGAAGCTGGAGGAAGGGACAGACCTTTGGGTATTGGCTTTGGATGAAGACGGCAACGAGCAGTGGCAGCACTCTTACAACTTTAAGAACCGGGATGTGATGATGTCCTTGAATACTATCAGGCATCACAATGTCATCCTGAGCGGAGCCGAAGGGTCTCAATCCGTCAAAGGCTTTTTGATAGGTGGCTACACACAGTCGGAAGGAAAGATTGAGAAGAATGATGAGACGTTCTGGATGCTTTACATTGACTGGAATGGGAAAGAAGTGTGGCGAAAGTATGTGGAAGGCAGGGACAAGAAAAAGGAAGAACGTTTGACATCCGCATTACTGAACAGGGACGGCTCTTATATCCTGGCAGGAACAAGTGCAGAGGAATTGGGGAAAGAGAACTGGAAGGTGGTGAAGCTGGAGGATAAACAAATTGAAGACCTGATGGAGAACAGGGACATTCAGATCTACCCGAATCCTGTGAAGGATTACTGTTATGTGGAGATCGGGCTGGACTTCGAGAGTGCGGATGTTTATGTTTATGATATGACAGGGAAAGTGATCCAAACCTTTAATACCAAAAACAGGGTGACGAAGATCGATACGAGTAAACTTCCACAGGGTGTTTACATCATCAAAGCGAGTATCCCGACCCAGCAAAACAAAAAACTAACTGCTAAAATCGTGAAAGAATAAAACACTATGAGAAAGATAATTACATTAAGCATTTTTATGTACGTTCATTCATTTCATGCACAACAAGATCCAAGCGTCCAAAACCCTATAGGCATAAGCAATACAGCATCACCCAATGTAGCAGGGTTTATGCGGTTCCAAGAGTCTCCGATGAACTATTATAATGGAAGGAGTGTCTTTTCTATACCTATTTATGAAATCAATGTGGGTGGAATAAAATACCCCATTTCACTAAACTATGCCCAAGGGGGAATACAGGTCAACAGCATGGCTTCGGATGTTGGGTTGGGTTGGAGTCTATCTTCTTGTTTTATAAATCGCACGATAATAGGAGACCCCGACTTAGAAACTGTTATAGACACAAATCCCGACCAACAAAAAACTAAATATGGGTATTTTAAATATTTAAATACCGGTGTTTCTACAAATCATCCAAACATTGATTTTTTTCCTGATATATTCAAATTTGTCTCGCCAACAACTAATAGTATTTTTTACTTTAAAAATAAATATGAAGTAATTGATCTGAATCAAAAAGAATCTCATATCGGGTGGAATACATCTATAAAATCCTATAATTATCTAAAAAATGATGATGACTCTTGGATTAATAATAATATAGACATAGAAGATTATGAAAAGTTTAATCTGATAACAAAAGATGGATTGCAATATTTTTTTGAAGATAAAGATATTACCCATAGTTTTTCAACAGATGGCAATTATGATCCTCATCCTAAACAATTTGGTAGTATTAACGGGACTTATCCAAGAGTAAGTTCTTGGAATGTGACTAAAATTCTTAACCTAAATAACAATGAAGAAATTAATTTTATTTATGAAGACTATTCTACAGAAAACTCTAATTATATAAATGAGATTTTAAATAATCATTCATATTATAACTATGAATCATTCATTCCTAAGCAATCTACAGATCTTTACGGATGGCCAATATATTTTCAACAAGTTCTTGGTGGAAATGATTTTCTAAAGTTTTATAATCGTTTACTGAATGTTAAAAGAATAAAAAAAATCACATTTAGAGGAGGAAGTGTAGATTTTATATATGATCTAAATCGAGATGACATTGTTAACGGTAAGGCTCTAACAGGCATAATTATAAAAGATTCGAAGGAAAATATCATAAAGGAATATGAATTTAAATATGATTATTTTATTTCTGATCCGGAAAGAAGATCTATTCAAAATTTTTTTGAGAAACGTTTAAAACTTATTTCTTTTAAGGAAAAAGGTCATAATCAATATCAATTTGAGTATTATGAAAATAATAAATTACCCCCTATTGGAACCAATAATTCCCAAGATTTTTTTGGTTATTATAATTTTGGAATAAATGATAATTCCAAGTACTATTACTATCCAAACAAAAAAGAGTTTAGTATTTTACCTTATAATTTATTAAATGATAATAACCATTATGCCTTACAAACGGGTTATGGTAAAGAGCCTAACGATTTATCCATAACATGGTCATTAAAAAAAGTTACATTACCTACAGGTGGTAGCAATACTTACGTATTAGAAAGCAATACTTTTAATCTTTGGGGCAATACTTTAAAAGGGGGAGGAACAAGAGTCAAACAACAGATTATCGAAGAAAAAACGGGTGGACAAAAAAGGACAATTAATTACTATTATAACAAAGATGCAAATACCACAAGTGGATATTTATTTAACGTTCCACAAGCTGGCTATCCTGCTTCCATTCTATTTCCAAAAACCGATTTAAATCCTAATCTTAGTCATTATAATAATCCTAGTAATAATGTTAGTCTTAAAGATTACTTTTTTATTTACAGTAATGCTAGGATAAATTATGATATATTAAACAATTTTTTTATTGGTTATTCTAAGGTAGAAGAAAATGAAGATGGAAAAAAAACTATATATGAATATAGTAATGAGGAAGAGCCTAATATTCAAACCAGATCTTTTTCTCCTTATCAATCTTTGACTTATTATGATAAAATTGCTATTGGAGAGTTTCTGATATCAAATAGCAGCTATGGTAATGATTTTTATATAGATAATAGTTATAAAAGAGGTAAATTAAAATATACATATTATTACGATAAAAACAATTACTTACAAATGAAAACGGAAAACATTTATGGTGGATACCTTGGTGTTGAAACAGAAAATTTACCAAATCGCCATTATGTTTACGGCAGTGCAATTCACAAATCATTAAGTGATGTATATTTTGAATTAATGCAGTTCAAAAAATCTTACAATACTACATATAATAATCTGATATATACTAAGACTACAAAGTATCTTCCTTCAGGAAATGTCGAGGATGAAAGCTATTTTTACTATGATAATAGCAATCAGAACCTTACGGCATTAGCTCATAAAATTGGAAATGGTGTTACCTATCCTAACCTGGATGTAAAAAAATATTACTATCCGGGTGATATTAGAAACAACGCCTCTTCTTTTACAGCTGATATGTTTCCTGCTGGCAACCTTATGGATTTTAATAAGAATAATGTGCCTGTGCTCACTCAAAGTTACACTGGTGAGATCAATCCTGCCAACATAGGTTATATTGCACCTTGGAAAATGACTTCACAATCCAAAATCATATTCTCTAATAATTCCAATACAAACAATATGATTATGCCAACACAAGCTATGACCGCAATTGGGCAGGATGCTTTCTATGAAGTTGGCAAGTTTGACCTTTATGATGATAAAGGTAATCTGCTTCAATCCACCAAAGATGGATTGTCGACCACATATATATATGGATACAAACAATTGTACCCGATTGCTAAGATAGTTGGAGCAACATATGATCAGGTAATGTCGGCGATGGGAGAAGTACCCACAACAAATACGTCATATTTAAATCTTAATATTGTCAAAAAATCTGATCTAGACAAGGATCAGACTACAGAAAATGACCTGATCACCGCTTTAGATTCATTCCGGAAAGAAGCTAACTTGGCAGGATATGCTGTCACTACATTCACTTATAACCCATTGGTAGGAGTTACTTCTGTCACACCACCTTCCGGAATGCGGGAAGTTTATGTATATGAAGCGGTTACCAATAAGCTGAAAGAAGTGAAAAGAATGGAGAAAGATGCCAGCGGTAATGATGTTTACAGAACTCTGAAAGAGTACGAATACCATTACAAACCTTAAAAACACTAATTATCATGAAAAGAATATTTTTGATATCAGGATTGTTGTCTTTAGCGATAAACCTGAACGCACAGACATCTACGGAGAATTATATATTGTCTACGACATATCTTAATGAGAATAAGACCAAAAAAGTCCAGGCTATACAATATATGGATGGTCTTGGCCGACCAAAGCAAAGCATTGCCATAAAAGCCAATCCCAATGGTAAAGACATGGTAATTCCTGTTGAATATGATAACTATGGCAGAGCGGCGAAAAGCTATCTGCCATTGCCAGTCAATTCTCTTAATGGTAACATCCAGCCAATTGCCGGTAATGATATCAACGATTATTACAATACGCTCTTTGGGAATGTGCCGAATGCCTACGCTGAGACAGTGTTTGACGATTCTCCATTAAACAGGGTAAAAGAATCTGCTTTTCCCGGAGGAGACTGGAAAAAAGGAACAACGGGCCAGACAACCCCGCCAAATACCGTAAGATACGATTATGACACCAACTCCTCACAGGACGGAACCATCAAAAAATATACTTCACCTACCGGAACACCGGACTCATATGCTTACAATGAGCTTTACAAATTCAGGACAACGGATGAGGATGGAAATGAGACATATACATTCCAAGATAAGCAGGGACACACGATCTTAAAAAGAAAAATTAATAAAAAGCTGGAGGACAATACTGAGGAAAAAATTGATACCTATTATATTTATAATAAATATGGTCAGCTCAGATACATCATTCCACCGGAAGCGGCGGCTATAGCATCAATGCATTATGGCAATCAAAGAGACCTCTGCTACGAATATGAATATGATAGTAAAAACCGCCTTATAAAAAAGAAATTGCCCGGTAAAGACGAAGAGTATATGGTGTATGACAAACAAGACCGCTTAATCTTCTACCAGGATAGCAAACTCGCTTCTGTCAATAATTCTTTTGGTGCCAAAGGCTGGCTTTTTACCAAGTATGACCAGTTCAACAGGGTAGTCTATACCGGTTTTGTCGCAAGCAATGATGTAAGAAGCGTGGTACAGAATATTGTGAATACCAGCAGCAGTGCTACCAATAACGAATCCCGAACGACAACGCCTTCTAGTTATAACGGGCAAGACCTTTACTATACCAACAATGCTTTTCCTACGGTAATCACAACATTACTTTCTATCAATTATTATGACACTTATCCTGTTGGCGCCCCTTCCGCTTCTTCACCAGTGTTGGGACAAGCCATTTTAGGGCAGAATGCCCAAACCTTAAGTATTAGTACGAAAAGTTTCCCCACAGCCAGCTTTGTTAAAAATATAGAAGACGATAGTTGGACCAAAACCTATACATGGTATGATACAAAAGGGAGAATCATCGCATCACAGACCAAGAACCATTTGGGAGGCTTTACCAAAACGGAAAATGAGCTGGACTTTGCAGGACTTCTTAAAAAGAAAGTGACGAAGCACAGCCGCAGTAATCCTACTACGCCAAATGTAACTGTAGAAGAAACCTTCACCTACAATACCCAAAATTACCTGACCAAATATGAACATGAAGTAGTTGGACGGTCACCCAAAGAAACACTTGCAGAATATACCTATAATGATCTGGGACAGGTCATAGAAAAAAAGGTGGGCGGGACAGGTGTACCTCTGCAGACCGTTAACTACAAGTACAATATCCGTGGCTGGCTGACCGATATCAATGATATTGCCACTGCAGAAACAACCGATGACCTGTTTGCCTATAAAATCCGTTATAATGACCGGCAGGGGCTGGAGACTCCCAATGTTAATTATCCCGAGTACAAGGTAAAACCAAGATACAATGGGAATATAGCAGAAGTGGACTGGTATGTAAAAGACGAGGTATCCTCATCAGAACCTTACCGCTACGGCTATGTCTATGACAACCTGGATAGGCTGAAGGCAGGCTTTTATCAGAATCCCGCAGGACGTGCAAGAGGCGATAATCATGAGATTATAGAAGAATATGACCTGAACGGTAATATCAAAAAATTAAAACGTTTTGCAAGAAAGCCGAAAAGTACTATTGCTTTAAAGATCGATGACCTGACATATAACTACAGTGGAAATAAGGTAACCAGTATTACAGATGCGGCCAATAACACCAGCGGCTACGAAGGTGGTGGAGGAACGATACAATATGACACTAATGGTAACATGACCGTAATGCCGGATAAAGGGATTACCGGTATCAGTTATAACTTCCTGAACTTGCCCACGTTGGTAAGCCAAAGAGGTAATGAATCACGATACACTTATAGGGCAGACGGCACCAAGATAAAAAGAGTCTTTACGCTGAACAATGCTACAGGCAGCACCAGCACCACTACGGAATATCTCGGAGGCTTTCACTATACACCTTCCAGCCCTATTGCTATGGGAAGAGCGCTGGCAGAGACTGATGACGGCACCCTTGCGGTAAGGACTGCGGCACAGGAAGAGATCTTTATGGACTCCAGCCTGCCGGATCCCGAGGCTATAGGTAACATCGCGCAGCCCCAGATAGTAATGGGATTATCTTTTTTCCCAACGGCAGAAGGCTTTTATGATTACCAGAATAAGAAGTATATTTACCAGTACAAAGACCAGATTGGTAACGTAAGACTGAGCTATGCCAGGAATGCAACGACCAATGAGCTAGAGATAATTGACAGGAACGATTATTATCCGTTCGGTCTGAACATTTTGCAGGGAGCAGAGTTTAGTGTGAATGGCAGTCCTTTGAACTACAAGTTCCAGGAGCAGGAGTTGCAGGAAACCGGGTTTTATAGTTTTAAATGGAGAAACTATGATCCTACTATAGGGAGATTCTTTAATGTAGATCCGTTGAGTGAGAAGTATGCTTACCAAAGCCATTATAACTTCTCAGAAAACAGGGTAGTGAACTCTCGCGAGATAGAAGGTCTTGAGGCATTTGATAATGATGAAGATGCGAATGAGAGTGCCAGGGAAAGAGGTTTAGATAGTAATGATTATTACTTGGAGAAAAATGATAGTGGGGGAGTCGATCTCATACAGAATATTGAAGAAGTTGTAATAACACAATCATTTAACTGGGATGATTTTTGGGTTGGCGTTGATTTAGGGCTGGATTTAGCATTTGCATATTTGAATATAGAAACTGATACAGACGAAGATTTTGACTTTAATTATAAGATGGGAGGAGCCGAACGTGGTTGGGAAGCAACAGGAAGAGATTATGAAGGGATGGGAGATGATCTATTAAGAGATGGTGATCGTGTCCATGCATATAATATGGATGATTTCTTGACGCCTACGCCTAGTCCTAATGGGTTTCCCGATGGGTTTGGGTATAAGTTTACTTGGGGGTTTTCTGCTGGTGCAGAATCCTTTAAAGATGTTATGGATTTTGCGGATAGAATGGGAGATAAGCCAGGGGACACACTTGTAGATGTTGAAGCTACAAAAGTAGAACCATATGGAGACCATGGTGTTAAGCTTGAAGATACTATAATATCAGTAACTGTAGAAAAAAATGACCTTAATGAATATGGTTATGGCAATAATCCGGCTATTAGAGAGCAGGTTGATGAGGCACTAAATCATAAAAAATAAAGAAAGATGAGAATACTAATTTTTATACTAATAGTTTCATTATGTGTTAGTTCCTGCAAGAAAGATATATATACTGTGACAAAGGCAATGGGGAACTACAATGTAGTAATCACCTATAAAAAAGATATGCCAATCCGTTCTATTTCGTACGATAAAGTGACAAAGAAAAAAATGTTTGATTTTTACTACAATGTTAATGGAGATATGATATATGCTAATATATACTATAATAATGGAAAAATATTTAATACTCTTAAGTTAGATTCTTTACCCAATCGTTATGCTTGTAAGATATATTTTCAAAACGGGATTTTAGCAGGTGAAGGAAATGTTATTAGAAAATATTATAAGAAGCATTATAAGAAATCTTTAAAAATAGGACCTTGGCTCTATTATAAAGAAGATGGATCTTTATATGCTTATGCTGAGTTTGCTATTCACAAGAAAACGGAAAAAGAAGTGCTGATAGATAAAAAAATTATCCCAAAGGAGGTTCGTATTATTAAAAAAGACGGAAAGCTAATAAATGTAAGTAAAATCTAGACACTTCGATGGTAAATGTTCCAAACAAGTTGGTAAATAAAAATAGTAATCTAACAAATGAGTTGGTAAATAAAAGCAGTATTGAATTTCAATACTGCTTTTTAGGAGATTACAATCAAGACTTTGACTTTAATTATAAGATGGGAGAAGCAGGGCGTGGCTTGGAGGGCACTGGCCGAGACTATGAAGGTATGGGTGATGACCTTTTAAGAGATGGTGATCGTGTACATGCCAATAACATGGATGATTCTCTGGCGCCTACGCCTAGTCCTAATGGGAGTGGTTTTGCGTGGGGCTTTTCTGCGATTGCAGAGGCATTTAAGGATTTTTTGGATTTTTGGAGATAAGGTCAAGCCGGATGATTCTATTGGACAACCAATTCAATATTGGGATCCAGATGGAACTTTAAAAGACTCCACAATTTATGCCCCCGATCATGATATTTTACAAGATAGAGTTGAAAATGCATACGAAGAGTCCAGTAAAAATTATGGCAATTATTATTGGAATCATTGCGAAGATTGTGTAGGGCACGATAAGTAAAAAAATAAATTAACATGATCATAAAAACAAAAAAACTTAGGTGTACAAGATATTTTAATTTAATCTTTTTTCTTCTATTACTTATATGTTGTGAAAAAAAAGAAATCAGGAAAAAAACTTTTTCCGAAAACTTGTCTTCTGCTTTGAATTTGAAAAATTATAAAATAGATACTGTAAAAATTAATGACTCAATTACTCAGTTAAAAGGACAGAATGCACAATTCAAAATTTCAGGAAAATTACTCAATGGAAAACAAATAGGTTGGTGGACTATTAATGAAAAAAACACAGATAGTCGCATTAATGCACAATATATTATGATTGCAAAAAATAAGAACTTTTTGAATCAATATATAGTATATGCAAATAATCGTTTATTAAAATTGGGCAGCAAGTTTTATTTGACTAAACTTTCTGACGGCAAAATAAGCTATATTTTCAATATGCCAACTAAACCAGCCACCAAAATAGTGATGAATAATTTTTATTATGGATTTGACCTAAAAAGTAAAATTCCAGTCCATCCAAGAAGGGAAAATAATGCTTATTATATTGATGTTAAAATACCCCCAAATGCTAAAAGAATAAAGGGCTATTTTGTACAAGCTGAAAAAGTGCCTAGTGGCTACGCTCTGAATAGTATATATACTGTAGACTCCATAAAATAAATTAATAATTTGAAAATATCTGAACTTAAGCAACGAAAAGTCATACATCGTCCTACAAGGGATTTTGATTTGGAAGGTAATAGAATTTATGAAGAATTTGAATACTTTTCAAAGTTTAATCCAGATTATAAAAATAGTGGACTGGAAAGACTAGGTGCTAAACTAATTGATTTAGCTGTATTTTTTCCTCTTCTTTATTTTTTTATACAAAATGCGATTTTCAGTATAACTGTAGCTATACTATGTGTTATAATCTACGGAAGCATATTAGAACATATTGTAGGAAATACATTAGGTAAGAATATCTTTAAGATTTGCGTGATAGATGATTATGCACAAAGTCCAGATTTAAAGAGATCATTCAAGAGAAATTTTTTATGTTTAATAAATTTATTTCCTTATTTTCAGGACAATCTGGATCGATTTGGCGTATGGGGTATGAGAATGTATTTTAATATGAGCTTTAATAATAAGATCAGCAAAACATACATAGTAAAAAAACATATATTAAAAAAGTTAAGGCAAGAAATAAAGAATATTGAATAGTTGCCTAGATTATGAAGGTATGGGCGATGACCTTTTAAGAGATAGTGATCGGGTATATGCCAATAATATGGATGATTTTCTGGCGCCTACGCCTAGGGTAACGTTCCAAACAAGTTGGTAAATAAAAATAGTATTGAATTTCAATACTATTTTCATAGAAATAAGATAGGAAAATAAAGTTTGAAATGGTATTGTAGATAGCCAGAACAGGAGAAATTAGAAAAAAGGCTATCTAATATATTGAGAACAATAACAGGTGTTCGAGATATGTTGGTGAATTATAACCGGTCATGGATTACAAATCCGCACCGTAGGTTTTTTTACTAAAAGAATACTAAAAAAACTAACTTCTGATGAATTAGAGTAAGCTTCCGCCAAAGTAGAATAAGCTTCTGCTAAAATAGAATAGCCTTCCGCTAAAGTATAATAAGCTTCCGCCAGAATGAAACAAGCTTCCGCCAAAGTAAAATAAACTACCGCTAAACTATAATAAGCTACTGTCGAAATGAAACAAACTACCGCCGAAATAGAATAGCCTTCCGCTAAACTAAAATAATCTTCCGCCAAAATAGAATACCAAATATTTACCCAAATAGCGCGGATTTATAATCCGTGCTATTTTATTTTTTATAGATTTTATAACTTGATACAAATAAGAAGCATACTGAGGCACTGGAAATATAAACCACTTGGCCTCTGCTCGCAAACAAACTTCCTGCAAACTTCTGGAGTTTTATTTTTTTGTATTTTTGAAACTATTCAAAAAGTTAAAAATGAAAGTAAAATCAATCTTTGCAACAGCAGCCGTTATTTTTTATGTTGGTGCCCAAGCTCAATCTATGACCAATTCTAACTATCCCAAAGCCTTAAAAGGAACTCAAGTTGACCAATATTTCGGAACATCAGTTGCAGATCCATACCGTGATCTGGAAAACGATTCCGAAGCGACTAAAAAATGGGTGGACGAAGAAGTAGCGTACAGCCAGAATTATCTTTCCAAAATCCCCTTCAGAGAAACAATTAAAAACCAATTGAGAGATATCTGGAATTATGAGAAAATAGGAGCGCCGTTCAAAGAAGGTGATTATACTTATTATTACAAAAACAATGGATTACAGGCACAATCGGTACTTTACAGGACTAATAATAAAACCAAAAACGTTGAGGTTTTCCTTGACCCCAATACTTTTTCTGATAAAGGAACGACTTCGCTTTCCAATTTGTCATTCAACAAAAAAGGCAACCTTGCCGCTTATTCTATTTCTGAAGGTGGAAGTGACTGGAACAAGATCATCATCATCGATGCGATTACCAAAAAACAAATTGATGACACTTTGCTTGATGTGAAATTTAGTGGGATTGCCTGGAAAGGCGACGAAGGTTTCTATTATTCCAGCTATGACAAACCGAAAGAAGGAACCGTTCTTTCCGGAATGACGGATAAACACAAAGTCTATTTTCACAAATTAGGCACAAAACAATCCGAAGACCAGTTGATTTTCGGTGGTGAGAAAATGCCAAGAAGATATCTGACTGCAGATGTTTCCGAGGACCAAAGATTCCTTGTTATTTCGGCGGCTAATGCTACTAACGGAAACGAATTATATATCAAAGATCTGAAAAATGGCGGTGACTTTGTACAGATCAACAAAGGCTTTGACATCAATGCTGATATTGTGGATACACAAGGTGACGACCTTTTTATATTCACAGACAAAGACGCTCCGAATAAGCGTTTGGTAAAGGTCGGCATCAAAAACCCAAGCCCGGAAAACTGGAAAGATGTGATTCCTGAAACTGAAAATGTGTTAAGCATCTCTGAAGCTGGCGGTTACTTTTTCGGAAAATATATGAAAGATGCGATTAGCCTTGTAAAACAATTCGATAAAACAGGAAAATTGGTCAGAGAAATTGCATTGCCTGGAAAAGGAACAGTTTCCGGATTTGGAGGAAAAAAAGAGGATAAAGACATCTACTATTCTTTCACTAATTATATCACGCCGGGAACGATTTATAAATACAATGTGGCATCCGGAAAATCGGAAGTTTATCAAAAACCAAAAGTGAAATTCAATCCGGAAGATTATGTTTCTGAGCAGGTTTTCTACACTTCAAAAGACGGAACTAAAGTGCCGATGATGATCAACTACAAAAAAGGAACTAAGTTGGACGGAAAGAATCCGACGATCCTTTATTCTTACGGCGGTTTCAACATCAGTCTTCAGCCAAGTTTCTCTGTAGTCAATGCCATCTGGATGGAAAACGGTGGAATCTATGCCGTTCCGAATATCCGTGGAGGTGGAGAATATGGAAAAAAATGGCACGATGCAGGAACCAAACAACAAAAGAAAAACGTGTTTGATGACTTCATTGCGGCGGGCGAATACTTGCAGTCGAAAGGTTACACTTCAAAGGAATATATGGCACTTTCTGGCCGTTCCAACGGTGGACTTTTAGTGGGTGCGACAATGACGATGAGACCGGATCTTGCAAAGGTAGCTTTTCCTGGTGTTGGCGTTCTGGATATGTTGAGATATAACAAATTCACGGCTGGTGCTGGTTGGTCTTATGATTACGGCACAGCAGAAGACAGCAAAGAGATGTTCGATTATCTTAAGTCTTATTCGCCAGTTCACAATGTAAAAGCAGGGACCTGCTACCCGTCAACAATGATCATTACCAGTGATCACGATGATAGAGTAGTGCCGGCACATTCTTTCAAATTTGGTGCTGAGTTGCAGGAGAAACAAGCTTGTAACAACCCAATTTTGTTAAGAATTGAGAAAAATGCGGGTCACGGCGCTGGTCGTTCCACGGAACAAGTGATTGGTGAAAATGCTGATCTTTTGAGTTTTGCATTATTCGAAATGGGAATCAAATCCCTGAAAAAGTAAAATTGCAATTATTATGATAAAAAAATCCCGAAATTAGTTTCGGGATTTTTTGTTTTTGGACAATAATTTGATACAAAACAAATCACTCATTTAAATCTTTATAACTATGAAAAAAACCACCTTAATTACAGGATTTGCTGTTGTTTTAGCATTAGTTTCCTGCAAGAAGAATGACACCAAAATGACTTCCGAGTCTTATTCCACGGAAACAACCGTTACTGATGAAAATGGTAAAGTCGATAGCGTTACAACAACTTCTATGGAAAAAGAAATTAATGGCAAAAAAATAACATCTGTTTCCTATCCTTATAAAACCAGTGACGGAAGCCGGGCCAAAGCCACTTTTAGCGATAATGGCAAATCCAAAACTATTACCATCGAAGCGAATAATATGAAATATGTTCTTGATTTTGTGAAGGCCACACCAACAGGAGAGCTATATGAAAGAAATAGCATTTCTGCAGAATCTTCCGAAGATTCGCTTCTGATTTCTCAAGGGAATAATATTATTCATTTGGGTAAAATTAAATAAAAAATAAAAGGGGTTTAATAATTTTAAACCCCCTTTTTACCTTCCAGAAGCATTTCTATCATTTTGATTTTCCGGCGTTCACGCGTTTCCTCTTTCTTAGCGTCTTCTATCCAGCGGATGTATTCTTTTCTATGTGTGTAAGACATTTTATTATAAAATTCTTTCGCTTTTTCATTTTGATTGAGTAATTCCTGAACATCGTCGGGAACAGTAACGACTCGTTCTTCTTTGTCTTCCCAAAGCTTAACATCCACAATCTCTCCGAATGTTTTCCCCAATTCCTTTCTGATAACCTGAGTCAATCCCAGCCTATGACATCCGCCGCCCATATTCGCCAGGCTGCTTCTGTATTCCACTTTGTCATCAAGTAAAACTTTGACTTTGACCTGTCCTTTCTTTCCAAATAATTCATTCGTATCAAAAGGAAAATTGATAAATGCAGCATTGATATCTTGGTGTTGCTGGATTTCTGCAGAAAAAATAATTGTGTGATTCATATAATAAAAAAGCTAAATCAAAATTAAAAATATTATTTTCGCAAAAACACTTTTTTATGAAAACATATTTTATTTTATTTCTCAGCTTATTCCTTTTTTCCTGTAGTTCGTCTTCTGATGATGAGGTGCGGGAATCTGTTCCACAATTAACAACGAAAGATATCAGTCTGGATGATGACGGGCTTCTTAAAATTGGTGGTAAAATAACCAATACCGGAGGAAGTCAAATTTCCAGAGTCGGAGTTATTTGGAGTACTTCCGCCAATGTTTCCTTAGAAAATTATGCAACTGAAGATAAAGAAGAACTGTTTTCTTCCAATGAGGATTTTGAATTCAGATCCAAAAAAATATTCTTGCCTAATACAACTTATTATTTCCGCGCTTTTGCCCAAAATAATAAAGGAACAGCTTTAGGAAATGTGGTTTCTTACAAGTATAGGAATGTAATAGAGACCCTGGATCCAACAGAAATTACCACAGTAAGTGCTACTCTTAATGGTAAATATTATCAGCCTTTAGGAAATCTTTCTTACGCAGGTTTCGTATATGCAACTCATTCAGAACCAACTATTTTTGATAGTAGTGCTGCTTCTGCTGCTACTTTAGGAACAATGAACTTTAAAGTACAATTGACGGGGCTTACAAGAAATACAGAATATTACATTCGGTCATATACTAAGATTGATAATAGGTATTATTACGGAGAAGAGAAGAAAATAAAAACGGCTGGCTATTTTGGTCCGGCTGGTGGAATTGTAGCTTATGATAAAGGTGTTACTACCGATGGTTGGAGATATCTTGAGATAAGCAACAAAGATGTTGGAAAAAATTATTGTTCTACAATGCCCCCAATGTGTAGGTTTGGAGCTGCTTGGAGTGAAACAAATAATTACATAGCGGGTACGTCAGAAAAAATGGGCGAAGGTCCTAATAATACTAATTTTATTATCAGCAAAATATCAGGAGATACTGCGGCTAAATTTTGTAAACAATATTCAGTCAATGGTTATTCGGATTGGTTTTTACCTTCCAAAGCAGAAGCAGAAGTAATCTTTACAAGTATAAGAAAGGGAGGAATGTATTTAAACTCAGGATTGGTTTCTTGGACATCTTCCGAAATTAATTCTAACGAAGCCTATTTGATTTACGGAGATGGTTCTACAAGTGGACAAAAATACGCAGATTATAAAACCTATCCAGTTAGAAGATATTAAAATTGAAACAAATTGAACATAAAAAATCCCAACAGTTAAGTTGGGATTTTCATTATATAAAAGTATTGTTTATTAAATCTTGGAAAGCAAAGTCCTGAAATTCACCTTCTCATCAATAATCCTTCTCAGTTCAGAAACCGGAACCCTTTCCTGCTCCATTGTATCTCTGTATCTTAAGGTTACGGTATTGTCGTTCAAAGAATCGTGGTCAACCGTGATACAGAAAGGAGTTCCGATTGCATCCTGTCTTCTGTAACGTTTTCCGATGCTGTCTTTCTCTTCAAAAATCACATTGAAATCAAACTTCAGATCATTGAAAATCTTGTCAGCAAATTCAGGTAAACCATCTTTCTTAACTAATGGAAGAATTGCTGCTTTTACAGGTGCCAAAGCCGGCGGAAGACTCAAAACAGTTCTTTCCGAACCGTCTTCCAAAACCTCATCTTTCAGAGAGTTGGAGAAAATCGCCAGGAACAATCTGTCCAGGCCAACCGAAGTTTCTACAACATAAGGCACATAATTCTCATTTCTTTCCGGGTCAAAATACTGGATTTTTCGACCGGAGAATTTCTCGTGCGCCGAAAGGTCAAAGTCTGTTCTACTGTGGATACCTTCCAGTTCTTTGAATCCAAACGGGAAATTAAACTCAATATCTGCAGCAGCATTAGCATAATGTGCCAATTTCTCGTGGTCGTGGAAACGGTAATTGTCTTCGCCTAAACCAAGTGCCAAGTGCCAGTTAAGACGCGTTTTTTTCCATTGCTCATAGAATTCCAGCTCAGTTCCGGGAGGTACAAAATATTGCATTTCCATCTGCTCAAATTCTCTCATTCTGAAAATAAACTGTCTCGCAACAATCTCATTTCTAAAGGCTTTACCAATCTGAGCAATCCCGAAAGGTAATTTATGACGAGAAGTTTTCTGAACGTTAAGATAATTCACAAAAATACCCTGAGCCGTTTCCGGTCTTAAGTAAAGGTCTGTTGCAGAATCTGCAGAAGCACCCAATTTAGTTCCGAACATCAGGTTGAATTGTCGCACTTCCGTCCAGTTTTTAGAACCAGTATCCGGGTCAGCAATTTCCAATTCCTCAATCAAAGCTTTGACATCCGCAAGGTCTTCTTTCTCAAGGGATTTTGCCAATCTGGAAAGGATTGCCTCTCTTTTTGCTCTGTATTCCAAAACTCTTGGATTGGTCGCTACAAATTCAGCTTTGTTGAAAGCGTCACCAAAACGCTTTGCCGCTTTTTCTATTTCTTTATTTTCCTTGTCTTCGATTTTGGCGCAGTAATCTTCCACCAAAACATCCGCACGGAAACGTTTTTTAGAATCTTTGTTATCAATCAACGGGTCGTTGAACGCATCCACGTGTCCGGAAGCTTTCCAAATGGTTGGATGCATAAAAATGGCAGAATCAATCCCAACGATATTTTCGTTCAGCTGAACCATCGCTTTCCACCAGTATTGTTTGATGTTATTTTTCAGTTCTGCGCCATTCTGTCCGTAATCGTAGATGGCCGAAAGTCCGTCATAGATTTCGCTGGAAGGAAAAATAAAACCATATTCTTTAGCGTGGGAAACCACTTTTTTGAAAACATCTTCTTGCTTTGCCATAATTTATGTTGAATTGAAGTGCAAAAGTAGGAATTTTACAGCAAATTTTTCGTATTCATTTTTATAGGATTTGGGCGCAACCCTTTGTTTCTCCAACGCTTTTACCAAACCAAAACAAGCGGGTCGTTCTACGGGCAGTCGCTTCCCAAAAAACTTTGCAAAGTTTTCTGGGAGAGCTCCAACAATGCCCTCCGCACTTGCGCAGTCAGCATTGTGGTTATTTATTCCTCAAAACCTTTTTCCAAAGTCTCGAGAGATTGGATAACAGCCGCAATTTTTTCCCTCTGCCTTCTCACTTGTTTCGGTCTTATGAAAAACCAAGTGATCGCCATCCAAAAAAAAGTTAATCCATAAGATAAAATAACTCCCAGCATAGACAGCCGTAAAGCAAATTCATAAAAATAAAAGGCTAAACCTAATCCAAGCAAAATGTAATAAATGCTGATTCCTCTCGTCTGCATATAAACTTGCTGCTTTTCCAGTTTTTTTATCGCCGACAGATATTCCTGATTGCTTGTAGAAGGATTGATTTTTCTGATAACATTGATGTTTTGAGTAAACAAATAAGCATACATTCCAATCGCGATGAGAATCAGAATGATTCCTAATCTTGTTGTGAACATTCGGAAATCAATCACGTTCCAAATGGCAACAATTCCGGCTGCCGTTGCCAGCATACAAATCAGCATTCTAATATCAGCAAGAAGCTGTTTTCTTTTATAAGTATTAGCTTTTTTAATAATAGATTGTGTGTCAGGCTTATTAGATTCTTTCTGTTTCCAGAGTTCCTGAAAGTTATAATTGGTTTTCATGCTTTCTGAATTTTTCGGTTAATTTTTCTTTGATTCTGTGGATTTTGACTCGAACATTAGTTGGAGAAATTCCGACGACTTCAGCAATTTCTGCCTGTTTCATTTCCTCGAGTTCCAGGGAAATAATGATTCTTTCCAGCTCGGGTAATTCGGAGATGCATTGGTAAAGAAAATCCGTCATTTTATCTTTTTCCAGCTTGTTGTCTTTCTCAGAATTATCCTTGATTTGATAAGGCAATTCGCTTTTGGGCATTCGTTTTTCCAGATTGATTTGCCTTAGACAGATATTCGTCGCAATTCTGTAGATCCAGGTTCCGACCGCTGCTTCCTGACGGAATTTTGGCAATTGCTGAAACACAGCGACAAATGTTTCCTGACAGAGATCTTTTGCCAATTCATCATCATTCACATAACCCATACAAAGCCGAAAAATCCGTTTCCAGTAATCGTGATAAATGTCTTCGAAGTTTAAAATCTGCATTGGCTTATTTTAGAGTTTAGAGAATATTCAATCAAAAATGTTACAATCTAAGTGAAGATAAAATCTTTTTATTGTTCTTAAAGAATTGATGATGTGAAAATCTCTACTTTTGCCCAATGTTAGACATTCTTTATCAAGACGACTACCTGATTGCTATCAACAAACCGAGCGGACTTTTGGTTCATAAGTCAAAATATGCCGGGCCGGCAGACGAGTATGCGGTAGAAAAATTGACGAACCAAATCGGAAAAAAGGTTCATCTTGTTCATCGTTTGGACCGGAAAACATCGGGCGTTTTGCTATTTGCTTTTGATAAAGAAATACTTAAATTAATCAGTGATCAATTTATGAATCGGGAAGTTGAAAAAAAATATCTGGCGATTCTGCGTGGTTGGACGAAAGAGGAAGAAACGATTGATTATGATTTGACGAATGAAAATGAAATCGTTCAAAATGCTGTAACCTACTACAAACGACTAATGATTTCCGAAATTGATTTACCATTTCTGAAACATCCAACGTCTCGTTATTCTTTGGTAGAAGCGATTCCGGAAACAGGCAGGTTTCATCAATTGAGAAAGCATTTCAAGCATATTTTGCATCCGATTTTGGGCTGCAGAAAACACGGTTGCAATAAGCAGAATAAATTGTGGTTGAATACGTTTAATGTGACTGCAATGCCTTTGCATTCGCACCAGCTTAATTTTAAACATCCCATTACCAATCAGCATATTTTCCTCAATGCGAGTTTGAATGTGAATCCCGGCTTTTTAGAAATTGGAAAAATCTTAGGTTTTAATCTTGAGGCGTATATTTAGCTTTTGAAGACCATAAAAACAAAAGCTTCTCAGGAAAGAGAAGCTTTTGTGATCATTTTTACTAACTATTACTTTTTGATGATCTTTTTGCTGACAATATTGTTATCGGAAGTTACAATTCTAAGAACATAGACACCATTTGGAAGTTTGGAGACATTCATTTCACTGCTCTTCGTTTCAAGGAGTTTTTTACCGTCCATACTGTAAAGTGCAACAGATTTCAGGTTTTTATCACCGATGTGTAGAACATCAACAACCGGATTCGGGTAAACCAAAACTTTGGCTTTGTCTCCGGAAACTTCTCCTGTTGCTAAAATGTCAAAATCCAAGTTATAACCTAATAATCCCAAATCCGAGGAAGCAATGTAAATCAATGCATTCTTGTCCGAGAAGTCAATTGTCACAGAGCCTGTTTCTGTATATAAAAGATCTGAACGGTCTACAGTTTTCCAGTTATTTCCATGATCTACGGAATAATGAATATTAAATTGGGTATACATAGAAGAATAGGTTGCAGCAACCAGAACACCGTCATTAACATCAGAATAATCCACTTTGAATGCCATAAAATCAGATACCTGTTTCCAGGTTAAACCTTTATCATTTGAAATAAAGACACCTTCCGAAGTCCCTAAAGCCAATTGGTTGAGATTTTTAGGGTTCTGAACAATATCAAAAATTGCAGCTTCAAAAGGGAAATTAGCGTCAATTGTAACTGCTGTCCAATCTGTTCCGCCATTCGTTGTTTTATAAATTTCTGAACCTACCAAAATGAAAAACTCGTCCGAAATATTGTTCGGATGCAGGATTTTGTAAACCGGCCCTTGTGCCGGAAGTGGGATGTTGGTCACTACAATATCATTCGGATTGTTGAAATTGATTTTGTCCAATTCGCCCTGATTCCAATTACTAAATGTTGCAAAAATCTGGTTATTAACCTGTGGATCCGGGATCACATTTGTAAGTCCGCTAGTGAAGGTTTCAAATATAGAAGAAAAATCGGCGCCGAAATTATTGCTTATCGATAAGGTAGAGCCCGTGAAACCTCCTTTGAAAGAATAAACTCTGCCTTCTTTTTTAGAATCCGGTATATAAACCGGACCATTATTATTAGTAAAAATATTAAGAGCTTGGATTTGGTAGGCATTTTCAGAATTGTCTGCCAGATTCCTGTGAACAAAACCATTCTGGACACTATAGAAAAGATGTTTCGAAGTCTCGGTTTCGTAAAGATTTACTCTTCCTGTAGAACTGAAATATGGCGTCTGAATCTGGGTTAAAGTTGTTCCGTTATCTGTGGAAAACAAAGGTTTGTAATTTGCAGTAATGAATAATTCTCCGGCTTTGAAAGGGTTGAAGCTTGCTTTTATTCCGTAGTAATAGCTGTCCAGATTGTCATAAGGATATTCTACGCTTTGCCAGGTTGCGCCACCATCTTTTGAGGAGACTATTTCGTCTTCTTCCAAAACAATGATGTGGTTGTTGTCCAGCGGGTTATATTTGATGTCGATAATATTGTTCAGAATTCCGTTGCTACCCCAGGCGATATTTTTATTCTCCCATGTTATTCCACCATCAGTAGAATGATGAAGATTTTCCGGGCATACACCAAAACTGATGTCTGTTCCCGCATAGATTTCATTAGGATTATTCGGGTTGAATTCCAGCGTGCTGAGAACGCTTCCTTCAAGCTTTGTTGTGAAAGAATCGCCGCCGTCACTGGAGATCATCAATCCACCATAGACACCCTGACTTCCATTTCCGTTAGCAATGTAGATTTTATTTTTGTCTGCAGGACCAAAAGCCACATAGCTTGTGATAATATTGTTGTGATCCATAGAATAATAGATTTCCTTCCAGTTTTGTCCGCCGTCATTGGTTGTATAAACACGGTTGGCTGTTCCAAATCCAACAGGAAACTGTGAGCTCACAATCAGATTGTCTTTATCATCGCCGAAGAAATTGTAGGCTGAAACATACGCACCTTCGGAAAAATTCGGCATAGAGAAGGTTTTTGTGATCGCTTTGGTAGCAATATCGAAAATATGAACCTCACCGATTCCGCCCTTCAAAGTTGAGAAAGATAAAAACGATCCGTCTTTGCTGATGTTCAGTTTGGTGATATTTCCAATTTCCGTTGGAACTGAATAAAACACATCCCAAGAAACACCATTGTTGTGTGAAACCAAAATGTGGTTGGTAATTGTAGTGGCATAGATGGTATTTTGTTCCTTCGTGCTATAAGTAACTTCAAATATTCTCCCAAATTCATTTTTGCCCAAAACCTGCATCTGAGCATCAACTTTATTGGTAAAAAGCGCCAATAAAAATCCCGCTAAAAGAGTAAATTTTTTCATATATCCAATTTTATCTAACAAATGTTATGATAAATGTTAGTAAAGCAAAAAAATTAAAAAGAAATAGTAGGACGCTGTCTCAGAAATAAAGTGACATTTTTGCTAAATACTTGTAATATAGTTGTATAGATCTAAGTTTTCATCGTGTCCCATTTTCTTGATGATGCGCTCTTTTCTCTTACGGCAAGCCTCCGGAGTGATGTTAAAAATGGTAGAAATCTCTTTGATGGAAAGATTCATAAATACATAAGAGAGAAATCGGATATCGTTTGAATTGAGATCGGGATGAAGTTGCTTCAATTTGGAAAGAAAACCTTGGTTGACTTCTTCGAAATGAACCAGAAAGCTCTCTTCTTCATGGGTTTGTTTTTGTAAAATTTTGAATTGCTTAATGATATTATTGATGTCCACATTCTGTAAATCATCAGATTCACGGGATAGCGTTCTGATAAGGTCGTCTATCAGTTCTATTTTTGTAGAGAGTTGTAAAGCTTTGGTTGTCAGTTTTCTATTTTTGGCTTCCAGTTCATTTTTGAACTTCTCCTGTTCCAAAAGCGCAAGAACTTCTTTTTCTTTTAACTGATTTTCAAGAATTTCTTTATTCTTTTTCTCTTTTTCGAGTTCCAGTCTGGCAATTTCCGCATTATTCTGCTCGATTATCTTTTGTTGTTTGTTTTTGACAATGCTATTTCTTAAAGCCCAGAAAATAATTAAAACTACAAAAATGGCGAGCAAAAAACCTTTGATAAAAAAAGAACGTTGAGATGTCAGTTTTCCTTGACTTTCCGCCAAATCTTTCTGAGAATTCTGAAGCTCAAATTTGATTTTACTGTTTTCGAAAAGTTGTCCGTTTTTGATCCTGTTGACCGAATCTTTTACAACCATTATCGAATCTTTGTAAGAAACAGCCCGATCTATATCATTGGCTTTTTTGTAAAGTTTGCTGAATCTCTCGAAAAGATTTTCTTTGAAATCATAATTCAGATTGTTTTTCTCGGCCAGTTGCAAAAAATGAAATGCCTTTTGGAGGTCATTTCTTTGTTCGGCAATCATTGAAAGATTATAGAAAACCTGTGTTTTATGCTCAGCATATTCTACGCCATTCAGCTTCGGAAGCAGTTCATTAGCCAGTTTTTCAGCTTCATCATATTGTTTGAGGTTAACAAGCGTTTCCATATCAGTAGACTTTGCCAGCAGATAATATGGTGAATCCGCAGTTAACTTCAGCGCTTCATCAATGTATTTTTTTGCTGTTTTGTGATCGCCTTTTTCGTTGTAAACAATCGTCAGGTTTATTGCATATAAACCCTTGGAAGTGTTATTGTTAACTTTTCCTGCGAGTTCATAAGCTTTTGAAAAATAATCTTTGGCTTTATCGATTTTGTTATCCCGGGAATAGAGAATCGCAATGTTATTGAGAACTGTCATTTCCGATTTTTCATCCAGATGGGCAACAGCAATTTTGTAAGCATCCAGATAATTATTAAGTGCTTCGCCATAATCCAGCATCATATAATAATTGGCACCAATATTATTCGTAGATAAGAATTCTTCGCGATACCAATGGTTGTCCTGAGCAATTTTCCGAGTTTTGGTCAGGATTTGCAGAGATTTTGTAAAATCCTTTTTATTCATTGCTTCTACACCTTTAATAATCATTTTTTCGCAATCTTTTGGTGTCATTGCAAAAGTCCTGAAAGGCAGAAAAAAGAGGAAAAATATATAAATTAAACTTCTGTAAAAAGCAGTTGAAATCATTTAAAGCTTGAGATAAAATCCAAGTAAAGATATAGATTTTGGATCATTTTTTCTGAATTCTTAGAATATCAAACACAAAGGCAAAAAATCTATTTCACTATAATTGTTTTGGGGCACGAAGAAAATTGAAGATTTTAAATGCATAGTGCCTTATAAACACAAGATATTTAAGATTAAACTTTGTGCCTTTGTGTTTAACTCTCATTTAACTGATTTTTATAAAGCCATTTTCCTCACAAAAACGTAAATTTGTAAAACTTTTCTCCGATGTACAAAAGCCTCATTCGCCCGCTTCTTTTCAAATTCGACCCCGAAGAAGTTCATCATTTTACATTTTCTTTTCTTAAGAATTTCGGATTCCTTGCCAAATTATTTCTACCAAAACCAATTGAAGATCGACGTCTTGAACGTGAAGTTTTTGGATTGAAATTCAAAAATCCCGTTGGATTAGCCGCGGGTTTTGATAAAGATGCAAAATTGTTTAACGAATTGTCTGACTTAGGATTCGGGTTCATAGAAATTGGAACTTTGACCCCAAAATCGCAGGCTGGAAATGATAAAAAAAGATTATTCAGGTTAAGGGAGGATTCTGCAATTATCAACAGAATGGGCTTCAATAATGGTGGTGTTGACGAAGCAATCGAAAAGTTGAAGAAAAATAAAAATGTTCTGATAGGTGGAAACATTGGAAAAAATAAAGCCACACCGAACGAAGAAGCCGTAAATGATTACAAGATCTGTTTCGAGAAATTATTTCCTTACGTGGATTATTTCGTCGTGAATGTCAGCTCGCCAAACACACCAAATCTACGTGAACTTCAGGATAAAAAACCGCTGATGGAATTGCTGTCGACACTGCAAAGCCTCAATCTTGAAAAGCCCAAACAAAAGCCAATTCTCTTGAAAATCGCGCCAGATTTGACAGATGAACAGCTTTTGGATATTATTGATATCGTTAAAGAAACACAGATTGCCGGTGTAATTGCAACCAACACGACTTTGTCGCGAGACAATTTAATTTCAGAAAATAAATCCGAAATGGGCGGATTATCCGGAAAACCTTTGACAAAACTTTCAACAGAAGTCATTAGATTTTTATCCGAAAAAAGTGGAAAAGCTTTTCCGATTATCGGTGTTGGCGGAATTCATACAGCGCATGATGCTTTGGAAAAACTGAAAGCTGGCGCAAGTCTTGTTCAGCTTTACACAGGATTCATCTACGAAGGTCCGGAATTAATCAATCAAATCAATCGGGAAATTCTTCGACAAAAAATTTAGATTATGGAATTAATTACACTCAAGATTTTCAATACAGAAATCGAAGCGGAAATGCTCAAAATTTTCTTAGAAACGAATGAAATCGAAGCATTTGTTTTCGGAAATGTCCTGGCAAATACTTATAATCTTTTTAATACAACAAGTGGTGGCGTTCAATTAAAGGTCTCGGAAAATGACTTTGGAAAAGCTAATCAATTGATGAATGAATTTTATAATACAGATAATTAAAACCCTTTCAGAGTTCAAAACTCTGAAAGGGTTATTAAAAATCGTCTGATCTAAAACTTAAAATCTACACCAATGTAGAAATTCTGTTTCATAATCGGCGCATAAACCATTCCGCCATCAAAGTAATTTCCAAACGGATTTCCAGCATCCAGAATCGCCACTTTTTGCTGATAACCGGTCAGATTCTCTCCACCCAAATAAACTCGGATTTTCTCTGAAAAATTTCTGGAAATCTGAGCATTCAAAGTAGAATAACTTGGCGAATAATCTCCAATCTGGAATTCTGCCGGATTCGATCTGGTGTTCGGAAGTCTTTGTTTTCCAACTAAATTTAAAGTTGTATCAAAACTCCAAAATCTGCCTTTTTCAGTTTTATTAGTTGAATAAGCTAGATTAGCAAATCCACGATGTTTAGCCATAAACGGTACTTTTTTCAGTCCGCTCAAGTAATCTAAAGCGACATCGTAATATTTATAGGCAATTCTGAATTCCAGATTTTTTACCGGCTGAAAATCCCATTGTGTCTGGAAACTGTTGGCAAAAGATTTTCCCTCAAGATTATAAAACAAAATTTTCTGAGCAGATTCATCCAAATCTGTCACAACCTGATTTTGGAAATCTGTTCTGAAAAAATCAGCCAAAACGGTCGACTTTCTTCCAAACAATTTGAATTCCTGCTGAAGACTCACACCATAATTCCAAGCAATTTCTGGCTTTAAACCGTAGATTTCACCACCATTATTGATGATTTGGATTTGTCGGTTGGATGCAAAATAAGACTGACTTTCTGCAAAGATATTCGCAGTTCGGAAACCTCTTCCCGCCGAAATTCTGAAAATCGTTTTCGGAGTCAAATCATATTTGAAATTCATTCTTGGTGTAAACTGCGTTCCCGCAAGATTGTGAAAATCAACACGAGCACCTGTTACCAAAGTGAATTTTTCGCCTGTCAAAGTATATTCTGCAAATAATCCGGGAACGGTTTCCGTTCTTTTGTAATTGTCCAAAAGATAATCTTCATCGTATTTGTCATAAAGAAAACTTGCACCAACTTTATACTTGTTGTTCGTATTTCCGATGATGCTTTCGAAAATCAAATTAGAGTAATAAGAAGTCTCTTTTCCGAAATAATTTCTCAATCCGAAAAAGCTATCTTGCTGATGATAAGTCAGTTGATTCATCCAACCCAAGCTTTGGTAAGGTTTCCCTTTGAAAACATAACCAGTTTTATTCCAAACCTGAAATCTCGAAATATCAATCCCAACACCATAAAGCGATTGGTCTTTTTGCGGAATTCTTTTGTTAAATCCGATTTGTCCTGCTGTTCTTTCGTCTTTCAGATAATTAATTCCGAAATGTGAAGCGAATCCAGAGTTTTCCAAATCATTGTAATTCAGTAAATAAGCTACATTGAGCTGACTGCCTTTTGGTCTGTCAAGAAAACCGTCATCGTTCATATCTGTATCACCAAAAGTTCCGTTGCCGTGGAGCAAAACACTTTGCGTCCATTTGCCGGAAATTGGAGAAGTATGAGTTACATTCGCTTCAACACGACCGTTGTTATCAGAAAACAAATTGATTTCCGTTTCAGCTTTTTTAGCATCATCTTTCGTTTTCAAAAGTTCGGTATTGATTTGTCCTGTGATACTTTCGTAGCCGTTTACAACCGTACTTCCTCCTTTGGTCAACTGGATTCCGCCAATCCATTTTCCAGGAATGAAATTCAGTCCATAAGGCGAAGCCAATCCACGGATTTCAGGTAATTGTTCCTTGGTAAGAAGCGTATATTTCTGGTCAAGTCCAAGCATTTTCAATTGCTTAGTTCCTGTAACCGCATTGCTGAATGACACATCAACAGTCGCATTGGTTTCAAAACTTTCGGAGAGGTTGCAGCAAGCGGCTTTCAACAATTCTTTGGAACTGATATTGAAAATCAATCCTGCTTCTTTTTTGCTGATAGCTGTTGCTTCTTTTTCCCTCGTCAGTTTTACACCTTCAATCTGGTTCGTTTTCGCATCAGAATCTGAGTGATGTTCAAGTGTGTCATTCGGTTTTTCAAAATCAGAACCTCTCGTGTAGAGACAGCAAGCAGGCAGATTTTTATAAGCTTCTTCAGGTGCTTTGAATTTCTCATTATCGTGACCAACTTCAGCGATTTGTTTCAGGATATCATCACATTTGACTTTCGATTCGTCAAGTGTCATTGTCAAAGTCTGATTACTGGCTGTCCAGTTGGCGGTTGTTGCGCCGGCTTTCAAGGCTGCTTTTTCTATTCTTGCTTTACATTGTCCGCAATTTCCTTTTACCAAAAATTGTTCTGTAACGGTTTGTGCAAAAGACAATACGGAACAAACGAGCAGCACAGAAAACATAAGTTTTCTACTTAAATAATTCATCGTCAAAAATTTAAATTAATTACTTAAGCTCGCAGACTTGTTTTGTATCGGCATTTTTCGCCATTTTTTTGCTGTTGTCAGGACGGTCGTATTGGCAGCAAGCATCCAAATCGTCATAGACTTTGTCAGAAGCACGGAACATTTCGTTGTCGTGACCAACGTCGGCTACGCTTTTCAGGATAGATTTTTTGTCCGTTCTGGAAGCGTCATAACTCACAGTCAGGACTTTTTTGCTCATACTCCAGTCGGCTGACTTTACGTTTTTGTCAGACTTAGCAGCCGTTTCGATGCGTTCTTTGCACATTCCGCAGTTGCCTTCTACTCTGGCTTTGAAGGATTTGGTTTGAGCAGAAAAATTGGAGAATAGAAATATTGAAAGGAATAAAATTCCTGATTTTATGATTGTATTCATTTTGATTAATTTTAATTGTTTTGTAATAAAGACTCTTCGACTTCGCTCAGAGTGACATTTCTAATACTAACTGTTTATTCTTCAAACTTGTCAGGCTGAGCCTGTCGAAGCCATTTAAATAAAAAAAATTAACCAAGTTTAGGCGGTTGCCAAATATTGAAAGTTCGCGCAAGTGGCGATTGTGAGTTGTAAGAAAATTGATTGTTGATTGTGAAAAACGGTGTTTTCAGTTTGTTGTCTGAATTATTCAAAACAACCGAAAAAACAAATCCCGAGCTGCAGGTCTTGCAAGTGGTGCAATTATCTTTGCAGTCTTTTTCTTTTTTGGAATCGTGATGACAAGAATCTGATTTTTTCTCATCCTTTTTGCAACAGTCAGAAATGTTTTTCTGAGCTTCGCAACAAGAAATCTGAGCAACTTGAGCATTAAAGTTCTGCTTCGGAAATACAAAAATTCCCAAACAGAAAATCATTAATATCAGTTGCAGTTTTCTCAGCATCACTTTGCAAAATTATGAAATGTAAAATAAATGAACCACAAAACGCACAAAGATTTTCACAAAGCACACAATCATTTGACGAAGTCAAAACTTTGTGACCTTGAAAATATTCGAATATCAAAAAAACCTTGTGACCTTTGTGTTAAAAAATTAGTAAATTTTTTGTGTCTTTTGTGGTTCAAAAAACTATTTCTCAGTTTTCACAAGCGCTTTTTTTCTTCTCAAAAAGTAAAATACCAATCCGCCAATTAAAACAATCGGCCAGATAGAAATCACAAAAACAAATAATTGCTGAATCAAATAGAATCCTTCCACAAAAGCATTTTTCACATCATACAAAAAATTGTATTTGTATTCATTATCAATATTTTTGGTATTGATGATAGGGATTTTCGCAACACTCGTTTTTGGTTCTTTGATGAAAATATCAACAGTGGAAAATTTTAGATTATCTGCAAGAATTTCGTCAGAATATTTCTGCATATTGGCTTCGGACATATTATTGTCGTCCAGTTTGACTTTGTCTTTTCCGGCTTTCAATTGAGAAATATTGGATTGAGTTTTAGCTTGTCTTTCAGATTCCAATTTCGCTAAACGGATTCCTGCAGAAACATCTTCCGCAGAGATAATTCTGGAATTAAGAAACACTTTTTTGTCATTAATGAAATCCAAAAATTCGCCTAATTTCTGAGTAGGAACTCTAACTTGCATCCTGTTCTGATTCTGGAATTTTCTAATCAATATCGCCGATTCATCCGATGTATTGTAAGTATCTTCCGACAATGTCTGCGTCTCCATCCTACTCTTGGTCACAAATCCGCCCAGTGATTGAAGCTGCTTCTCAATCGAGATTGTCGCATCATAAACATCCTTCACTTCCATATCCACTTCTGCGGTTCTCACAAATTGCCGGTCTTTTACATTTTGCGTGGCAGCCATAGAAATACTGTCGGAAACTGATGCGCTGTCAATTGCATAATCTGCCGATGCATAAGCAGATCCAACTCTTTCTGACTTTTTACAGGCGAACAAAGTCAAAGCAAGTAAACAGATTGATAAGATTTTAGTTTTCATAATACATATTTTGAAATTAATATTTTTATATGGGGCAGCTATTTCCGCGCTCCGTTCCCGCTATTTTTGTCCAAGCTTTTGCCAAGCAAAAAAATGAGCTCCACTCAGCTCGGGCTGCAATCGTATGACGTTCCAAAAGATTGGTTAAGAGTTTCTTTTGTTTCTGTCTGACTCAAAATTGATAATTAAGATGAAAGCTATTTTGCAAATCAATCCGAAACACTTTGTAAACCTAACTTAAGTTTTAAATTGTTGATTTTTAGCATTTTGTAAAGCTAATTTTCAGAAAAAAGTTAGATCATCAGCTATTTGTAAAAGATTTTTAGGAATATTAATTGCATTCTACAAGAAAACAGGAATCAATGAACACCACTATTTCCAAAATCAAAGGAATTTTCAATCTTCTGAAACATATCGATATAGATCAGATTTCCAAAATCTCGCAAAAAGTTGACCTTCCAAAATTAATGGACCAATTCTCAAAATTAGATGAGAATCAAATCAAAGGCTTGACAAAAATGCTGGATTCTTCCGGAAAGAAAAAAGAATTACCTCCAATCAATGGCGATTTTTATGAACTGCATATGAAACTGACGGATGAACAAAGAGCAATTCAGTTACAGGTTCGTGAGTTTATGGAGAAAGAAGCAAAACCTTTGGTCAACAGATATTGGCTTACAGACGATTTCCCACACGAACTTATTCCCAAATTCAAAAAACTGAATCTCTGCGGTGTCACCTACGAAGGTTACGGCTGCCCGAATTTACCATTCCTGATGGAAGGTGTCATTGCAATGGAAATCGCCAGAGTTGATGCGTCATTGGCTACATTTTTTGGCGTTCAGTCCGGATTGTCAATGGGCTCGATTTATATGTGCGGTTCCGAGGAGCAAAAGCAAAAATATCTCCCGGGAATGCAGCAATTCGATTTGATCGGCGCATTTGGATTGACCGAGCCTGAAGTTGGTTCCGGTGCTGCTGGTGGATTGACGACAACATGCAAAAAAGTTGAAGGCGGCTGGGTTCTGAATGGGCAGAAAAAATGGATTGGAAATGCCACTTTTGCAGATGTGATTATCATTTGGGCAAGAGATTTAGATGACAATCAAGTTAAAGGTTTCATTGTTGAAAAAGATACACCAGGTTTTGAAGTCGAAAAAATCAAAGGAAAAATGGCACTTAGAATTGTGCAAAACGGACTCATCACAATGAAAGATTGTTTCGTTGCCGATTCCCAGAAAATGGAACACGCCAACAGTTTCAAAGACACTGCAAAAGTCCTTCAAATGACAAGAGCCGGTGTAGCGTGGATGGCGACAGGCTGCGCTAGAGGCGCTTACGAAAGTGCTTTGGATTACACCAGAAAACGGAAACAATTCGGAAAACCGATTGCTTCGTTTCAATTAGTTCAGGGACATTTGGTAGAAATGTTATCCAATTTAACTGCCATGCAAACCTTGGTTTTCAGATTGTCAGAGATGCAGGATGCCGGTATTCTGAAAGATGAACACGCATCTTTGGCCAAAGTTTTTTGTAGTTTGAGAACTCGTGATGTGGTGGCGCAGGCAAGAGAAGTAATGGGCGGAAACGGAATCTTATTAGAACACGATGTTGCCAGATTCGTTGCCGATGCGGAGGCGATTTATTCCTACGAAGGAACGAAAGAAATCAACTCGTTGATTGTCGGTCGCTCGATTACGGGAATGAGTGCCTTTGTTTAACTATCTTATGATAATGGAATCTAATGTTTGATTCAGTAAATTTACACAAATGAAACGCTTGCGTTCCATCTGAACTTTAAAACAATAGAAACAGCAGATGAAAAATGTATTTTTTTTAATATTAATCAGCTTATTTTTGCACCAATGTGCGCATCAAAAAGTGGATTTAACCAAACCTCAACAACCAACAACAATGGAAGATAACACACACGTCAACAATCCTTATTACTCAAGAACTGATAAAACCAAATTAAATGTTTCCAATGAAGAATGGAAAAAAATCCTTTCACCAGAAGTTTATGCTATTGCTCGTGAAGCCAATACGGAATATCCTTTCACCGGAAAATATAATGATTTTGATGAAGTCGGCGAATATTATTGTGCGGTTTGCGGTAATCATTTATTCCGCTCAAGCTCCAAATTTGCGAGCACTTGCGGCTGGTCGAGCTTCTTTGAAGCAGACAAAGACGGTGTGACTTACAAAAGGGATTCATCCCACGGAATGGAACGTATCGAAGTGCTTTGCAAACGCTGCGATTCTCACTTGGGACACGTTTTCAATGACGGACCGCCGCCGACCGGAACCAGATATTGTATGAATTCCGTTAGCCTGGATTTTCAGCGAGATAAGAAATAAATCAATCCCGAATTATTCGGGATTTTTCTTTGATATAACTTAAATTTGTAAGATTAAATCTAATTATAAGTTGAAAACAATATTCATTACCGGAGCCACTTCCGGAATTGGGAAAGCGACAGCTGTTTTATTAGCACAACATAAAAACAGATTGATTATATGCGGCAGAAATCAAATCATTCTCGAAGAACTTAAAACTGAATTATCCCAACAAACCGAAATTTTTAGTCTAAACTTCGATGTTCGTAATTCGGATGAGGTTTTTTCTGCCATTAATTCACTTCCGGAAGATTGGAAAAATATTGATGTTTTAATCAACAATGCAGGAAATGCTCACGGACTCGACCCGATTTCCGATGGAAACATAGACGATTGGAATGCAATGTTGGACGGGAATATAAAAGGTTTATTATATGTTTCTCAGCCGATTATCAAACTGATGAAAAATAGAGGAAATGGGCAAATTATTAATATCAGTTCGGTAGCGGCGAGACAAACTTATGCTAATGGCGTTGTTTATTGTGCTTCCAAAAAAGCGGTCGATGTCATCTCTGAAGGAATGAGAATTGAGTTGACGGAATTCGGAATTCGCGTGACAAATATTCAGCCAGGTGCTGTGGAAACTGATTTCTCGAAAGTAAGATTCAAAGGAGATGATGAAAGAGCAGCGACAGTTTATGCAGGATATGAACCGTTGCTTCCGGAAGATATTGCAGATACGATTGCTTATTGCATCAATGTTCCGGAGAGAGTTTCCATTGCAGAGATTGCGATTTATCCAAAAGCGCAAGCTGAGCCGAGAACGATTTATAGAAATTAATTGTTATGATAATTAGAATTCTTTTATTGTTCTTTTGTTTCACTTTTGTTTTTGGAATTTCTCAAAATAAAAAAGAGAAAACATTATTAAGCCAGGTTTCAAAATTGGATTCAATGATGCAGAATAATGATTCTAAGGTTTTGGATTTATTTTCTGATGATGTTTCCTTTGGACATTCTAACGGCTGGATTCAGAATAAAGAAGATTTCAAAAAAGATTTCGAATCCGGAAAAGTAAAATATCAGTCGGTTAAACAAACGGACTTGAAAGAATTCAAAATCAAAAATAAGTTCGCAAACATTCGTAGAATCATTGCTGTCAAAGGACTTTACAAAAATGAAATATTCGAAATGAAATTGTCTGTCCTCGAATTCTGGATTCGACAAAAAAGGATTTGGAAATTGTGGAGCCGGCAAAGTGTGAGTCTGAAATAATTCTTCCTTAATCCTTACATTTGCAATATGAAAATCCTTCACATAGAAACCTCGTCCAAAAACTGTTCTGTTGCCATTTCTGATGGTGAAAATCTGCTTTGCCTTTGCGAGGAAGTTTCCGATAATTATAAACAATCCGAAAGTCTTCATTGTTTTGTAGAATGGGCGTTGGAAGGCGCAGAGATTTCTCTGAAAGATCTGGATGCGATTTCTCTCGGAAAAGGCCCGGGTTCTTACACAGGACTCAGAATTGGAGCGGCTTCTGCGAAAGGATTTTGTTATGGACTTAAACTGCCGCTGATTGCCGTTAATTCTTTGGATTCTATGGTTGAAGAATTTGTTAATCAAGGGTTTGAATTGATCATTCCTTTGATTGATGCCAGAAGAATGGAAGTTTATACTGCTATTTTTGATGGAAAATCCGGCGAAATGATTTCTGAAACCGAAGCTAAAATTCTCGATGAAACTTCTTTTTCAGAATTGACTTACAAGAAAGTTTTATTCATCGGAGACGGTGCAAAAAAAGCACAAGAAATTTTCAATCTTCCGAATGCAGAATTTAAGTTTGATATTTATCCATCAGCAAAAGGATTGATTAAAAAATCTGTTGAGAAATTTGATCAAAAGGACTTTGAAAATGTCGCTTATTTTGAACCTTTTTACCTGAAAGATTTTCAGGGAGTTAAAAAGGCTGACAGAATTAAAAAAACATAATTGATGAAATATTTTTTTCTACTACTTTTATTCTTGAGTAGTTTCTACTATTCTCAGTCAGAAATTTTAGACAAGTATCCTCCAGGTGTATCTTTTTATGAAAAAGGAGAATTAAATTTTTTAAAAGAGCTTCAAGATGCGGCAAAAGAAAATGATATCAAATCCTGTGATAAAAAAACAGATTTTTATAAATTATCTTGGATTGTCTATCCCGATAAAACTATAAAATTCATAAAGGATCCGGATACAGTAAGTGTAGGAAAAAGCAAATGTGCGTATGATTTTGCGAAAAAAACCTTCAAATATCTTAAAGACTGGAATCCCGTAATTATTAATGGAAAATCTTATGCCGCTTTAGTTCAGTATGAAATTTATCCCTCTGATATTCTTGCTTTTAAAATCTCGGATAATTTGACTCCTGATTTTAAACAAGCAGAATACCCTGGCGGATATAAAAGATTTCATTCTGATATTGAAAGAATTATTCAAAATACAATGTCAAAATATCGGATAAATTTGAATAATGAAACAGTAAATGTCAGTTTTAAAATTTCTAAAGAAGGGTATATGAAAGATATAAAATTTTCTCCTAATATTCCTTTCAGAACAATTGATGATTTGTTATTGGATTTTAAAAAATTAACGAAATGGAAACCAGGAACCCGAAATGGAGTTGCTGTTGAAACATCTTATAATATGCCTATGACATTCGTTTATTAGCGATTACTTCTTAGAAATACGATACAATTTACCGCTGTCGGTAATTGCATACAGATTTCCGTCTTTTCCGTCAAAAACATCACGAAATCTCTCGTGCTGATCTTCTAGGAGTCGCTCTTCACCAACAACTTTGTTGTTTTCGAGAATGATTCTGTTGATTTTTTCTCCGCTTAGACAAGCGATGAAAAGATTGTTTTTCCATTCCTGGATATTTCCGGTATAAAAAGTGATTCCGCTTGGTGAGATTACTGGATCCCAATAATAGACCGGTTGTTCCAGCCCTTCTTTTTTCGTCAATCCATTATTGATTTTTTCCCCGGAATATTCGATTCCATAAGTTATCGTTGCCCAACCGTAGTTTTTTCCGGCTTTGATGAGGTTGATTTCATCGCCACCTCTTGGTCCCATTTCTGTTTCCCAAAGTTCTCCGGTTTCCGGATGAATCGCAATTCCCTGCGGATTTCTATGGCCATACGAATAGATCTCAGGCTGCGCTTTAGAATTTCCGATGAAAGGATTCCCTGCTGCCGGTTTTCCATTTTTATCAATTTTAATAATTTTTCCTAAATAAGCTTTTAAATCCTGAGCTAACGGACGCGTTTCCAGATCTGATCTTTCACCTGTGCTTACAAAAAGATTCCCGGATTTGTCAAATGCCAATCGGCTGCCATAGTGTAACCGTCCGTCATAAGATGGCGTTGCCCGGAATATTACTATTGGATTTACAATTTTATTTCCTGATAATAATCCTTTTCCGACAGACGTTAGATTCCCTTTTTCATAAGGTTCTGAAAATGTCCAGTAGATAGTTTGATTATTTTCAAAATCAGGGTCGATCACAATATCAAGTAGTCCTCCTTGTCCGCGACTATCTGCTTTCGGAAGTCCGGTTATTTTTGTCACGGATTTACCGTCCGGTGAAACAAGATTAATGAAACCTGTTTTCTCTGTAACCAAGAAATTATGATTTGGTAACTGTACAATTCCCCAAGGCTTTCCGAGGTTTTTGTTAATTACGTCTACGTTATACTCTGTCTGTGTTTTGTAACCCATTACTCTTGTTTGGCCAACAAATGCAGGTTTGTAATCCGAGTTTGGTTTTTCCTTTTCAACAGGCGGAAGATTTTTGATTGATTCTTTTTCCTGACAGGAAACTAAAATGGTTGAAAAACAAAATGCTGACAGAATAATGGATCTTAACATAACAGAAATTTTCTCTAACGAATGGAAAAATAATGCCAGTAAAATTTGTTAGTTTGAATTTTAATTCTACATTTGTAGAATTAATTTTATATTTGTAGAATGAAAGAACAAAAATTAACCGATGCAGAAATTGTTTTAATGGAGATTCTTTGGAAGAAAGAAAGGGTGTTTATGAAAGATATTCTTGAAGAATATGCGGAACCAAAACCTGCTGCAACTACTATTGCAACACTTCTAAAAAGAATGCAGAACAAAGATTTGATAGGCTACAAAACTTATGGAAACTCAAGAGAATATTTTCCAAAAGTGAAAAAAGAAGATTATTTCCAGGAAGAAATGTCTTCTATGATTGACCGTTTTTTTAATAATTCTGTGAGCCAGTTTGCATCATTTTTCACTTCGAATGCAAAATTGTCTCAAAAGCAATTGAAAGAACTTCGAGACATTATTGACAAAGAAATAACAGACTAAAATGTTAACCATTATTTTCAAAATAATCCTTTGTTCATCATTATTGATCGGGATTTATTATTTGGTTTTGCGAAAAGAAAAAATGTTCCGGTTCAACAGGTTTTATCTTTTGTTGGCTTTGGTTTTTTCTTATGTAATTCCGTTTGTAAAAATCAATCTTCCTGCGGTTTCTCAACAGAAGAAAGAATTGATTTTTGACGAAATCCAAACACAACAATTGATTCAGACTACAACTCAAGCAACTGATTTTAATTGGATGAATTTGATTGTTTCAATTTATATTTTAATATCAATTGGTTTGATTATCAGAACTGTAATTTCAATTAGAAAAATTATTAGTCTGAAAGGACAAGAGATTAATTATCAAAATCAAAAAGTAAAATTAGTTGAGAAAAATTTGCCTCCGTTCAGTTTCTGGAACAAAATCTATCTGAACAAAAGTTACTTCGAAAAAGGGCAAATCGATAACCGAATTTTTCAACACGAGAAAACACATATTGTTCAGAAACATTCTTGGGATATTCTGTTTTTACAACTGTTGAAAATTATTTCCTGGTTCAATCCAACCTTATATTTTTATAAAAAAGCAATGACAGATAACCACGAGTTTTTGGCTGATGAAAGTATTATTCAACAAAAAAATAATGTGAAAGATTATCAAACATTGATTCTTTCAGAAATTCTCCAAACCCAGAATCTGAACCTGACACACCAATTCAATTACAATAACACCAAAAAACGATTTATTATGATGACCACAAAAAAGTCAAAATTCGAAAAAGCAAAAAAACTGTTTGCTGTCTCTACTTTTGCCGGATTAAGTATTATGTTTATACAGAAAGTTTACGCTTCGGAAGCTAAGCTTGAAGGCAAATCTAACATTCCTGAAATTACTACAAATAATTTTGTAAAGCTTGATACAATTCCGAGTAAAAAAGCGACTCAAGCCAATATAAAAATCAAAGGAAAGAAAAATATTCCGCCTCCACCACCTCCAACAGAGATGAAGGAAAATGAATTGCCGATTCCGCCACCGCCACCTCCAGCAAGAAATTTAGCTCCTGCGGAATTCCCCGAAGGATTGACTGCATTGAGAACGAATTTTATGAATGCCTTTGATTCATCATCTTTAAGTGGAAAAGGAACCCTGAAAAGCAACTTGTATATTTCCATCGATGAAAATGGAAAAACGACCAATATAAAAGCAGACGGACCCAATTCAAATTTTAATAATGAAGCGATTAAAGCTCTCAAAGCTGTTACTCAAGATAAAGTGTGGAAACCAGCAACAGAAGACGGAAAATCCGCTGCAACTGTTTTTCAATTGCCGATAACCATGAAGTTTGAATAACAATTTGAATAATAATTAATTCGAACCGTGTTGAAGTTTAAAACTTTGACACGGTTTTTGGTTTGTAGAAAACCACATATTATTTCGTAAATTTGTTAGATGCAATTCAAACTTCAATCAGAATATCAACCAACTGGAGATCAGCCTCAAGCGATAGAAAAATTAGTAGAAGGAATCAACATTGGTGAGAAATATCAGACACTTCTCGGTGTTACTGGTTCAGGAAAGACCTTTACGGTTGCCAACGTTGTGCAGCGGGTTCAAAAGCCGACTTTGGTTCTGGCACACAACAAGACTTTAGCGGCTCAGCTTTTTATGGAGTTCAAGGAATTTTTTCCTGAAAATGCAGTTGAATATTTTGTAAGTTACTACGATTATTATCAGCCCGAAGCTTTTATTGCCTCAACCAACACTTACATCGAAAAAGATCTGAGTATCAATGAAGAAGTTGAAAAACTAAGGTTGTCTGCTACTGCAAGTTTACTCTCCGGAAGACGAGATGTTTTGATTGTGGCATCGGTTTCCTGTATCTATGGTATCGGAAATCCGACCGAGTTTCATAAATCATTAATCACAATCGAAAAAAATGAAAAGCTATCCAGGACAAGATTACTTCACCAATTAGTTAGTGCTTTGTATTCCAGAGCTTTGAATGAATTTCAGAGAGGAACATTCCGTGTTAAAGGTGATGTGATTGATATTTACCCGGCTTATGCAGATACAGCAATTAGGATTCAGTTTTTTGGAGATGATGTAGAGAAGATTCAGAGCTTTGATCCTGTTTCCGGAAATGTGATTTCAAATTTTGACTTAATTAATATTTATCCTGCCAATCTTTTTGTAACGACGCCTGAAACGATGCAAAGTGCAATCCGTCAGATTCAGGATGACCTGGTAAAACAGGTTGATTTCTTTAGAGAAATCGAAAAACCTTTGGAAGCCAAACGTTTGGAAGAAAGAACAGAACTGGATTTGGAAATGATTCGGGAATTGGGTTATTGTTCAGGAATTGAGAATTATTCCCGTTATATGGATGGGCGTTTGCCAGGAACAAGGCCATTCTGTCTTTTGGACTATTTCCCGAAAGACTTCTTGATGGTGATTGACGAAAGCCACGTCACCATTCCTCAGGTTCATGCGATGTACGGCGGCGACCGAAGCCGGAAAGAAGTTCTGGTGGAGCACGGGTTCCGATTACCTGCGGCTATGGACAACAGACCTTTGAAATTCAATGAATTTGAAGATATGCAGAATCAAGTGATCTATGTTTCGGCGACACCTGCGGATTATGAACTGGAAAAAACAGGCGGAACTTACATCGAGCAAATCATTCGTCCAACAGGACTTTTGGATCCGATCATCGAAGTTCGTCCGACAATGAATCAAATTGATGATTTAATTGAAGAAATACACAAAAGAGTAGAATTGGACGAGAGAGTTTTGGTTACGACTTTGACCAAAAAAATGGCGGAAGAGCTTACGAAATATTTTACTAAAGTTGGAATCAGAACAAGATACATCCATTCTGATGTGGAGACTTTGGAAAGAATCCAGATCATGCAGGATTTGCGTTTGGGATTATTTGATGTTTTGGTTGGGGTTAATCTTTTAAGAGAAGGATTGGATTTGCCGGAAGTTTCATTGGTTGCCATTTTGGATGCTGATAAAGAAGGGATGTTACGTTCCAGAAGATCAATGATCCAAACAGTTGGTAGAGCAGCCAGGAATCTGAATGGACGTGCAATAATGTATGCTGATAAAATCACAAAATCTATGCAGGCGACTATCGATGAGACTAATTATCGTCGTGAAAAGCAGATGAGATATAATGAAGAACACGGCAAGGTTCCACAGGCATTGAACAAAAAAATCAGTGAAAATCTGGTCGGCAGAAGCAAAGATTTTCCAGACGAAAAATATACACACAAAGAGATTCTCCTGGAAGTTGCTGAAACAAAAGCTAATTACGGAAGTGAAGATATTGAAAAAATCGTGGCTCAAAAACAAAAAGAAATGGAAACCGCAGCTAAGAATCTTGATTTTATAAAAGCCGCCAAATTGCGTGATGAGATTGCTGCTTTGAAAGGATAAACAAAAAGTTGGAAATTGTTTTCCAACTTTTTTAATTTAAAATTTATAATTCTTTGTTTTAGATTTTTGAAATTCCACTTTTCCACGAATCGGAATGAGTAAATCCATCAAACCATTCAGTTTGATCTCGTAGATTGTTGAGAGTTGCATCCCCAATTTTCCTTGTGGAAAGCCACCATTTCTCATAAACCATTCGAGATAAGAAATTGGCAGATCTGCCAAAATTGTTTCTTTATATTTTCCGAAAGGCATTTTGACTTCACAAATTTCTTTCAGTATTTGCGGATTAATCCCTTCCATTTTTTAAATAATAAGATCTGTTTTATTCTCAAGCTCATCATCATCTGCAGGGAGTTTCAGAGGCGGCGGTGTGTCGTCTTCAGAAAATTCATCGCGGTAAACCTGGATTAGCAATACTGTAATCGACATCAGGATCGGACCGAAAATCAATCCCATAAATCCGAAAATATTCATACCCATAATAATTCCAAAAACGGTAATCAAAGGATGGATATCTTCCAGTCGTTTCAGTAATGTAAATCTCAATAGATTATCCGTTAAGCCGACAATCACCAATCCGTAAATCAATATTCCAACACCTGCCCCGGTTTGTCCTTCTGCAATCATGAAAATTCCGACAGGAAGATAAACTATTGCTGCACCAACGACTGGCAACATTGATGCTAATGCGGTTAATGCAAATAAAAGCATCGGGCTTGGCGCTCCGAAAATATAATAGCCAATCAAAGCAACAATACCTTGTCCTAACGCTACAACAGGAATACCAATGGCATTTGCCATGACAAGCTTTACAAACTTATCTCCCAGCATTTGCGTGTTAGCCCTTTTAAAAGGCATGGCTCTAGCTGCCATTCTTTCAAATAATCTGGCTTTTACAAACATAAAATACAGCACAAAGTACATCGAAATAACAACTGTAAATGTATTGACAGTTGTACTCAGAGCTTTTGTAGAAAAGGTTCCTGCAAAGTTGGTAACCTTAGCAATGTTTTCTTTGCTGAGAATATCAAACCCAACTTTCTGAAAAATAAACTGATGTATTTTCTCCAGAAAAATATTAAATTTCTGCATATAAACCTGTGCATTTCCTAGTTTGGAAACCAATTGATCAACAGTGAAATAGACAGGTAAAATCAGAATAATCAAGGAAGCGAGCATCAAAATAGTTGCGGATAACCAAGGCTTCCAGTTCTTCTCTTCGATCAGGTAGAAATTATACTTTCTGCAGATGATGTAAAGTGTAATTGCTCCAAGGAATGAAGGAATGAATAATGCCAGATTCCAGCAAATTAATCCAACAAAAACACAAATAAGAAGAATTAATGCGACCTGTTTGATAACAACAGAATCTATTGGTTTACCGGAATCTGACATAGTTTATTTTGAATTTATTTTATTAGCCTAATTGTCTGGGTGAGCCAAAGTATGCACAATAAGTAGAATACATTGCAATATAAGCGAATGGAATTGTAAGATAAACTCCAACACAACAAAGTACAAAACCGGCAATACTGATGAGCGCAGCTAAAAAAGCAGTAAATAAAATCGTGCCATAATTCTCCTGAGCAATATTGAATGATTTCTTAAGTGCGTCAAACGCGCTTGCTTTTTCAAAAATCAAAATCGGATAACCTAAAAAGAAAAATGGCATTGCAAAAAATGCAGGAAGAATGCACATAAAAAACAAAATGGTTAAAGCAATTTGAGTAATGAAAGCATATATAACGATATTAATGAAATTCTGCTTATAAGCAAAAAAGATATCAGAAACTGTAATGGGTTGTTTGTAATTGGATTTGTTAGCGACATAAATGAGACTTACAAAAATAGGCGTCAAAAGAAGTGTTACTAAGAAGTTAGCACCACTGTAAGCTGCAAATCCAGGCGCAGCGATAACATCTTTATAATCAATATTTCCGCCGGAATCTTTGATCTGCTCCACCAAAAGGGCAGAGTTAAAACCCGTAAGCAACTGTATAAGATAGCTAAGTAAAAAATAAATAACAACTGCCAAAAAGCAGTATAAGAAAGTATTTTTAAAAATTTCCAGAGCGTGAGAAATTATAGCTCCTGCCTCTCTGTTAGGAGATGTAGCCTGCGAATCGAATTCATTAAAATTTTCCATTGAGTTTATTTTTGTAGTTGATACTCAAATCTACACAAAAATTTTTTGAAATGGATGAACTCAGGAAAAATTATTCCTGAAAATCAGCAATCAAGTGTTTGTAAAGAACATAAATTACGGCATTCCAAAACGGAAATGTTACGAAGATTCCAAAAAAGAAAATGACAAGTCCACAATAAGAAACCAATATAGAAACCAGACAAGCCAGCAAAACCACAATAATATTTTTCTGAAAAATCTGAACACTGATCCTGAAAGCCCGGAAAAAATTGTAATTCTTATAAAAAACCAAAGCCGGAACAAACAACATCATTCCCATCCAAAATAAGCTCAACGGCGGAATAATCAGAATATAGCTGTTAAGAATATTCCAGAAAAGCGAGTAAATCAAAAATAAAAAGAAATAGTGGCCTTGGAATCCACCAAACAAATCCGACATTGCAACAGGTTCGCCGATATCCAGTTTCCTGTAGATTTTGAGAAAGCCTATATTCAACGGGAAAATCACAGATTTGATGACGAGAATAGCCATTGTAAAATACATAGCGTTTTCGGTTTTCATCAGTTCCTCGTACTTTTTTATAAAAGCTGGAAAATCAGAATACATCAGCTGTGAGAACTGATTTACTTGCTCAAAAAGCCCGTAGTATCGGAACGCATAAGCACCGGCAAACATAATCACAGAAAAATAGATCACCGTAAACAACAGCTGAAACGGCAAAGTCCTCACCCAATATTGATAGGCTTCTGTAAGTATTTTTCCAATTTCCGGATTTTTCGTCGTCATTTCTCAAACTTTTTTACAAAAATAAAGGATTGCAGCTGATAAACCACATTTTAAGTCTTTTATCTTTCCCAATCATCTTTTTTCTATTTTTGTTTTTATGTTTGAGAATCCGCAGTTTCAAAAGATGGACGAATTATCGGAAAAAAAAGAACCGTTCTTTTTTCTGATTAATTTTTTGATGAATGAGGTCAGAATCTTTACAAAAAGCGAAATTGAGAATGAAGCTTTGTTGATTGATTTTCCGAATATTACAAACGTCAATTATCAACACGCGACAATTCCGGATTTTGTGTGGAAATCATTTCCGGAAACATTAGAGGATTATAAAAAAGGATTTGATCGGGTTCAGGAAAATATCAGAAAAGGGAATTCTTATTTGACGAATTATACAACTAAAACGAAAATCGAAACTAATCTTAGCTTAGAAGCTATTTTCCGATTATCAAAAGCAAAGTATAAAGCTTTGGTTCCGGATGAATTTGTATTTTTTTCGCCGGAAACATTTGTGGAAATTGTTGATAACAAGATTTTTACGCATCCTATGAAAGGAACAATCGATGCGGAAATTGATAATGCAGAAAACATACTGAGAAACGACCCGAAGGAAAAAGCGGAACATTACACAGTTGTCGATTTGTTGAGAAATGATTTGAGTATGGTTGCGGACAATGTTCAGGTTAAAGAGTTTCAAAGAATCGATTATATCAAAACCAAGCAGAAAAATCTTCTAGCAATGAGTTCGGAAATAGAAGGCGAAATCAAACCGGAATTCAACAATAAAATTGGAACAATTCTTCAAAAGTTGTTGCCCGCAGGTTCTATTTTAGGCGCGCCAAAGCCCAAAACTTTGGAAATCATTTTGGAAGCAGAGCAATATGAGAGAGGATTTTATACAGGAATTGCTGGTTATTTTGACGGAAAAAATCTGGATTCCTGCGTAATGATACGTTTTATTGAAAAAGAGAACGACCAACTGCTTTTCAAAAGCGGAGGTGGAATTACCCATCAAAGTGACCTTATCAGCGAATACGAAGAAATGAAAAACAAAATTTATGTCCCGATTTATTGAAAGTATCAAAGTTGAAGACCAAAAAATTTTTCTGAAAGAACTTCATCAGAAAAGAATGAACAACACTTTTTCGAATTTCGGAAAAGTATGTAAAATCGATATTTATAATTTATTCCTAAATCTTGAACATGATGAAGATGGACTTTATAAATTCCGGATCGAATATGATCTGGAAAACAATTTCAAAACACAAATCATTCCTTATGCGATTTCAGAATTAGGTGATTTCGAATTAGTTATTGATAATGAAATCGACTATAGTTTTAAGTCTGCTGACAGAACTCAATTACAAAAAATGAAAGATAAAAGTCACGCAGATGAAGTCATTATTGTGAAAAATAACCAGATTACAGACACTTCATATTCCAATCTTTTATTCCTGAAAGATAAAACTTGGTTCACACCGAAAAGTTATCTGCTGAACGGCGTAATGAGGCAAAATCTTTTACATTTAAAAGAAATCAAAGAAACTGAAGTCACTTTAGATAATATCAAAGAATTCACACATTTTCAGTTGATCAATGCTTTGAATGATTTCGATGATATGTTCATTTATCCGATTGATAAAATTATTAATCTTCCGAAAGAGGAATCGGATTTGGAGTTTTAATTTATTTTAGAGATTACTGATTCAACGGAATTATCTTCAAAAGTAGTTGTAATTGTTGCAGAGTTATTTTTGATTTTAAAAATTCTACATTTCAAACCACCATTAGAATTAATGTAAATATCAGCTTCATCAAATTTACTCTTTAGAGTATCTATTAATAAAATATATTCACAATCATTTATCCATTTTAGATTGTAAATCCTTTTATTTCCTATTTTTTTACCTGTTTTTAAATCGAAGGTTTCCTCAGATTGAGAATTTTGTTTTCTATCTAAAATATATTTTCTGTTATCAAATTTACTAACGAGTTCAAACTTACCAATATGAAAATCTTTACATTTTAAATCATGTTCATTTTTAAAACAAACAACTGAAAGAAGAGCAAAGCAAAGAAATAGATTTTTCATACTGAGTTTCGCTTACTTCAAAGCTTCAAAATACTGTTTCAGAACACCCGCATTATCACATTCAGAAGTCATAACTTCCAAAATTTTCGGTTTCACATCCGGCTTGAAATAATTAGGTAAAACTCGGTCAAGAGAGATTTCATCTTCAACTCGTGTATATTCAAATCCGAAATTCTTTGCTAATAATTCCGCATTTCTGTGATGCTGTGTTGCAATGAACTCATCCAAAGCATTCGTTCCACTTGGTCCGGGAATGATTTTGAAAATATTCCCTTCCCCATTATTGAAAATCACAATTCTCGTATAAGGTGGAATGTACTGATTCCAAAGTCCATTGATATCATAGAAAAACGACAAATCACCGGTAATTAAAATGGTTGGTTCATCTTCCATCATTGCAAATCCCATTGCGGTAGAAGTACAGCCGTCGATACCACTAGTTCCTCGGTTGCAATACACATCATATTTCTGATATTCAAATAATTGTGCATATCGGATTGCCGAAGAATTGGAAAAGTGAATTCGGTAATTTTCAGGAACTTGATTGGATAATTGATTGAAAAGATAAAAATCCGAAAATGGTGCTTTGTTGAGATATTCCTCGTGCTTTGCATCTTTTTTATCTTTTAGAACGTCCCAAAGATTGAAATAAGCTCTTGGTTCCAGATTAATTGATTTCAATAATTTGGAAAAGAAAACTTCTGGTTTTGTTTCAATTTTTTGACTTAGAACAAAATATGTATCGGGCTGCCAATATTCATCAATATGCCAATGTTGCTTTGGTTTTGCTTTTCTTAGGAATTGCTTCACTCTTTTAGAAACAACATTTTGCCCGATTGTAATCAACAAATCCGGCGCATAAGTGTGATAATCTTCTTCAGAAAAATCGGTAATGTAACGATCGATATGAGCAAAAAACTTATCGTGATGAAGATTGGAATTCATTTCTGTCAAAACCACAACAGTATGATTTTTAACTAATTGAGATAGTTGAGCTTCCAATTCCGGATTTGGAGACAATGTTCCTGCCAAAATCATAATTCTCTTGGAAGTATTCCAATCTGCTATCAGATTTGATGGAACTTCGTAATTCTTTTTCTGAATTGTTTTCTCGACAGCCGGCATTACAGGTAACTCGTCCAGCAAGTTGTAAAGTGGTTCTGTCAAAGGAATGTTGATATGAACCGGCCCGCTTTTTTCGATGCACAATTCAACTGCTTTTTTGATTGTTTCGAAATTATAATCATCAGCGCGGTCTTTTTCATCTTCCAGCAATTCGAAATCGCCGTAAGAATGCTGCTGGAAAATATTCTTCTGACGAATCGTCTGTCCATCAAAAATATCAACAAAATCCGCAGGCCGGTCTGCTGTCAAAACCAAAAGCGGTACATTCTGATAAAACGCTTCCACCACCGCCGGATAATAATTAGCTGCAGCAGAACCGCTTGTACAAGTGATGGCTACGGGTTTTTTAATTGATTTTGAAATTCCCAAACCTACAAAAGCCGCCGCTCTTTCGTCCACAATACTGTAACACTGGAACGCATCAATCTCGGAAAAATGAATCGCCAAAGGTGCGTTTCTGGAGCCTGGAGAAATGATGATTTTATCGATGCCGTATTGTTCAAGAATATGTGCGAGAATCTGGATGCTGCGTTTTGCGGAATATTGCTTCATTTGGGAAAATTAATTTGACAGATTACTGCCTTTTGAGATTACAAAACTAAAGAAAAGAATCTAGTAACTAAAACAATTCTCATCGTAGTTGAGCATTGTTTTTAACCTTTCATATAAGTCAGGAAATTTAGTCCTTAAACTTTTAGGGTTTTCAAAAAAATATTCCATTATAACTGAAATAAACTCCTTTGAATTAACGAAAGCATATTCTCTGAAAAACCCAGAATTTTTAATCTGATGAAAGTAATTGTCTTTTTTCAACATTTTCTGAATTTTGCGATGTTCATCTTCGAAAAGAACGTAATCAAAAGTACTTGTTCTCGGTTTTGTTGCCTGATGTAAAATGGCGTGAGTAAACTCGTGAATTCCGAGATTAATATTATCATTAGAAATTTTGATTCCGAGATAAAAATCCTCCCAAGAGAAAACAACTGTTTTTTGTATAGAATTGAATTCTCCTTTATGAAAATCATCATTTATATGTGAATAGTAAGCTTTGGGATAAACAATGACTTTGGTGAAAGAGTTCTGATGTTTGACATTCATTCCGAAAGTCAGTTCTGTGTAAGATGCTGCAATTAGTATCTTTTGTTGATGTGAAAGTGTTAAGTTTTCTCTTTCAATAATCGGATAACGTTTCAGAAAGTGTGTGATTTTGTTTTCAAAGGATTTTTGAAATTTTGGCTTTAAACGTTTATAAAATATGATTTCGCTTTCCAGAAATAATTTATCATTTTTCGAAAGTAATTTCGGAAACAATGAAAAATGATTGAACAAAGGCCTTTTGAAAACCATTAAAAAAATAGGTTCTATATATGCTCTGAATAAAATAAGAGATAATGATGAACTTACAAAAACAATAAAGATATATTCCAAATTTTTTCTTTAAAAATACTAAAACAATCGCAATTGCTGTGTTCTGCTTCCTGTAAAATGCTCGGTTGTGAGAATTACTCTTTCACGATTATTAAAAAACTTCTTCTTCCCGATTTCAAAGGTTTTATGAATCATTTCTGCAATATTGCCTTCGCCTTGATAACGTTGGAAAAAACGCTTTTCACCAAGATTTCCGCCTCGCATTGAGCGGATGAGATTCAGGACTTTGTCTTTTCTGTCGGGGAAATGTGCTTCCAGCCACTGGACAAAAACGGGTTCAACAGTATCATTCAGTCTGACCAGAGTATAACCGCAACTTCTTGCGCCGGCTTCGGAAACAGATTTCATTATAAAAAGGCTTTCGTCACTTGTCAAAGCAGGAATCACAGGCGCAATCATCACATTCACAGGAATATTTTTCCCGGATAAAACTTCGATCGCTTTCAGTTTGTTTTTGGCTGTCGAAGTCCTTGGTTCCATTATGCGTCTCAAATCTTCATTAAGCGTCGGAATGCTCATATTCACGGAAATCAGGTTTTTCTCTGCCATTTTTTCAAGAATATCCAGATCTCTCAAAATCAAAGCGTTTTTGGTGATGATGGAAACCGGATGTCTGTAATCCAAACAAATCTGAAGCAGTTTTCTGGTAATTTCGAACTGTCTTTCAATGGGTTGGTAGCAATCGGTATTCCCGGAAAGCATAATTGGTTTCGGAATGTAAGATTTCTTCTGAAAAGTTTTTTCCAAAAGTTCCGGCGCATTTTTCTTGACCATTAATTTTCTTTCAAAATCAATTCCTGCGCTGTAACCCCAAAATTCGTGAGTAGGTCTTGCAAAACAATACGAGCAACCGTGTTCACAACCCTGATATGGATTCATCGAATAATCCATGGGCAAATCCGGACTCTTGACAACATTGATAATCGTCTTTGGAAAAACTTCTGTAACCTGAGTCTTGATTTTTTCCAATTCATAGTCTTCCGGCTCGAACGTATATCTGTCGAACCGGTTGATGACGTTGCGTTGCGCACCCTGACCTTTTGGAATTAAATCTGACATAAGTTGAGAAAATTAATGCAAAGGCACAAAGAAAAATGATTAAAAATCTGTTTTAAGTCGCAAAACTTTGCGTCTTAAAGAAGTTAATAAGGAAATAAACTTTCCGCCTTTGCGATAAAATTGATTGGAATTATTGTTTCAAAATTATCACTTGAAAAATGAAAAATATCTTAAAATTCCGGAAAGTTTTCCACAAAAAAATCCGGCTCATAGGAACCGGAATTATGTATAATTAAATAGCTTATATTATAAAAAAGCTTCTAATTCTATACCATCACCTGATCCTGCGTAAGGTTTTCTCGGAGAGCTGAATAGCAAATGATGGTCAGAATAATCGCTGTTATAAAGTCTGTTTTTTAAATATTTTCTTACCGCAATGGCGCTCAGAACAGCTGCTGTTCCGAATAATCCCGCAAATATGATTTCGATATTTCTCTTCATACTAATAATTAATTTCAATTCTCAAAAGCAAATAGTGTTCCTTTTTATTTTATCCAAAATGACAATTTTTACAATTCAGTCGGATTTTTATACAGTTCGGTCAATATTAATTGCTTAACTTCTGGTATTGAAATAATTTTGAACCAAGAAATTAGAATATGAATAAGAAACCATTGATAACGCTCACCTGGATTACACTTGGCTCGTCCATTTTTTTCTTCACTTTTTTCTCTGATGAGAAAACTTTAGAAAGCTTTGGTTATAACTTGCTTATTTCAGGAATGTATGCTTTTGGATTAGGCTTAAGTAATGGTTTTTTAAATGATTTCCTCAACAAAAAATTTTCATGGACGGAACAGACCAGACTTAGAACCATTTTAGGAATCGTAGCAACCATCATTGTCAACTTTGTAGTCGTTTATTTTTGTAATTATATCAATTTTGTGATTATTCAGAAGGTTTCTACTCAAGAAGAATTCTTCTCAGGAAAATATAATTTTACCAATTGGTTTTTTGTCAATTTTGCCTTGATGATTTCAGCTTTTCTCCACGCCAAAGGCTTTATGGAGGAACTAAAAAAAAACACCAAACAAGAAGTTGTAGAACAGAAACTTATTGCAAAATCTGCCAACGCCCAATTCGAATCTTTGAAGAATCAATTGGATCCGCATTTTCTTTTCAATTCACTTAATGTCTTAACCGCTTTGATTGATGAAAATCCTGAACAGGCACAGAAATTCACCACATCGATGTCTAAGATTTACCGTTACGTTCTGGAAAAGAAAGATAAAGAAATGGTCAAAGTGGAGGATGAGATAGAATTTGCTAAAATCTACTGTAATCTTTTGAAAACCAGATTTGAAGACAGTGTGAATTTTATTTTTGAAGTTAATAATGATGATTTACAAAAATTCGTGGTTCCACTTTCTCTACAATTATTATTAGAAAACTGCATCAAGCATAATTTCGCAACCTCATCAAAACCTTTGAACATCAGAATCTTTACAGAAGGAAAATTCCTCTGTATAGAGAATAATCTCCAGGTAAGAGAACAGTTGAAAGAAAGTGCAGGAATCGGTTTGGCGAACATCGTTCAGCGTTATGCATTGCTTACTAAAGAAAATGTATTCATAGAAAAATCAGAACAGACCTTTAAAGTGAAAATACCAATATTAATCGAAAAAAATTCTCAAACAATGACAACTTATACATCAGAAACCACAGAAAATGTCGCTTACGAAAGAGCGGTAAAAAGAGTAAAAGAACTGAAGGGATTCTACGGAAACTTAATCTCTTATTGTATCGTCATCCCATTTTTAGTTATCATCAATCTTTTGACTTCTTCCAAACAAATTTGGTTTTACTGGCCAATGCTAGGATGGGGAATCGGACTTGTGGCACACGGAATGACCGTTTTCGCCATCGGTAAAAACTGGGAAGAAAAGAAGATTCGTGAAATAATGAACAATCAGAAATAATCTTTAAAATCAATAACAATGGAACATATTAATAAAGACAATCCACGTTACGCAATGGCTGTGGAAAGGGTACAAAAAATCAAAAAATTCTATTCCGGGTTAATCGTTTTTGCAATTGTATTCGGAGTGATTTACGGAGTCAAATTCTTCAAGCACGGATTTCCTCAAAATCTTGGCGATATGCAGGTTTCCTGGATTTTCATTATCTGGGCATTGATTCTGGCGATCAAAGGCGTAAAGTTATTTTTTTTCAATTCCGATTGGGAAAATGATATGATTAACAAAGAAATTAAAAAGCAAAGCAATGGAAATTATTAATGATAAAAACGATATCCAATATCGTGAAGCGGTGAGAAAAGTAAAACGTCTGAAAAGCTTTTACACGCATTTGACAATCTATGTTCTTGTAAATCTATTTCTTATTTTTGCTAATTGGAGCGAAATCCGGGAAGAACATAGTATTTGGAGCTGGCAGATTTGGGCGGTTCCATTCTTTTGGGGAATCGGATTGGTAGCACAAGCTGTGGGTGTTTTTTGTCCCGGATTTTTCTTCGGGAAAGATTGGGAGGATAAAAAAATCAAAGAGCTGACAGAGAAGTATAAATAAAGTGATACAGATATTTTTTTATATTCTAATGGGAGCTTGGCTTTTTACCGAGGTCTTTTATAAAAGCCAAATGTCATCCAACAATTCTGACCAAAAAGGCAAGGATAAGTCTTCTCTCAGCCTGCTTTGGATTGTTATTATTTCATCAATATCATTATCGATTTTTGTTTCATACGTTCATTTTGAAGATTTTAGTTTGATGATAACAACGCAGAACTGGATAATCTATCTTGGATTGATTGTCTTATTTATCGGGATTTTGACAAGGTTTTTAATCATAAAATCTTTGGGCAAATATTTTACTGTAGACGTAACGATACGAGAAGGTCATCAAATAAAAAAAGACGGAGTTTACAGTGTTTTGAGGCATCCTTCATATTCTGCATCTTTACTTACATTTCTAGGTTTAGGCTTATTTTGAATAATTGGATTTCACTAATTATTGCTTTTATTCCACCATTTTTAGCATTTTTGTACAGAATTAAAATTGAAGAAAGCGCCTTGATTGGCCAGTTCGGACAGGATTATATTGATTATAAAAAGCAGACAAAAAAATTAATACCATTTATTTATTAAACCAATGAAAATTAGAACTATAATCATCGAAGACGAAAAACCGGCCGTCAGAAGACTTGAAAAATTGTTGGGGTTATTTTCTGATTTAGAATTAGTTACGAGCCTTAATTCTGTGGAAGAAGCCGTTGATTGGTTTCAGCAAAACGAACATCCAAAATTGATTTTTTCGGACATTGTTCTTGGTGATGGATTATCGTTTGATATTTTTGATAAAGTCTCTACCAAAGCTTTTATCATCTATACGACGGCTTTTGATCAATACACTTTGAAAGCGTTTAAACTGAACAGTATCGATTATCTTCTGAAACCGATTGAGGAAGAAGATTTGGCAAAAGCCATTGAAAAATTCAAATCATTTCTGCCGGAAGAAGGATCGGTTAATTCACAGGAAATCAGGCAAATCGTTAGAAAAGAAAAATCGACACTTTCCAGAATTTTGGTGAAAATCGGGTACAATCTGAAAGTAGTTTCCATTAATGAAATAAGTTGTTTCTTCAGCGAGAACAAAATTGTTTACCTACAAACCAAAGAACGAACTTATCCAACGGATTTTACATTAGACGAATTGGAAAATGTTCTGGACGAAACCAAATTTTTCCGGGTAAATAGGCAATTTATCATCAGTTCTGATTACATCAAGAATATCCATACTTCCCCAAATTATAAAGTCGATTTGGAATTCCAACCTAATGAAGAAATCACAGTGAGCAGAGAACGGGTGAAAGATTTCAAAGATTGGCTGGCTGGATAAAGAGAAACCCTTTCAGAGTTCAAAACTCTGAAAGGGTTGTATAGGCTTATTTATTTTTCTTGTAATTAACTGATCACACCACTTCCAATCAGTTCATCATCAATATACCAAGCAGCAAATTGTCCTTCAGCAATTGCAGATTGAGGATTTTCAAACTCCATAAAAAATCCTTCTTCGAATTGATAAATCGTTGCTTTTTCCAATGGTTGACGGTAGCGGATTCTTGCCATCACATCCATCAATTCTCCGTTTTTCAATCTCAGATCTTCACGAACCCAATGAACTTCAGAATTATCGATTTTAAGTGCCTTTTTATATAGTCCAGGGAAACTTTTTCCTTCTCCAACAAAAAGAATGTTATTTTCCATATCTCTGTGGATGATGAAACAGCTTTCTTTATGGCCGCCAATCCCCAAGCCTTTGCTCTGTCCGATGGTAAAGAATTGTGCACCCTGATGTTTTCCAATTACTTTTCCATCTTCTTTTTTATAATTGATGTTCGCAGACAGATATTCCAGTTCTTCCTGTTTGGAATTGAAGTTTGGTTGAGGTTTATGATATTCAGCTAAATCATTGAAGATTTCTACAATTTCGCCTTCTTTCGGAACCAATTGCTGCTGAAGAAAAGTCGGTAAACTTACTTTTCCAATGAAACAAAGTCCTTGGGAATCCTTTTTGTCGGCCGTTACCAAGCCTTGTTCTTTCGCAATTTCACGAACTTCAGGTTTTGTTAATTCACCAATCGGAAACAACGCTTTTGACAATTGGTCTTGGCTTAATTGGCAAAGGAAATAACTTTGGTCTTTGTTATTATCTTTCCCGGCCAAAAGATGGAAAATTTCTTTCCCATTTTCATCTGTTGTAGAATGAACTCTTGCATAATGTCCTGTTGCAACTTTCTCAGCACCAAGCGATAAGGCCGTTTTCATAAACACATCGAATTTCACTTCCCGGTTGCAAAGCACATCTGGATTCGGTGTTCTGCCTTTCTGATACTCATCGAACATATAATCTACAATTCTTTCTTTGTAGAGTTCACTCATATCAATCACCTGAAACGGAATTCCTAATTTTTGTGCGACGAGAAGCGCATCATTACTGTCTTCTATCCAAGGACACTCATCCTCCAAAGTTACCGACGCATCATTCCAGTTGCGCATAAAAAGTCCGATAACCTCGTGACCCTGCTGTTGCAAAAGATAAGCGGTCACGCTAGAATCTACGCCTCCGGAAAGGCCCACTACTATTTTCATTTGATTTCAATTTTACGAAACTCTTGACGGGAGTTCTTAGTTTGATGCCGCAAAAGTACGATTAAAATATTCGTCAAAAAACCATAATTTTAAGCATTGATAAAAACAATATTATGAAGAAAATTTTCACATTAGGTTTAATAGTAATTAATATTCTTGCGTATTCTCAAATCGCCATGAATTCAGGAAAACAGTCTAATCGATGGACCTTTGGGGGTGGTTTAGGCGTTGGATTCGGAAGTAATTCTTATTTCAATCTGCAAGTTTCCCCTAGAGTTGGTTATAAAATTACAGACCAATTGGAAGGCGGAATCATTGGAAATGTTTCCTGGCAAAGCTCAGACTATTATAAATCAACAATGTTCGGAGTTGGTCCTTTTGTAAATTATTATTTTGCAAGATCGTTTTTTATTGGTGCCAATCTTCAGCAATATTTCATCAATTCAAAAGAAAAATTCACAGGGTACAAATTTGATACAGATGAAACTGCGTTATATCTTGGCGGCGGCTATATGCAGAGTCTGGGCAATAATGCTTTTGTACAATTCGGGATTATGTATAATGTGCTTTGGAAAGAGAGAAGCAGTATTTTTAGTTCAGGTTTTATTCCTAGTGTCGGATTTGTGGTAGGGTTATAAAAAAATAAAGCTCTCCTTCATTTTCATCATTGTGTGTTTTAAGGTAGAATAGGAGAGCCTTATTATGAGCAGCAAATGTATAACCAAATTTTGAGGTAAAAATTAACGTTTGTTAATTTCCTCGTAAAATTCGTTTTTTTATTCTGCTTAATGAGACAGGAGTGATTCCCAGAAGGGATGCGACATACTTAGAAGGCACTTTTTTAAGAACCTCCGCATTCTCTTCAAGGTGTTTCTGATAACGCTCTTCGGGATTGAGTAACACGAAATCTTCAATATTATTTAGTAAAATTCCAATCATCATTAGAAACATATTTCCACGCAAATTATTAAGCGAAATGCTTTTCTGTGCGCCTTTGTCTATGGCATCATAAGTCAGTTCAAAAACTTCTGTTTCTCCCACAGATTGATAATAAAATCTTGAAGGACGTTTAAAAATAATCCCTCCATAATTGCCGACAAAGCTTTTCTTATTATGAAAAAGCATTGTCTTTTCTGTACCGTTTTCCAAAAGATGATAGACCCGAATAATACCACTTTTAATATAAAAAACCTTGGTGTTATTGTCACCGGGAGAAATAAAAATCTCGCCCGATTTGTACTTTTTAAAAGATATTGATGGCAATAGTAATTCTAAATCTTCTGGAGTAAGCCCTGGAATGTTTCTTAATAAATAATCTTTTAATTCAGTTGTCATATTGATATAAAAAGACCACCTAAATGTTTAGGTGGTCAAACTTTATTTTAATTTATTCCTTAATACTTTCTTTAGTACTTTTTACTTTTTGTGATTCGCCTTCCAGTCCATCCTTAGCTTCATTAACTTTAAGAACAACTTTTTGTCCTTCACTGAATTGTTTATTAACCAGCATCTCTGCTAACAGGTCTTCGATGTACTTCTGGATAGCTCGTTTAAGAGGTCTGGCTCCAAAATCTTTATCCCATCCTTTCTCAGCAATGAAATCTTTGGCCTCATCAGTTAATTCAACTTTATAGCCTAATTTTTCAAGTCTGCTGTAAAGTTTTCCTAACTCAAGGTCGATGATTCTTCTGATATCTGTTTGCTCAAGAGAATTGAAGATAATAATATCATCGATTCTGTTCAGGAATTCAGGAGCAAAGGCTTTTTTCAAAGCACTTTCGATCGTTGATCTTGCTCTTGCATCCGAATTGGTTTTTTTCGCATTAGTTCCGAAACCAACACCGTCACCGAAATCTTTCAAGTCTCTGGTTCCGATGTTAGAAGTCAGGATGATAATCGTATTTCTAAAATCAATTTTTCGTCCAAGAGAATCTGTTACGTGACCTTCATCCAAAATTTGCAATAAAATATTGAAAACATCTGGATGCGCCTTTTCAATTTCGTCCAAAAGAACAACCGCGTAAGGTTTTCTTCTAACAGCTTCGGTTAATTGTCCACCTTCTTCGTATCCAACATATCCCGGAGGCGCACCAACCAATCTTGATACGGCAAATTTCTCCATGTATTCACTCATATCAATTCGGATCAATGCTTCATCAGAATCAAATAATTCACGTGCCATTACTTTCGCCAATTCGGTTTTACCGACACCTGTTGTTCCAAGGAAAATGAATGTTCCGATAGGTCTGTTCGGATCCTTCAATCCGGCTCTGTTTCTTTGGATGGCTTTCACAACTTTCTTAACAGCATCTTCCTGACCAATCACTTTTCCATTAAGTTTTTCGTCCATCTGAGCCAGTTTATCCAGTTCGTTTTTACCAACTTTGGTTACAGGAACGCCACTCATCATAGAAACGACTTCCGCAACATTTTCTTCAGTTACTTCTTCTTTTTTCTCCTTCACATCTTTGTCCCATTGTTCCTGAGCAAGGTTAAGTTCAATCTGAAGTCTTTCTTCTTCATCTTTCAGTTTTCTGGCTTCCAGATAATCCTGAGCTTTTACGGCTTGTTGTTTCAGTTCCTTCACTTCTTCGATACGTTTTTCGTGATCGATGATTTCGGTTGGAACTTTCATATTCTTGATATAGACTCTTGATCCCGCTTCGTCCATCGCATCAATTGCTTTGTCCGGTAAGAATCTGTCTGTGATATATCTTGCTGTCAGATTAACACAAGCATTAATCGCCTCGTCGCTGTAATGAACATTGTGATGATCTTCGTATTTATCTTTGATCTGATGAAGGATCTGAATCGTTTCTTCAATAGAAGTCGGCTCAACCATTACTTTTTGGAATCTTCTCTCCAAAGCGCCATCTTTTTCGATGTATTGGCGATATTCGTCCAAGGTTGTTGCTCCGATGCATTGGATTTCTCCTCTTGCCAAAGCGGGTTTGAACATATTAGAAGCGTCTAAACTTCCTGTTGAACTTCCTGCGCCAACAATCGTATGCAGTTCATCAATGAAAAGAATGACATCTCTGTTTTTTTCCAGTTCCGTCATGATCGCCTTCATTCTTTCTTCAAATTGACCACGATATTTGGTTCCGGCAACTAAACTTGCCAAATCCAAAGTGATCACACGTTTACCATAAAGAACTCTGGAAACTTTTTTCTGCTGGATTCTTAATGCTAATCCTTCTGCGATTGCAGATTTACCAACTCCAGGCTCACCAATCAAAAGTGGATTGTTTTTCTTTCTTCTCGATAGAATCTGAGAAACACGTTCGATCTCTTTTTCACGGCCAATCACAGGATCCAGTTTTCCGTCTCTTGCTAATGCCGTTAAATCACGGCCGAAGTTATCCAAAGTCGGGGTTTTACTTTTTTGAGAACCAAGATTTCCTGTTGGCTTTTTCATCTGGCTATATGGTTCTTCTTTCTCATCATCGTCGTCATAAGCGCTGTTTTGCGGCAATTGATCTGTGTTCTTCAATAACGTTCTGTAAGCTTTTTGCACCGCATCATAATCGATGTCATAAGCCTGTAGAATGCTGGATGTCGGATCTTCCTGCTTGTACAGAATTCCTAATAAAAGATGTACAGTATTGATATCTGCAGATTGATATTGACGGCATTCCAGTTCTGATCTTTTTACAGCCTGATCGGCCATTTTTGTGAAAGAAATACTTCCCATATTTGCTGTGAAAGGATTAGTGTTCACAGCACTTAAGGTTTCTATTTTTCTCTTTATCTGGGTGAGATCTGCACTAAGATTTTCCAGGATTTCTTTTGCAGAATTTTCAGTCTTGATAATTCCTAAAAGGAAATGTTCAGTATTCAGAAACTCACTCTGCAAACGTCGTGCTTCATTTTTGCTTTGCTTGAACACGCGGTTCAAACCATCTGAAAATTTATAATCCATAATTAAAAATATTCACTAAGTTATGTTTTTTATAAACAATCCTACAATAATTAATTGTAAAATTTAAATATTTGGTTGCAAATTAATTGCCAACTCAAAAAACAGGACTTTATGACATTAATTTTTTTTGTTGCTTCAAAAAAATGTTTAGGTTTGTAGTCCTCAAAAAATCAATACATGAACAATTGGGCAGAATATGTCGGTTACCTGGCTTCCGCATTTGTGGTTGGAAGCTTTTTATTAAAACAAATTAAAATGATCCGTATGATCAATCTTCTGGGCTGTATCTGCTTTGTAATCTATGGGATATACAGCGGAATGCTTTGGCCGATTATTATACCGAATGCTGTCCTGGCATTGGTTCAGATTTATCATCTAATAAAAAACGATTAAAAGATGAGAGTTATTGTAAGCGTTTTTAATAATCTGTATACAGACCAACGTGTTGAAAAGGTTTGTAAAACGCTTTACGATAACGGTTATCAACCAATTCTGATCGGAAATAATTGGTTAGGTGATCCGGCAATGCAGCGTCCGTATCCTTTTGTTAGGATTTCTTTAAAATCTAAAAAATTGAGATTTGCATATATAGAATTTCAACGGAAACTCTATCAGGAAATCAAAAAATATGCTGACAATAAGACCATTTTGCTAGCTAATGATCTGGAAACAATAATGCCAAATTATCTCATTTCTAAAAAATTGGGAATTCCTTTGGTTTTTGACAGCCATGAGATTTTTACAGAAATGCCGACAATCCAGGGCCGCTGGGTGAAAAGTGTGTGGAAAAAAATCGAAAGCACTTTTATTCCAAAAATTAAAAGGATGATAACGGCAAGTGATTCCTATGCCAACTGGTTTGTAAAAGAATATAGGATTAATAAACCTGTTGTTGTGAAAAATTTTCCGAAGAAATTAGAATTTAATGGAGCGAATGAAAATTCTCCCAAAATTATTCTTTACCAAGGCTGGCTCAATTATTCGCGAGGTATTGATAAAGCCATTCTTGCAATGCAATCGATTAACAATGCAGAACTTTGGATTGCCGGCGGCGGTCCAATGGAAAAAGAATTCAAAGAAATTGCTAATCATGCTAATGTTTCGGATAAAGTTAAATTTCTTGGAAAACTTCATCCGGAAGATCTTCGCAAATTGACGCCAAAGGCTGATGTAGGGATCAGCATCGAAGAAAATAATGGACTGAGTTATTACTATTCTTTACCCAACAAAATTTCAGATTACATCCAATCCAGAGTTCCCGTTGTCGTATCAGATTTTCCGGAAATGAAGAATATTGTGAATACTTTCGGTGTTGGAGAAATCATAGAAAATCATTCTCCCGAACATCTTGCGGAGAAACTGAACACAGTTTTGGAAAAAGGGAAAGCATCTTATTTATACAATCTCAATGTGGCTGCGGATGAGCTCTGCTGGGAAAATCAAGAAGAAAAGATTCTAAAAATCTTTGCAGATGCCAGCAAGGAAATTCTTCAATAATTAACTTTGTAGTAATTTCAAAATCTAAGTTGTACAGTTTTTGATTCAATCCAATAAAATATCTATTATGAAATCTTTTGTAATAATGGTTGTAGCTGTTTTTTCTCTATTGAGCTGCAGTACACAAATATATCTTGACCCTACGACGCTGAGTTCTGTTGTAGAAAAAAAAGAGTTTGATTTCAATGCTACAAGAGCATTTCCAACCAATTATGACGTTATTAATGTAATGAACTCAATACCTGGTTCTACGGGAACCCGGCTTTTGAATCTTGATCCTGGCTATGGATTCAATCTGAAAAAAAATTTGTTTAGTGTTGCTTTACCTTATTTTGGAAGAGCTTTTAATGTTAATCCTGGCGATGCTACAAAAGGTGGTTTGACTTTCGAATCTAAAGAATTCACGGTGAAACAATCCACAAGTAAAAAAGGAAATACACTATTGGTAATTACGCCCAATGATCAAAGAGAAAATTATGTTTTCAATCTGGAAATTTTCAAAAACGGGAGTGCATTTCTGTCGATTCAATCCAATAACAGGCAGCCAATCAGCTTTGACGGGAATATTTCGGCTCCAAAGTAATTAGTTTCCAAATAATTTTTTAACAAATTCACTGGCTTCGGAACTTGGGTTAGATAAAAGTTCTGAAGCATTTTTTTTATGTTCCTGGAAAGAATTGGCAAGAAGGAGATCATTTTTAGCTTTCTCAAGAATATACTCTCTCACCCAAAATTCGAAGCGCTTCTGAGCCTGTTTTTTTCTGGTTTCAAAAAAAGTCCCGTTTTTAGTTTTTAACGTGATATAATTCTCGATTTTATTATAGATTTCATCCAATCCTGTTTTCTCCAAAGCCGAACCCAAAATCACCGGAATTTTCCAGTCTTTTTCTTTCGGAGTAATGAATTGTAAAGCTCTTGTGAGTTCGGTTTTTGTCATTTTAGCCTTAGATAGATTCTCGGAATTAACTTTATTAATGAAAATCAAATCTGCCATTTCCATTATTCCGCGTTTAATACCCTGTAACTCATCACCGGTTCCGATGACTTTCAGAAAAAGAAAAACGTCGGTAATATCATTCACCAAAGTTTCACTTTGTCCAACACCAACGGTTTCTATCAGGATATAATCAAAACCTGCGGCTTCGCAAATCAAAAGACTTTCAAAAGTCGTATTCGCAATTCCACCAAGAAATCCGGAGCTCGGACTTGGCCGGATAAATGCGTTTGGGTCTTTTGCCAACTCTTCCATTCTGGTTTTGTCGCCAAGAATACTGCCTTTGTTGATCGAGGAACTTGGATCAATCGCCAGAACAGCGACTTTTTTTCCTTGTTTGATAGCATATTTTCCAAAGCTTTCTATGAAGGTTGATTTGCCAGCGCCGGGAACACCTGTAATTCCAACCCGGACAGATTTTCCTGTGAATGGCAAAATTTCCTTCAGTAACTGATCGGCAATTTCCCGATGTTCAGGCTTTTTACTTTCAATCAATGTAATGGCTTTTCCCAAAATTCTTTTATCAGAAGATTTGATTCCGTTGATGTAATCTTGTAAACTGATTGATTTGTTCATTGGGAATTTGGAATTATTACAAATTAGGAGTTAGGTAATTTTCGGAATCTTATATTTTCTATTTTTGATAAGAATAAAATCCAAAAATATGAAAAAAACGATATATGCCTTATGTTTTGTAGGCGCAATTATCTACTCTTGTACAACAAAAACAGTGACGACCTCAACGGCTTCCATCAACACTAGCGCAGAATACGTGACTAAAGGTAAAACCGTATTTGACCAACGTTGTGGCAAATGCCACGGGCTTCCGGAAGCTTCTGACCACACGCCGGAACAATGGAATAAAATCATCGCAAGAATGGCACCGAAAGCGAAACTGAACCCGGAAGAAACCAATTGGGTTCTGGCTTATGTAACGGTTAATGCGAAGAAATAATATTGAAATTAAACTAAAGGAAACCAATCAATGGTTTCCTTTTTCTTGTAGAATATCTTTCAAACTTTACAAATATGGCACTTGTATTCGGATATCAAATTTTCTAAGATCCTAAAAATTTCTCCAAAATATCGACCGCACACTTCGGAAGATTCGTTCCCGGGCCAAAAATAAAATCGGCTCCGTTGGCGTAGAGGAATTCATAATCCTGTTGCGGAATTACTCCGCCCACCACAATCGTGATATCATCCGCCCCGAGTTTTTTCAATTCTTCAACAACCTGCGGAACCAGAGTTTTGTGACCTGCTGCCAAAGATGAAACTCCCAAAATGTGAATATCGTTCTCAACAGCCTGTTTTGCCACTTCTTCCGGAGTCTGGAATAGCGGCGCTACATCGACATCAAATCCCATATCCGCAAAGGCTGTTGCTACTACTTTTGCTCCCCTGTCATGACCGTCCTGCCCCATTTTAGCAACCATTAATCTCGGACGGCGACCTTCTTCTTCTTCAAATTTCTGAGTAAGATTCAGGGCTTTTTCAAAATATTCGTTCTTTCCTGCATTCATAGCGTAAACTCCTGAAATAGTTCTAATGTTGGCTTTATATCTTCCGAAACTTTCTTCCATAGCATCACTCATTTCACCCAACGTTACTCTTCTTCGAGCCGCTTCGATGCACAATGCAAGAAGATTTCCTTTGCCTGTTTTTGCAGATTCTCTGATTTCATTTAAGATCTGTTCAACCGCTTCAGAATTTCTCTCTTCTTTTATTTTATTTAATCTTTCGATCTGTTTTCTCCGAACTTCCGTATTATCAATATCTAAGATCTCGATTTCGTCCTGTTTTAAATCTGATTTGAATGAATTTACCCCGATGATAAATTCTTCGCCACTGTCGATTTTTGCCTGTTTTCTCGCTGCCGCTTCCTCAATTCTCATCTTCGGAATTCCGGCTTCGATGGCTTTTGTCATTCCGCCTTCCTGCTCAACCTCATCAATGTATTTCATGGCTTCTTCGATCATCTGCTGTGTAAGAGATTCAACCAGATTGCTTCCGCCCATCGGATCTACCACATCGCAGATCCCACTTTCCTGCTGAAGGATGATCTGTGTATTTCTCGCGATTTTCGCCGAATAATCTGTTGGAAGTGCAATCGCTTCATCCAAGGCATTGGTGTGAAGTGACTGAGTTCCTCCCAACGCTGAAGATAAGGCTTCAATTGCCGTTCTTGTAATATTGTTGAAAGGTTCCTGCTCCGTTAAAGACCAACCCGAAGTTTGGGAATGGGTTCTTAGCGCTAAAGATTTTGGATTCTGGGGATTGAATTGTTTCAACAAATTGGCCCAAATATATCTTGCAGCACGCATTTTTGCGATTTCCATGAAGTGATTCATTCCGATTGCCCAAAAGAAAGATAATCTTGGTGCAAAATCATCGACATTCATTCCTGCTTTTATTCCTGTTCTTACATATTCCAAACCGTCTGCTAAAGTGTACGCCATTTCCAGAACCGGTGTTGCTCCGGCTTCCTGCATGTGATATCCTGAAATTGAGATGGAGTTGAACTTCGGAATATTCTGAGAAGTATATTCGAAAATATCTGCAATGATCTTCATAGAAGGCGCAGGTGGATAAATGTAGGTATTTCTCACCATAAATTCCTTCAAAATATCATTCTGAATCGTTCCTGAAAGTAAATCCTGGGAAACGCCCTGCTCTTCTGCAGCCACAATATAAAAAGACAAAATTGGCAAAACTGCACCATTCATCGTCATGGAAACGGAAATCTGATCTAATGGAATTTCATTAAATAAAATTTTCATATCCTCCACGGAATCAATCGCAACACCGGCTTTTCCAACGTCTCCTACAACTCTCGCATGGTCTGAATCATAACCTCTGTGTGTCGCTAAATCAAAGGCTACTGAAAGTCCTTTTTGTCCGGCAGCCAAGTTTCTTCTGTAAAATGCATTGGATTCTTCTGCTGTGGAAAAGCCTGCATACTGACGAATCGTCCAAGGTTTCTGAACATACATCGTAGAATACGGACCTCTTAGATAAGGCGCAATTCCCGGGGAAGTCTGTGTTAATTCTTTATTTTTAACATCTTCTGCAGCATATTTTGATTTTAGTTCCAAACCGTCTTTTTCAAACGAATAATTTTCTGAATAGGAATTTAATTCAATGTTTTGAAAATCAGGGTTTTGATTTTTTATTTTGTAGCGCATCTTGCTTTTTCTTGATGAAAGTAAATGTATGAATTTTTAAAAATTGTTTTAACCACAAAGACGCAAAGTTTTTTCAAAGGTTTATTTAAGTTTTTGAAAACGACCTTTGTGGTTTTTCCAAGCGACAATTTGTCATTATTTTTTTGATGGTCTTTTTTTTGAGAAAGTTGATCGAAGGCGAAGCTGCGACAGGGATAGTAGTGGAAATCCTTTTGCTTTTTAGATTCTTCACTTCGTTCAGAATGACAAATGTTTTAAAAAGCAAAAGATTGCAACGGATAGCCCGGTGACAAAATAGCCCGGAAAAGTCTAGGCTTTTGGCAGTCGCCCGAATCATTATTGATAATTTATGATTGATAAATGATTCTGATTCGGGATTTTGAGTTGAATACTAATAATAAAATTTAAAATAAATATGGCAACAGGAAGTATTAATGTGTCGGTGGAGAATATTTTTCCGCTGATTAAAAAGTTTCTTTACAGCGACCACGAGATTTTTCTTCGTGAATTGATTTCCAACGCAACAGATGCAACAACAAAGCTGAAACATCTGACAACTATTGGTGAAGCAAAAGTGGAGTACGGCAATCCTATGATTGAAGTGAAGATTGATAAAGATGCGAAAACGCTGACGATCAAAGATCAGGGAATCGGGATGACTGGCGAGGAAGTTGAAAAGTATATCAATCAGGTGGCATTTTCCGGAGCGGAGGAATTCTTGGAGAAATATAAGGATTCTGCTAAAGATGCTGGAATAATCGGACATTTTGGTCTAGGATTTTATTCTGCGTTCATGGTGGCAGAAAAGGTGGAAATCCTAACGAAATCTTACAAGGAAGATGCGAAAGCAGTTCGTTGGATTTGTGACGGAAGTCCGGAATATACATTGGAAGAAATTGATAAATCTGACAGAGGAACGGAAATCGTGCTTCATATCGCAGAGGATTCGACAGAATTTTTGGAAGATTTCAGAATCCGAGAATTGCTGACAAAATATAATAAGTTTAATCAAATTCCGATTAAATTCGGAACTAAAAAAGAACAGCTTCCTCTTCCGGAAAACGCGCCGGAAGGAACGAAACCGGAAGAAGTGGAAATTGATAACATCATTAATAATCCACATCCTGCATGGACAATTGCGCCAAGTGACCTGACCAATGAGGATTATGTGAAATTCTATCACGAACTGTATCCGATGCAGTTTGAAGAGCCTTTGTTCCATATCCACCTGAATGTGGATTATCCTTTCAATCTGACCGGAGTTTTGTTCTTTCCGAAATTAGGAAACAACCTGAATATTGAGAAAGATAAAATTCAGCTGTATCAAAACCAGGTTTTTGTGACGGATGAGGTTAAGGGAATTGTCCCGGATTTCTTGATGTTGTTGAGGGGGGTGATTGATTCTCCGGATATTCCGCTGAATGTTTCTCGTTCGTACTTGCAGGCTGATGGCGCAGTGAAGAAAATCTCTTCTTACATCACGAAAAAGGTGGCGGACAAAATGGTTTCTTTGATTAATGACAATCGCGAAGATTATGAAAAGAAATGGAATGACATCAAGATTGTGATTGAGTACGGAATGATTTCGGAAGATAAATTCTATGAAAAATCCGACAAGTTTGCGCTTTATCCAACGACTGACGGAACGTATTATCTTTGGAATGATCTGATCGACAAAATCAAGCCAAACCAGACGGACAAAGACGGAAAAACAATTGTTCTTTATGCGTCTAATGCTGACGAGCAACACAGTTATATAGAATCGGCGAAAGAAAAGGGCTATGACGTTCTATTATTAGATTCTCCGATTGTTCCGCACCTGATTCAGAAACTGGAAGCTTCTAAAGAGAACGTTTCTTTTGCAAGAGTGGATGCAGACCATATCAATAATCTCATCAAAAAAGATGAGCCGGTAATTGCTAAACTAAATGATTCGGATAAAGAGACTTTGAAGAAAGAAATTGAAGAATCGATCAATGACAAGAAGTTTACGGTTCAGTTAGAGGATTTGGATTCTACGGATGCGCCGTTTACATTGACTCAGCCGGAGTTTTTCCGCAGAATGAAGGATATGCAGTCAACCGGCGGTAGCGGAATGTTTGCAATGGGCGGTTTCCCGGAGATGTATAATCTGGTTGTGAATTCTAACTCAGATTTTGCCGGAGAATTATTGAAGAAGGATAATGCTGATGAGAAAAAAGCGATGATCAATCAGGCTTTGGATTTGGCAAAATTGTCTCAAAATCTTTTGAAAGGAAAAGAGCTGACGGATTTTATCAAACGTAGTTTTGAAAGTTTGAAGTAAAACTTAAGGAAATAAATATTTTGGAAACCATCATAGAATGACTATGGTGGTTTTTTATTTTGAGATAGAATTTATTACGTCAAGTTTTGTCGTTACCCTTAATTATTTTTGACTAATTAATTTCTAACGTAAATATTAAATATCATTAAATTTTCAAACAAAAAGGAACTCAAATCTGAGTTCCTTTTTTATTATTTGATCTTCGAAAGTACATCTACTGTTTCTTCCAAATAGAAATCTCTTTCAAGATTCTTTCTCCAGTTTTCTGTTTTCTTGGCAAACGCTTCGTCTTTTTTGATTCTTTCCGCTTCGTCTGTGTGAAGGGTAAATTTCAGTCCGTTATTGAATTTATCCAAACCTTTAAACTTTTCGATTTGTGCTTTACGTGTTTTCATCAGCTCATTGAATTTGGCCTGGTTCAATGGAATAGTCTCTTCCTTGTCAAGCGCTTCTTTCCACTCGGCGGATTCCTGTAACAACTTGTAATTGTTGTTGTTTACCAACTGTTTGTCCAGTTCTGCCTGCAATTGAGGGACATTTAATCCCGTTAATTTTTTATAGTTCGTGGCTTCGATTTTGTCCCAAGGCAAAGCAAACTGGTCAAAACGTTCTCCCACTTCTGCATATGAGAAGAAATCCTTCATTTTAAGGTCAGCTTCCACGCCTTTCCTCTGAGTCGATTCCCCGGAAACTCTATAGAATTTTTGAATTGTCAATTTTAAAGCGCCAAAGTCATCATTGGTGTTCAGGAACCTGTTAAGTTCCACAAACGTCTGAACAGTTCCTTTCCCGAAAGAGCTTGGCGAACCGATGACAGCAGCTCTGCCATAATCCTGCATAGCTCCTGCAAGGATTTCTGAAGCCGATGCAGACAATTCGTTCTGCATAATCACAAGTGGGCCTGTCCAAACCGGTTGATTGGATTTATCAGTCAAAACCTGGATTTTTCCACGGCTGTCTTTTACCTGAACATAAGGGCCGGAATTCATAAATAATCCCATGATGTCACCAACTTCTGTCAAAGAGCCGCCACCATTGCTTCTCAAATCAAGGATAATACCTTCTACATTTTCTTTCTTTAGCTTGATTAATTCAGCTTTGATATCATCCGATGCATTCCTTCCACCGTTTTCTTTTTCAAATTCTACATTAAAACTTGGCAAGTAGATGAAGCCGTATTTTTTACCGTTTTTAGAATTAACAACAATACTTCTTGCGAAAGTATCTTCTATGGTCACTTCTTCTCGGATCATTGTCACCTCTTTGATGGTTTTATCCTTTTTTTCAACTGTTAAGGTTACAGGTGTTCCTTTTTCACCCCGGATTAGCCGAACTGCCTCATCAGACAACATTCCGACAACATTCACAGGTTCTTCGTTCGGTTTGGATTTGACTTTAAGGATTTTATCACCGGAAGTCAATTGTTTTGATTTCCAGGCTGGTGCGCCTATTGTCAACTCACCCAGATAGAGATAACCTCTTTTTTCCTGAATCAAAGCACCGATGCCAATCACCTTCCCGGTAAATTGCATATCAAATTCTTCCTTGTTTTTTGGCGAAAAGTAATTGGTATGCGGGTCAAAAACTTCGGTATATGCATTCATATAAACTGAGAACCAATCCATTTTCTTTCTTTTCTTGAATCTTCTGAAAGAATCGGTAATCAAATCTTTTACTTCAGCAGTTGCCTTTTCACGCTTTTTCTCAGCAGAAAGCGGTTCGTATTTTATAGTGTCTTTCAGCTTATTATTAACCACAGAATCTTTTTTCTTTTTTTGAGCCTCTTCTTTGCTATTCAGTGTTTCAATCTCCTGAAGGATATTATATTTGATATATTTTTTCCATTCATTGTACTGTTGCTTTGCATCAGCAGGATTTGTTCTTTTTTTTGGTTCGATGATTAATTCTTCGTCTTCGTTCAAATTGATCGGTTTAGAAAAAATATCCTGAGTCATTTTATCAATATCGTCAACACGCTGATAAAGACGGTCAACCGTTAATTTGTAGAAAATAAGATTTCCTTGGTTAAGGTAATCATCCAGCTTGGTATAATGCTTCTTAAATTCGTCCATATCAGACTGCAGAAAATATCTTTTTGAAGCATCTACGCTTTCAAAATATTTATCATAAACATCTTGTGAATAGGCATCATTAATTGGTTTTGGGCTGTAATGAAGATATGAAAGTGTATTTTTCACGCTGACCATAATGGTCTGCATTTTTTCATCATCATTTTGTGGAGAGTTGAAACAGAACATAAGCGTCATCAGCGGCGCAAACATCAAGAGTTTCTTTAACTTGATTTTTTTGAACATATAATTTTAAATCTGTACTTGGATTAGTATTTGGTTCGTTTTGAATGTTACGAAGATATTCAAAAACGAAACCAAATTTAACACCTTATTTTAATTAAAGTATTATAAATTGGTTAATTTTGAGTGATTTTTGAAAAATCGTCAAAAAAAGAAAAAATATAAAACGAAAATTTATGAGCAGACCATTGATATTGGTAACCAATGATGACGGAATCACAGCACCAGGAATTAGAAAATTAATCAGCATAATGAACAAAATTGGGGAAGTAGTAGTTGTTGCACCCAATTCTCCGCAAAGTGGAAAAGGCCACGCAATCACCATCAATTCTACTTTAAGCTTCGAAGAGCTGAATCTTGATGGTCCTCAAAAAGATTTTTCCTGTTCCGGAACACCTGTGGATTGTGTGAAAATGGCTCTGGATAAAATACTTCCTAGAAGACCGGATTTGGTAGTTTCAGGCATCAATCATGGTGCGAATTCGTCCATCAATGTTATCTATTCCGGGACGATGAGTGCGGCTGTAGAAGCCGGAGTGGAAGGTTTACAGGCTATCGGATTTTCTCTTTCTGATTTGAAATGGGAAGCGGACTTTGATCAGGCAGAAGAATTTATCAGAGATATCGTTCTTAAAACGCTGGAAAACCCAATGCCAAAAGGCATCGTTCTGAATGTTAATATTCCGAAACTGAACAAAGAAGAAATCAAGGGTATCAAGGTCTGCAAACAGGCGAATGCCAAATGGGAGGAAAGTTTTGACGAAAGAGTGAATCCCCACGGAAGAAAATATTACTGGCTGACAGGCTACTTCAATAATATGGATGAATCCGAAGATGCTGACGAAACAGCATTGGCAAACGGATATATAAGCATTGTTCCTGTAAAATTTGATCTGACGGCTTATGAGTATATGCGGGAATTGGATTCAATCTATAAATAATCTGAATGGAGTTTATAAGACAATATCTGCTTTCTAAAAATATTCCGCTCACAGAAGAAAACTGGAAACCTTTTGTGGAAAAAAATGTCAGAAAAGAATACAAGAAAAAAGATATTATTCTCAAAAAAGGAGAAGTTGACAATTACCTTTCTTTCGTAGAAACCGGTGCAGCAAGACTTTTTTTTAATAAAGAAAATAAAGAACTGACTATAAGGTTTGTATTTCAGCATCAGTTTCTTACCGCCTATGATTCTTTCACCCAACGCACACCATCCAGATGTGACATAGAAGCACTAACGGATATGGTTGTCTGGCAGATCCATTACGATGACTTACAGGAGATCTATAGATCTCAGGCTGTAGGTAATCTTGTGGGAAGACTGACTGTGGAAACACTTTATGTAGAAAAACTGAATAGAGAATTCTCTTTTCTAAGTGATACAGCAGAAGAGAGATATCTCAAGCTAATGAAAGACCAGCCTGATCTATTCCAAAAAATCCCATTAAAACATATCGCTTCTTATATGGGTATAACACCACAGGCTCTCAGCAGAATAAGAAGACGAATTTCTTAACCGTGGTTCATTTTATTTGATGTAAATAAACTCTAGATTTGCATAAAATAACACATGAAAATCCAAATGAAGGAAAAAGAAGCGTTCAGATAACTCCGAACGCTTTTTTTTATTGATATATTTTGCTTTTAGATGGGTTTATAAGTCTATTATTTTCAGATTAATTAAAGGCATTGTCATAAGTCATCGATGAAAAATCGATCTTAAGAATTGCTTTAGAATCTACCGGTTTGCCATTACATTTTGCGGGAATCCAGGTCTTATTAACCTTGGTTGCAGCGTCTTTTAAATCTCTAAGGAAAGGCTCACTGTTTGGTACTTTTGGTCCGGCTTCAACTTTGGAAAGAACACCATCTTTGGTAATATCCAGTTTCACAAAGAACAATCCGTTAACAGCATAAGTGTTCCAGTTCACATTTTGTTGTAATTTTTCTTTAAGGTCTTTGATATATGCATCAGTACCGCCGGGATATCTTAGGCTGTTAAATTGAGAAGGATTACAATTAGTATCTTTTATCTGATAAATCCCGCGAATGTTATAAGTTACCGAGCTGGAAGAAGTATCCATCATAGGAATATCGATGTTCATAGATTCTTCAACGTCATTATTCTGAGCGAATGCCAATGAACTGATCAGCAAGCTCAATGAAAATAGTAATGATTTCATAGTATTTGATTTATATGATTTTAGAATGAAATTTTATGCCAAAACTGTTCTGATTAGCAACAAATTACAAAACTTCAATCTGATTTTTTAATAAATCTTCGAATTCATCTCTTTTTCTGATAAGATGAGCTTTTCCATCAAGGAACATTACTTCGGCAGGTTTCAATCTGGAATTGAAATTCGAACTCATTTCAAAACCATAAGCTCCAGCGTTTCTGAAGACAATCACATCACCTTCTCTTACTTCATTGATTTTTCTGTCCCAGGCAAAAGTATCCGTCTCACATATGTTTCCAACCACAGTATAGATTCTTTCCGGACCTTTTGGATTAGAAAGATTCTCGATAATGTGATAAGAATCGTAGAACATCGGACGAATCAAATGATTAAATCCGGAATTAACACCTACAAAAACCGTTGCTGTTGTTTGTTTGATGACATTAGATTTTACCAAAAAATGGCCACTTTTACTAACCAAGAATTTCCCAGGTTCAAACCAAAGCTGGAATTTTTTCCCAGAAGTTTCTTCGTGTTTTTTGATTGCTGCGTTGACTTTTTTTCCAAGAGATTTTACGTCTGTTTCCAAATCGCCGTCTTGATAAGGAACTTTGAAACCGCTTCCCATATCAAGATATTTCAGATTCGGGAAATGTTCTGCCAATTCGAACATAATGTCAAGACCTTGGAGAAAAACATCCGGGTCCTTGATCTCGCTTCCCGTGTGCATATGAAGACCTTCCACATTGATGTTGGTAGATTTCATCACACGCTCGATATGACGAAGCTGATGAATAGAAATTCCGAATTTGGAATCGATGTGACCGGTTGAGATTTTATAATTTCCTCCGGCAAAGATATGGGGATTGATTCTCACAAAAATCGGATAAGAACCACCGAATTTATTTCCAAATTGTTCTAAAATCGAAATATTATCGATGTTGATATGAACATTCAGAGACATTGCTTCCTCGATTTCTGCAAGGTCAACACAGTTTGGAGTGAAAAGGATTCTGTCATTGGTAAAACCTGCTTTCAATCCTAATTTAACTTCGTTGATAGAAACACAGTCAAGAGAAGCACCTAACTTTTCGACATATTTCAGGATGTTGATATTGGTTAAAGCTTTGGCTGCGTAGAAAAATCTGGTATTCTTCGAGAAGGAAGAAGTCAGCTTTTCGTATTGTTCGCGTATCGAATTAACGTCATACACATAAACGGGTGTCCCGAATTCTTTTGCTATAGCCAGCAAGTCCTGATTTGTCATAAGTTAGATTTTTAAAAATAAAAAGGCAGATTCTTATAAAAAGAGTCTGCCGCAATAGATATCTTATGCATGCAACTCTTTATACATTCCAAACCTTAGAGAACCTTACAGCTCCCTTTTTTCCGATTTTGTTTTGCTTAAATATTTGCATTGCTTTGTTTAAAATTTTTCGCAAAATTAGAGTTTATCTGTAAATCCTGCAATGTTTTGGTTTGATTTTTATTTCTCGGGAAGCGGAGAAACCTCATATTCATTCCTCAAAAGTGCCAACTGCAAATCATTCTGCAAATCCTGTGAAAATCTTGGAACTGGCAACATCAGCTTTTTGATTTTCCCCAATGACTGAATCTGATGGTATAATTCATAAAAACCAAAACCAGTTAATTTGCCTTTCTCTAAAACCAGAAATGATTTTTCGCCCAAAGTTCTTCCGGATGAAGACCAGATTTCATTCCTTCCTTTGAGATTGATTTTCTGAGTAAGTTCTGCCAAATCTTTCAGTTCTTCTCTGGATTTGATATAATTAATGGCTTTCAAACCTTGCGTAAAACTCTTGAATCTCAGTAAGGGTTTATCTTCCTGGAGTTTAATTTTCTCAAGAATGTATTTGTTCTTTCTGTAAAACAGTCCAAAAGTCAGTGGTTGCCTTTTTTGGATGCCTTTATTTTGCATCATCAGTTTGGCAATCAAATCCGTGCCGGTAAGTTCATAAGAGATTTTCTCGGTCTCTTCCTGGATTTTTTTATATTTCGCTTTATCGGAATCGAAAATTTTCTTGGCAGACTTATAAAGGTCTTCAACAACATCAGAACAGATGATTTTCCCGTCGCTGTTTTGGAAATATAGAATTCCTCTTTCGTTTGGCAGATCTTCCGTTAGAATCTGAACTTTACTGATGTAATCTTTCTCTAGGCTTTCTTCTTGTTGCGACTGGATGATTTCGTTATTTTTGTCTTTGATAATTAATAGTTTAAATAAATCCAAAGTTGCTCTCGCGTCCCCACTTGCACGATGAGCTTCACTCAACGGGATCCCAATGGATTTGCAAAGTTTGCTCAAAGAGTAGCTTTTCTCCTCAGGAATCAGTTTTTGAGCTAACGGAATTGTATCTAAAGTTTTGATTTTGAATTCATAGCCAAGGCGTTTGAATGATTGACGAAGCATTCTGTAATCGAAGTCGATATTATGTCCTACCAATATAGAATCCTGTGTGATTTCCACAACACGTTTCGCAATCTCGTGGAATTTAGGCGCAGTAATTACCATTTTCTGTGTAATTCCTGTCAGTTTTTGAACAAAGCTGGAAATCTCATCTTCTGGATTAACGAGTGAGATGAATTGGTCTGTAATCTCGTGACCATCAAACCGATAGATGGCAATTTCTATAATGCTTTCTTTTCTAAAAGGCGCTCCGTTACTTTCTATGTCTATTACTGAATACATCTACATTTTTCGTTCTACAAAGTTAAGAAACTTGAGAGATTTCCTTTCTCAAACATTTTGTTGTTGATGAGCTCTATTTTTTTAATTGAACCTACCGGAACGATTGTAATTGTCTTACTTCCTTTCTCAACATAAAAGAAATAAGCGCTATTGGAGTCAATGAGATAAATATCTTTTTGATTTCCAGAATCATCGGTAATCCTGTGTTTTATTTTTAGCTTATTATTTGTAATTCTGTCTTTTACATTGAGCCCCGTTCCAACACCGCCACCCAGAAAGAAAGCAGAAATCATAAACGCAATTGCAAAATAAACTTGCTTTTTAATATGCACTTTCAGGTCGAGATCACTCGAACCAGGATTTTTTTTAAGATATTTTTTGGCTACCATAGAATCACGAACCCATTTCTTATGGCTATTATTGGCAAGAAAATTATAATAAAAAAAGAAGCCTGTAATCATGAAAGTGACTGTCAATAAGATAATTGGCTGAGAGGTCAATTCTGAGATAGGACTTATCAAAATATCCATTATTGAAGAATATTTCAGGAAATTAATTCCTAACATATAGAAAAATACACCATCTCTTAGGATTCCCAGGATTATTAGATACAAATAACCTAATGGCAAAAATGTCTGTAGTTTCTCGATCAGTTTATAATCCATTGAATTAGTTATTATCTCCTTTTCTTCAGGCTAAACATTCCTAAAATAAACTTCGCACCTTCTCTCGCCAATGTTGTCATAAAGGTTTTTCCGGCACGGCTTTCCATTACCTGTTCAAACATTCCCGGTTCTTCTTTAGGTTGTACGGTTCTCGTTGGTGTAGGAATTACGGTTTGAGAATGTTCTTCTAATCTTCTATTGAGTATTTCGTAAGCACTTTCCTTATCAATGGTCTGTTCATATTTTCTGACGAGTTCCGAATTTCTTGTTAGTTCATCAATTTCTGATGAGGTTAATACATCCATTCGGCTTTCCGGAGAAATCAGATAAGTCTGAACCAAAGGCGTAGGAATTCCTTTTTCGTCAAGAGCTGTTACGAAAGCTTCTCCAATACCAAGATTCTGAATGAGTTCATTAGCTTTGTAGAATTCTGTAATTGGATAATTTTCTACCGCTTTATCAATTTCTTTCCTGTCTTTGGCTGTGAATCCTCTCAAGGCATGCTGGATTTTCAAACCAAGCTGACTCAATATATTTTCCGGAACATCGCCAGGAATCTGAGTGATAAAATAAATACCGATGCCTTTTGAACGAATTAATTTTACCATTGTTTCAATCTGGGAAAGCAATGCCTTCGAAGCTTCATTGAAAATCAAATGTGCTTCATCTATGAATAGAACCAATTTTGGTCTTCCACTGTCGCCTTCTTCAGGAAAGGTCATATAGATTTCTGCAAAAAGCGATAACATAAACGTTGAGAAAAGATTCGGTTTGTTTTGGATGTCATCCACACGGAAAATATTCACAACACCTTTTCCGTCTCTGGTTTTTAGCAGGTCTTCAACTTCAAAACTTGGTTCGCCGAAAAAAGTCGATGCACCTTGTTGTTCCATTGCGACAATCGAGCGTAAGATTGCGCCCAAAGATGCCGGTGCAATAGAACCGTAATTGTCAGCCAGTTCTTTTTTACCAACCGGATTATCCGTTACGTATTGCAAAACTTTTTTCAAATCCTGCAAATCAACCAAAGGCAAAGCTTTGTCATCACAGTATTTGAAAACAATAGACATGATGCTTTGCTGGGTATCATTGAGTCCAAGAATTTTACTTAACAAGATTGGTCCGAATTCCAACACAGTGGCTCTCAGTTTCACACCTTTTGTTCCGGAAATAGTCATTAGTTCTACCGGAAAGCTCTGTGGGGAATAAGGCAACTGCGTTTTGGCGTAACGGTCTTTGATGTTGTCATTTTCTGTTCCTGCTTCTGCAATTCCGGAAAGGTCTCCTTTGATATCCATTACCAAAGTTGGGATTCCTGCGTGAGACAATTGCTCCACAAAAACCTGAAGTGTTTTGGTTTTTCCGGTTCCCGTTGCGCCGGCAATTAATCCGTGCCGGTTTACGGTTTTAAGTGGGATAGAAACATTGACTTCCGTTACAACTTCTCCGTCAAGCATTCCTTTTCCAAGAATGATATGTTCTCCTTTCGGATTATATTTTGCGTTAAGATCTGTGATGAATTTCTCTTTATCTGACATCGATTGGTTTTTGAATGTTTAAATTTAAAAATATTTTCCAGAAATTTAAACTTTAGCAATTACATTAATTTTGTCTTGTATAGAATATGCTCAAATTTCTGATTTTCGAAAATATAAAAGCGAGGCAATAATATTTTATCTTTGTATCCAAATCACAAAGCATGCGTGCTTATAACACAAAAAATTTCCTGAAAATACTTATCAGTCTTCATAAAAGTGATACACTGAAGGTTCTTTTCCCAACAATTGTTTTAGTCGGCATTTACTCATATGCAGTCTATTATTTTGAAGTAGAATTTTTGCATCTGACATCCAAATCTTCTGTAAGCAATATCGGGATGATCCATTCTTTGCTGGGGTTTGTTTTGTCTTTGCTGTTGGTTTTCAGGACAAACACAGCTTACGATCGTTGGTGGGAAGGGCGGAAGCTTTGGGGTAAACTGGTTAATGACAGCCGGAATTTTGTCATTAAGATTAACAGCATCCTTCCGGAATCTGATATTAAAAACAGGACTCAAATTGCAAAATACCTGAAATTTTTCCCTCACTTCCTGAATAGCCACCTTTCCAAAGAATCAACAAGATTGGTTCTGGATGAAGGTTTTGCAGATTTGGCTAAGGAACTGAAACATCATCCGCCGGCAGAATTGATTTTTCTGTTGACTAAAAAATTGTACCAGCTTAAAAAAGAAGGAAAAATTTCTGACACCGAGATGTTATTTTTGGACACGCAGTTATCCGGCTTTTTAGATGTTTGCGGCGGTTGTGAAAGAATTAAAAATACGCCTATTCCATATTCGTACTCATCATTTATAAAGAAGTTTATTATCTTTTATGTAATGGCTTTACCAATTGCTAATGTTGTTAATCTGGGTTGTTTTATGATTCCCATTACGATGTTTGTATATTATGTTCTGATGAGTTTGGAACTGATTGCGGAAGAGATAGAAGATCCGTTCAATAATGATGAGAATGATATTCCTATGGAAGCCATTTCTCAAAATATCGAAAGAAGTATCGATTTAATTTTAAATAAAGTCTGACTGTGACAAAGAAACTGAAACTAGAAGAACTGGGAAGAATAGATGTGGAAACGTTCAAAAAAACAGCTAAAATTCCTTTGGTTGTGGTTTTGGATAGTGTTAGAAGTATGCATAATGTAGGAGCGATCTTCCGGACTGGTGATGCTTTTCTAATAGAAAAGGTGGTGCTTTGCGGAATCACGCCTCAACCACCTCACCGCGAGATTCATAAAGCCGCATTGGGTGCAACAGAGAGTGTGGATTGGGTTTATGAGCAGGATATTAATGTGGCTATAGACAATCTTAAAAAAGAAAACTTTGAGATTATTGGCATTGAACAGACTTCATCCAGTCAGTTAATAACGGATTTTGAAATTGATCCGGAAAAAAAATACGCCTTGATTCTTGGGAACGAAGTCGATGGGATCAGTGATGATGCGCTTGGGAATATTGATAATTTTCTGGAAATTCCTCAGTTAGGAACCAAACATTCTCTGAATGTAAGCGTCTGTGGCGGAATTGTGATCTGGGAATTTGCGAAGAATCTTGGATTTAGATAATAAAAAACTGCAAACACCAGAAGTGCCGCAGTTTGAAATAAATCTAATAAAAAGTAAAAATGAAAGGCGACAAAGATATATTTTTAAATTAATACAAAGCAACAGTTTTGTAAAAAAAGTATAAAAATTTTTAAAATCTTTTCTGGCTGAGTAATTTTTGTAAATTAGCATAATGTTTATCAAAGACTACATCTCCAAAGATTATCCGGCTTTCAGCGTCAAAGACTCTATAGAAGAGGCTTCTGAGGTTGCTAAAGAATTCGGATATTCCCACGTTTTCATTGTGAACAAAGGTCTCTTCCTGGGAGGGCTCAGTCAGTCTTTTTTAGAAGACAGTCCTGAAGGAAAACTGGATTCTCTCAATATTCATTTTGAGCGTTTTGCGATTATGGAAGACAGCAGTCTGTTGGACAGCATCAAGCTTTTCCATATTTTTAATTCCAATGTGGTTCCCGTTATTTCGAAGGAAGAAAAGTATCTGGGTTACATCTCCTGTGATGACATTTTTAATGAGTTTTCCAAATATCCGCTGTTCTCGGAAAATGGTGCAATACTGACCATCCAGACCAACGGCCTGCACTATTCTATGACAGAGATTTCGCAGATTGTGGAAAGTAACAATGCTAAGATCTATGGCGTTTTCATCAATGCAATCAAAGAGGATAGTATAGAAATTACACTCAAGATCAGTAACGAAAATCTAAGTTCTATAGATGAAACTTTTGAGAGATACAGTTATGTTGTAGTCCATAAACATTATGACGATGAGAAAGAAGAACTCTTGAAAGACCGGTTCGGATTTTTTCAGAAATTTTTGGAGATTTAATTATGAAAGCAGCCATTTATTCTCAAAAGAAAGATCTTGATACGTTTTTGTATCTCAATCGGTTCATTTCAGAATTGGCGCTGAGAGAAGTGTCTGTTGTTCTTCACGCCGAGATGGCGGAAAATCTGAATTTTTCCAAAGAATTCGAAACATTTTCCGGCAAAGAGGGACTTAAAAATAAGAATGTCAATATCGTTTTTAGTTTCGGGGGCGATGGAACTATTCTTAATGCGTTGACTTTTATACAGGATCTTGAAATTCCGATTATTGGGGTTAATACAGGACGATTGGGGTTTTTGGCCAATTTCCGGAAAGACCAGATTTTTGACGAATTGGATTCGATTATCCTTGAAAAGAATTATAATATCAGTGAAAGATCGGTAATTAAAATCACGACAAATGATAATTCTGAAATCGATTTTCCATTCGCTTTGAATGATGTCAGTCTTTCCAGAAAAGAAACGACATCAATGATTACGGTCGAGTCTTACATTAATGATGAGTTTCTGAATGTTTTCTGGGGCGATGGATTGATCGTTTCAACTCCAACCGGTTCTACAGCTTATTCACTGAGTTGTGGCGGACCGATTATTTCTCCGACGAACGATAATTTTGCGATATCGCCAATAGCACCTCATAACCTGAATGTCCGTCCACTGATTGTAAAAGATGACTCGAAAATAAAACTGACAGTTAAAAGCCGGGTTCCGCAATACACTTTGGCTTTGGATTCAAGGCTTTATCATATGGAAGTGGGGAGTGAGATTATCATTGAAAAAGCAGAATTTTCTTTGTTCCTTATCAAGCCGAAAAATTTCAGTTTCTACGAAACAATCCGCCAGAAGTTGCTTTGGGGAAATGACAAGAGAAATTAATTATTGAAAAATTATTCTTAACATAGTATATTAATTGAAGTTAGAATTATTAATAATTTCGTAACTTTACAGTCCAAAAAATCTTAAAAAATATAATAAAAATGAGCAGAAAATTTCCGGCAGGAGTTGCCACTGGTTCTTTAGTAACAGAGATATTTGATTATGCAAAAGAAAAGCAATTTGCGCTTCCTGCTGCTAATGTGATTGGCTCTAGTAATATCAATGCAACTTTGGAAACTGCTGCAAAACTAAACGCCCCTGTAATTATCCAGTTTTCAAATGGTGGTGCGGCTTTCAATGCAGGAAAAGGCTTGAGCAATGATGGTCAAAGGGCTTCTATACTTGGAGCTATTGCTGGTGCAAAGCACATCCACACTTTGGCAGAAGCTTACGGAGCGACAGTAATCCTGCATACAGACCATTGTGCAAAAAAATTATTGCCTTGGGTTGATGGTCTTTTAGATGCAAGTGAAGAACATTTCAGATTGACGGGAAAACCATTATATTCTTCTCACATGCTGGATCTTTCTGAAGAACCTTTGGAAGAAAATCTCGAAGTTTCTGCTAAATATTTCGAAAGAATGGCAAAAATGGGAATGACTCTAGAAATTGAACTTGGAGTAACCGGAGGTGAAGAAGATGGTGTTGATAACTCTGATGTTGACAGCTCAAAATTATACACACAACCCGAAGAGGTTGCACATGCTTATGAAGTTTTGAAAAAAGTGTCTGATAATTTTACAATTGCTGCCGCTTTCGGTAATGTACATGGTGTTTATAAGCCGGGCAACGTAAAATTAACTCCAAAAATCCTTGATAATTCTCAGAAATATGTTCAGGAGAAATTTGGTACAGGGGAGAAACCGGTAAATTTTGTGTTCCATGGTGGATCTGGCTCTACTTTGGAAGAAATAAGAGAAGCAATCAGCTACGGTGTTGTAAAAATGAACATCGATACAGATTTACAATTCGGTTACACAGAAGGAATCAGAGATTATATGACAGAACAGATTGAATATCTGCGCCATCAGATCGGAAATCCAACTGGTGCCGATGCTCCAAATAAGAAATTCTACGATCCAAGAGTCTGGGTAAGAAAAGGAGAAGAAACGTATATCAAGAGATTGACTCAGGCTTTTGAAGATCTGAACAATATCAATACACTTTAATAATTTATAAATGATAATTGAAGCGATAAATGGTTCAGTCGTTTTCTCATCAGTTATCATTTTTCATTTATCAATTATAGAATATGGCATTTGATTGGTTTAAAAGAAAAACCCAAAACATTACAACTTCCACGGAAGACAAAAAAGATGTTCCAAAAGGTCTTTGGCATAAAACTCCAACCGGAAAAATTATAGAAGCGGAAGAACTTAAAGCGAATAATTTTGTATCTCCGGAAGACGGTTTCCATGTAAGAATCGGCAGCAGAGAATATTTCGATATGCTTTTTGATGATCAGAAATTCAAAGAATTGGATGCTGATGTGGAAAGTGTTGATATCCTGAAATTCAAGGATACAAAAACTTATACAGACCGTCTGAAAGAAGTGAAATCAAAAACAAAACTGACAGATTCTATCCGTAATGCAACCGGAAAAGTGAATGGTGTAGAAATGGTAGTTTCCTGTATGGATTTTGCTTTTATCGGAGGTTCTTTAGGTTCTGTAATGGGAGAAAAAATCAGAAGAGCTATTGATTATTGTATCAAACACAAATTGCCTTATATGATTATCTGCCAGTCCGGTGGAGCGAGAATGCAGGAAGCAGCATATTCACTTATGCAATTGGCGAAAGTTCAGGCTAAGCTGGTTCAGCTTTCCGATGCCGGTTTACCTTATATCGCCTATTTGACTGACCCTACTTTTGGCGGTATCACAGCATCATTTGCAATGACAGCTGATTTGATTATTGCTGAACCAAGTGCTTTGATAGGTTTTGCGGGACCAAGAGTTATCCGTGAAACGATAGGAAGAGATTTGCCTGAGGGCTTCCAGACATCGGAATTCCTGCAGGAAAAAGGATTTGTTGATTTTATCGTGAAAAGGACAGAAATCAAACAGCAAGTTTCCAGAGCTGTAAAGCTTTTAATGCACGAATATCATTAATCCAAACAGTTAATAATTATAAAAAAACTCACTCTCTCAAATCTGGGAGAGTTTTTTATGAGATTTGTAAGCATATTTTTCAGGACTTTAAAATCATTGACCTTTAAAAAACTTTTGAAGGTCTTTTCTGTCGGATTAATGCATCCTTTATTTGCGTTCTTATATACTTATGCCAGTTTTAAGGCATTTACCAAAGCCAAAGAGCTTTATCCGAAAACCAATTCTAACAGCGGAAAAGGAAATGCATTCCGACACGCTTACTGGTGTTGCCTGATCATGATGTATTTCTGTAAAGTCTCATCACCAAATAAATCTCTGAAATGGTGCAAAAAACTTACAGATATGCACGAAGAACTTTTCCCGAATGAACCGTTAGAAACCAAAATGGACCTTCATAATAACAGAGTTGGAATGGATTATTTTATGACGCTCGTTCCGGGAATCCATCGTCAGTTTTTTGAAAGCAACTTTTTTATTCAGGAATTACAGAAGAGAACCGCAAATGCTGTTCTGATAACTGATACGGATCAAGACGTTGATAAAACAACGTTGGTGTATTTGCAATAATCAAATTGACGACTCAGAAGAATCGTCAACTTAAAAAATTAGATATATAATAGAAGTTTTACCACGCTTTCACCGCTCCACCTTTGAAGGTTTGTTGCGCCGCAGATTCTACTTCCGGAGATTGGTATGCTTGTACAAATTTTTTCACTTTTTCATCATTCTTATTATCTTCTCTTGCAACGATAAGATTAGCGTAAGGCGAATCCTTATCTTCTTTGAATAATCCTTCTTTTTCAGGGTCAAGACCAGCTTGAGCCGCAAAATTATTATTGATAATTGCCAAAGCTACTTCTTTGTCTTCCAAAATCCTTGGAATCTGAGGTGCTTCCAACTCCAGGATTTTCAGGTTTTTCGGATTAGCGATAATGTCAGTTACTTTAGGCAACAATCCAACGTCATCTTTCAACTTCAAAATACCTTGCTTTTGTAATAACAATAATGAACGTCCGCCATTGGTCGGGTCATTAGGAATCACAATAGTTTGTCCGGGTTGCAATTCGGAAACTGATTTTATTTTTTTTGAATAAGCTACAATCGGGTAAACAAAAGTTTTTCCCACAACTGCTAATTTATAACCACGTTGTCTGGATTGCTCTTCAAGATAAGGTAAATGCTGAAAAGCGTTCACATCAACATCACCTTGGTTCAGAGCTTCATTCGGAACGACATAGTCATTAAAGGTAACCAATTCCACATCCAAGCCGTATTTTTCTTTCGCTACTTTTTTAGCAGCTTCGGCAATGTTTTGTTCTGGCCCGGTTGCGATTCCCACTTTCAGAACATTAGGGTTTGATTCTTTTTTGCTGCAGGCTGATAATGTAATAATAGCTAATGCTAAAGCCAATATTTTTGTCTTCATTTTTTTTAATTTTTATCTATGATTGAATTTTTTTGAAAGAAAGTCTCCGGAAAGCTGAATAATGAAAACCAGCACGATTAATAATATTAGAACCGAATTCATTACTGCAAAATCATATCCGATATAACCGTATTGATAACCAACTTGTCCCAATCCGCCGGCACCAACTGCACCGCCCATTGCAGAATATCCAACTAGTGTAATTAATGTAATACTCACATTATTAATTAACGACGGCAAAGCTTCTGGTAAAAGGACTTTCCGGATAATTTGAAACGGCTTTGCGCCCATCGACCTTGCGGCTTCTATCAAACCTGACGGAATTTCCAAAAGGCTGTTTTCTACCAACCTTGCAATGAAAGGCGCAGAACCAACACTCAATGGAACCAGAGCTGCAGAAACACCAATCGATGTTCCTACAATGGTTCTTGTGAAAGGTATCATCCAGACAATGAGAATGATAAAAGGAATTGAACGGAAAATATTGACTATAATAGATACGATTTGGTGTGATATCTTATTTTCCAATAATTGGCCTTTTCTTGTGAGAAAAAGAAAAATTCCCGTCGGCAATCCTAAAACAAATCCGAAAAATCCTGAAACCAAGGTCATTATAATTGTCTCAATCGTCCCTTGAAATAACAAATTGATGATACTATCCGACATAACCTAAAATTTCTGAGTTTACATATTCATTTTCTAAATAAACCAAAGCTTCATTGGTATTTTTTCCCTGCAATTCCAGAATCAAAATGCCGAAGTTCAGGTGACCGACATACTCCAGTTGCGCACTGATAATCTTAGCTTTAACATTAAATTTCTCATACAGATTAATGATAACTGAACTCTGAGTTTCGTTTCCGCTTATCAGAATTTTGACCAAAGGATTGTTATTCTCGCTGTCAATATTGCTGATAGAGTTCTGATAAATCGAAGGCAATTCTACATTCAAAGAAGCTTGTATAAAACCTTTCGTGATATCTTTTTCCGGATGAATGAAAATCTGTTCCACTTTTCCTTGTTCCGCTAATTGGCCATTATCAATTACGGCCACTTTATCGCAAATACTTTTAATCACTTCCATCTCGTGTGTGATAAGAAGAATCGTGAGATTCAATTTTTGATTAATGGATTTAAGAAGTTGTAAAATCGATTTTGTCGTTGCAGGATCCAATGCGCTTGTAGCTTCATCACACAACAGAACTTTCGGATCGTTGGCTAAAGCTCTCGCAATCGCAACTCTTTGTTTTTGTCCGCCGGAAAGATTCGCCGGATAATCTTTTGCCTTTTCTTTCAGTCCGACCAATTCCAAAAGTGAATCCACTTTCTCATTGATTTCCGACTTCGATTTTCCTTCCAATTCCAACGGAAATGCCACATTATCAAAAACCGTGCGAGATGACAATAGATTAAAATGCTGGAAAATCATTGCAATTTTTCTTCTTTCCAAAGTCAATTGAGCTTCGGACAATTTTGTCAATTCTACATTATCGACAATCACTTTTCCTTCGTTGGGTTTTTCCAGAAGGTTCACGCATCTGATGAGCGTGCTTTTCCCGGCACCGGAAGTTCCAATCACACCGAAGATTTCTCCCTTTTCAACAGTCAGGGAAACATCCGACAAGGCTTGGACAACCTTATTTTTAGTAGTAAAACGTTTGGAAACGTTTATCAATTCAATCATTTTTATTCATTAGTTAAAAAATAAAAAACCTTTCACATAGAAGTATGAAAGGTTTTCAAAATAAACACACTATTATTACTTCTTCATATATATTCGAAAAGTTAAATCGTAGCAACAAAACATTTTTTCTGACATAATAGTGTTTTAAAAAAAGCCTTTGCAAAACTAAAAATTCAATTCATACTAAACAAGTATAATTTGAATTAAATGATAAATGTCAGTTTTTTGTAATAATCGTTTGGGCGACTTAATCCGCCTGTAGTTTATCCTGAGCTTGTGGAAGGGCTCCCAAACCTAACGAAGTGGTTCGACGAAGTCAATCTTTTCACTCCACTGCGTTGCGTAAAAAGGATTTCCGCTCAAGTCGGGTCGCGACAATTCGACTTCAAATTTTAGCATAAACATTTACCGTGAAGTTTGTCATTCCGTAGGAATCTAAATATAACATTCACGATTTTCATTGTTGAGATTCCTACGGAATGACAAAAGTGTGTTTATGGACTGCAAACAGTTTTAAAAACCAACTTCTAAAATCTCATATCTTTTCTTACATTTACTAAAAATTAATTTTCCGAATGGTTCTAAGCAGGATTTGGTCCGCCTTCATTATTATAGCAATTGCGGTTGCATCAATTAAGTATTTCAGTTCAGAGAATTACAGCCAGATTTTTAATGATATGGTTGTAGGAAAAGGTGGCGACACGATTCAGATTTCGCAAAAACCTTTAGCTCAGATTTCTCCGGAAATTCAGAAATCATTATTAACCAATCCTGATTTTGAAGACAGTCACATTCATTACAAGATGGATTCTCTTCAAAATGTCAAAACTTACAGAGTTGCCGAAACCGATGGCGTTATCGGAACCAGCGAAACAGCGGTCAATATATGTCTCAAACTGATTGGAATTATGGCTTTGTTTATGGGGTTTATGAGCATTGCTGAGAAAGCAGGCGGAATTAATTTCCTAAGCCGATTGATTCAGCCATTCTTCTCAAAATTATTTCCGGAGATTCCGAAAAATCATCCGTCTTTCGGGCATATGATGCTGAATTTCAGTGCCAATCTTCTCGGTCTTGATAATGCAGCGACGCCTTTCGGACTCAAAGCAATGGAAAGCCTCCAGACTTTGAATCCAGATAAAGACAAAGCCAGCAACGCCCAAATTATGTTTCTCTGTCTGCACGCCAGCGGATTGACATTGATCCCGGTTTCCATTATTGCGATTCGTTCATCCATGGGTTCGGAAACACCGACTGATATTTTTCTGCCTTGTATGATTGCAACTTTTTGTGCAACAATGGCCGCAATGATAATTGTTTCTATCAGACAAAAAATCAATCTTTTCCAACCGATTGTTTTAGCTTATGTTGGCGGGATTTCTGCAATTATCGCATTACTGGTAATTTATCTGGTTCAACTGAATAAAGAAGAATTGGATTCTTTCAGCAAAGTGATGAGCAACGGAATTATCCTATTGATTTTCTTTGCGATTGTTCTTGGTGCAGTTTACAAAAAAATCAACATTTTCGATGCATTTATCGATGGTGCGAAAGAAGGTTTTACGGTCTGTGTGAAGATTATCCCATATTTGGTTGGAATGTTAATCGCGATTTCATTGCTAAGAACGAGTGGTGTTTTTGATGTGATTATTGACGGAATGAAATGGATTGCCAGCGCTTCCCACCTAGATACAAGATTTGTTGACGGATTGCCGACAGCGCTTATAAAACCGTTATCAGGTTCCGGTGCTCGTGGAATGATGGTTGACACAATGAAAACTTTTGGAGCAGACAGTTTTCCGGGAAAATTATCTGCGATTCTCCAAGGAAGTTCTGATACGACATTTTATGTTATTGCCGTTTATTTTGGTTCTGTTGGAATTAAAAATACAAGATACACCGTTGGCTCGATGCTTTTGGCAGACTTAGTTGGCGTGATTACTGCGATAGTTTTGGCGTATTTGTTTTTTGGATAACTAATGAAAAATCAAAAAAGAAATATCTTCGAAGAATCGACGGAAATCGTTGGCTGGATACAGGTTTTTCTTTCGCCATTCTTAATCGGTTTCGTTTTAGCAGCGATTATTTATTTCTCATTTGATTCAATTTTTACTACAATCATTTCAATAGTGATTGCCATTATAGGAACATTAGTTGGGATTAAATTTGCCAACAAAATTTACAACTCAAAAGAAGGGACAATTCATTTTGTATCAAGAGTTTCTGCAAGCCCGGAACTTGATGAAGAAGAAAATAAAATTAAAAAATGATTCAAGATAAAGATTTTACTTTAAGATTAATTCGACAATTAACACAAGCCTTAGAAAAACTGCTTCTCGGAAAACCGGAAGAAAGCCTGATGCAAAAAGAGCTAGACTTCGATTCCCTGATGAAAGATATTTTTAAAATTAATTTCAAAGAATTAGCTTCGAAATCAAAAGAAGATATCATCGAGATTGTAAAAGGGAGAGAATCCAAAGACCACGCAGATTATTATGAGATGCTGGGCAATATTTTTATGTTTCACTATCGATTAGAAGGAACAAAAGATTTTGCAGACAAAGCCAAAACATTCTATGAATTATATCTGCAAACCAGCGGAATTTTCGCTTTGCCAATTATCAATAGAATCAACGAGTTGAATTCAATATTAAAATAAATTAATTTTGACCATTTTAGTAGGATTAAATAAAAAAATTATTCTTTTATTTGTATTTTTGCGCGTTATCGAGTAAGCATTATGATTTTTAAAACTAAAAAAGACACAAAATATACCTATGTAGAAGCAGGCGAGGGTCATCCAATGGTGCTTTTGCACGGGTTGATGGGGGGCTTGAGCAACTTCGATAAAATGATTAATTTTTTTTCGGACAAAGGTTATCAGGTCTTTGTTCCGCAATTGCCTATTTATGATTTGCCAATTCTGAATACCAATTTAACATCAATTTCAAAGTTTGTAGCTAAATTCATTAAGGATGTTATCGGGAAACCTGTGACAATTGTCGGGAATTCTATGGGTGGTCATATAGGGCTGATTCTAACAACAACTCGCCCGGAACTAGTGAGAAACCTTGTTTTGACAGGGAGTTCTGGTTTGTATGAAAGGACTTTTGGAGACAGCTTTCCAAGAAAAAGTGACAAAGATTATATCAAAAAGAAAACCCAGGATGTTTTTTATGATCCGATTGTTGCAACTGACGAATTGGTAGATGAGGTTTTTGCAGTTGTAAATGACAGAATGAAAGGCATCAAAACCGTAATGTTGGCGAGAAGCGCCATCAAACATAATATGCTGAATGATCTTCCGAAAATTACTTGTCCAACCTGCATCATCTGGGGAAAACAGGATAATGTAACGCCGCCGGAAGTAGCCGAAGATATGCACAAGTTCATCCCGAATTCTGAGCTGCACTGGATCGACAAATGCGGACACGCAGCAATGATGGAAAAGCCGGATGAGTTCAATGAGATTCTATATGCATGGCTGCAAAAAGTGATGTAGTCAAAAATCAATAAAAACTTTTCAGACCATTAAGAATTTGAATTTTTTAATTTTAAATAAATTTGATTCTTAATGGTTTTTAAATTATAAAAATATGCAGATCAAAACCGCAGAATTTGTAAAAAGCAGCCAAAAATGGCAGGAATGCCCGGAACCAAAAATCCCGGAATACGCATTTATCGGACGTTCCAATGTTGGAAAGTCTTCTCTTATCAATGCGATGATGAATCACAAAGATCTTGCTAAAACTTCGCAGACGCCGGGAAAAACACAGCTCATCAATCATTTTTTAGTGAATGAAAGCTGGTACCTTACGGATTTGCCGGGTTATGGTTACGCCAAAGTTTCCAAAAGTCTGAGGAAGGATTTTGAAAAATTGATTACAAATTATATCCTGAACAGAAAAAACCTGGTTAATCTTTTTGTTTTGGTAGATATCCGTCATAATCCACAGAAAATAGATCTGGAATTCATGCAATGGTGCGGAGAAAGTGGTGTTCCATTTTCCATTGTTTTTACAAAAGCGGATAAACTGAAACCTGGTGCCGCTGAAAAGAATGTAGAGGTTTATAAAAATGAATTGCTGCAGTCCTGGGAAGAACTACCGGATTTGTATATCACTTCTGCAGAAAAAAAGGAAGGCGGCGATCTGATCCTGAATTATATCCAGAAAACCAATGACTTTTTGGAAAAAAACAAAGTGAAATTTGATGAATGATATTGTTTGGAAAATCAAGACTTTTCCGGAGTTTACAGTTGATGAGCTTTATGCGGTGATCAAAGCCAGAGTTGATGTATTTGTTGTTGAACAAGATTGCCCATATCCCGATTTGGATGGGTATGATCAAAAAGCGATTCATCTTTGGGCAGAAAAAGGAGGTGAAGTTTTAGCTTATTGCAGAATCTTCGACAAAGGAATCAAATATCAGGAAACATCAATTGGAAGAGTCATAACAACGGAGAAAGGAAGAGGAACAGGCTTGGGAAAGCAATTGATACAGTATGCTGTAGAAATTATTGAGAACCGTTTGGGAACATCGGAAATCAGGATCTCTGCGCAGGATTATTTGCTAAGATTTTATTCAGGTTTTGGATTTTTGGATACAGGGAAAAAATATTTGGAAGATAATATTCCTCATACTGAGATGTTTAGAAAATAAAAATAGCCCGGAGATATACTCAGGGCTATTTCTGAAAAATGAATGTATTCTTGATTTGTGTTCTTACGGTTATTAATCCTCGGCAAAAGTAGATACATAAAATCACATTTATTTACGGGAAAACCGTAAAATTCAAAAAATATTATTCTAAATTATTCCAATATTTTTACCGAAAGCAATGAGTTCTTCAGTATTTGCTGCCGCTAAAGATAATTTCATCATATTGATTCTTTTTTCTACGCTGCTTAAGCTGTTGGGATAAATATTCTGTTCCTGTAACTTTTTAGGTATGTTTTTTTGTAAAATACCATCCGATAATAATTTAAGCAGGGTTATGTCAAAGTTGCTAAATTCTAGAGTGTTAGCGCTTTTTATTGGAAACTTCATATTGTGTGATATATAAGAATTTCCATTGTAAACGGTTTCGATTGCTTTTTTCAACTCACTAGAATCAGAACGTGCTTTTTTTACATAAGAATTAATATTAAATTCTTTAAACAACAAATCGATTACGCCAACTCTGTGTTCGCCCGAGAAAACAATGATGTTAAGTTCCGGACAAATATCACGGCAACATTTTATAAGTTCGCGTCCGTTTTTTATCAACTGTGTTCTATGATCTTCTTCGAAAGATAAGTCGGTGATTAACAAATCGTAAGGTAATTCATTTTCAAGAGCTTTTTTTATATAAGCCAAAGCATCATCACAATAATAGACGTAATCAACATTTGGGATTTTTAATTCTTCCAAAACCTTTTGAACAGAGAAATTACTGCTTTCGTGATCTTCTGCGATCAATATTTTACTGAACATATTTGAAATGTTTTTTACGATTAATTATTTTTATTTGGCTCCTGAAGTGGAATATTTTTCCATTCAATAGATACTTTCAACCCAGTATTGCTGTCTTCAATTTTCATTTTTGCACCAATTTCTCCCAATCGGGTCTTCATATTTCTAAAACCATTTTTTTCTACAACATCTTCAGATAATCCGATACCATTATCAGAATAAAAAACCTGGTATGTATCATTTTCTTTACTGAATTTCAGGACAACCTGAGTCGCACAGCTGTGCTTCTTCATATTCACCAGCAGTTCCCTGATAATCTGGAACAATTCTTCTCGGAAAGTTGGAACCAGATTTTTCCAAAAATCATAATCATTGCCAACGATAATGATTCTGGTGTCATCATTGTCAAAAGAACTGACCAAGGCTAATATCTTCTCGTTAAATTCTTGCCTGGATTGATTGTCATAGGACAAATCTCTCGACTTTTCATACATCAGCTCCAGCTTATCCAGGACTTTTTCTTTAGGCAAATCTTTTTGATTTTCTATGATTGCCATCACCTCATAGATTCCGTTGGCAACAACATCGTGTACTCTTTTTGAAAAATCAAGCCGCTGTTCCTGGAGTTTGTTATTGGCTTCCAGTATCAATCTTTCCCGTCTCTTCTTGATCCAGATATAAGTAATGATGACAATAACAATAAAAACAAAAACCAACAGCCAGATCACCAAATTCTGAACCCTGACTTTATATTCATGTTTAGTATGTTCTTTTTGCAGGATCAGATTTTCTATTTTAGCCTTTTCACTTTCATAGCGGATCAGAGCAAATTGATTTTTTGCTTTATTTTGACTGTTTATCAAACTATCCTGGGTTTTGGAGTAGGCATCAAAATATTGCTGAGCCTCTGTTCCATCAGACAATTTAATTAGGTTTTGCAAAGCTTCCAGTTCATCAACAGGATATTTTAGTTTCTTTGCCAGAATCAACATTTTCTTTGCATAGAATTTTGAAGAGTCCGGTTTTTTATTAAGATAATAAGCGGATAAATAAGCATAAGCTGCATCTTTTGTCCAGTCATCATCAATGTTTTGACTTAATTTTTCTGCGATAATATAATTCTTGACGGGGTTATAATTATGATTCCCAAACCATTTCGATCTGGAGTAGTTAAGAAGAAGTTTTGGGTAATATTCGCTTTTTGGACCAACGCTGTCAATCAATTTATCATATATAGCAACAGCATGCTCATATTTTTTCTGATTATGAAAAAGGATGGCAATGTTATTTTGCAGCATCATTTTATCAATCGGATCTTTTGCAAAAGGTTTTGCTTTTTTGTAGAATTGTTCAGCATCATTATAGTTTTTCAAATTGCTGGAAGAGATTCCCAAGTTGTTGTAATTTGAAAAAATAAAACCATGATGAGCGGTGTCTTTTTCTTTAAAGAATTGAGCTGCAATAAGACTCGTTTCTATGCATCCAAAATTATCGCCAACGTTTTCCTGGATGAAAGCCATATTAACATAGCTCTTCCCGATACCGAAACTATCGTTTCTTTTCAGAAAAAGATCTTTTCCCTTATTCAGATAAAAGAAAGCGCTGTCCATCCTGTCATTATCCATCAGGACAAAAGCCTTCTCATAGAAAGGGTTAGGAAGTACTTTGGAAGTTGTCTTTTGTTGATTTTCTTTCTCGGAGCAAGCGATCAAAAGCAACAACAGAAAACCAAAAATCGATTTTTGCAAATTTTACATTTTACCCGAAATTTACTAAAATTCGAAGATTATTGAAATAGATTATGATCAATAATCAATCATATTGCCTATTTTTGCTATTCATTTGATTTGTAACAATGTCGATCAGCGTTCTTGAACAATATCTCCCGGAAAATACACTTCCTTTTCTCAAAAAATGGTTTGCGGATTACTTTATACACATAAAGATTACGAAAAACAGAAATAGCAAACTTGGAGATTACCGAAAACTTCCGGACAAATCCCATCAGATCACAGTCAATTCAACATTAGATAAGCAGCTGTTCTTTTTTGTATTGACCCATGAGCTGGCTCATCTTATTGCGTTTGAGAAATTTAATAACAGAATCAGTGCTCACGGTAAGGAATGGAAAGACACGTTTAGGGAAATGTTACTGGAAAGTATTGACATCTACACAGACGATTTGAAACCTATTATCAGGAGATTTTCAAGCAATCCGAAAGCGAACTTTATGGCAAGCCCGGAACTGGTCAGATACTTTCACATTGAAAATCCGGAAGATCAGTTTGTTTTTGTTGAAGATTTGTCAGTTAAAGATAATTTTCATTATAAAGGAGATCAGTACGAAATCCTTGAAAAAAAGAAAAAGTTATATCTTTGCATCAATTTGAACAACTCAAAAAAGTACCTTTTCCGCCCATTGGCGAAAGTTGAAAAACTAATACGAGATGAAGAACAATAATTATTGCGTTATAATGGCTGGAGGAATCGGAAGCCGTTTTTGGCCGATGAGTACCCAAAAATTTCCAAAACAATTTCACGATATACTAGGAACGGGAAGAACAATGATTCAGCAGACATTTGACAGAATCAGTCAAATTATTCCTAAGAAAAATATTTATGTTATTACGAATCAGGAATATGTAGAATTAACACAACAACAATTGCCTGATGTCCCTGTTAATAATATTGTTGGAGAGCCGGCTATGAAGAACACTTCGGCTTGTAATCTTTATATGGCAAAGAAAATAGAAGATGTCAATCCTGATGCCAATATTATTGTAATGCCTGCCGATCATTTGATTCTGAAAGAAAAGACATTTCTAGATAAAGTAGAACTAGCCTTTGATTTAGCGACTAAAAATAATTATCTGATTACATTGGGAATTACCCCTACAAGACCAGACACGGGTTATGGGTATATACAATTCATTCAGGAGAAAAATGAAAACTTTTCCAAAGTAAAAACATTTACGGAAAAGCCGGATCTGGAGATTGCCAAAAGCTTTATAGAATCCGGGGACTTTCTTTGGAACGCAGGAATCTTTATCTGGAGTGCAAAAAGTATTTTGGCTGCTTTTAAAAAGTATTTGCCAGAGATGACCAATCAGTTTAATACTTGTGAATATAATTGCGAAGCGGAGAAAGAATGTATAGATCTGATCTATCCAACTATAAGTAAAATCTCCATTGATAATGGTATTTTGGAGAAAGCTAATAATGTTTATGTCATTCCTGCCAATCTTGGCTGGAGTGATCTCGGGACTTGGACATCTGTTTATACCAATGCAGATAAAAATGATGATAATAATGCCATAAGCTCTAAAAATGTGTTGACATACAACTCAAAAGGGAATGTCATTAGAATCAAAAACCAGAATAAGGCTGCGGTTATAGATGGCCTGAAGAATTACATTATTGTTGATACGGAAAAGGCTCTTTTGATTTGTCCTAGAGATAATGATCAGTTAATAAAAGATTATGTTCTGGATCTTAAAAACCTCAAAAAGGGAGAAAGATTTATGTAACTGATAATAAACTTTAAAAATAAAATTAACTCTTTGGTTTTTCCGGAGAGTTTTTTATTTTTAAGGATCAATAAAAACACAAATACAAATGCTTGTTAAAGTCTCAGGAGCTGCCATTCATGGCGTTTCAGCACAAATTATTACCATTGAAGTTAATGTAGATCAAGGCGTTGGGTATCATCTGGTTGGCCTGCCGGATAATGCTATTAAGGAAAGCAGCTATAGGATATCTGCAGCACTTAAGAATTCCGGATTCAAAATTCCGGGTAAGAAAATTACAATCAATATGGCTCCGGCGGATCTGAGGAAAGAAGGTTCTGCTTATGATATGAGTATTGCTTTGGGGATTTTGGCAGCGTCAGATTTGATCAAAGCGGAAAGCTTAGGAGATTATATTATCATGGGAGAATTGTCTCTCGATGGTGGACTACAGCCAATAAAAGGCGTTTTACCTATTGCGATCAAGGCGCGAGAAGTTGGTTTTAAAGGGATAATTCTGCCAAAACAAAATGCAAGAGAAGCGGCTATTGTTAACAATCTTGAAGTTTATGGTGTTGAGAATATCAAACAGGTTATTGATTTTTTTAACGAAGATTTGCCGTTAGAAAAGTTTGAAATCGACACCAGAAAAGAATTTCAGGATAAAATTGATCATTTTCCTTTCGATTTTGATGAAGTGAAAGGTCAGGAAGCGGCCAAGCGGGCAATGGAAGTGGCAGCTGCGGGTGGACACAATATTATTCTGATAGGTTCTCCCGGCAGTGGAAAAACAATGATTGCCAAACGTCTCCCGAGTATTCTTCCGCCTTTAAGCCTTAAAGAGGCTTTGGAAACAACAAAAATACATTCGGTTGCCGGGAAAATGGGAGCAGAAACATCCTTGATGACCATCAGGCCTTTTAGATCACCACACCACACAATTTCGGATGTAGCTTTGGTAGGCGGCGGTAGCTATCCTCAACCTGGTGAAATTTCTTTAGCTCATAATGGCGTTTTGTTTTTAGATGAAATGCCAGAATTCAAAAGAACAGTATTAGAAGTGATGAGACAACCACTGGAAGATCGTGTTGTAACAATTTCCAGAGCAAAGTTTACCATCGAATATCCTGCAAGTTTTATGCTGGTTGCAAGTATGAATCCAAGTCCTAGTGGCTATTTTCCGGATGATCCCAATAATACATCTTCTGCCTTTGAGATGCAGAGATATATGAACAAGTTGTCAGGGCCGCTTTTGGATAGAATTGATATTCATATCGAAGTTTCAAAAGTAGAATATGAACAGTTGGCCGAAAAACGAAAAGGAGAAAGCAGCATCAAGATCCGTGAAAGAGTAGTGAATGCGAGGAATATACAAACCAAAAGATACGACAGTCTTGACATCAGTTACAATGCTCAAATGGGACCAAAGGAAATTGAAAAATATTGTGAGCTGGACGAATATTCGCAATTATTGATCAAAGCGGCAATGCTGAAACTTAATCTCTCCGCAAGAGCCTACGACAGGATTCTAAAAGTGGCAAGAACAATTGCAGATCTTGAAAATTCTGAGAATATTCAAGGTGATCATATTTCTGAAGCGATACAGTACAGGAGTTTGGATCGGGATTTTTGGAATGCTTAAAAATTATCTTTGCTGAAATGATTTTTGGATTTATTGTTTATTAATGTGTTATAATAATTTTATCACATTAATATTTGTGTAATCAGGATAGTCGCCAGAATCTTCATATATATTAGTGTCTATAATATTATAATCCGACGGCGATCCTATAAAATAAATTGGCTGAATGTTTTGTGGTGGATTATATTTTACACCATTTTTAAAGCCATTTCCGAGCAAATTTATTATCTGAATATTTCCGGAAGTCACATTTTCAAAAACAATCGAGTAATTATTTGTAGGAAGTAATCTATTAAAAATATTTCCTATAAAATTATGAGCTCCAGAGCTTTGTAAATTTAAGTAAGCGTCTCTTGTGTTTCCTTCAAAATAGCAGTTTATGACGTTTAAAGAATTTCTTCCATCATCACCATTAAAGGTTATATCAATAACAATACTATTTCTTTCAAATACACAAGAATCAAATTTAACATTGTGAATTTTACGCATCTGACAACAGAATTGTTGATTTTCAGCAAATCTACAATTGACAAAATTATAAGCGTTTGGATTTGTACCACCATCACCTGGATCTTCTCGATGAGCCAACAAAGCAATATTGCTCCCTACTATGTTTAATTTATTAAAGTGTCCACAAACAACATCTCTTAGAATAAGGCCATAATTAAAATCTACAATTGAAATATCGTGCATCTCTATTCTTGCATTTGTAACCACAATTCCTAAACCAAATCTCAAAGGAGGTATAAATGGAGGTTTATCTGTTCCATTTCTTTTTATTGAGAGACCTCTGATTTCAAAATTAATATTCGGATTATTAGAAAAAATATTAAAAACACCCGAACTTTGATTTGGATCATCATTTTGGCATATTAATCTTGTTATACCATCTCCTGAACCATGTATGGAATAACTAGAATAATTTGGAGTATAATCAAGATTAATTGTTAATGATTTTTCTCCTAACCAAATTTTGCCAGCGGGCAATAATAATCTTCTTCCGAGTTTTAAAGATGTATTAATTGCATTTTGTAAGTTATCTCCGTCATTAGTAGCATTATCTGCTATGATACCAAACATTTTAGCATTAATTCCTAAAGAAGATTCATAAATGGTTTTATTAACATAATAAAATTCAACTCCGTGATAAATTTTACTTCTGAATATTACATTGTCGGGAGATAAAAAAGAAGGAGGAAGATTCGTTATTTGTTCATAATAGTGTATTTCGTATGTATAACTATCAATTAATTGAATGCTTAAAGAATGAGGATCGGAGCTTGAAGGGGAAAAAAAATCGTTTGTGAAAATCATATTAGAAATTTTTGCATGGCTGTTAGTTTTGAGTATTATTATCTAATACATAAAATAAATATACAAAATATTCTATTTACCTGTATATTTTTTACCTGTATATTTTTAAAATATGCCGCCTTCATTCCGATTTTCAAAAAATGTGTCAGCAGCCAGATTCGCAGATTTAGCAGCAGCAACGGCCAGCTGGTCACAAAGCTCGTTTTCAGGATGACCGGCGTGACCTTTGATCCAATGGAATTTAGGTTGATGAAGTTGATATAATTGATAAAATTCTTTCCAGAGATCAGGGTTTTTAACATTTTTCCAGCTGCGTTTGATCCACCCTAAAATCCATTTCTGATTAATCGCATCTGCAACATATTTGCTGTCAGTGAAAATGTGAACATCATTGTCATTCGTTTTCAATTGTTTGAGAGCGACAATAACAGCCATCAGTTCCATACGGTTATTGGTGGTTTTTCGGAAGCCTTTGGAGAAGGTCTTCTGGTATTTTTTTCCGGGCACACGCATCAGGATCCCATAACCGCCTGGTCCTGGATTTCCGCTACAAGCACCGTCAGTAAAGATTTCGATTTTTAGAGACAAAGTTGTTGAATTTATTATTACGCAATTTAAACAGTAAATACGATATGAAGCAATTTAAGTTATCTCTTATAAGCTTGTAATAAAGTTGAGCCTTATTGGTAATATATTCTACTAAAAAGCAGGAACCAAGTATTTGATCCCTGCTTTTTTTATTAATCCTGTTTGACAATGATTTGATGACTTTCTATTTTACTGTCATAAATTAATTTCAAGGTATAGACTCCTGGAAAAAGTCCCTTAACCGAAATGCTTCCAGTAATGTCTTTGAATTTTATGCTTCTTTGTTTTATACCAATAGCATTGTATAATTCTGCATTTACTTCAGAGGAAGAAAGTTTATTTGAGGTACTTAATGGGGAAATTTTTATAAAATCATTTGATGGATTTGGTGAAATAGTAAATAAATCTGCTTTTTCCAAATCTCCTTTTATTGTATTAGGCTCATAGAAAAATAAATTTTGCCAAGGCCCCCATTCACAGCTGTTTTTTGTTCGTACTTTAATAATTACAGGTCTCCCTCCGAAGCTATTAAGGTAGACAACGGCTGTTTTACCAATTACCTTTGTTCCATTATTATAAACGTTGGTGTATTCCATACAGCTTGGATAACCATCAGAAACAAACGTAAAGTTCCCATCTACTTTCTCCCACTCAAAATCTGTGTTGTTGGAATCCGACCAACTTTTATCCATCCCGATTGCATCAAAGGTAATACAGTTTTTCTTTCCTGCGGTCATAACATAATTTCTAACTGTGCATGTTGTATCATAAGGATTACAAGTTCCCATATAGGACACTGGACCGCCCATATGTAGATTTTTTGTAACAGTCTGTCCGTTCTGAAATGTTGCTGTAATAATACCCTGTCCTTGATATAATGATTTGACATTTACAGTGTAATCAGTACTGCTTACAATCTGTAAATTTGGAGAAACGTTCCAAATGACTTTACTTGGCAACTTGCAGGGATCTGCAAAACTATAAGATGCAGTCTGATTAACACAGATTTTATCAGTACCCTGTAAGGCATCAGGGGCAATTGGAAACCAAGGAGCTTGTGGCTGACCATCCAGTTCTTTCATAAGCCAATTAACACTATCTTCCGTAAATGAAGTATGCTGAGTATTTTCTGAAGAGCCATAGTAGCTGTCAAATGGCGTCTCACCACTACAAACAAGATTTCTTTGCAGACTTTCTGCCCAGTTTCTGTCAGGGTTTTTAATACCTAATGAGGAAAAAGTAGGAATGAAAGAGTGATTGAATTGGAAATCTCTTAGTTCCCAATAAGAACTTCCGTAGTGATTAGCAAACCAATATCCAATATTATCAGTGGTATATTGCCAGAAACTTCCACGTACACCATCTACAACAGGCTTTCCTAAAATTGCATTAGCTATGTCATTTTGAGCAGGGTACCAACCTCCTGGTACAGTGTCCATATTACCTCTGGAATTAATGTTAGGCGCATAAGCATAGTGATAATCGAATGCTTTTTTAAAGTGAGCTATTTTTTGAAAATCTGTGTTATACGATGGCATGAAATAGCTTTCAAGACTCGCCATATGAATAGTAAAAGTCCATGTCATTCCAAAAATCAATGGAATTGTAACTTTTGTAAATGCTCTAATATTCAGAGCCAATTGATTGTTATTTCCTTGGGTTTTTCCGGTTAAAGAACCATTAGTCAAAGCAATTTTTCTTAGGTTTACAGGATAGCCATTTGAATTTGGCAGACCATTCGTAAACATATTATTATAGTATTGCTGGTAAAAAGGGTTGCCTGAATTTGTAGAAAATCCCTGTGCAGTTATTCTACCGTTCAGGTTATTTGTATTTGCATTGTAATCATAATTATCACCAATAGTTATAGGATCTCTGTGAAATTCTATTAACTGTTGTCTCGCAGCAGGAGCTCCTAATAAATTGTCATACATCTCTCCTGCATCCAAACTGTTTCCTTCTACTTTTAATAGATGAATCAAAGCTTGGTCACCTAATGGTATGTTTGCACCTAGGTGAGGACTGTCTACACTAATCCAAAGGCGGGTGTTGTGATCAATTCCCTGTTTTTCAAGATTTGCTAAGGCATAACGGGAAATCTGCCCTCCCATGCTTGGTCCCACAATTGCAAGCTTTTCACTGCTTCCATTGAGCTTTAGTTGTGAGTTTAAATTTTTTATAAGCGTTGCCAGAGCAAGAGCATTTCTTTCAATGAAATCTGCACCACCATTTACCTCGCGGGAGCTTGCAGAACCACAGGAAACTACATTGTAGGGTGCTACTGTACTAACACAATAGGTGGGCTGATTTACGATAGTGACGTCGTAGCCTTTTCTTCGAAGTTCATTGATTAAATCCTGTTTTATTATTTCACCATTTAGTTTCTTCTCATAGGTCATCATATCTTGGATAGAATGATCTCTGTCGGGGTTATAATTAACATAATCGCAGGCCAGTATCTTTCTTTTGTCTCCGGGATCGAAACCATCAACTATGATAACAGGCTTCAATAGCTTTTTCTGAGTATTGTTATTATTAGTATGATAAAAAATACGGTAATCAATTTTCCCTTTAAAAGCAAAAGGCTCATTATAGCCTTTAAATTCGGTGTCTGAAACAATAGAAAAATCGTCCGCCAAAGTATCTCCGTTGCAGAGAGATGTTGTTCCTTTTACGGCTTTGGTCGCACCATCAACATATTTCAGAAAGAAACTACCATAGGTAGTGAGAACAGTATCATCCATAAATGTAAAATCAAATTTCAGGTTTTTGATTCCTGTGGAATTATAATTAACAGTAATACTTGTTGGTTTGAAGAGTCCATCCCCTGTAATCATTCTTGAAACTCCATCTCCAAAATCTACGTATAAAGATTTTATGGGCTTTGAACTATGACTGAAAATAAGATTGTTCTTAAACATAAAAGTTATGCTGCTGCCGGTAGTTTCCTTTTTTAATGGGGATGCCATAGTAAGATCTATTGGCAAGAATGGGGGCCGTCCAGGTATCTGTGCAAATTTTTTAGTGTTGGTATCATAAGTTAGTCCGCCGGCAGATGGATTATCCGGATTATAGTTCAATACATGGAATGTCGTGTTTATGATCCCGACTTCTATGATATTTGATTTGTATCTATTTGCATCTATGATTTGATGAATAGCGGTATTAGAAACAAACTTTGTTTGGTTACTTGCAAAATAAAGGTCATTTAATGTCTGTTCAAAGATTTTCGAATCCGCAGAGTTAAGTCCTGTTGTCATATTATAATCAAAAATAGGCGTGTACATTCCTGATCGTTCATAGATTATTCCACTGCTTACTGAAGATTGATCAACATTTGACAGCTGTTGATCCAGTTTTTGTGCGTATGTCTTTCCTAACCATAAAGACATACAGAGAATCATGATTTTTTTCATAATTTTGAAGTGTTTAAAAGATTAATATTTAATTATTGATTTTTACCAGAGAGACAAATTGCAGTTTGTCTCTCTTTTATTTACATTGGAGTTTGAGATGTCGAAGCTATTATTAGCAGATAGCCTAAGAGTATAATTGCACTGATGATTCCTAAAGTTAATCCGACAGTTTTTATATAGTTTATTTTCTTATTCAGATGTTTGCTACAGCTAACCTATGATCTTACCTTTCATGTCTTTATATTTGTATTTCCATCAGCTATTTTTAAATTTCTGACTCGTAATCTAAAGTTCCAGTTCGTATGCTTTTTTTGTATTTATGTCAACATTTTATATTCTTCCCAATAATTGTAGCAGCTTAACGCGCAACAAAAGCTTAGGAATAAATATTTCATAAAAGTAAATTGAAGGTTATGGAAAATTTTGGTTGCCAATAGTTGCGGTATTAATATCGAAACGTCCGTCTATGATCTCGATGGTTTCTTTACCATCAGCTGACCTTAACTTTCCTGAGAATGTACCAGATACTATGGGCTGTCCTCCATATTTGGTAATGATAGTTTTGCCGGAATTTTCATACGAGGTGTACCATTTCCATGTACTGGTATTGTAATCAAATGCTTTTACATACACATAATTTTGCATTAGACCATCTATACCATGTTTAAAATTAGAATCCATCCAGATATACTCTCCTGTACCTTTGGTAGGAATATCCTGTAGGTGCATCCAAAAATTATTGATTGGCTTCCCATCTTTAAAATTATTGACATCTAATTCTCGATATAAATTAGAACCTTCACTCGTGTCGCCCCACCAAGTAACAGCATTGGCGCTTCCGGCAGTACTGAAGCTTCCGTCTCTGGGGTAGAATAATTTTCCGTTAACCAGACAGCCAAAAGTATTGGCACCTGTTTGTGTTTCGGCGGGAAGTTGTGAAGTATTATCTGTTTCAGTATCATTATCTCTACTGCAACAAATTACGATACATAATAGAAGAAAGATTAAATTTTTCATAATATGGGATTATTTTTTTTCTAAAGGTACTTTAACAGCGCAAGCAAAAAAATAATCGTAATTAAGAAATTTTCTACTTTATGTTAAACATAAAAACCGTTTCGGTCAGAAAACGGTTTATTTTTTATAGAAAGCATTTTTTGTTTTGGAGAAATATTCTGGAGTAACGCCAAGATAAGTCGCAATAATTTTATCCTTGACTCTTCTATTGATTTCAATAGAATCGGTAAGGAATTTTTCTACCCTTTCTTTTGGTGTCAGCATATTCATAAACTGGAAATGCGATAGATGCCGGGCGATAAACTGTTCGAGTATTTTAGCATAAAGCTCGGTCAGAACGTGTGACTGTGCAAGCATCTCATAAAAATTTTTCCGCCTGATATAAAATACGAAAGTGTCTTCCAAGGCTTGTATGTTTTCTTTATTCACTGCCTGTCCGGAAAACGAAATAAGATTGGTACAAAATTCATTTTCTAAAATAAAGGTTCTTGTTACTTCAACATTTAATGGGGTAAAATAAAAAATTCTGAGAGAACCCTTGATAATAAAAAATAGCTTGTCACAATCTTCAGTGTCCGAAATGATAATTTGGTCTTTTCGTACTTTAAATAAGTTAAAATTCTCTGAAATCAATTTTTTGTCTGACTCCATTAGTTGTTTACCAATACTTATTCTTTTGAAAATATTATGAATGATCATCTGTGGATTTTCTATAAAAATACACAATTGGCTTAATAAAAAACAACTAATTATATCACTTGTTTAGATTTAAGAAAGTGGTGCAATAATTTTAGAAAGGCATATCATCATCGTCATCATCATTCATTGCAGAGCCGGATAACTGATTATTATTCGGAATTCCAAATGCTGAATGAGGATCACTTGTAATAGTAATTCTGTCGAAACCAGAAGGTTCATCTTTTTGTCCAAAGTTGGAAGGTGTATATTCGTAATTGGTTCCGAGATCAGCAAACTTACCAATGTTCTTATGGAATGCTAATCGAACATCCGCAGTTGCACCATTTCTGTGCTTGGCGATAATGATTTCTGCCTGATTTTCCGTGCTGGTTTCTGCGCCTTCTTCATCATTATCCCAAACCGCAATTTTGTAATATTCGGGACGGAAGATGAAGGATACGATGTCTGCATCCTGCTCAATAGCTCCGGATTCTCTCAGGTCAGAAAGCATTGGTCTTTTTCCGGGTCTCGTTTCCACGGTTCTGGAAAGCTGAGAAAGTGCAATCACGGGAACATTCAGTTCTTTTGCAATTGCTTTTAATGAACGCGAAATCATTGCAATTTCTTGCTCACGGTTGCCACCACCTTTCCCGGAACTGGCTGTCATAAGCTGGAGATAATCGACCATAATGATTTTCACGCCGTGTTGCATTACCAATCTTCGACATTTTGCACGGAAATCGAAGATAGAAAGCGAAGGCGTTTCATCAATATAAAGCGGTGCATTTTCCAAAGCCGAAACGTTCGTAAATAACCTTTGCCATTCATCATCAGACATTTGTCCTTTTCTCAGTTTCTCGGAAGAAATACCGGTTTCGGAAGAAATCATCCTGGTAATTAACTGAACTGAAGCCATTTCCAGGGAGAATAATGCCATCGGAATATTGTGGTCCACACAAATGTTTCTTGCCATTGAAAGGATGAAAGCGGTTTTTCCCATCGCCGGTCTTGCAGCAATAATGATGAGGTCAGAGTTTTGCCAGCCTCCGGTTTCTTTATCCAAAGCAGTAAATCCGGACGGGATTCCTGACAGCCCTTCCTTATCTTTTAGCGATTTGATTTTGTCAATCGCTTCTTTTACTAATGAATTGGCTGTGTCGAATCCTTTTTTAATGGTTCCGTTCGTGATTTCGAAGAAAGATTGCTCGGCTTTATCCAGCAATTCGAAAACGTCGGTGGTTTCTTTGTAAGAACTGTCTATAACGTTAGCGGAAACATTGATTAATGAGCGAAGGATAAATTTCTCAAGGATTACACGCACGTGATATTCGATGTGGGCAGAAGAACTTACACCCATTGTCAGATCGATGATGTAATGATCGCCACCGGCAAGGTTCAGTTTTTCATTTTTTTTCAAATCCTGAATCACCGTCATTAGATCAATTGGCGAATTACTCTCGTACAATTTCAAGATTGATGAAAAAATCGTTTGATGCCTCGGATCGTAAAAAACATCGGGGGTTAACAAATCGATAGAATGGTCAAGACCCTTTCTGTCAATCAAAAAAGTACCGATGACGATTTTCTCAAAATCCAATGCGTTGGGCGGCATCTTGCCATCCGAAATAGATAATTCCTTTGCAAAATTACCGTGAATCAAACTCGATAATGTTTCCTTTTCTGCCATTGTACAAAGATAGTTTTTTTGATAGGTTGAGGTCAATGAAAATCCTAACAAAATTATTCACAATTCCTGCAAACACCTTTTGCTGCAAGAAATCGTATGTTAGTAATTTTTAAAAGTCAAAGAAATCTGTAACAAAATGTACAAAATGCGAACTTAATATATAGAAAATCTAATAATATACAGAATTCATTACATTTAACAAAAAATAAACTTTATGCTGCAACGATTCATCAGATTAGAATTCAAAAGTTTTTTCCGCTCAAGTTCTCTGGCAGCCAATATTGTCGTTAAGATTTTCCAGCTTCTGGGAGTCTTATACATTCTTGCCATATTTGTTTTTGCTGCTTTCGGTGCATTTTATTATCCGAAAAAAGAATTACATATCGATCCATTGCCCTTCATTAGCAAGTTTCTCATTTATTGGCTGATAGCAGATTTGTTCCTGAGATACTTTTTCCAGCAAATGCCAACACAGAATATCAAACCGTTTCTGACGATGAATATCAAGAAAACAACGCTGGTCAATTATATGATCAGCAAGACGTTTCTGTCATTTTTCAGTTGGAGCGGACTTTTTATTTATTTGCCATTGTTAGGAATTTTGCTTTATAATGATTATTCCGTTTTGGGCAGTTTTTCTTGGGTTTTTGCACTGATTATTTTGAGTTTCAGCATTAATCTGATTAATATCCTTCTCAACGGTAAAGATTTAGCTATTTGGATTATCGGTGGACTTTTAGTTCTTGCGGGCGGATTGGACTATTATAATGTTATTGCTTTATCATCGGCTTCTGAGAAGTTTTTTATGCTTTTCTATAATCATTGGTTCGCGCTTGTATTGCCGATTGCACTGTTTGCAATTCTCTACACCATTTGCAGAAAATTCATTTATGACAATTTCTATCTTGACAAAGGCCTGGAAATGAAACAGGAAGTCGGGAAAACAGAAAACATCCGGTTTCTTAATAAATACGGCGTTCTCGGCACTTTCATCAACAATGATATCCGAATGATAAAACGAAGCAAGGCTGCAAAATCCATTGCTTTAGGAAGTTTTCTGTTCTTGTTTTACGGTTTGCTTTTGTTCAGTTCCCCAGCTTACAAAACCGCTTATATGCAACTATTTATGGGGCTTTTCGTAACTGGTGGATTTCTGTTTTTGTTTGGCCAGAGAGTGCCGTCTTTCGACAGTTCTTACTATCCACTGATGATGACGCTTAACGTTCCTTACAAAGAATATCTGAAAGCGAAATGGTGGATGATTGTCAGTGCTGTGGCTGTGAGTATGGTTTTGGCAGTTGGTTATGCGTTCGTAAGTTGGGATTTGTATTTCACGTTTTTGGCGGGCGGACTTTATAATATTGGTGTTAATTCTCAGGTTGTTCTGCTGTCGGGTGCGTTTAACAAAAATCCGATTGACCTGAATGCGAGAGGAAAAACATTAGGCAAGAAAAACAATTTCAGTTTCAAAAATATCCTGCTTCTCTTACCTCAGATGATCTTACCGATGGCGGTTTTCGGCGTTTCAAAATATTTTTTCGGAACAACAGTAGCTGTGGCGAGTCTGGGTGTTTTGGGATTGATTGGTTTTTTCCTAAGAGAAAAATTCTTCGATTTCATTGTCAAATTGTATAAAAAAGAAAAATACTCAACCATCAAAGCCTTTAAAGGCAATTAGACTTAAAATTTTGTCTTCGTTAAGTTTTACGCCTTTGTGAACCTTAAAAATGTTTTCAATATTAATAAAAAATCTTTGTGGACTTTGTGTTCAAAAAAACTCTCACTTCTAAAATATAAATAAAATGATAACAATAAATAACCTCTCCAAAGTTTACGAAACCAAAAAAGTCTTATCCATAGAAAACCTAGAATTTCCAAAAGGTCAAACCATTGGCTTAGTCGGGAACAACGGTGCTGGAAAAACCACGCTGTTCAGTTTGATTCTGGATTTGATAGAACCAAGTTCAGGATTTGTTTCCATTGACGGCGAAAAAGTAAACGAATCCGAAAATTGGAAAAACAAAGTCGGTGCATTTATCGATGAGACTTTTCTCATTGGTTATTTGACTCCGGAAGAATATTTTTATTTCTTAGGAGAACTCAGAGGACAAAGCAAAGCGAATGTTGACGAATTCCTGAAAAACTTCACCGATTTCTTCAACGGAGAAATCCTGAATGCCAAAAAATTCATCCGCGACCTCTCTAAAGGCAATATGAAAAAAGTCGGCATCATCGGTGCATTGATAGGAACACCAGCGATTATCATTTTGGATGAACCTTTCGCAAACCTCGACCCATCGACCCAAATCAAATTGAAAAACCTCATCAGAGATTGGTCACAAAACTCAGACTCTACATTCCTGATTTCCAGCCACGATTTGGCTCACACCACAGAAGTTTGTGAAAGAATTGTGGTCATCAACAAAGGCGAATTGGTAAGAGATATCCAGACTTCTCCGGAAACTCTTAGAGATTTGGAGCAATACTTTGCAGACCAAGTTTCGATAAGTTAAATTTAATTTCTCGCAGATTTTGCAGATTAATAATTCCTCTGTTCAATTTGCGAAATAAAGAATTGATTAAAAAACCACAAAAGTCACAAAAGATATTATTTTTCTTTTGTGACTTTTGTGGTTCAATAATTTATTAATGTGAAGAAACGGCTTTCAATCCTACGATGGAAGCAATCAGTGTGAAAATAAAAAACAATCGCCAGAATGTCGCCGGTTCTTTAAAGATAAAAATCCCGACCAGGACGGTACCAACAGCGCCAATTCCTGTCCAGACTGCATAAGCCGTTCCCAACGGAAGTGTTTGCGTTGCTTTGATTAACAGAAGCATACTTGCAATCAGTGATATTCCGAATCCGGCATACCAAAGGTAAGATTCAGGGCCCGATGTTTCTTTGGCTTTTCCTAAACAAGATGTAAAACCCACTTCAAAAAGTCCTCCAAGAATTAATAAAATCCAGTTCATTACTTATCAATTTTAATGATGCAAATTTCCAAATTGAATGCTACAGATTTTTTTACAAATGTTAAAAAATTAATCAGATTTCGCTTCGGATTCTGCTCAGACTAACTTGTGTGATTCCCAAATAGGAAGCAATGTAACCCAATTGAACTCTTTGAATAATCTCGGGTTGTTTTGTTAAAAGTTCTTCATAACGCTGACTTGCCGTTCTGAATTGTCTGGAAATAAATAATTCTTCCGTTTTTACCAATTCTCTCTCAGCTAATTTTCTTCCCCAATTGGCAATATTGATATCGGTTTCAAATAGCTTTCGCAAAGCATCGATTTTTAATTGATACAAAACGCAATCTTCCAAAAGCTGAATATTTTCATAATTTTGATAATTATCAACATAGCTTTTCATTGGCAAAACCACGTCACCTTCTTTCCCAAACCAAAACGTAAGGTCTTGATTTTCCTGAGGAACAAAAGCTCTTACAATTCCTTTTTTAATAAAATAAACCGTCTTTTCTACTTTTCCGGCTTTGATGATAATACTATCTTTCGGAAACTCAACTTCTGAAATCAGATTCTTTAAAACTGATTTCGAATTTTCGGGAAGTGTAAAAATTTGGTTAAGAATTGTATCAATATTCATAAGCGAAATTTAATAAAAATAAAAACTCCGAGAATTACCCCGGAGCTTGTCTATTATCTTTTGTCTAAAAAGTCTATCATCTATTTAAGACTTCCTACCATATCTTCCGGCTTAACCCACTCATCAAATTGTTCAGCAGTTAACAATCCAAGATTGATAGCTTCTTCTTTAAGGGTTGTTCCGTTTTTGTGAGCTGTTTTAGCAATTTTTGCTGCGTTTTCGTAACCGATGTGCGTATTCAACGCTGTTACAAGCATCAGAGATTTGTCAACCAGTTCTTTGATTCTCGGTTCATTTGGCTCAATTCCAACCGCACAATGATCATTGAAAGAAATCATCGCATCCGCCAACAACTGTGCAGATTGTAAGAAGTTCGCAGCCATAACTGGCTTGAAAACATTCAGCTCATAATTTCCTTGTGTTCCAGCAAAAGAGATTGTTGTATCGTTCCCCAAAACCTGTGCACAAACCATAGTAATCGCTTCATTTTGAGTTGGATTCACTTTTCCTGGCATAATAGAAGAACCAGGCTCATTTTCAGGAATGAAGATTTCTCCAATTCCCGAACGTGGGCCCGATGCTAATAGTCTGATATCCTGAGCAATTTTATAAAGAGAAACTGCCAATTGTTTCAACGCACCGTGTGTTTCCACAATTCCGTCATGCGCAGCCAAAGCCTCGAATTTATTCGGAGCTGTTACAAATGGCAATCCTGTAAAATCAGCAATATATTTTGCTACCAAAACGTCATAACCTTTTGGTGTATTTAATCCAGTTCCAACCGCAGTTCCGCCAAGAGCCAATTCTTTCAAATGGTCAAGCGTATTGTTGATTGCTTTTTTAGCATAATCCAACTGCGCCACATAACCCGAAAATTCTTGTCCCAAAGTCAAAGGCGTTGCATCCATCAGGTGTGTTCTTCCGATTTTGACAATGTTCTGATATTTTTTTGCTTTTTCGTCCAGCGTATTTCTCAGTTTATCCAGAGCTGGCAAAGTCGCTTTTACCACTTTAGTATAAGCTGCGATGTGCATTGCTGTTGGATAAGTATCGTTGGAAGACTGGGATTTGTTCACGTCATCATTCGGATGCACTTCCGTTTTTTCGCCCAATTGTCCGCCACTATTCACGTGAGATTTGTTAGCAACCACCTCGTTCACATTCATATTAGATTGTGTTCCCGAGCCGGTTTGCCAGATTACCAATGGAAATTGGTCATACAATTCTCCAGCAAGAATCTCATCACAAACTTTCCCGATAGCATCTCTTTTTTCATTAGAAAGAACGCCTAATTCCGCATTGGTATAGGCCGCCGCTTTTTTCAGGTAAGCAAATGCATCGATGATTTCGCGCGGCATACTTCCTTCCGGACCAATTTTGAAATTATTTCTGGAACGCTCCGTCTGCGCACCCCAAAATTTATCAGCAGGCACTTGCACTTCGCCCATCGTGTCTTTTTCGATTCTGAAACTCATTATATTTGATTTAAATTTTTAATTACCATAAAAGTCACAAAAGAAATATTCATAAACTTAGAAAAAGTTTTCTTAGCTAAGTTTTAGGACTTTGCGACCTTAAAAACAGGTTGTTAAATTATAATTCTTTGCGGACTTTGCGTTTAAAATAATCCTGCAAAGGAGATACAATTACAACCTTACGAAAATACTAAAAACTGAAAATTCAGCAAAATGAAAAAAATCAAGCGATAAATTTTGTCAGATTTAATTAAATCTTCTATTTTTGCTTAAAATTATAGCATTATGATGTTATCAGCTTTTTGGCCGTTTTACCAATTCCTTTGGACTGTTTACTTCTTCACAATGATGTTGTGCGGATTCTGGTGTATTTTGATGTTCTTCGGATTCATCGTACCACTTTGGTTAACAGAAGGTGTTGCAGAATACTTTGGTAAAATCAACAAAAACTTTGACCCGGAAAAAGTAAGATACAAGAAATTGTACGAGCAGGAAGGTGTAGAAGTTATCTACCAAAGACCAGCAGGCGAAAGACCAGCGAGTCACGGTCACCACCATTAATTAGGCAATTTTCTTTTCGTGAGAGATTGCACTCAAAGCGAAACAATATATAAGAATCCATTCTTTCGAGAGTGGATTTTTAATTTTTAACCACAAAGGCACAAAGAGGATTCATAAGGAACACAATTAATTGCTAACATATAGATAGAGTTGTGTGGTAAATATAATTTGAAAACTTCCGACATCTATCTTCCGCTTCCATCTTAAAACTTAAATCATTATCTTTGCCAACTAAAATTTACCTATGTCTAAGTCATTAATTCCGAAACTGGAAGCGATAAAACAACGATATAATGAGGTGGCCGACCTTATCATCCAACCGGATGTGATAACAGACCAAAAACGATATTCTTCACTTAACAAAGAATACAGCGATCTTGGAAAGATTGTGAAAGTATTCGATGCATATAAAGCGGCGCTTGACACGATTGCAGAGTCTGACGAAATCATCGCAGATGGTTCTGATAAAGAGTTCGTGGAAATGGCGAAACAGGAAAAGTACGAAGCCCAGGACAAGCTTCCGGGTTTTGAAGAAGAACTGAAATATCTCCTCATTCCGAAAGATCCTGCCGATGACAAGAACATCATCCTGGAAATGCGTGCCGGAACAGGTGGTGACGAAGCGGCGATTTTCGTAGAAGATATGTACAGAATGTATTCCATGTATTTCAAAACTAAAGGTTGGAAGCACGAAATCACTGACTCCAGTGAAGCATCCAAAGGTTATAAGGAATTGATAATGAAAGTGGAGGGCGAGAGTGTTTACGGTATTATGAAATTCGAGTCCGGTGTTCACCGTGTGCAGCGTGTTCCGGAAACCGAATCTCAAGGCCGTGTTCACACATCAGCCATTACGATTGCAGTTTTGCCGGAAGCTGAGGAAGTGGATGTGGAAATCAATCCTGCTGATATCGAGATGCAGACTTCCCGTTCAGGAGGTGCTGGTGGACAGAACGTTAACAAGGTTGAAACTAAGGTTCAGCTGACACACAAACCTTCCGGAATTGTTGTAGTTTGTCAGCAGGCGCGTTCTCAGTTGGCTAACAGAGAATTAGCAATGGAAATGTTGAGAGCAAAATTGTATGACATCAAACTTCAGGAAGTGGTTGGTGATATTGCAGCGCAAAGAAAAACAATGGTTTCTACCGGAGACCGTTCTGCAAAAATCAAAACGTACAATTATCCGCAAGGAAGGGTGACGGATCACAGAATCAACAAATCGATTTACAATCTTGATGCTTATATGAATGGTGATATCCAGGAAATGATGGATGCCGTAATAATGGCGGAAAATGCTGAAAAGCTGAAAGGCGAGGAAGAAGGAATTGCATAGTTATTCTAAATCCATATTATAAATAAAGCTCAATGGAATCTCATTGAGCTTTTTTATTTGATTTTATCAATGCCTCTCAAACCGTTGAAACGGACGCCATATTTCCAGTTGCAATAAGCGAAGAATTGATATAGTCTGTATTCAAAATCGAAACCGTAATTTTCTTTGGGATCATAATCGATGGCCACTTCGTAGAAGTTGGGATTGACACCGGAATAGAAACGGTTATTCCATTCGGTTACGAGCAATTGGTTTCTGGCTTTCAGGCTGCTTTCCGTAAACATTGATTTAGGTTGTGCTCTGGTAGCAACGAAAGTTTCATATTCGGCATCAAAAACCGTAATTTCCCATTCGTCAGCAGAATCGGTCTTTTTCTGGGTGGATAAATTGGGCTTGGCATTATCGGATACATGTTTTGGATTTGATGTGCAAGACCAAATCAGTCCGGTAATGACAATGATGGCGAAAAGATTTTTCATTTTAATTGTTCATTTACAGTTAATCAAAATAAATGCTTCACATCGGTTTAACATTGAATCGCACGCAGCCCGACTTGAGCGGAGCTCGTTTTTGTTATTGCAATTGTACCAAATTTCAAAGGATAGCTTTACTTTCTTCGCAATGACAAAAACAGCGGGAGCGGAAGGCGGAAATAGCTGCCATAAAAATAACAAAATTGCTATTCGACGGAGTCAAAGGCTGCCCAAATAAAATTAATAAAAAAACCGTTCCAAAATTTGAAACGGCTGATTTATTTTTAAGGTTCTTTTTGCAGGACAACGAAAGCAGGGAAATGGTCGGAATAACCACCGGTAAACTTGTCGCCGTTCCATGATCGGAATGGATAACCTTTGTAATTGCCTTCTTTTGTAATGAGATAATCCGGTGCATAGATCTCAGCTTTGAAAACTGAATAATCTTTTCTTAACTCGTTATTTGGTGAGTAGAGATTGGCTGAAACGATAATCTGGTCAAATAAGTTTGGGGCATCCTGATAAGCCAAAGAAGCAACTCCTTTTTTGTACAAAGGATACATCAGATTAAGGTAATGATTGTCTTCGTTAAGGTCTTTTGGGTTGCCAACGGCTTTCAGATAATTTTTCAAACTTGGACTGATAGGATCATCATTGAAGTCTCCCATTGCAAACAACTTAGTTGAAGGATCCAGAGCTTTTACGCTGTCCATCTGCTGTTTAAGAATTGTGGCGGCAGCATTACGTTTTGGAAGAGATGCTGCTTCACCGCCACGTCTGGATGGCCAGTGATTTAAGAAGAACGCAACTTTTTCGTTATCAAGAAAACCGGTCAAAACTACGATGTCTCTTGTGTATTCTCTTTTACCGCCTTCTCCGAAGATTTTCACTTCTTTTTTCCAGGATTTGGAAGGGGAGAATCTTCTTTTCTGATAGATGAAAGCGACATCAATACCTCTGTAATCATAAGAGTTGTAATGGACAACTCCGTAATCGTATTTTGCGATAGCTGGTTCTTTAACAAGATCTTCGACAACCTGTCTGTTTTCCACTTCTATAAGACCAACAACAACCGGAGCGGTATTTGTGTAGGCTCTTCCCATTTCGGAAATCACTTTGGCTTCATTTTGCAGTTTTTGTTTATACACGTTATAGGTGTAATTTTTACCACTTTTTGGGGTAAACTCTTCCGAACCACCTTGTATTCTAACTACTTTTTTACCAATAAGAGATTCGTCATTCCAAGGACCGGCATAATCTTTCTCGGTAACCTCCAGATATTTTAAAGAATCCAAAGGGACGCTTCTGTGAAAAGCAGGATTGCTTCTGTCTTTTGTTCCGTCTATATAATCTGCTGAACGAACGGTATCCCAAAGGTTTTCTACGTTCAAAAATCCAACAGTTGCAGCACGAACTTGTCTTTTTTGTGCAAACACTAAGGAAATGCTAAAAATAGCGATTACGCTAAATAAATTTTTCATAATATAAAAAATGTAGGGCTACAAAAGTAATTTTTTTTATATACCTGCAAAATAAAAATTTAATGTTTTTAAAAAATGTTGTTATAACTGCTGAAAAATTAAAATTTTGTTAAAATAAAAATAAAATGTTAAAAAGTTTTAATTATCAAAAATTTATTTACATTTGCCTTCCCGTGTATAACGGACTGTATATTAGAAAAAAAGAGCAAACAAAACCTAATTGATTTATGATTAAAAAATTATCATTAATCTCCTTATTTACAATGCTTCCGGCATCATTTTACTTTGCACAGACTACGGTTTTTGCATACCTGAAAGATGCTGACGGGAAACCGGTGGAAAAAGCACAAGTTAGTCTAAAAGGAGAAGGTAATGATGTTACGGCAGACAAAATTGGTTATTTCCAGTTCGTAGATCTGAAATCCGGACATTATCAAGTTGTGGTATCCAAGCCTAATTTCGAAACCAAAACTTTGGAATTTGACGTTACTACAGAAAAAAGAAAAGATTTGGGGGTTATTACCCTTTATTCTGCATTGACAGGGGCAGATCAAGGTTTGGCAATCCTTGATAATGCCGATGATGAAGGCAGCGGACAAACCTCAACAGTCGGTCTATTGCAATCATCTCAAGATGTTTTCAACAGAATCGCAAGTTTTGACTTAGGCTTTTATTGGTTCAGACCAAGAGGTGTAGATGGTAGAACTTCTGAAAATATGTTGAATGGTGTCTCTATGGTAAAATCTGATAACGGGAATGTAGATTTCTCTAATTGGGGAGGTCTTAATGAAATTGTAAGATATCCTGAAATTGCAGCTAACCATTCACCTTCCGAATATGCTTTTGGTGGTGCTAGTGGTGTTATTTATAAAAATACCAAAGCCAGTGAATACAGAAAGGGATTCCAGGCAGTATATTCGATTACGAATAGAAATTACAGACAAAGGGTTTCTTTGAGATATACATCGGGTATGTCAAAAAGTGGTTGGGCATTTACATTAATGGGTGCTAAAAGATGGGCGGAAGAAGGAATCCAGGAAGGAACTTTCTATGATGCTTATGGAACTTATCTGGGCATTGAGAAAAAAATTAACGATAATCACACGGTTACCTTCAGTGCGTTTGCTTCGCCTACAAGAAGATCTACTTCTAGTCCTAATACACAAGAAGTTTATGACTATAGAGGCGTGCATTATAACTCTTATTGGGGTTGGCAAAATGGGGAAAAGAGAAGTGAAAGAGTAAGAAAAGGGTTTCAGCCTATTTTTCAGTTACAGGATTTCTTGAAGCTTAATAAAAATTCAAGCCTTTGGACTTCAGTGTCTTACCAATTTGGTAAAGATAGCGGTTCCAGATTGGATTGGCAAAATGCAAGTAATCCATCGCCAACTTATTATAAAAAATTACCCAGTTATTATTCCAACAGTATAGATTATAACGCTTATCATAATAGTACTGATCCCGCCTTATATCAGTTGTTAAAAGAAGGTCGTGATGCAGCTATAGAAAACTGGGCAACTAACAATCAGGATGTCACTCAGATTAACTGGAATTCTTTATATGATACCAATCGTAGAAAAGATAGCTTTGATCAACAGGAAATGTTTACAAAATATGGACTTACAGGAAACAGAGCAAAATATTTTCTTGTTAATGACGTAAGTGATGATAAGATTTGGAATGCTGCGACACATTATACCTATAACTTTACAGACAAATCAAAATTCTTACTGAATGTATCATATCAGAATTTCCGTTCTGAATATTACAGAGAAGTTGAGGATATGTTGGGAGCAGATTATGTACTTGGAGTTGATCCATTTGCGGACTCTAACAGAAAGGGCTCTTCCGGGTTATATGATGTGAATGATACCAATCTTGCAAAACATGTTGGTGATAAGATCGGGTACAATTATATATTAAGAAGACAAGAAGTAAAGGTCAATCCAGGATTTAAATTTTCTACTGGAAATTTTGATGTTTTTGTAAGTGGTTTATTCGGATATTCTACGTCTAACAGAGAAGGTCTGTTTAAGCATTATCTTTATCAGAATAATTCTCTTGGAAAAGGTAATGATTACAATTATTGGAATTATGGTTTAAAAAGCCAAATCGTTTACAGATTGAATGGTAGAAATTTCTTAGTTTACAACGGAGCATATTTTACACAAGCTCCTTTCTTGGAAGATATTTTCATTAATCCAAGGAATAATAACTACTCAGCTCCAGGGATTAAAAACGCAAAAATTAATGCTAATGACTTGAGCTATGTTGTTTCTACTCCTATTATGAAATTAAGATTAACTGGTTATATCGTTGATACGCAGGATGACACCAATGTGCAAAGGTTTTTTGCAGATGGACTTACTCTTGCTACAAGCACCAATGATGAGAATACAGGTGTTGCAGATCAGACAGCCAGTGCTTTTGTGGTACAAACAATGTCTAATGTGAACAAGAGAAATATGGGGGCAGAATTGGGTGTTGATTATAAAATACTTCCAACACTTTCTTTCCAAGGGGTTGCCAATTGGGGAGATTATACTTACAGAAACAATCCTACGGTATATTTTGCATCAGATGTAGTGGCTGCTCCGTATGTTGATTATGGGAAAACAAACATCAAAGGAATGAAAGTTGGAGGAACGCCTCAGAAAGCTTTCTCTGCAGGACTACGTTATAACAATCCTCACTATTGGTGGGTAGGTGCAAATTGGAACTATCTGGATGATAATAATTTAGATCCTAATGCTATAACAAGAAGTGACGAATGGATTCAAAACAATTATAGTAGTACACCTATTACAACCTTGGATCAGGAAAAAATAGCTTACTACATGAAACAGAAAAAGCTACCTTCTGCGCATTTTATTAATGCTAATGTTGGAAAGTCTTGGATCTTTGGGAAATATTATTTGTTGATTTCTGCATCTGTTAACAATATTTTAGATAATACGAAATATATAACCGGTGGATTTGAGCAAATAAGAAACACCAACGGAAATGTAGATTTTGAGAATGATTTTAATAGTAAGACCCCTAACTTTGCACCTAAGTATTGGTATACACAAGGGCGTTCCTATTTCGTAAACTTACAAGTTAGATTCTAAAAAAATAACCACAAGAAATTAAAAGCAATGAATATTAAAAATATTTTAAAAATTAGTTTTGGAGCTGCGGCATTAGTGGCTACCCAAGTTTCGTGTGTCCAAGATGATAATTGGGATGCACCAGAGATTACGTGTACCAACAAATGGGATGCACCAACAAAGACAATGGCAGAAGTTGTAGCTATGGCTAATGTTCTTCCTGCAAGTACATACTCAGATGGTAATCCAAAGCAACTACCGGCAGATGATCCAAATGTTGCGGGTGACGAGATTATTTTTGACGCGTATGTAGTGTCATCTGATGCAGGAGGTAACTTTTATAAAACAATTTCTATCCAAGACAAACCAGAGAATCCTACTGTAGGACTATCAATTGGAATCAATAAATCTATGAATTATGTAGATTTTCCAGTTGGAGCACACATCAGAATTAAAGCTAACGGAATGGTTATTGGAAAATCTTTTAATACAATGCAGTTGGGGGTAAAGGATCCTAATTATCCACTTGGAAGAATTCCAGAATCAATTATTGGAAGATATATTTCTGGTGTTTGTAGTGGAAATGGTTTAGAAATTGTTGACATTGTTCCAACTGTTGTAACAATAAATCAACTGACAAGTTCTACAACTGGCGACAAATATCTTAATACTTTGGTAAAGGTGAAGAATGTACAGTTCTCAGATTCTCAAATTGGTCTTGCTTTAATGGCAACTGATATTTCCGGAGCATTTATCGATACAGATAGAACAATTACTGATGGTACTGGTTCAACTGCAATAAGAACAGACGGATTTTTTAAAGCAACTTCTTACCGTATTCCAAACAAAAGTGGTGAAATTACTTTTGTATCAAGTAAGTATAATGCTAATTACCAGGGTATCATCAGAGGTACCAGCGATATCAACCTTACAAATGAATTACCAGCTAAGCTTTTGGTAGAAGGCTTTGATAATAGTAGCTACACTACAAATGGTTGGACAGTTGTAAATAAAACGGGTACACAAACTTGGGGCTTTACAACGTTTGGAAATCCTGCACCTTCTGCTTATATCAATGGTGGTACTAGTGGAGCAAATGAAGATTGGCTTATTTCTAAAGAACTATCATTGGAAGGATATACCAACAGCTCTTTAGCTTTTGACACTTGGAGAAACTTTACTGCGACAGGTTCTAGTCTTACGGTTTATGTAACAGATAACTATACAGGAGATCCATCAACTACAACTTGGACAAGCATTCCTGCAACAATTGCAACTTCAAACGTATTTGTTAATTCAGGAGTTCAATCTTTAAACGCCTTTGCAGGGAAAAAAATAAGAATAGCATTCAAATATGTTAATGCTGCTGGTTCTGCTTACGCATATGAATTAGATAATGTTATTGTAAGAGCAACCAAATAATATTATATTAGGTTATACTAAATAATAAATCCCGCAACAGCGGGATTTTTTGTTTTAAAATATTCCGGAATTCTGTGTTTTCATTTTTCGCCAAAGTTTTCTTCCAAAAAATAAGACAAGAATCAATAAAACAATGGCGAGAATAAAAGCAAGTACAGGCAAAAAAATTGAAAGAATTGACATCAATCCGGCTCCGGCAGTTTCCGTAGTAGCAACCACATTATTCCCAATTCCGGCAGTAGTTGCGGTAGAAGCAGCTCTTGTACCGGCAAATCCAGCTGAAATAGTTGCAGCAGTCCCGCCACCAGCAATCAATGCCAAAGCCCATTGAGGAAAAGTTCCCAATTCCATAAACTGGCTTGCAAAAAGAATAGATCCGGCAATGGTTGCTAACGGAATCGAGATCGTGTCAAGAAAATTGTCAACTACAGGAATATAATAAGCCAGAATTTCAATAACTGTAGCAATACCGGTTGTGATAAGAGTTGGCAATCCAGATAGCCATTCGAAGTTATCGTTCATTGGAATCCACCCAAGATAAGATGCAAGACTAACGGCGAACATCGGTAAAAAAACTCTGAATCCCGAAGCCGCAGCCAGGCCAATGCCAATAAAGGTGCTCAAAACGTAAGGTAAAATATCGCTCATTTGTAATTTGTTTGAGAATAAAATTACAAATTAAAAGCTGACGCTATCCTTTTTTCTTTTTACAAAGATTAATAAATTGTTTTTCAACATCAGAAAAATGTTCCGGCAAATCTTTAGAAATCCAGAATAACATAGCTAGCGTTTGTTCCCCAAAAGCATCAAAATAAGTAGCTTTATTAAGTCTGTAAGACTCTCTCAAAAGACGTTTGATTCGGTTTCTGTCTACAGCTTTTTTGAAAAATTTCTTAGAAACAGAAACACCTATTTTACAGGATTCGATCGGATACTTTTCTGATGAACTGAAGTAGATGATTCTCATATTTTCTGCAGACAGCCATTTGCCTTTCTTGAACAGAAGGTCGATCTCTGATTTTTTTTTCAGCTTTTCTCGGGAAGGATAACCGTTGATTTTCAAATTGTTATTTTCTTCCGGTTAAATGATTAATGACTTCTGCTGCAGCATACAAACCAAAAATAGCAGGAATAAAGCTGATCGTTCCATAGAATGAACGTTTGAAGTTGGTTCCATCTGTCATTTTAAGGCTGTTTTCGTCCTGTAATTCTGTAGAGAAAACACATCGGAAACCTTTGTTGATTTTCTCTTTTTTCAGACGTTTTCTTACTTGTCTTGCCAAAAGGCAATTGTTGGTTTTACTGATATCACGAACCATCACTTTGCTTGGGTCGGTTTTTCCGCCGGCTCCCATCGAGGAAACTAGTTTTATTTTATGTCGTCGGCAAGTTCTGATGAGTGTCAGTTTAGGAGTCAGAGAATCAATGCAGTCAAGAACATAATCGAATTTTTCTGATTTGATTAATTCTTCCATTCTTTCCGGCTCCAGAAATTCATTGATTTTTGTAAGCTCTAATTTTGGATTGATATCCATTAACCGGTCACCAACCAATTCTACTTTATGCTGGCCAATTGTGGAATGGAGTGCGGGCAATTGCCTGTTGATATTGGTTATATCAACCACATCACCGTCTGCGATGATCATTTTTCCAACACCGGCTCTTGCCAGGAATTCTGCAGCAAAAGATCCGACACCACCTAATCCAACGACCAAAACTTTAGCATTTTGTAGTTTTTCGATGCCTTCATCTTTAATAAGCAATTCGGTGCGTTCCAACCAAAATTTATCCATAATTAATTACATTTTCAAGATTTTCCCACATTTGGTTTTTCAGCTCTTCTAGAGAAATACATTTAATTTCCGAAACCTTTTCGTACAATTTTGCAATATCAAAATCGGCATCATCGGTTTCCAAAAATATCTTCTGAACAGGAAAATCTTCAATCAATTTTTGCAAAGATAAGTTATCTAAAGCTGCTTTTCCAAAACTGAGATAAAAGCCGGCATCCAAAAGCTCTTTTGCCGTGTTTTCTTTCTTGTTGAATCCATGAATGATTAGCGGCACTTTTGCTTTTTTGAAATGGAGAATTTGCGAAAATCTACGGACACAATGGATGATAATAGGTTTTCTAATTTCTTCTGCCCAGGTAATATGATTTTGGAACACTTCGTTTTGAAGTTTTTCATCGATTTCGATTAATCCATCCAAACCACATTCGCCTAGAGCGAGACAGTTTTTTGAAAGGGAAATTTCTTTGATTCTTTCAAAATCGGATTTCCAGTTTTCCGTAATGTCTTTTGGATGTAGACCTGCAGAAAAATTTACGAACGGGATTTCTTCATTAAGTTCTAAGTTGTAGATCCCGGTCTTATTTTGTTTGTGATGATGAAAATCCAAAAAATCCATAGTCAAAGATATGAATTTAAGGTCTTTTTCTGAACACCGAATTGCTTGCAGCAGACCCCTTTGACTTTGCTCAGGATAAACTGTGGACGGATAAAGCGGATCTAATTATTATGCTGATCATAAAAAGTTAAATTTTGTTAAAATCTGTTGTCGAAACTTATTGTAAATGATGAAAAATAGTTTAATTTTACATTAAATCTTTGGTTGCGAATGAGAAAAAAATTTACTGATAAACAGACAAAAATTCTGGATGTAGCAGAAGAACTGATTGCAAAAAAAGGCTTTGAAGGCACGTCTGTGAGAGATATTTGTTCGAAAGCGAATATCAATGTGGCTATGATTTCTTACTACTTTGGTTCTAAGGAAAAGATGATGTCTTACCTTTATCAGTATCGTGTGCAGAGAACAAAAGAAAGCTTTTCTGAGTTTGCACAGACCATAAAGGAAGGAAAACCCGAAATGCAGATGAAAGAGATTGTGAATTATGTGATCTCTTTGCTTTTCAAATACAGCTATTTTCACGGTTTTGTGACGCAGGAGATGCGTTCTTTGGATAATGTGAAGGATGATCTTTTGGAGTTTTACCAGACTTGTGTCGGCAGATTGGACGAGATCATCAAAAGAGGAATTGTTTCCGGTGTTTTTCATAATGCGCCAAAGTCTGAAGATATCCTGACAATGATTATCGGGTCGACTTTGTTTGTGATCAGGAACAAAAACTTCTATGAGATGTATGTTCCTGCAAACAACGATGCGCAATATATGAAAGAAGCTGAGCAGAAACTGAAGAACAGCACTTTGCTAAGTGTATTTGCTTTGTTGGATTATGACGCGGATTAGTTTTTCTCAAACTTCAGGGCTTCGTTAATATAAAATTCGATTTCTTTTGGTCTGTTTTTGAAGTCTTTTTCCGGGGATTCTTCGTTGCCTAATCTCACAATAATCATATCATATTCCGGGACTATAATAACGTATTGACCATTGAGTCCATGCATATAATAATGGTGGATTTTTGTGTCATAATTAATACGAAGGCCTAAACCATAAGTTCCGTTGGAATGTTCAGTCGGCGTTATCATTTGGTCAACAAAATTTTCGTTGATTAATGGGATATTTTCAAATTTCCCTTTATTCAGTAGTAAATATCCAATCTTTGCAAAATCTCTTGCATTGGAATGGATACAGCAAAACGATTTTTCTATCCCAAGATCATCCGTTGTCCATTTCGCATTTTGTTCCATCCCGAGAGGTTTCCACAGTTTTGCAGATGCATAAAAAGACAAAGGCATTTGCACAGCTCTACCAACAGCAAAACCTAAAAGTTGGGGAGCAATTGACTGATATTCGAATTGTTCTCCTGGATTTTGTTTGAATTTGCTTTTGAAAATAATATCGGAAAGGGAAAATCCATAGTATAATTCTGCATTTTGAGAGAGTGGATTTTTGTAATCATTCTTCCAGTCCAATCCTGTCTCCATTGAAGCAAGATTCGCTAAGGTTAGATTTTTCCCAAATTTGTCATTTGAAAATTCCTGATAGAATGTAGAAAATGGTTGATTAATGCTTTCTATTCTTCCGTCGTCAATGGCTTTTCCTAATAACAGCGTTGTTATGGTGTTGGCCATCGAAAATGAATTGCCCGGAGTAGCTTTATTATAATTCTCCCAATAATGTTCCTGCAGAATTTTTCCGTGCTGAATGATTAAAAAAGAAACTGATTTTGTTTCCTTAAGATGCTTTTCCAGTTCCGGAGATAATGCCGTTTTGTTATAATTAATATCGAGTGGCCAGGGTTTTGGGTTTCCTCTTGAAATAGTTTTCGATGGGAAGTCTGTTCCGTCATTTAACGTTGGTCCGGTTTCACCTCTTAGATAAGTCAATCTTATTCCACGGAAAAGATAATTGTAGCCGGTGATATATACCGTTAAAATAATTCCGGCAATCATCAATAAAACTATATTTAGAATTTTCTTCGCCATTCAGAGAGATTTATTTGTAAAAATATTTATTTTAATCAAATATTGATAATTTTGTTTGGAATGATTTTCGATTTTCCTGATTTATGAATGATGAATTGAAAAAACAGCAGCTCAAACGATATAAAACCCTCGCCACAGGATTATTTATTCTGATGGCCGTTACTTTTGTATCGATGACGATTTTACAAAAAGGAAATCATTCACATTGGATTGGCTATATCAGAGCATTTTCCGAAGCGGCGATGGTTGGTGCTTTGGCGGATTGGTTTGCTGTGACTGCGCTTTTCAATTATCCATTAGGACTTAAAATTCCACACACCAACCTCATCGAAAATTCTAAAGAAAAAATTGGCGATAATCTTGGGAACTTTGTGGTGGATAATTTTCTTTCTCCTCAAAATATCCGTCCTTACATTCAAAAACTAAAAGTTTCGGTTTATGTTGGCGATTGGCTTTCTAAGGATAAAAATCAGAATCTTTTGATTAATGAACTGTCATCAATTCTTAAAGATATTATTAATAAACTCGATGATGGATCTGTTGTGAAATTTATTTCAAATAAAGCTGAGGAAATGACAGATTCTATCCAGTTAAATTCGGTCATCGGAAACGGAATCGAATATCTTCTCAATAAAAATGATCATCAAAAAATCATTACCAACCTAAGTTCTCAAATCAAAAAGTATATTCTCGAAAATCAACAAATGATCTCTGAAAGAGTAGGAAAGGAGAGTTTCTTTTTGATTCCCAAATCTGTGGATAATAAAATTGCCGAAAAAATTACAAAAGGTTTAAGCGATTATTTTCTCGAAGTTGAAGAAAATCCTAGTCATCCATTACGATCAGAAATTACCAACAAAATCCTGGATTTTTCAAAAGAACTGAAAGAAGAATCTAAGTGGAAAACGGAGTTTGATTCGATCAAAACGGATTTTCTACAAAGTGATAAGATCAAACAATACTCATCCGATATTTGGCAATCTTTAAAATTATCATTGATGAAAGAATTGTCTGAAGAAGATTCTAAACTAAAATCTTATGTCAAAAAAAACATTGATGAATTTGTTTCTAACCTTCAAAATGATGAAAATTTCCAAAACCGAATTGACAATTGGGTTAGATTGACAGCCTATAAATATATTCTGAAAAACACTCAGAATTTTGGCGAACTCATCAGCACAACTGTCGGAAATTGGGAAGGCAAAGAACTCAGTCGAAAACTGGAATTAGAAGTCGGAAAAGATTTGCAATTTATAAGAATCAACGGAACAATCGTTGGTGGCTTGGTTGGTTTGCTGATTTACACGATTGCGAATTTTATTTAATGAATAAACCACAAAAGTCACAAAAGAATCATCTTAATGATAAACTTAGTTATATTAAATCAAAAAAACTCTTGTGACTTTTGTAGTTCAAAAAAGCCTCCAATTTTTGGAGGCTTTCTATTTTTATTTCTTCTCAAGAATTTTCTCGATGATTTTATGAGTAATCATATAAGTTGGTTTTACACCTGTGAGTCCAAGTCCGCCGGAAGATAATGTACTTCCTGTTTCCAATGGATTATCCGATGCATAATAAGCATACATTACAAACAGATCCGGAGAAATGTGATGACGGATTTTGCTCGCCACCTGAATCGCTTTTTGATAATGTGCGCCTTCCATTTCCAGACCGATGGCTTTCCAGGACGTTGTCATAAAGTAAGATAAAATGTCTTTGTTCTGAAGCGATGTTCCCAAAACAGTGATCATCGGTCCTTCGAAAGATTTGATCTCATCATCTACAAAATCAGTTGCCTTTAGAGCATTTTCGAAGACATAATTATCAGCAGTACCTTCAAAGATGTGAGAAGTCGGGATCATAATATCGCCTTTTCCTCCGGTTAAGATCCCGGCTTTACCCATTATCGAAACCGATTTCACTTTCATCATATAGACTTCGCCTTTCACTTCATAAGGTCTTAGTAATTCGTCCATTACCTCAAAAGCCTGTTCTCCAAAAGCGTAATCAAAAACCAGGATCACATCGTCACCTTTATATTTTTGATTGGCGAAAACGGTATTCTTAAGTTCAGTCTTGGCAAGATCGATGATTTGAACATCAATGTTGCTTCCGCTATTGTCATCAATATAGATCATTCCTTCTTTCAGAGCGTGATCAAGCACTTTTTCCTGAAGTTCTTTTTTGTTACTGATGTCAGCAAATAATTTATAATCAACCTCTTTTGTTCCTTTTTTATTAAGAGCATCATTGGCAAAAACCATATTTTTCACAGAGTGCATATTGGCACTGATGATATGAAGCGGTCTCATATGAAGATTGTTTTCCACCAAAACCTGTTTGATCTTATTGGCCCATTTTTCCCCGAAAAGGTGATGTCCGACTCTTTCCTGAAGAATGGCTGAGAAATAGATTTCTCTCTCTCTCAATTCTTTCCAGTCTTCCAGGCTAATCTGACCGAGCCAGTAAATAATCTTGAACAAGCGGTCGGGATTTTTATCATCTCCGAAGTTGTTATAAGCATTAAGTGTTTCATCAAAAGTTCGTCCTAAGAAAGAGGAAAGATGAATCAATGCGACTTCTTTTTCTTTTCTGCTGTATTTTTTCTCGCCTTTAGCAACTTCTTCGATGATTTTCCAGATGCGTTTCGGGCGACCTTCGTTATCCAGATCGAAACCTATGTTTCTGATTTTGTCTGCTTCCAGATAAAGGAACGTTAAGTGAGTCAGGATGTCATAAATTTCAGAGCGACCCAAAAGAACTTCGATGTTCATCTGGTGTTCATCTATTCTGTAGCAATTTCTGCGTCTTTTCTTCGGAACGATTGGTTCAAAACTTCCTTTATCGAAGCCTTCGTCGGAAGTTAAATGGATAAAAGAACATTCTTCGATACCTTCCGGAAGACGATCAAGAACATAAAGCAAACCGTCTAGTTCTATCTTATTAGGAACGCTCATACTTCCGTAGATCTCCGGATTGATAATCATTAATAATTTTCTTAATGATTCACCCGACACTCCAGATGGTTTGAAAAATCCTCTATAGAATAAGTGTCTCATAGAGACATATAATCTTTCGATAGCTTCTGTGGTTTCTCTTGCTCTTGAATTTGCCATATATTAAAATTTTTGTAAAAGTCTGCAAAGTTATGAAAATTTATTTAAATCAAAATAAAATATTTAAACATTTGATTTTGAGATTGTTATTGTCTTTTATTGATTGTTATTGCTTTCTTGACAACAGTTTTTAAAGTTAAACTTTCCTGTCTATATTCTAAAATAAATTTTTATTCATGTTTTGATAATAAAAACTAAACATTCTTTTCTCTTTAACTTGTGTTGATGTTGTGAAATTAAGGGGTTGTTGTTAGTTAAAATTTATTTTATTTGAAAGTGTCTATAAATTTTAAGGGGTAAACTAATTTCGAATTATATTTTTTGTAAATTTGCCTCGTTTAAAATAACACACTTTTATGTCAACATTAAGATTTAAAGCCTTAGCCGAGCTTCCATTCAGAAATTACAGAAAAGATAATTTCATAGAAGTTCCTGCAAAACTGTCTGAATTGTTTTGTCAAAATGTATTCTCAGAAGAAACAATGAGAGAATATCTGACTAAAGAAGCGTTCCAATCTATTTTGGACGCCATTAAAAAAGGAACAAAAATCCAGAGACACATTGCAGACCAGGTAGCTGTTGCGATGAAGGATTGGGCTATGTCAAAAGGCGTTACCCACTACACGCACTGGTTTCAACCGTTAACAGGTGCAACTGCTGAGAAGCACGATTCTTTCTTTACACCTATAGAGGGTGGAAGAGCTATCGAGAGATTCAGTGGCGGAATGTTGATTCAACAGGAGCCGGATGCTTCTTCTTTCCCGAATGGTGGAATCAGAAATACATTCGAAGCGAGAGGTTATACCGCTTGGGATCCGACTTCTCCGGCTTTCATTATGGGAACTACACTTTGTATTCCTTCGATTTTCATTTCTTACACTGGTGAGACTTTAGATTATAAGGCGCCATTATTAAGAGCTTTGAACGCGGTTGATGAAGCAGCGACAGATGTTTGTAAATCTTACTTCGATAAAAACGTAACAAAAGTTTCTCCGACACTGGGTTGGGAACAGGAATATTTCCTGGTAGATACAGCTTTGTATCAATCAAGACCGGATTTGGTTTTGACAGGGAAAACTTTACTTGGACATTCTCCGGCGAAAGGACAACAGCTTGATGATCATTATTTCGGTTCGATTCCTACAAGAGTAATGAACTATATGAAGGAATTGGAAATCGAATGTATGAAGTTGGGAATTCCTGTAACAACGCGCCACAATGAGGTTGCTCCAAATCAATTTGAATTGGCGCCAATGTTTGAAGAAGCGAATGTTGCTGTTGATCACAATTCATTATTAATGGATATTATGGCGAGAATTGCTCACAAGCATCACTTCCATATTTTATTTCACGAAAAACCATTTGCCGGTGTCAACGGAAGTGGAAAACATAACAACTGGTCTTTGGGAACTGACACAGGCGAAAACCTTTTGAGTCCGGGTAAAAATCCGAAGAAAAACCTTCAGTTCCTGACGTTCTTTGTGAATACTTTGAAAGCGGTCCACGATTATGCGGATTTGTTGAGAGCATCTATCGCATCTGCGAGCAACGACCACAGATTGGGAGCTAACGAAGCGCCGCCGGCAATCATTTCTGCTTTCATTGGAAGCCAGTTGTTCGGTGTTTTGGAAGAATTGGAAAAAGTGACGGACGGAAAATTGTCTCCGGAAGAGAAAACAGAATTAAAACTGAATGTTGTTGGAAAAATCCCTGAAATTCTTTTAGATAATACTGACAGAAACAGAACATCTCCATTTGCATTCACAGGAAACAAATTCGAAATCAGAGCGGTTGGTTCTTCTGCAAACTGTGCGGAAGTAATGACTGTAATGAACGTAATTGCTGCTAAACAATTGAAAACTTTCAAGGCTGAAGTGGATGCTTTGATTGAAACTGGTCTTAAGAAGGATGAAGCCATTTTCAATGTATTAAGAGAATACATCAAGCAATCTAAGAGCATTATGTTCGAAGGTGACGGTTATTCAGACGATTGGGCAAAAGAAGCTAAGAAAAGAGGTCTTAACAACTTGAAAACAACTCCGGAAGCTCTTAAAATGGAATTAGACCAAAAATTCGTTGAGCTTTATGAAGAGTTAGGAATTTACTCACACCGTGAGTTCGAAGCCAGAAACGAAATCAAGCTGGAAAAATATTCAACAGTCATTGATATCGAAGCCAGAGTTTTGGCAGATATCGCAAGAAACCACATTATTCCTGCAGCGCTTAATTATCAAAACAGATTAATTGAGAACGTTAAAGGATTGAAAGAAATTTTCAGCGAGAAAGAATTCAAGACTTTGGCAAAAGAACAATTGAGTTTGATTTCTGATATTTCCGGTAATGTTTCTCAAATCAAAGTTGGTGTTGATAATCTTTTGGCAGCGAAAGAAAAGGCTAAAAATACATCAGGAAGTCAAAAACAAGCAGAGGAATACTGTAACAAAGTTAAGCCTCTTTTTGATAACATCAGAGAGGCATCAGATGCTTTGGAAATGATGGTAGACGATGAGCTGTGGCCGATGACAAAATATAGAGAATTACTCTTCACTAGATAAATATCTACAAAAACGTTAAAGAATCTTAACTAAAAATAAAACCGCAAAGTCTAAATAAAGGCTTTGCGGTTTGTTTTTTTTTAACATTCTTAAAAAGACTGTTAAATTATGTTAAACTCAAGAACGCTCAAATTGATTTGAAATGTCCTTTAATGAGTATTGGCTATTTTTGCTATGCAATCACAAAAAACCAACTCAAGTTTAACACAAATAATTAAATATATATGAAGAAAAGAGTTCTAGTTTATATCTTATTTGTGACCACGTTTTTTTCGCTTCAGTCTTGCGTTTCTAACTATGTGGTTTCTAACAATCAAACATACAAAACTGATGCCAAGTTTGCATCATTGGATGTAAACGTAAAACCCGTAACAAACAAATCAAACAACAAAGGACAACAAGTTTTAGCATCTATTGCTAATACCAATGAGGTTATCAAAAGATCTGCGATAGAAAATGCGATCAAATACAGCAACACCATTGACAATATCTTATCTGAAGCTGAAAGTTATCTAGGAACTCCATACAGATTCGGGGGAACTTCCAGAAGCGGAATAGATTGCTCGGCATTCGTGTTATCAGTATTTGGCGCAGCAGCAGGTATGAACTTGCCAAGAGTTGCAGCTCAACAATCTCAAGAAGGAGATTCTGTAGAAAAAACAGAACTTCAGAAAGGAGATCTGGTGTTTTTCTCACACAGAGGTAGCAGAATTTCTCATGTGGGAATCGTGGAAGAGGTAACGCCGGAAGGTGAGGTGAAGTTCATTCACGCAGCAACGTCCAAAGGTGTAATGGTTTCTTCTCTGGATGACAGCTATTGGGGACCAAAATTCAAATTCGCTAAGCGAATCGTTAAAGAGAACACATTAAGTGCATTAAATAATTAGAGAGACTGAAAAATATTCAGAAAAAACCTCAGAAGCATTTCTGAGGTTTTTTATTTTATAACATATAAAGGACGATTATCTCGATTTATTTTTTAATAAGTTTGATGTTTTGTGTAGATTTTGAACTTTGAACAGAAACATTATAAATTCCCGGTTTAAGATTCGCGATATCATATTTTTCAGAATTAAGATCTGAAAATTCTTTGATCAATTTTCCTGAAAGATCAAAAACTTTTACAGATTCTGGTTTTTCGTTATTTGAGTTTAGCTGAAAGTAGTTGTCTGTAGGGTTAGGATATAGTGTTAAGCTTTTTTTACTAAAATCACTAACTGACATTAATGGGGTAGCTGTTACATTAATATCATCTACACTCAGCAGGTTTCCATTGGTATAGTCGTTTACCCAAGCCAGATAGACAGTTTGCCCTGCATAAGCGGATAAATTAACCGTATATGGTGTTAGCTGACTTGAAATAGGAACATTGGGAGCATGATCTACTGTCTCAATATTAGTGAAAGCTGCTTTTGTAGTATTAGTTGTAGAAATTTTTAGTTTGAAACCATCATCGTAAGGGCTTACATCATGAGATCTTGCAAAAAATTCAAGAGAGATTGTAGAGTTTGAAGGTAAGGTTATAGCCGGAGAGATAAGCCATCTGTCTGCCGGTGCTATTGTAGTAAACCATGAAGGCGAGGAAACTACCGTATTTCCACTTTCCGCACTCCACTTAACAATTTCCCAAGCATTGGAAAATAATGCTGCATATGTACCGTAAGGAGTATTTGTGTCATTGTAAAGTGTCCAGTTTGCACCATATAAGTCTGTTACGTTTTCAAAATCTTCTGTATAAACTGATGTTTGCGCGTGGCATATAACTGATGTAAATAGAGCAGAGAATAGAAGTTTTTTCATATCAAATCATTTTTATTATATATAAAGATATGAAAAAAGCCATAGAATTATATTCTATGGCTATGATATTTTATCTGGAATACTTTTTATTCCTCAGATTTTTCTTCAGTTGTCGGAACAAGTGGAGATTGATCTTTTACTTCTTCTGCCATTTCTTCATCTTCATCATCCATTGCAGCAGCACCTCCTTTCATAGCATTTCTAGACATCTTAACAGCTACGATAACAGCATTGTCCGGATGCATAAAAGTGTAAGCGTCATTTTTAAGAGCCTCAACATAGAATTTGTTACCGATTCTCAATGGTGTTACATCTACAACGATTTCGTCCGGCAAGTTTGCAGGAATCGCTTTTATTTTCAGTTTTCTGAAAGTTTGTCTAAGAACACCACCGGCAACAACACCTCTTGCACGACCAGTAATTCTTACAGGAACGTCCATAATTACCGGCTTATCGTCTGATAATTGATAGAAATCCACATGTAGGATTCTGTCTGTGATTGGGTGAAATTGGATATCCTGAAGAACAGCAGGAATTGTTTGTCCGTCAACCTCAATAGATACCGTGTGTGCTTCAGGAGTATATACCAAACCTTTGAAAGATTTTTCTTCAGTAGAAAAATTCAATGGCTCTTTACCTCCGTAAACAACACAAGGAACTAATTCAGCATCACGTAAAGCTTTTGTAGACTTTTTGCCCACGCTTTCTCTTTTTGTACCTTGAATTGTAATAGATTTCATTATATAATGATTAAAATTTGAGGTTGCAAATATATAATTTTTTTCTTAGATAATGAATTTATCACTAATTGATTTGTGTTCGTGCACGCTATTCATCACATCGGCAAATAAGGATGCGCAGGAAAGCACCTTTATTTTGGAGGATTTATCCATTTTTTGCGGGATAGAATCTGTTACGATAACTTCCAATAATTTAGAATTTTCGATATTTTCATAAGCTTTACCCGAAAGTACACCGTGTGTTGCCATTGCTCTTACAGATCTCGCTCCTTTTTCCATTAAGATATCCGCTGCTTTGCAAAGTGTTCCTGCAGTGTCAATCATATCATCAATAAGAATCACATTTTTATCCTTAACATCCCCAATCAGAAACATCTCTTCAACCACATTGGCTTTTTTTCTTTCTTTATAGCAGATTACGACATCGGCACCCAGATGACCTGCGTAGTTTTTTGCTCTTTTTGCTCCCCCCATATCCGGTGATGCAATGGTAAGATTATCCAGATTAAGTGACTGAATATAGTCCACGAAAATAGTAGAAGCATAAAGATGATCGACAGGAATCTCAAAGAAACCTTGGATCTGATCAGCATGAAGATCCATCGTCATAATTCTCGTCGCTCCTGCAGCCGTCAAAAGATTGGCAACTAGCTTTGCTCCGATTGGTGCTCTCGGCTTATCTTTTCTGTCTTGTCTTGCTAATCCGTAATATGGGATTACAACTGTAATATTCTTTGCAGAAGCTCTTTTGGCCGCATCGATCATTAATAACAATTCCAAAAGATTGTCTGCCGGAGGAAAGGTAGACGCGATAAGAAAAACCCGGCTTCCTCTAACGGATTGTTCCAAAACCGGTTCAAATTCTCCGTCGCTGAAATGCTGAATATTGATTTTTCCCAATGGCTGCCCATAGAACTGAGCAATTTTTTCTGCCAACTCGTGGCTGGTTCTCGTAGAAAACAAATAACTTGCTTGATCTGACATTTTTACTTTTTTGCAAATTTAAAAAATAATGAAAAGTCTCAAAGTCTATTTGTGAACTTTTCATAGATTCTTTTCAGACTGTTCATAACCGAAAGTGTTGTAATACCCATTAACATTGGCATCAATTAAAATAATTTTCGCTAATATTTCATAAAAAAACCAGAAACATCTCTGTTCTGGTCTTAGGTTTTTTATTAACAATACTCTTCGAAAGCGGCCTGAAGATTGGCAGCAATTGCGCCTGCAGGATTACCTTCGATGTGGTGTCTTTCCAGCATATGCACCAACTCGCCATCTTTGAAAAGTGCCACAGCTGGTGAACTAGGCGGGAATGGAGCTAATAATCTTCTGGCTTCTGCTACCGCTTCTGTGTCAAATCCTGCGAAAGCTGTTACCAGATGGTCTGGCTTTTTCTCACCTGTCAAAGAGTACAAAACGCCTGGTCTTGCAGCGCCAGCTGCACAACCACAAACGGAATTGATTACTAAAAGTGTTGTCCCGCTTTGCTTAAGCGCTTCGTCAACTTGTTCTGGTGTTGTAAGGTCTTCAAAACCTTTATCTGTAAGTTCTGCCTTCATTGGCAATACTAAATCTGCTGGATACATATTAAATTTATTTAGGTTAATTCGAATTGCAAATTTAATCAAATAATATTTGCATTATCTGATCAATCATTCTATTAAAATTATACCAAATATCTATTGCGCCATTTTGACTGAATTCCCAAACAAAAACCTTGAATCCGAAAATTCAAGGCTTTAATCAAATCGATATGCAAATTAAGTATATCCAGTTTTTATAATTGATAAAATATAAATGATAAATGATTATCAATTATCGCTTATCAACTATCATTGATGATTTAAGAAAGTAGCTTTTTAACCATTTCGGAAATGCTCTTTCCGTCAGATTTTCCGGCTAATGCTTTGGAAGCAACACCCATTACTTTTCCTAAATCTTTAATAGTCTCTGCTCCGGTTTCAGAAATGATTTTCTTGATTTCTGATTCCAGTTCTTCCTCAGATAATTGTTTCGGTAGAAACTTCTCAATGACTTTCATCTGAGCTTCTTCCACGTCAGCAAGGTCTGTTCTTCCCTGAGCCATAAACTGCTCATAAGAATCCTTTCTCTGCTTTATCATTCTTTGCAAAATCGCAATCTCCTGTTCTGCTGAAACTTCGGCTCCTCTGGCTTCGGTTTGTAGTAAAAGAATCTGAGACTTTACTGCTCTCAGAGAGTCCAAAGCTACACGGTCTTTTTCTCTCATCGCCGTTTTGATGGCTTCGCTTATTGTATTTTCTAAACTCATTTTTTCTGTATTAATGTAAAAGGTATTAATGTATTTATGATAAAATGTAAAACGCTTATCCAATATCGTTAATACATTCTATCATAAATACATTAGTACAATTCTAGTCAACATCTTTGTTAAGAAACCGGTTTTCTCTCAGTTGCATACTTCCATTATTATCAGACAAATAAGTATTAATATTCTGGTCTGATGCATTAGAACCATCAATATTGATGTTCTTTCTTTTGAAAGCAGGAACGGTTTCGAAAACATTCTCATTATCCAATTGCTGGTAACGTGAATTGAATTCTCTCAGCTTATTTCTTCTTTCCATTGCTTTTGAAGCATCAGGCGTTTTGTTGAAGAAAGTAAATCCGCTTTCAGTTTCCTGAACCGGTTCCGGCTTTTTCTCCTCTATGATTTCCTCTTTAGTTTCAATAGCAAAAGAAAATTGAGTTGGTTCTTCAACTTTTTCTTCGATGATTTCGTTAACGGCTTCTTCTTTAACTTCAGAAATAACCTGCTTTTCGATTACAGGAAATTCTTCTTCAACAGCAGGTTCATTAATTGTGAAAGTGACTTCAACAGGCTTTTCAATTACTTCTTCTTTGAAAGACGCTTTTGGCTTTTCCTCAACTTCGAAAGAAAAAGATTGTGCCTCCAAATCTACTTCTTCATAACTCTCTTCTTCGAAAGTGAAAAGGTTGTATTCCTGTTTTTCGTTATTAGAACTATAATCGTTTGAGAAATCCTGGATTTCCTCGTTTTCGATGATTTCGATTTTTGCTTTTGGCTCTTCTACAAGACTTTCTGCAACGGAATTGGTTGGAAAGCTGGAAGTTCCGAAATCTTCATCATCTTCTAACCGAAAAAAATTTTTCCCGGATTGCACTTCAGATTTTGATTCTTCCTGGAATCTGCTTTTGAACGGCGATTCTCTGTGAGATGAAGGGCTTGGTCTGTCTTCCAAAGAATATTTAATCGTTTCAGTAACGCCGGAATGTTTTTTATTATCGTTGGAGAAACCGGTTGCTATGACCAAAACGCTCACTGCATCACCCAATTCCTCATCAGAACCAACTCCAAAAATAATATCAGCCGTGTTTCCAGCTTCCTTTTGGATGTGGTCCATAATCACACCGATTTCGTCCATTGTTACTTCAGTCGCACCGCTTCTGATTAGCAATAGAACATTTTTCGCGCCTGTGATTTTGTTATCATTCAATAATGGAGAATCCAATGCTTTTTTAACTGCTTCTTCCGCTTTATTTTCACCGCTAGCAATTCCTGTTGACATCAATGCTGTTCCGGAATTAGCTAATACAGATTTGGCATCACGGAAGTCAATATTAACATCGAAGTAACCGGTAATCACCTCAGCCATTCCTTTTGCAGCATTGGTCAACACTTCATCTGCTTTTGAGAATCCTTGTTTGAAACCAAGATTACCAAATTGTTGTCTCAGTTTATCATTATTAATGACAATCAAAGAATCAACATTATTCCTTAATTTTTCCAAACCTAATTCAGCCTGGTCCAATCTTCTTTTTCCTTCAAAACTAAAAGGTACGGTTACGATTCCAACAGTAAGAATCCCCATTTCCTTAGCCACTTTTGCAATCACAGGTGCAGCACCGGTTCCGGTTCCACCGCCCATTCCAGCTGTGATGAAAACCATTTTGGTGTTTTGTCCCATTGATGCTTTGATATCATCAATGCTTTCGATTGCTGCTTTTTCTCCAACTTCCGGGTCAGCACCGGCACCAAGACCTTCGGTCATTGTTACGCCTAACTGAACTTTGTTAGCCACAGGATTGTTGTCAAGAGTCTGCGCATCGGTATTGCAAATCACGAAATCTACACCATAAATCCCTTTCTCGTACATATGCTTCAAAGCGTTGTTTCCACCGCCTCCAACACCGATTACTTTAATAATTGAAGAATTGCCTTTTGGTAAATCAAATGAGAATCCTTGTGTATTATTTATATTGTCCATAGTAGTTATTTTTTATAGTTGATAGTTGATAAATGATAATCGGTTTATTATGATTGCCTTAATCATTTATCAATTTTCTTTTATCATTTATGTTTTACTCTTCTACTTCCTCGAAGAATTTTTTCACTTTGTCTAAAATCGACTGACCGAAAGTCGGTTTGTTTCTTTTAGCTTCTTCTTTTGGTTTTGTAACTTCTTCGAGAGCCTGAACTTGCTGAGGTTTCTCAACTTCTGTAGTTGGTTGAGCAACTTGTTCTGCCTTAGTTACGGCTTCTTCGATAATTTCTTCTTCTGTTGGAAGGATTTTTTTATCTCTGATTTTAAGACTTTCCATCAATAAACCGATGGACGTTGCAAATTCCGGTCCTTTAAGATATTGGTTTTTATCATTCGCCACATACTCGTTAGCGAAACCAATTCTGCTGTCGAAACCTGTTGTGTAATTCGCTAACTGACGAAGGTTTCTCAGGTTGGAACCACCTCCGGTTAATACGATTCCTGCAATCAGTTTTTTCTTTTGCTCAAAAGCGCCGTAACCTTTCAGTTCGGTGTTTACCATTTCCAGAATTTCTTCAACTCTCGCATTGATAATCTGAGCCAAAACCTTCAACGAAATCTCTTTGTCCGGACGACCGTGCAATCCCGGGATTGTCACGTAAGTACTGTCTTTTTCCAATTCCGGAACAGACGAACCGAATTTCACTTTCAGTTGTTCTGCGTGTTTCTCAATGATTGAACACCCTTCCTTGATATCGTCAGTGATAATTCCACCTCCGTAAGGAATCACGCAAGTATGACGAATGATGTTATCTTTGAAAATCGCGATATCCGTAGTTCCACCACCAATATCAACAATTGCAACACCAGCTTCTTTTTCTTCTTTTGTAAGAACAGCTTCAGACGAAGCCAAAGGCTCTAATGTCAAAGCTTCCATTTCAAGACCAGCTTCGCGAACACATCTTGCGATATTTCTGATAGAACCCATTTGTCCCACAACAACATGGAAATTGGCTTCCAATCTTTTGCCGTGCATTCCAATTGGTTCCTGGATCTCGCCTTCAGAATCCACTTTGTATTCCTGAGGCAAAACGTGGATGATTTCTTCGCCAGGCAACATCACCAATTTCTTCACCTGGTCTTTTAGTTTCTCGATATCATCTTCCGTGATGTATCTATCCGGATGCTCTCTCATGATGTAATCCGAATGCTGGAGAGAACGGATATGTTTTCCTGCAATTCCTACAGTTACCTTGTGGATAGGAACGCCAGCGCTGGATTGCGCTTCTGCAACTGCAGTTTTGATGGAATTGATAGTTTGGGAAATGTTGTTCACGATTCCTTTGTGAACACCAAGACTTTTAGCCTTCCCAACGCCCAGGATTTCGATTTTCCCGTGAGCGTTACGTCTTCCGACAATGGCGACAATCTTAGTTGTCCCAATGTCCAGACCTACTGAATACTCTTGATTTTCCATTATATGCTCGATTTGATTTTTTATTCTACTACTACTTTTGCTTTTTTCTTTTTGTCAGAAGTTGGTTTGGATGTTGTTTCCTTTTTCTTTTCCGAAGTTTTTTTCGGTTCAGATTTCTTCTCTACTTTTCTGGGTTTCGAAGGTTCTTTTTTGACTTCTGATTTCTTAGGTTCCGCTTTTTTAATTTCTTTTTTCGGTTCCGGTTTGGGCTCCGCTTTTTTAGTTTCTGTTTTTGCCGGAACCGATGCTAAAAGTTGCGTCGGTTTTTCTTCCGGTTTTGTAATTTCAATTTTTGGTGCATTTCTCAGAATACTGTCGTTTTCTTTGAAATAAGGATTCAGTGTGGTTACAATCTGATTATTGTATTTAACCGAAATCTTTTTGTACTTCTGAGGATTCTGATAAACCAGATATTTCTCCACAAAAGTTTTAAATCCTCTAACCTTGAAATCAATATTATCTAAATCTCCAATCTCAACTTTGTAATTTCCATCGCTTGTCAGAAGATTATAATTGTCTTTTTCTTTTTTGATTCCGATGAAATATTTTTTACTGAAATCATCTTTGTCAATTTTCTCAATCAGCTTTCCGAGTTCCTGATATTCCGAAGCATCGACATCGCCCATTACTAACATACACGGATAAGAAAAGTTTCTAGAAATCGGGAATTCAACACCTTTTTCGTCCACATAAAAATCCTTTCCGTTTTTATTCAGTCTGAAAATCGGAATGCGTTGTTTGATATCAACATTCAGATTTCCGTTCAGATTCATATAAACATTGGCACTGTCAACAAACGGAATCTCATTAATCTTTTTCTCCAATTCCGGAATCTTAACATCGCCAATCTTTTTTGTAGGATTAAATTGCTTTACCAAATCCTTGATGTCCTTTTCATCCACATAATAAACCGGCGTTTTGGTCTGGTTCATATTAATCGATACATTCTCCATCTTGGCGTTGTTGAAACGCTTTAACGAGAAACTGAGCAGAAATCCAAAAAGGACGACTGTTACGAGTATCTTCAATATTCTCCACTTGTTTTTCATATTAATTTTTGTATTGACGTATTAATGTAAAATGTACCAATGATTTTAAAAATCGTAAATACATTAATACGTTTTACATTTTACAAACTTTGCATCCATTCCATAATCGGGTCATAAAGTGTATCAATATTTCCCGCTCCGACTGTCAATAAAATATCAAAATCTTTCTCTTTTATCTTTTCAAAAGTCTCCTGTAATGTGCAGACTTCTTTGTTGTCTGTTTCGATTTTTTCAGCTAACCAACTTGATGTGATGCCTTCAAAATTTTCCTGAAGTTCTCTCGCAGGATAAATATCTAATAACAACAAATCATCTCCGTTTTCCAGACTTCTCGCAAAATCTTCTGCAAAATCTCTTGTTCTGCTAAAAAGATGCGGTTGAAAAACCACCAGCAATTTCTTGGTCGGATAAAATGTTTTTATCGAACCAATCACTGCATTCAGTTCTGTTGGATGATGCGCATAATCATCGATATAAATCTTTCCGTTATCAAAAATATGTTTCGTATATCTTCTTTTGATGCCTTTAAAATTGGCAATTGCTTTTTTTAAAGTCTCGAAACCAACACCTAAATTGCTCAGAATCGCCAAAGCAACCGTTGCATTTTCAACATTGTGAATTCCCGGAATTTCCCAGACAAAATCTTCAACCTCCTGCGTTGGCGTATGAAAATCAAAATAGATTTTATCATGTTCCATTCTCAGGTTATCGGAATAATAATCCGCCTCCTCATTCACAGCATAAGTTTTATGTCCTCTTCCGATTGCAATTCCTTTTCTCACAAACAACTGATTATCATTCGGAACTAAAGCAGCGAATTGACGGAAACCATCTTCAATCTGAACTCTATCACCATAAATATCCAAATGGTCTGCATCAATTGATGTTACAACCGCCCAATCCGGAGAAAGGTTCAGGAAGCTTCTATCATATTCATCCGCTTCGACCACGGAAAACTGATTTCCATTGTAATCGAAATTAGATTTGAAATTTTCAGAAATTCCACCCAAAAATGCGGATGAAGGCAGATTTGCTTCTTTGCATAGATGTGCTATTAATGTAGAAGTTGTTGTCTTTCCGTGAGTTCCAGCAACGGCGATGCAATCTGTATTTTCTGTAATCAATCCCAAAACTTTTGCACGTTTCAGAATCTCAAAACTTTCACTTGCGAAGTAATCCAGAATTCCGAGTTTCTTAATTGCAGGCGTATAAATAACCAAAGTTGATTCTTTATCCAACGCTACAATTTTTTCATCAATGACATCTTCAAACGTAATATCAATACCTTCAAAACCAATTTGAGCCGTTAGTTTTGTTGGCGTTTTATCATAACCCAAAACATTTTTGCCGTTGGCGTGAAAATATCTCGCCAGCGCACTCATCCCAATCCCACCGATGCCGATGAAATAGAAGTTTTGATATTTGTTTAAGATGCTCATTTTTTCTTTCTTTTATACCATTTATTGTATGGTGTTTTGGACAAATAGAACGTATTGATATAATCTTTGTCTCTGGTCATTCCTACTCTCAGATATTTGACACTATCATTTTTTTCAGTTTTAACATTAAAAACAAACAAGTCATAAAAATCTGACGGATAGACATTAGTTTTAGCAGCGTATAAGCTCCCTATTTCTACTTTTCCATATTTTTTTTCAAAGCTTTCACAAACTGTTTTATTTCTTTCTTGGGAAAAATAATTCTTCATATTGACATCCATGTTGAAGCCTGTGATTTCAGAATAATCTTTTTTTCCACATTTAGAAAAAAAATTCTCAGCAAAGCTTTTAGCAAAAGTTTGTCTTGCTTGTGTATTATTTTTTGCCGGCATATTATTATACCGATTCACACAGCTTGATAAACCTATCAAACAAAAAAATAATAATATGTGTTTCAATAATTTCATTAAACTATATCACTTTAAAAATCTCATCCACGATTCCTTTCGCTGCTGTTGGTTTTGCAAAAAATTCCAGATTGGCTGACATTTCTTTTCTAAGATTTTCGTTCTCACAGATTTCTGAAAGCGTGCTCCAGAATTTGTCTTTCATTTCAGAATCTTTTACCATTCTTGCCGCATTTTTCTCAACCAGAGTCAAAGCATTTTTAGTTTGATGGTCTTCCGCCGCAAAAGGAAAAGGGACCAATAAAACCGGCTTTTCAGCAACTGCCAATTCTGAAATCGCAATTGCACCAGCTCTGGAAACAATCACATCCGCTGCGGAATAAGCCAAAGCCATATCGGAGATGAATTCTTTAATTTGAATTCCAGACGCTTCGATTCCGCTCATCGTGACATCGCTTATAATTTGCTGGTAGTCAGTTTTTCCGGTTTGCCAGATTAACTGATAACCTTTTTCTTTAAGTTTTTCAAAATTATCTTTCCAGCCGTTGTTCAGAGTTCTGGAGCCGAGTGAACCGCCAACTGAAAGAATCGTTAATTTATTTTTATCTAGGCCTAATTTTTCTTTAGCTAAATCTTTATCAATCAAATCCGTGATGATATTCTGACGGATTGGATTTCCTAAGAAATAAGTTTTCGTTCCCGGGAAAAATTTCTCCATATCCGGATAAGCTGTGAAAACGGCTTTCGCTTTTTTTGCATTGAAAACATTCGTCTTTCCAGGCAAAGAATTCTGCTCCTGAATAAAAGTCGGAATTCCCATTTTCGCAGCAATGTACAAAGCAGGTCCGCTTGCAAAACCACCAGTTCCAACCGCAAAATCCGGTTTAAAATTTTTAATGATTTTCTTAGCCTTAATCAAACTGGAAATGATTTTAAATGGAAGCCCGATATTCTTCATAAGATTTCCTCTGTCGAATCCGGCGATGTTCAATCCTTCGATTTTGAATCCGGCTTGAGGAACCTTTTCCATTTCCATTTTTCCATTCGCACCAATGAACAAAAACTTTGCATCGGGAAACCGTTTCTGGATTTCCTGAGCAATCGCAACCGCCGGAAAGATGTGTCCACCTGTTCCGCCGCCGCTCATTAATATTTTTAGTTTTCTGCTCATATTTTTTATAATTGATAAGAGATAATTGATGATTTATAAATTATCGTTCATCATTTATTTTTTATGCGATATCATTTATTTCTTCAATACTTTGTCTTTTACCCAGACCTTCTTCATCAAAAACCTGAATTCTGGAACTTACATTCAGGATAATCCCTAGTTGAATATAGGTTACCAACATCGATGTTCCTCCGTAACTTATTAATGGTAGAGGTTGACCTGTAACCGGAATCAGGTTCACAGCAACAGCGATGTTCACTGATAATTGAATGAATATCATTAATCCGATTGCTAATACGAGTAACGAGCCAAAAAAAGCGGGCATTTTACTGGCAATCATTACAATTCTGATTATCATTATCATATAAAGACTAATCAGAACAAAGGCTCCAATCCAACCGTATTCTTCCACAATGATTGCGAAAATAAAATCTGAAACCGATTGGGGTAACGTCTGTTTCAAAGCACTTTTTCCTGGTCCGATTCCGTTGAATCCGCCGTGAACAATCGCTGCTTTCGCCTGCATCACCTGATAGTTTTTTGCTTTGATACTTTCGTCTTCAACATCAGCTGTTTTCTTGGAACTCGTGAAGGTTTCGATACGGCTCATCCAAGTATGAACACGGTTTCCTCCGATTAAATTCGTATTCAATGCAATGACTAAAAACATCACAACGAAAACTACGGCAACCGAGATAAATCCCGCTACATATTGCCAGGCTAATTGTCCGATAATTAATATAATAATCGAAACCATCATAATCATCAAAGCTGTAGAACCGTTGTCTTTTGCAACCAATCCGAACACAATCAGAATTGGTCCGAAGATGTAAATGATGTTCTCAATCGGAACTCTTTCCCTTTTGATTTTCTTAGTCAAATATCTGCACAGATAAATAATCAGCATCAAATAAGCAAATGACGATGGCTGAAAAGAAATCGGTGTTCCCGGGATTTTCAACCAACGCGAAGCACTTGCACCTTCAATCTTTTGTCCTGTAAACATCGTAATTAACAACAGTCCAATCGTGAACAAAAGTAGAATAGAACTCAGTTTTCCGATGTATTCGTACTTAACTGTTCCTACGAAACGCATAATTCCCAAACCAATGAATACGAAAACGATATGCTTGAAAACGTGACCTGTTGTGGTCCCGTTGTTCACGATATATTCCAGATTCGAACTTGCGGAATAAACCGGAAATACGGAAAGGAAGGAAATCAAAATGATAACCGACCAAAGGACTTTGTCTCCTTTCAGTAGCTCGAATTTGTTTTCTGTCGTTTGGTTTTCCATTTATTATTAATGTATTGAAGTAAAAAGTATTAATGAAGTTTAAAATCGTTAATACATAAATACTTTTTACATTTTACTTTAATTCTTAATTGTCAATTCTTCTAATACTTCTTTTTTAAATTGATTTCCACGGTCTTCATAACCATTGAATAAATCAAAACTAGCGCAACAAGGTGATAACAAAACCACATCTCCTTTTTCTGCAATGGATTTGGAAACTTCTACTGCTTTCTGCATACTCGAAGTATCATAAATCTCGGTTTTTTTGTCTTTGAAAAAGTCAATAATCTTATGATTATCAACACCTAAACAGACAATTGCTTTAACTTTTTTCTTGACCAATTCTTCGATTTCTGTATAATCGTTTCCCTTGTCTTTTCCGCCAACAATCCAAACCACCGGCTGCTTCATACTTTCCAAAGCGAAGTAAGTGGCATTGACGTTGGTTGCCTTGCTGTCATTGATGAACTTGACACCTCTGATTTCAGCCACAGGTTCCAATCTGTGTTCAACCGCCTGGAATGTCATTAAGGAATGCCTGATGCTTTCATTGCTGATTTCCAGTAACTTTCCTGCGATACTTGCCGCTAGGCTATTCGCTACATTATGTTTTCCGACCAATGATAATTCATCGATATTCATTGTGAATCCTTCATTAATGTTGACCACAAAATTTTCATCAATCGAGAAAGCACCTTTTTCCAGTTTTTCATTCAGTGAAAATGGTACTTTGGTCACTTTCAAATCCAATTTTTCCAGAATCGATTTGCTCATTTCGTCATCCTTATTGTAGATGAAAAAATTATTAGCCTCCTGATTTTCAACAATTCTGAACTTAGCCAATGCATATTCTTCATAATTGTAATTGTACTGGTCAAGGTGATCCTTAGACAAATTCAATAACAATGAAATATAAGGTCTGAAATTCTGAATATCATCCAACTGAAAGCTACTCACTTCCAATACATAATAATCAAAATTCTCCTCAGCCACCTGTTTCGCAAAGCTCTTTCCGATGTTTCCGCCTAATCCAACATTGAATCCGTCTTCTTTCAGTATGTAATAAATCAAAGACGTTGTCGTCGTTTTTCCATTACTTCCTGTGATGGCAATGATTTTTGCATTGGTAAATTCTGAAGCAAATTCGATCTCAGAAGACAATCGGATTCCTTTCTCCTGAATCTTCTGAACCATTTCGGCTTTCTTCGGAATTCCCGGGCTTTTGATGACCCAATCGGCATTCAGGATTTTTTCTTCGGTGTGTGTCCCGTCTTCATAGTCAATCCCAAGCTCGTCCAATTCTTTTTTGTAATTCTCACGGATAGTTCCCATATCCGAAAGAAAGACATCAAAGCCTTTGGCTTTTGCCAGATAAGCAGCACCAACGCCGCTTTCGCCTCCTCCAAGTATTACTACTCTCATTTATGATTATTAGTTTTTATCTAGTTTTTAAAGTAATTAAACAAATAATTGCCAGCATTACACCTAAAATGATCATTCGGTTTACGATTTTGCTCTCGTGAAATCCTTCTTTCTGATAATGGTGATGTAATGGAGACATCTTGAATAATCTATTGTTTTGAGCATATTCCAGCCCGTGTTTTCTTTTTCTGTACTTGAAAACCCAAACCTGCAGAATCACAGATAAAAGTTCTATCAAGAAGACTCCGCATAAAACCGGAATCAATAATTCTTTTCTAAGGATAATTGCTAAAACCGCAATTACTCCGCCCAGCATCAGACTTCCCGTATCACCCATAAAAACCTGTGCAGGATAAGTGTTGTACCAAAAAAAACCGATAACAGCACCAACCAAAGCGAGGGCAAAAATCGTAGTTTCTCCCATATGCGGAAGGAACATAATGTTCAAATAATCAGCGAAAATCATATTTCCCGAAACATAGGCGAAAAATGCCAAAGTCAACAAAATCACAACACTTGTTCCTGCAGCCAAACCATCGATTCCATCAGTAATATTCGCTCCGTTGGAAACAGCCGTTACAATAAAAATAACAATAGGAATGAAAACGATCCAAGCCCATTCGTGTGCTTTTGCATCGTCCATCCAGAACAAAATCCCACTGTAATCGAACTCATTATTCTTTGTAAAAGGGACTGTAGAAACCGGAATTTTCTCGTCCGGCATAAAGTTCTGTTCTACATTATTTCTGTTGATAACAGTTGCATCAGCATACTTTCTCTTAACCTCAACATCAGGATGGAAATACATTGTAACACCGACAATTAAACCCAAACCAACCTGTCCGATTACTTTGAATTTCCCGCTCAATCCGTCTTTATTTTTCTTAACTTTTTTGAGATAATCGTCCAGAAAACCGATGGCTCCCATCCACAAAACCGAAATGATCAAAAGAACGATGTAAACATTGGTGATTCTGGTAAACAACAAAACCGGAATGATAGTAGCCAAAATGATAATCAAACCACCCATTGTCGGTGTTCCTTCCTTCTGTTTTTGTCCTTCCAGACCAAGATCTCTCACCAATTCTCCCATCTGCTTTCTTCTTAGGAAATTGATGATTCTTTTCCCGTAAGCCATTGCAATGATGAGCGAAAACAAAACTGCCATCGCTGCGCGGAACGAAATGTATTTGAACAAGTTCATTCCTGGAATGTGAATCCCATGGGCAGTTAAATATTCATATAGATAATATAGCATATAGATCTATTTTCCCATTAATTGTAATAATTCCCTAATTGTTTCTTTGTCATCAAAATGATGTTTCACACCATTGATTTCCTGATATGTCTCGTGACCTTTCCCGGCTACCAGAACAATATCTTTTGGCTCAGCAAATTTGATGGCCATTTTTATCGCTTCCCTTCTGTTAGGAATCGAAGTATACTTGCTGAAGTTCTGTGGCTGAACACCAGCTTCTATTTCTTTGATAATCTGTATCGGATCTTCTGTTCTTGGATTGTCCGAAGTGATGATTGCCAAAGTCGATTTTTTTGTAGCAATGTCTCCCATTTCCGGACGTTTGGTTTTGTCTCTGTCACCTCCGCAACCGAAAACACAAATCAGTCTTTCATTTTTTGTTCTGATTTCGTTGATGCTGTCCAACACATTTTCCAATGCATCCGGTGTATGCGAATAATCGACCACAAAGAAAATTCCACTGTCGGATTTTATCGTTTCGAACCTTCCGTTCACTCTTTGAAGTTTTGAAATTGCCTGAAGAACTTCTGTTTCGTCCATTCCTAGTTCCAAAGCGATTCCGTAAGCTAGTAACAAATTATAAGCGTTGAATTTTCCTGTCAATGTTGTCCAGAATTCTTTGTTATTAAAATTCAGCAACATGCCGTTGAAGTCCACTTCCAAAACTTTTCCGTGGAAATCTGCCATTGTTTTCAAAGCAAAGGATTTCTTTTTCGCTTTGGTGTTCTGCAGCATTACCAATCCGTTTTTGTCATCAGCATTCGTAATCGCAACTGCCGAATCTTCCAGTTCGTCAAAGAATCTCTTCTTTGCATAAATATAATTTTGGAAAGTCTTATGATAATCCAAATGATCGTGCGTGATATTTGTAAAACCAGCAATTTTGAAATGCAACCCTTCAATTCTATCTTGGGAAATCCCGTGAGAACTGACTTCCATAAAAGCATATTCGCAACCGATTTCAACCGCTTTTGCTAACATTTGATTCAGACGAATCACGTCTGGTGTTGTGTGCGTTGAAGGAATAATCTCTTCTCCGATTCTGTATTCAACGGTAGAAATCAAAGCAGATTGATAACCCAGATTTTTGAAGATATCAAATAATAAGGTTGTTACCGAAGTTTTTCCATTGGTTCCTGTAACGCCAATAAGATTCAATTTTTGAGAAGGATTTCCATAAAAATTAGAAGCCAAATGCCCTAAAGTTTTGGAAGAATCTTGAACTTTAATATAAGTTACCGCATCATTAATGTCCGCAGGCAATTCTTCACAAACGATCACTTTCGCTCCTTTCTCGATGCTTTGATTAATGTAAGAATGTCCGTCTGAAATGGTCCCTTTCAATGCAACATACAAAGAATTTTCAGCAACTTTTCTGCTGTCAAAAACCAATTCTGAAACTTCTCTTTCAAGAGTTCCGATGGTTTCCAGAGTCTGGATTCTTTGTAATAAGTCTTTTAAAATCATATATATAAGCTTTCGCTTTAATTTTTAGTTTTGAAGATTCAAATAAATCTTTTGGTTTTTTCCAATGATTGCGCCTTCTGCTGGAAATTGTCCCGTGATTTTTCCCACACCTTTATAATCTACTCTATAGCCTAGATTTTCAAGCTGTGGAATTACATTCTTGCCAATCATCCCCACCAGATTTGGCATTGAATCTCTTGTGACATTTACCTTTATGTTTGGCGTTGTCATTTTATTAAGGTTAACTTTACGTTCAACCAAAAGTTCTTTTTCAACATTCAACGGGGTTTTGAGAAAAGTTTTTCCTGCAATTTCCTTAAAAACCGGTGCTGAAACTGTTCCTCCATAAAAACCTTTTGATGTATCAGGCTGATTGACAACTACGATACAGGTATATTTCGGATTATCCGCCGGATAAAATCCTGCAAATGAGGCCTGATATTTCATCGGTCCGTCTTTCTTCCAATATTCGAATCTGGCTGTTCCTGTTTTTCCTGCAATTTTGAGATTGGGTGTATAGATACTTTTTGCAGTCCCTTTTTCAACAGCTTTTGTCAATGCACTTGTCATCATTTCAATTGCTTTATCGGACGCCATTTTTTTAACCATGACTTCCGGTTTTGCTTCATAAAGGATTTTACCGTCTTTCATTATTTTATCAATGAAAAGAGGCTTCACCATTTTACCTTTATTTGCAATTCCATTATAAAAAGTTACCAGTTGCAAAAGAGGAAATCTTGACGAATATCCATAAGCCAAAGATGCCAATGTTGCCTTGTTCCAACGTTTGCTTTGTGGTGTCTGAATAGACGGTTTAGCAATTCCCGGAAGTTCGATTTGCATTTTGTCGAACATTTTCCATTTTTTAAGATGATCTATAAAAACTTCCGGTTTATCTGCGTAATGCTGTGTGATAATCTTAGCGGCACCAACGTTGCTGGATTTTGCCAAAACATCACTCACGTCATAAGTTCCGCCTCCGTGACCGTCCGTGATTCTTTGTCCGGCATAGGTCCAGATTCCGTTTCCGATATTGACTTTAGTATTTTCGTCTATAAATCCGTCATCCATCGCTGCCAAAAGCGAAACCGTTTTGAAAGTAGAGCCAGGTTCCTGAGCATCTTTCACAGTATAGTTATAAGCATCAACATAAATTCCCGGCTCGGTTCTTCTAAGGTTAACCATAGCACGAATTTTTCCGGTTTCGGTTTCCATTACGACAACACAACCGTGATCTGCATCAAATTTTATTAACTGATTTTCTAACGCTGAATGAGCAATATCCTGAATTCTCAAATCCAAAGTGGTGTAAACATCCTGACCGTCAATTGGTTCTTTAACCTTCCAGTAATCAATTGGTTTCCATTGTGCTGAATTGATTCTTTGCTCCAGTCTTTTTCCGTCGATCCCTGTTAAAAATCTACTGAAAGCACCTTCCAAACCGGATTTTGATTCGCCATTATCCGCTCCGATGGTTCCGGCTCCGATTTGGGTTGTTGCCAATTCTCTTCGGAAATTTCTTTCTACGATAAAGCCGCCTTTATTTTTACCTTTTTTGAAAATCGGAAACTCACGGATTCTATCGTATTCATCAAAGTCCAAACCTTTTGCTAAAAGATAGTATTGATTATTTTTCTTGTTTTGTGCGTCCAATTTTGCTCTGAAATAACTTCTAGGCTTATCGAACATTTTGCTGAGAGAGTCCGTTAAAGCACCAATATTATTGGAATAGATTGTGTCTCTCATCGATTTGAAATCCAAATAGATATCGTAGCGCATAACCGTTGTTGCCAAGATAGAACCGTCTGAAGCAAACAGATTTCCACGAGCTGCTTTTAAGGTTGCTTCTCGGTAATTTTTGCTAATGTAATTATTTTCGAATTCCTCAACATTCGTATTCTGAAGAATCATAATTCTACCCAAAAAGATGACAAACAAAATGAAAGCTCCCAAAACAAAAAGGTAGCCCCACTTCAACGCATTGGAACGCTTTTTTTCGTAATTGTTATTTGGCTGCTTTATCATCTGTGCTGTCAACTTTTATCAATAATTTCATAGGGTGGCTTTCCAAACTCACCAAAGAATCCTGAACCATTTCTTTTCCCAGTTCGGATTCCATTCTAATTTTGATTAGCCTACTTTGTGCGTAAGCGTTTCTGGATTTATATTCTTCCGTTTCTTCTTTAAGCTTGTTAACGTGTTCTATTTTTTTGTTAACCAAGTGATTACTATAAATCATCACCATCAATAACCCGAAAATGAACAGAAAATATTTGTAATGTGCTTTTACCTCATCACGGTTAAGGAAATTTCCTTTTATGATGTCCATAAAAGTGAGTTTCTTTTTCTGCTTATTATAGGTTGTCTGCTTTGCCACGTTTTTATAATTGATAAGTGATGAATGAAAATTGATAATCATTTATCGCCTAGCATTTATGATTTATAACTTTGTTCCAATTCTCATTTTTGCGCTTCGTGCTCTAGAGTTTTCTTCAATTTCTTTATCATCCGGAATGATTGCTTTGGTTTGCAACAATTCGAATGCTTTTGCATAATTTCCGTAGATATCACGCTGAGGTTCACCTTCGAACATTCCGTTTTTCAGGAAACGTTTTACCAATCTGTCTTCCAGAGAATGATAAGAAATCACGACCAATCTTCCTTTCTGCTTCAAAATCTTATAAGACTGAACCAACATTTCTTTCAACACTTCCAGTTCCTGATTTACCTCAATTCTTACCGCCTGGAAAACCTGAGCAAAGAATTTATTTTGCTTAAATGCAGGAATATAACTGAACAGATTTTTTAAATCCTCAGTTGTTTCAATTTTTTTTGATTTTCTATGATGAACAATTTCTCTCGCCAATTTTCTCGCTTCTCTCAGTTCTCCATAATGGTAAAAGATGTCCGCCAGATCTTCCTCTTCGTACTCGTTGATGATTTTCTTCGCATCAAGACCTTGCATCACATTCATTCTCATATCTAGTGGCGCATTGCTTCTTGTAGAAAACCCTCTCTCTGCTTCATCAAACTGATGAGAAGAAACTCCTAAATCTGCTAAAATTCCATCAACATGAGAAATCCCATAAGCCAACATCGAATTTTCCAAAAACCTGAAATTCTGATTAACTAAAGTAAATCTCGGGTCATCAATGGCGTTTTTCAATGCATCCAAATCCTGGTCAAAAGAAAATAATTTTCCCTTGTCCGAAAGTCGGCTCAAAATCTCACGAGAATGTCCGCCTCCACCAAAAGTGCAGTCCACATAAATCCCGTCCGGATTGGTTACCAGAGCGTCTACACTTTGTTTTAACAAGACAGGATTGTGATACATTGTTTTTATAATTGATGAATGATGATTGATAAATGATTTAATAATTCGGTTTAAAAACCTATTAATTATTTTTTCTTAATTACTAATTTGATTCTTCGGAATCAAGATTTCCCATCACATCTTCCGCCAGACTGGCAAAATCCGATTCGCTGACTGAGATAACCTGTTCATAAGAATCTTTATCCCAAATCTCGAACAATTCGCCGGCGCTTGTAATCACGATATCTTTCCCAAGATTTGCAAATTGTGTTAAATCCTTACTGATTTGCAAACGACCAACGTTATCCAACTCCGCCGTTTTGACTCCAGCCGTAAACATCCTGATGAAATCTGCATTTTTTTTCACAAATCGGTTAAGACCGTTTATTTTTGCCATCAGTTTTTCCCAAGGCTTCATTGGATAAACCTCAAGACACTTCTGAAACACCGACCGCTTGATTACAAATGGCTCATCTGCAAAATGTTCCATCTGCTTCGTAAGCGAAGCAGGCAGTTTGATGCGCCCTTTGTCATCGATTTTACATTCGTATGTTCCAATGAAGTTTTTCATTTGGAGCAAATTTATATAAAAATCTACCACATTTTACCACTTTTGCCCACTTTTATACTTAATGTTTATAACTTTTTTGTCTTACAGCTTTCTTGGCTAATGATTTGATTTAAAATCGATTAAAATAGAATGTTGCGAAAAGCCTTACCATAAAGCATTTGCAATGAATAACTTAAAAAATTCGGGGGTAAAGTTTCGTTATTTAAAATGATTCTAACCTAAAATGATAAATGAGTATATTTGTTATATGAACTACTTAGAAGCACTTAACTGGCGATATTCTGTAAAAAAATTTGACGGAAGAAAGATCTCGTCAGAAAAATTGAATAATATTCTGGAAGCCGGAAGGTTGTCTGTCAGTTCTTTAGGACTTCAGCCGTATCATCTTTTGGTGGTGGGAAATAATGAAATGCTCCAAAAATTGATTCCGGCGTTTTATAATCCTTCACAGATCTCGACTTGTTCACATCTAGTAGTGTTGGTTTCAAAAACCAAAATCAATAAGAGTTACGTTGATGGCTATTTCGGTCATATTATTAATGAAAGAGGTGTGACTTTGGAACAGTTATCCGCTTTTAGAAATAACATCAATTCATTTATAGAAAGTTATTCTGCCAAAGAATTGGAAAGTTGGTCCGAGAAACAAAATTATATTGTTCTCGGTTCGATGATTATGGCTGCTGCTCAAGAACAGGTTGATACTTGTCCAATGGAAGGTTTCAAATCGGAAATTCTCGATGACCTACTTAATATAGATAAAGAAAAAGAAAAAATTGCCGTTGTTTTAGCCCTCGGTTATCGTGCAGAAGATGATATTTTTCAGAATTTTAAAAAAGTCAGGAAACCTTACGATAAGTTCATCAAATTCTTTTAACTTTATTATACCTTTATTAATTAAGGATTTATTTAACCAAAGATTCTATGATAAAAACAGACGTTCTTGTAATTGGTTCCGGGATTTCGGGCTTGTCTTATGCCATTAAAATCTCCGAACAGTTACCAGAAACAAAAATCATCATCGTAACCAAATCCAATGAAGACGAAAGCAATACCAAATATGCACAAGGTGGATTGGCTGTAGTTACGGATTTTTCCAAGGATAATTTTCAAAAACATATTGATGACACATTACGGGCCGGAGATTACATCAATAACCCGGATATTGTAAAAATGGTTGTGGAAGAAGCTCCACATCGTTTCAATGAGATTGTGGAATGGGGGGCAAAATTTGACCAGGAAAAAGGAAAGTATTCTCTCGGAAGAGAGGGAGGGCACACGGAAAACCGAATTGTACATCACAAAGATATCACAGGTTTCGAGATTGAAAGAGCGCTTCTGGAAACAGTTAATAACTCTCCGAATATTGAAATCCTGCCACATCATTATGTCATCGACCTGATAACACAGCACCACGTTCCGGGAAAGGAATTTGATAAAGGAAATATCGATTGTTACGGTGCTTATATTCTGGATGAGAAAAATAAAAAAATCAAGAAGATCACTTCGAAAATTACTTTGGTTGCAACTGGTGGCGCTGGTCACGTTTATAAAAATACAACCAACCCGATTATTGCAACAGGCGACGGAATTGCCTTTGTTCACAGAGCGCAGGGAAAGGTTTCGAATATGCAGTATTATCAGTTCCATCCAACAGCAATGTACTCTAAAAGAGACGGAATGCTGTTCCTGATTTCCGAAGCTGTCCGTGGCGATGGTGCAAAACTTCGTACCAAGAATGGAAAGCCATTTATGCAGAAATACGATGAACGCGAAGAACTGGCTTCCCGTGACATTGTTGCAAGAGCTATTGATAATGAGTTGAAAATCAGTGGTGATGATTATGTCGGTTTGGACTGCCGGGAGATGGACAGAGAAAAATTCATCAATCATTTTCCTAATATTTATCAAAAATGCATTGATGAGGGTATTGATCCGTTCAAAGAATTGATTCCGGTTGTTCCTGCCTGTCATTATCTAATGGGTGGGATTGACACAGATAAAAATGGGCAATCTTCTATAAAAAATCTTTTTGCAGTTGGAGAATGTACCAATTCCGGACTTCACGGTGCGAATCGTTTGGCATCCAATTCTTTATTGGAAGGTTTGGTTTTCGGCCATAATGCGGCGATGAAAACCGTTGAATTGTTAAAAGAAAATGATTTCAATTTTGATGATTTGAAAGCAGTTCCCGAATGGAATGACGAAGGGATGAAAATGATGGACGAAATGGTTCTTGTAACTTACCTCAGAAAACAACTTCAGGAGATGATGAGTGACCTGGTTGCGATTGTAAGAAGCAATGCGAGATTGGAATTGGCCAAGAAGAAACAGCGCGAAATCTACGAAGCAGTGACGGAACTTTATAATTATTCCATACTTTCACCTCAGCTTTCGGAACTGAGAAATCTTGTGAATGTTTCTTACCTTATTATAAAACATTCTCTGGAGATGAAAGAAAATAAAGGCGCATTCTATAATAAAGATTTAGCTACGAAACCGTTGCTTATAAATGAATAACCCCTTTTTTTAATTTAATTACCCTTTCAAAGTTTGAAACTCTGAAAGGTTTTATATTTTTACGCAAATTTTCAAAGTATGAAAAGACCAGCTTACGCCAGCGATAAAGTTTTAAAAGAATTCATAAAAACAGCCCTGGAAGAAGATATCCAAAACGGCGATCATTCGACATTGTCCACAATTCCAAAAGATTTGGAACAAAGAGCACAACTTTTGGTTAAAGAAAACTGCATACTTGCCGGAGTGGAATTGGCGGAAATTATTTTCAAGACATTCGATAGAAATTTAAAAGTTGAAGTTTTTATTAAAGATGGTCAATCTGCAAAAAAAGGAGATGTTGCTTTTATAGTCTCCGGAAAAGCCAGATCGATCTTGTCAACTGAGCGTCTGGTGCTGAATTGCATGCAAAGAATGAGCGGTATTGCAACAATGACGCACGATTGGGATTCCCGATTAGTTGGAACCAAAACAAAGCTTTTGGATACAAGGAAAACCACACCAAACTTCAGAGTTTGTGAAAAGTGGGCGGTTGCGATAGGTGGCGGAACCAATCACAGATATGGACTTTATGACATGATAATGTTGAAAGACAATCATATTGACTACAACGGAAGCATTACTAATGCTGTAAAAATGGCGAAAGATTATGTCAAAAAAAACAAACTTAAACTAAAAATTGAAGTCGAAACACGTAATCTGGAAGAGGTTGAAGAGGCGGTAAAATCTGGTGCAAACAGGATTATGTTTGATAATATGGATGTGGAAACCATGACCAAAGCAGTAAAAATAGTTAACGGGAAAACCGAAACGGAAGCTTCCGGCGGCATCACCCGCGAAGTGTTAAATTCGGTAGCGAAAACCGGTGTTGATTTTATATCGGCTGGCGCTTTAACCCATTCTTCGAACAATATTGATCTGAGTCTCAAGGCTTTAAAAAATTAACAGTTTATTAACAATACTTATCATTTTTTTTAGGACTTTTGCGGCATAAATCTTAAAAAAATGAAAATGTTATCAAAGAAGCCGGCTTTGGCCCTGATGCTGACAATTACAACGGCAAGTTTTTACTTTGCCCAATCAACAAAGGATACACTATCGAAAACCAACGAAATTGAACAAGTTGTAATAGCAGGAGTCGCTGATATCGCAAAAGATAGAAAGACTCCTGTTGCTGTTTCTACGATTAAAGAAACCCAGATTGTAGAAAGATTAGGAAATCAGGAGTTTCCGGAAATTTTAAAATCAACACCTTCTATTTATGCCGCAAAAGGAGGAGGTGGATTTGGAGATGGGCGTATGAATATTCGAGGCTTCGATACGAATAATACTGCTGTAATGATAAATGGTGTACCGGTAAATGGTATGGAAGATGGTGCTGTTTATTGGAGTAATTGGCTTGGTTTATCAGATGTAACTTCTGCCATGCAGATTCAGAGAGGTCTTGGTTCCTCTAAACTGGCTATTGCTTCAGTAGGTGGAACGGTAAACATTATTACGAGAGCTGCTGATAAAAAAAGAGAAGGCAATGTTACGGTTGGAGTCGGCAATGATGGGTACCTAAAAACATTATTTTCTTATAATACAGGTAAATCCGCTACAGGTTGGTCAACATCATTCTTGATGTCAAGAACTGCAGGTAATACTTATATAGATGCCTCTAAGTTTGAAGCATACAATTATTATTTTGCATTAGGTTATCAAAAAGGAAGTCATGACTTCCAGTTTACATTTACTGGTGCACCACAATGGCATATGCAAAACTTCCAAAGTTCTATTGCAAATTTTATTAAATATGGAAATGGGGTAGATGAGCCTAATAGAAGATACAATTCTAACTGGGGGTATCTAAACGGAGATGTTATGTCACAATCTATAAATTTTTATAGTAAACCAGTAATGTCTGTAAATTGGGATTGGAAAATTTCAGAAAAATCAAAATTATCTACTGTGGGATATGCTTCTTGGGGAAGAGGTGGTGGAACTGGAGTTATTGGAAGTATTGTTGGAAATCGTACCAGTGGAACAGGAGCTGCTACAAACTCAAAAGGTATAAATGATGCATTTTTCAAAGACGAAAATGGATTGATTCGTTTTGATGACTTGGTTGCTTGGAATCAAGGAGCAAGAACATTTAGCTGGACAGCTAATGGTTCAAATTATACAGCAACTAATGCCACACCAGGTGTTGCCACAAGAACTAATGGCTTAGTAAGAAGAGCAAGCATTAATTCGCATGACTGGTATGGATTGCTTTCAAATTTTCAACATAAGATCAATGAGAACTGGAATTATTCTGCAGGAATTGATTTGAGATATTATTATGGTTATCATCCTGGAGTTTTAACTGATTTGTGGGGAAATATAAAGTATATAGAAAAAGATAACATGAATATTCCTGCTGGTTATGATGTGACTTTGGTCCAAAATCCAAGCCCTTCTGCTAATCCTTTTGCGGCTGCGGTTAAAGACAAAAATCAAATCGTTTACAGAAACTATGACGGAGAAGTTCTTTGGGGAGGCGTTTTTGGACAATTGGAATACTCTAATGAAAATATATCTGCATTTATCCAAGGATCTGCATCAGAACAAGGCTATAAAAGAATTGACAACTGGTTAAAAGATGGTGTAATACAACAAGGTCAGGCGGTAACACAAAAAACAAACACGAAGTTTCTTTTTGGGTTTAATGCAAAGGCAGGTGCTAATTATAATATTAATGAACAGCACAATGTATTTGCAAATATTGGCTATTATGAGAAACAACCACTATTCAACTCTGTTTATAACTCTCCTCTTGCAACAGCTACAGGCAATGATCCTTTAATCAATACTAATGATGGAAGAGCAACTGGTAACCAGCAAATTGTAAATCCATTATTAACTAATGAAAAGATTGCTTCTGCTGAATTAGGATATGGATTCAGAAGTGGTATTTTCAATGCAAATGTGAATTTATATTATACTTCTTGGAAGGACAGATATAACAGATATACAGGACTTTCTGTTCCAATTAACCCTAATTTGCCGGCAACAGGAACTAATCTTTATAACAGACCATACGCAAACCTAACAGGTATCCATGAGGTTCATATGGGAATCGAATTTGAAGGTACGGTAAAAGCGACAAGTTATTTATCCTTTAATGCAATGTTTTCTATTGGTGATTGGAAATATAAAGGAAATGCACAAGGAAATCTTTACGATGAAAACGGGACACCAATTATGCTGAACGGTAAGACTAATATTGAGTTTGCATTAGATAAAGTTAAGGTTTCCGATGCCGCTCAAACAACAGCTGCTTTAGGATTTACTGTAAAACCAATCAAAGATTTAAGTGTTTTTGGAAATTGGAATTATTATGATAATTATTATGGTTTAATTAATTTTAGTGATATTGCTATTACTAAAGCCGATGGATCAATTAGTAACAATGGTAAAAAAGGAGCATTAGAATACCCTAGTTACAATCTATTTGATGCAGGAATATCTTATGGAATTAATCTTAAAAATGGTCATAAAATAGTTTTGACGGGTAATGTTTATAACCTTTTAGACACTACTTATATCTCTGACGGTAAAACATCCAATCATATTAAGGAGGTATCAGATTTTAAAACTTCTTCTAATACTGATGCGCAGGCGCAAACTTTATATAATGCATATATTAATAATCCTCTTAATTTCTATAAAGGGATTGATACAAGCAACACCGTTTTCTTTGGTTTCGGAAGAACTTGGGCAGCATCTATCTCTTATAAATTCTAAATATTCTTTTAATTTTTAATTATATCTCAAATCCCGGCAATCTGTCGGGATTTTTCTATCTTTGTCAATCAAAAATCTGGATATGGAATTTTATAACATTCTTTTGCACGCGCACAAAGGTTTCGCTTACCTCGAACTTTTGCTGGTAGCTGCATTTTTAGTTCTTTTGCTTGTGACGATGTTTGGTTACAGCGGTAATATTTCAAAAGGTCTCAAAAAAGTAACATTGTTTACAATGATCTTTTTTCACGTTCAATTCTTAGTAGGGATCACTATGCTGATTACCAACATTACAAAAGGATTGGATATGGGCGCTGTAATGAAAAACGCAGACCTCAGATTCCAATATGTGGAACATCCTTTCTCTATGTTAATCGCAGCAGTATTAATGACGATCATCAATAAAAAATTCAAAACAACCGAAAAACTCACTATTCCTATTATGTCATTAGGATTGGTTGGAATTGCGTTATTCGTTTTTGCATTCCCTTGGGCTAGAGTTTTCGGATAAATTTTTAACAATTTAATTAATCAAAAAACAATGAAAGTAGCTGTAGTAGGCGCAACCGGAATGGTTGGACAAGTTATGCTGAAAGTTTTGGAGGAGAGAAATCTTCCAATTACTGAACTGATTCCCGTAGCATCAGAGAGATCTGTTGGAAATAAGGTCAAATTCAAGGACAAGGAATTCACTATCGTTAGCATGAACGACGCTATTGCAGTCAAACCCGAGATCGCTATTTTTTCAGCTGGCGGTGGAACATCTTTGGAGTTTGCTCCAAAATTCGCCGAGGTTGGAACAGTAGTGATCGATAACTCATCAGCTTGGAGAATGGATCCAACTAAAAAGTTAGTAGTTCCTGAAATCAATGCGAACGTTTTGACAAAAGAAGACAAAATCATTGCTAATCCCAATTGTTCTACAATCCAGTTGGTAATGGTTCTTCATCCGCTGAATCAGAAATATGATATCAAAAGAGTCATTGTTTCAACTTACCAATCTGTTACCGGAACAGGAAAAGCAGCTGTTGATCAACTGAATTCTGAAATTAAAGGGGAAAACCCTGAGAAAGTTTATCCTTACCAGATTTTCAAAAATGCATTGCCACATTGTGATGTTTTTGCGGATGATGATTATACTAAGGAAGAAATCAAATTGATGAAAGAACCTAAGAAAATTATGGGCGATGATACTTTCAATTTGACAGCAACTGCAGTAAGAGTTCCTGTACAAGGTGGACACTCTGAAAGTGTAAACATCGAGTTTGAAAACGAATTTGATCTGGAAGAAGTAAGAAAAATCCTTTCCGAAACGCCGGGAGTAGTTCTTCAGGATAACGTCAAAAATAACGAGTATCCGATGCCATTATATTCCGAAGGAAAAGATGAGGTTTTTGTGGGAAGAATCAGACGAGACCTTTCACAGCCGAAAACGCTCAATCTCTGGATTGTGGCAGACAACCTGCGAAAAGGAGCTGCGACCAACGCCGTTCAGATTGCTGAATACCTTGTAGCAAACAACTTAGTATAAACTAACAAAATCTAAAGAATCTTCGAAATTTCGAAGATTCTTTTTTATTAGAATGGAAACAAAAAAACAAACGGCCAATATTGCCTTCCAAAAATGGATTGCCATTGTTGGTGTTCTCCTTTTCATCGGAAAATTGATTGCATGGAAACTGACCAATTCTGATGCTGTTTTCTCCGATGCAATGGAAAGCATTGTGAATGTCATCAGTGCTTTTTTAGGACTTTATTCCTTGTATCTTGCTGCAAAACCAAGGGATGAAAACCACCCTTACGGTCATGGAAAAGTTGAGTTTGTGACTTCTGCTATTGAGGGTTCCTTGATCAGTATTGCCGGGGTGTTGATTATCTATGAAGGAACCAACAGTTTGATTTCGGGAAAGGTTCTGAGTAAGCTTGACTTAGGAATTTGGATTATTGCGGCAACGGCTGTTATCAATTACGTTATCGGTTACATTTCGATTCAGAAAGGAAAGAAGGATAATTCGATAGTTTTGATTGCTTCCGGCAAACATCTTCAATCCGATACGATTACAACTTTGGGGGTTGTTGTCAGTCTAGGTTTGGTTTATTTTACAAAAATCGTTTGGATTGATTCTGTGGTGGCTTTGATTTTAGGAATTTATATCATTCTGATTGGTTACAAAATCATCCGTAAATCGCTCAGCGGCATTATGGATGAAGCTGATCCCGAAATGCTTGAAAGATTAGCCAAATTTCTTAATGAAAATCGAAAACCTGAATGGATTGATGTTCATAATATGAAAATACAGCAGTTCGGAAGTAAGCTGCATATCGATGCTCACTTGACGTTGCCCTGGTATTTTGAACTGAGAACTGCTCACGATGAAATGGAAGAAGTGATCAAACTCATTGCTAAAAATACGGATCGTTCAGTTGAATTTAATTTCCATATGGATGATTGTAAGCCAACATCCTGCGCTATTTGCCAGATTTTTGAATGCCCGGTTCGTCAACACGTTTTCACCAAAAAAATCGAATGGAACGGTGAGAATATCTCCCAGCCGGATAAGCATACGCTGGAAAATTAAGCCTGAGTGATTTTCTTCCGATAATAAAAAACAGGAATAAGAAGAATAACTGTCAATGGCTGGATCACAAACCGTCTCACATAAAAAGAGAATAGATATCCGAATTGGAACCGGTCATAGATACAATAAAGATAGATTGGAAAAACGATCAGAAAAACCAGTGCAATCAATATAAAAGCCTGCTTTGTCCAATCTTTGTTCTGAAAAAGGAAATGAACAATTACTAATGAAAAAAAAGTGTTTAGTCCAAATCTTAAAAGATAACTCAATATTAATTTCTCCCAAATGAAATTAGGAAAAACTTCGTTCTGATTGGCAGATTTGAAAAAATGCAAAAACGGATCGTAGAATAATTTGTCTTCCAAACCGCGAATAGCGATTAATCCTAAAATACCACATATAACCAAAAACCACCTTAGGATTTTTGGAAATTTTAAGCACTGCAAAATTGACATGCGAACAATCATTTTACAAAATATAGATTCTATGAATAGATAAATGCATTATGAATTGTTCAATCCACAGATTGAAAAATCATAAATTCATTATTTACTTACGAGAGTAAATTTTATAAAACGAATTGAAAGGTATTAGAATCAGGTTGATTCAGTAAGGTGCTGTCAATAATCCCGGAATGGGTAATAATAAATTTATTTTTCATTTTTGAATACTGTGTTAGGATGCAAATTTACAAAATAATTATTATTAGTTGCTAAGAATCAGCAGTTAATGTCTGAAAAAATTAAATATATTAATCGTAACTCATTATTTATCGGCTTTTCTTAAAGCAAAAAACTGAATCCAGATCAGCCAGAGAATGATGACTCCGCCATAGATAATCGCAGGGAAAATATAGTCATGCCCGATTTTTTCGTATTGAGGATATTTGAGAAAAATAATATTGAGTAATACGATTCTGGAAACATTGAGAATATGTAATAAAACTAATCCGCCCAGGACAAACAAAAATGTTTTAGAACCTTTGTAAAAAGCAAAAACAAAAGCAGAAAACAGGATCGCAACGGAGAAAACATTACAGCCTTCCACCATTCTTGTGGTGAATTTTCCGGAAGTCTGAAACAAAACGCTATGAAGTTTCAGACTGTCTACCAATACAGTGGGAAAACCTAATGCATTCTGGACAAGAGCCACTTGTATAGCCACCCATCTTGTGAAAGGATCTACCACATCATCCATATATGCGTTAAGATAAAACTGGTACAGCAATACCACCACGATATAGATGACCACAAATCTTAACAGAATCTTCAGAACCGGCAGAAAATCTTTCATAAGGTAAAATTACAATTTTTCGTGTTTCAAATTCTATTATTAATTAACTTTGTTCTATGCAGGAACATCAGGATTTTTTAGAAGGATTTTTGAATCGGAAACCGGATACATTTGTTGCGCTTCCACAAAGTGGCTCTTCCAGAATCAACTACATCGCAAGCTCGAATGATCAAAAATATGTCGTGACATACAATGAAAATCTTCTGGAAAATGAAGCATTTTTTTATTTCTCCGGATTGTTTCAAAACCTTGATCTTAATACCCCAAAAATCTTAAAAATCAATTCTGATAGAGATCTTTATATCCAGGAATTCCTTGGAAGCAAGACACTTTCGGAGGTTATTGCTGCAGAAGGATTATCAGAAAGAGTTAAAGATTTCGTCAAAAAAAGTTTGGAAAAATTGTTCGAACTGCAAACCAAAACTTTAGGTAAGGCAGATTTCACAAAGAGTTTCGAATATGAAAGTTATGATGATCTGCCAATTACACATGATCTTTATTATTTCAAAAATTTCCTGATCGATGTTTTGGAGATCGGATATCATAAATCTACTTTGCTGAAAGAGTTTAAAACGATTTCCGGAATGATTCAGAAACTTGAGCCAAGAACATTGATGATCCGCGATTTCCAATCCAGGAATATATTGGTGAATGACAATGATGAAGTGTTCTTTATCGATTATCAATCAGCCATGGAAGGGCCTGCAGGTTACGATGTGATCTCTTTTCTTTATCAGGCCAAAGCCAATTTTCCTGAAAATTTCAAAGAAGAAATGCTGGATTATTATTTATCACTGTGGCATCTGGAACCGGACAAAAATAACCTAAAGGAATCTTTTAACTGGCTGAAAATGATGCGTTTTCTTCAGGTTTTAGGCGCATATGGGTTCCGCGGCCTGATCCAGAGAAAATCACATTTTTTAGCGAGTCTTTTACAGGGAATTGACAATATTTATGAACTGAATCAAAGCTGGAGTGAGATTGCTCTGCAGTTTCCGGAATTGTATTTTATCATTCTAAAATTAAAAAGTCAAGAAATCCAATCAAAAATTGAGGAACTGATTATTGATTGATTTTGTATCAAATTAGCAATGTCATTCCAAACTCACTATTGTAAACAATACGTTTCTTAGTCACTAATACAATACGGTAATTCAACTTTAGTAAAGAAAAAATATCACGACGAGTTCTGTCGCTGCCCGCATCTACATTTGCTTTATCAAATCATTAAAATTATTGCAAATGAAAAAGATCACAATACTCTCTTTAGACGGCGGCGGGATCCGGGGCATTATTTCATGCATCATTCTCCGTTATCTTGAAGAGATTTTACAGCAAAAAGATCATCCGAATGCGAAGCTCGGCGATTATTTTGATATGATTGCAGGCAGCAGCACCGGCGGAATCCTGGCTTCGGTTCTACTTTATCCTGATGACAACAAAAAAGCCAGATATTCTATTAAAAAAGCATTTGAGCTTTATACGGAGAAAGGTGAAGATATTTTTAATGTTTCACTATGGGAAAGTTTGGTTAACCCGTTTGGATTATTCAGTGAGAAAATTTCGCAGGATAATCTGGAAAGGCAGCTCAAAGATTTTTTTGGTGAACTCGAGAACAAAGACTTTATAAAACCTTCTCTCATCACGAGTTATGATATCGAAAACAGACGGGCCAAATTATTCAATACCATTAACGCAAAACAAGCCCAGCAGAATTTTTTGGTCAGAGACATTTGTCGGGCGACAGCTGCTGCACCCACTTATTTCTCTCCGGCTCAGATCAGATCATCCTATGGACAGAGTTTTAGCCTGATAGATGGAGGAATGTTTGCCAACAATCCTGCTCTTTGCGCATATGCAGAAGCTAGAAAAATTCCTTTTGCAGATATTTTTGAAAATCCTGAAAAACCTAATTACCCGGCTGTAAATGATATGATGATAGTCTCTTTGGGAACGGGAACGGAAATGAAATCTTACCCGATCAACAAATATAAAAATGTTGGCAAATTAGCCTGGATTGGTCCGATCATCGATATCCTGCTTTCTGCCAATGCAGAAACTGTGGATTATCAGTTGAACCAAATGTTTATGACTCTTGGCAAAAGAAACAGACAGAATTATTACAGAATTAATCCTTCACTTAAAACGGCTTCTCCCGAGATGGATAATGTGAAAAAGAAAAATCTGGAAGCATTGATACAGGCAGGTTTATGCTATGTTGATGAGAACAATGAATTGCTCAATCAGATTGCTGAAAAATTAATTAAAAATAAAATTTGATACGTCAAGTTCTGGCGTCACGACCAACTACTTTTGGATTATAATTAAGGCCTCAATTTAATCTAAATTATTTTTTTAACGAAAACCAATTATGATATCAGCAAAACAGCTGGTAAGGACAACTATTACCCAAACACAAAATATAATATGGAAAACCGAACAGAAACAATAAACGAAGAATTTTCCCAAAACCCGATCTATAGTATCGATTGGGAAGATATTGAGAATGAGGAATCAGATTATGATTTCTACCTGGATGAGATTGAAACCTTTTTCAGGGAAGACTTTGACAACAACATTATTTATTAATCTTTAAAATTAAAATTTTATGAAATCAAAAACAGACTTAAAAGGTTTTTTCGAAACTGGAGATAAACCTACACAAGAACATTTCCACGAGTGGTTGGATTCTTATTGGCACAAGGATGAAAAAATCCCTATGGATAGCCTGAACATTGATGTATCTTCCAAAGCAGACAAAACAGCGGAAAATCTTTCTGCAGAAAATATCGCAAGCTGGAAAACAAAACTTATTGAACCGTCACAGATTACAATCGAGACTACATTAAGCATTGATACAAATAAAGATGTAAACGGTGTAAAAATGCATGGAAGAAATGTGGTAGTAAAGAATGGATCCAACAATATCAACATACAATGCTTGACAAGTTCTGCTTCGGACTTTATGTGTACAATTACAAAAGCGGGTACAGGAAGCATAACTTTTACGAATGGGTCTGGAGTGACAATTAATCAAGTAGATTATACAAATATATTAAACGGAGGGATTGGCAGTACTGCAAAAATCCAAAGAATTGATAATGTATATTATATAAGAATCTTTAATACTTAAAAATATGAATGTAATAGAACAATATGATGCGAATAATGTTTATTATCCTATTAGTGTTAATAATTGCACTCAGATACAAAAACTTTATTTCGGTACAATTGATGAAAATATATACAAGAGCAAATCAGATTGGGGAGACGGAACTTCAAATAATGTAATTAGCACTTCAAACTATTCTGCTAAAAATTATTCGAATAATTATACAGGGAAAATTAAAATTTATTCTAATCCTAAAAAAGTTAAAGAAATCATATTTGACCTTGGGATATCCAATTTAGGTACAGAAACAAACCCATTAGGCTACATAAAAAATGTTGATTTAACTCCAGATATTTTAGATTTTTTTCCTAATTGTGAAAAATTATTATTTAATCATTATTGTTATGGTTCTGGAGACTTATCTTTTCAGGGAAAAGTGATTGGCGAATGGGCTACTAAATGTGGAAATAAGTTAAAAAATTTAGAACTAAGGAATAATGATTATCCACAGTCTAATCCAACTTTTGATCTAAATTTAATACCTTCTAATTCTGTATTGGAATCTTTGTATTTGGGTAGTGGATATGCTGTTAATAACTCTTTTGTCAACGTATCGGGCAGTTTAAATAACTTGCCATCAAGTTGTAAAATAATATATTTGGGTAATGATAAAACGGGCACAACTAACTCAGTTTCGGGTAATATTTCGCCATCGGTTGAAGAGCTATCGAGATTAGGAAGAAATACAATATCTGGAAATATTAATACTTTTTCTTCTAATTTTCGCTATTTATATCTTTTAGGAAGCAATACTGTTTCAGGGGTTTTACCTTCCTTTCCTTATTTAACTTATATTAATCTAGGAGGAAACAACACAATTTCTGGAAATTTAATAAATATTTCAACGGCTGGAACCATTTCTATAACAGGAATGAACACGATATCAGGTAATATTCCTAACCTGCCTAATACAACTTTATTAACGATAAACGGATCAAATAATCTAACAGGATCAGTTCCTGTTCTAAATTCAATAACTCAATTCACAGTTAATGGTAATAATACTTTAAATGGTGTTCTAAATCTTCCTAATGCTACATTAATAACCGTAGGAGGACAAAATACAATCACTGCTTTAAATCTACCAAAATCAAATGGAGTTGTTATTTCTGGTCAGAACAAAATAACCGGAGATTTGTTCACTCAAATAAATTCTGCAACGAGCAATATACAAATAGGAGGAGAAAATACTATTTCTTCAATTAGTGGAGTTTTTTCTAATTGTAGTACTTTCAGCATAGGTGGGCAGAATACTATTTCAGGAGATATTTTATCAAAATGCCCTAATGCCAATTCAATCGTCATTGCAGGAAATAATACAATGAATGCTTATAATAGTAAAACATATCCTTCTAATATGGGAACTCTTGATATTACAGGCTTAGCGACTTTATCAAGCACAATGGTAGATCAGATATTGATAGATTTAGCAAGAGATGTTACAAATTGGTCTGGGTCTAAAAGAATAACATTAAAAGGTAATTGCCAGCCACCTTCATCAGCGAGCGCAGCTGCAAGAGCAAATTTAACATCTGCTCCCAAAAATGTGACACTGTTAACAAATTAAAATGAAACAAATGATCAAATCAACAAAAAAAGTAAATGATGTTAATTCAGTAATCTTGACTAAGAAATGTATTTTAGTTTGGGATAAAGAAAAGTACCTTATTGTTAATGAAGTTAGTAATACAGGAAAAGTATATCCTGGCATGGAAACTTTTTACGCAGAATTCGACACAGAACAGGAATTACAAGATTACATCTCAGAAAATAATCTTGTAGAATAATCAACGCTCCTTTTTATAGGAGGAAAAATCAATAACAAAAATAGATTCTTAAGCATTCCAATAATAAAAATTACTGGAACAGCTAGAGAAATGTCTAAAAATTAAATAATTAACAAAATGAGCGACACAAACACAACAAACGAAAAAACACCAAATGAAATTTCACAAACTCTTTTTAGATTTGTGAGCCTTAGAAATCCACAGCTTGCAGACACAAGTGAGAAAAACAAGGGATTTGTTATAAGACCGAACGGTACCGAAGGAGTTTTTGACACTCAGATAGAGTCTTGGTCTACGCAGGACCCAAAGAATACCACAAAGTTCCAGGAATTAGAATTGGCTGCTGCCACTTTTGAAGAGCATGCCTTTAAAAAAGAAAAGAGTATAGAATTGCTTCCCTCTGTTTCAGACTATTACAAATTAGGAAAATCCTTAGCTAATAATGAAGATCCGGATTCTGATATCATAGATAGATTAACGACAACAGAGGCACTGAAGATTGATAATTCTGCAATGATTTCTCTTTGGGACAATCTCATTTATCAGGTCGTTACACAAAAAGATTTCTATGTGAAAGAAGCGGTTATCCAGACTTTAAAAGCAGTGCACTATATTGACACTTATAAAACTTCCGAAGCGGGTAAATTACAAAAGAGCCTTGATCTGGCAAAAACAGCAAAAGTTGTTTTACCGGCTAAGCTTTTCGTAGAAGATGCGCCGGTAGAAACTGGTGATGATATTTTTACGATTGATAAAACAGTTATTGGCAACGGCGATCACATCACTGACGAAAGCTCTGCAGCCAGAATTTTGCCGGTACAAGAGCAAAGATCTTTGTCTGTAATGCAGGAAAGTAGGCTGAAAGTAGAAGCTGAGAAAAATCTGCGCGTTACAAATGCTTTGTTAAAAAAAGATATGACACAATCCTTGAAAAAAGAATTGGAAAATCTGCAAAAAGCATATAACAAATCTTATAATAACGCATATCAATCGGCTTATGATGAGTACCAAATCATTATAAAACCAATTATCGATAGTAATAACATTTTATTGAGTGATCTGGAAGCAACCTTCGATGAGAATACGACAGAAGCAGAAAAGAAAGCAGCTTATGAGCAACTAGAGTTAGCTGAAGTGCCAAAATTTGATTTTAAATTCAAAAACGAAATTAATTTTTCAGATCTGAACGCCAAACTAAGCACAGGGTCATTCAATCTTTTTATCGAATTATTTGCGGAATATGATGCCGAGGCCATTTCCAATAATATTGATGCCGATATTCCACAGGATTTACAAATCATTTCAGATACTGAGATCAGGCTTTATGGTGAGACGGTTACCTTATCGGATGATGATCTTTCTTTTCGGGATATTTTCGAGAAAGTTAATGAAGAGGTTTCTACACAATCCAAAACGGTACTGTCTACTATAGAAATGCCTCAGCAACAATATGTGAATCTGGGAGGTGCATTGGTGCCGGTTGCAAAGACATCCTTAGTGACACCCCTTTCATATTTATTATATCCTTTTTATATGAAAGTAGGGCTATTTGTATTTAACTATTTACAATTTAGCTTCAATGTTGAGAATGATTCTTGGTCTGTGGCAAAAGCTAAAGTTACTGGAGAAAACTCTACGGGAGATTCACTTGAGCAAACGCATTTACAAATTCCTGTAATTGATAATAAAGTAACTTTTCCTCTAACATTTCAAAATAAATTTAAAAAACTGAATAATCTAAAAATTGAAATTTATTTCGATAATGGTAGAGAAGCGGTTTTAGACCTTTCTCAATTAGATAATGCTGAATATACAGGATTGTTGGCTCTAAAATCTCAAAATGGCAATATCTCAGGAAATGGCATGACCCCAAAACATTTTGGAGTGAAAAGATTGGGTATTGCAGATTATCTTAAGGTACAGCAATCTGTTCATGCTTACGTTCCTGGAGAAGTGTCCAATATTGAAAATGTTATGGCGAGTGAGCTGAGACATAAGTCCTCAGTTTCCAGAGACTATTCCGAGATCACGGATACCACTTCAAAATCTCAGGAAACAGAACAAATGTCTGATACAACCAAGGCTACAAGAACTGACATGCAAACAGAAGTAGCAAAAGAAATAGAGAAGCAGCAAAGCTGGGAAGCTCATACTTCTTTTTCTGCCGGGGGAGCTAAATGGAAACTTGAGGTAGGAGGCAGCTATGCCAACAGCACGGCACAGCACGACAGTACAAGACAAGCTGTTGCTAAATCTCAGGAGCTAACGGAAAGGGCTATGGAGCGCGTACTAACCAAAGTTTCAGAAGAAAGAATCCAAAAAATTATCAAAGAACATACGGAAACCAATGTGCATGAGTTTGATAATCGTGGTAAGGTAACTACAACTACAGATTCTCAAGGAGCAAAACCACAACATATTACTGGTGTTTACAGATGGGTGGACAAGAAGATGAAAAATCAGATTTACAACTATGGTAAGCGTACGATGTTTGAGTTTATGATTCCCGAGCCGGCAAGACTGCACGCTCTGGCAACAAATGCAGTGAAAGAGCAGCTTACCGCTCCGATAGATCCTAGAAGTAATGAAGCAAAAGAGTGGCAAATGAAAGACGCTAATGTGGATGTATTATTTTTACAACACTGGGCAGATTATTATAGTGTGAAATTAACTGATTTGCCTCAAAAAGACATTTTGTATTCTACAAGTAAAGAAGAAGATTTAGACAATAGCGATATTACAAGGTTTTTAAATCTTGTAATACCTAATAATTATAAAGCATATGAGGCGGAAATAAATTATGCTTTTTATAATAGGTTTAAAAAAAATGTTGCACATTTTACATTCGATGATTTAACAGGGAAATTAATCGATAAGCCAGGACCAATAACACAAAGTTGGAATAGTGGGACAGTTGTAACAAAAGATTTACATATTGAAGGTAATTATGACCAGAAATATCACGGAGGTAATGGAACGACTAATATATCATTAGCTCTTAAAATTAAATGTACACTTTCCGATGCTTTTATGTTAAAGTGGAGACAAACCAACTTCGAAGCTATCATTGCGGCCTATAACGCAGCCAAAGAAAAATTTGATACCGATGTAAAAGCAGCAGCAGAAGCTGCGGCGGCAGCTACAGCCGACAACAAGGAGAAAGTATCTCTTTTCTATAGAGATACGGAAGCAAATGTTCTGAAGCACAATTGTATCGCTTACCTCTTGCAAAACCAACTGGGATATGATGCGCTTGGTCAGACTACCTCGGAAGACTCAAAAACAATGCAAAGTTTCCATATGCTATTTGGGGATAATCTAGACAACTACACATCCCTAGCCAAATTTATGGAGCAGGCGTTTGAATGGAGCATTATGGATTATACCTTCTATCCTTACTATTGGGCAAACAAAGCACACTGGCAGGATCTTTATCTTACAGAGGAGACTGATCCTTTGTTCCGAAGCTTCCTACAGGCAGGTATGGCACGTGTTATTGTAACCGTTAAACCTGGTTTTGAAGATGCCGTTAACTTCTTTATGACAACCGGAAGGATTTGGAATGGCGGCGAAGTTCCTGTCATTGGTGACCCGATGTACATGTCAATCGTTGAGGAATTGAGACAGCCAATGGGTAAACCTCAAGGTAAGTATTGGATCACACGAGTACCAACAGCTTTAACTATTTTGCAGGCAAAATCTGTAGGTCTGGAAGTGACAGATGCCTTGCCGATTTTCCCGGAGAAAGATAACGGAGAAAATTGTGAAAATCCATTAGAGCTAGAATACGAAAGTGCTTTTGAACCTGTAGATGCTGTGATGCAACATGGAGCAGATACTAGTACTTTAGGATAATTTATTAATGGCGACATATGTTGTCGCCATTTCTTTTTTTAACAATATAAAATAAAGCAATGAGTTTAATAAAACCTTTAGGTGTAAACAAAATAAAGAGACTGACTTTAGAAAATCCTTTTGGGACTTCTGTAAAAAAGCAAAATAAACAAAGTAATATTTCTGACAAAATTAATAATTTGGAGGATTACATATTAGATGCTTATTGGACAAACAGATCTGGGCAAAAAGTAACAAGAGCAAAGTTTGGAGATATTGTAAAGTTTAATTTATTAGTTTCTAACGATGTTCCTGAAAATACAACATTCCTACTACAGCCTTATGAAGAAAATAGAATTAAAGATGTAAGTTTAGGGGAAGTAAAAGATATAACTGTTAAGTCAAATGGGAAAAACAAATTTGGGAGTATTGAACTTTTTCTTAATTATGATTGGGATTATATATTAGATGAAATAGGAGAGGGTGCCGAGTTAGAATTATATTGTCAGATATCAAATTGGGGGGAAACTGTTAAATTGCCATTCAATGGTAGAGGTAGATTGGCTGTAGAACTTAGAGATATTCCACAACTAATTTTAGTAAATGGTCATTGGGATAGAACATTGGAAATTTTTAATGTAGCTCCAGGAGGAGGAAGAGAGTATTATTGGGATTATTTTTTAGGCAAATCAAGAAAAAAAATTGGGAAAAATTTTTTTTCGGTGAAAAATCTTGATATTTTAAAAGACAATGCTTGTAGTTATTACAGAATAGAAACCAATAAAAATTTTTTTTACTTTGACGGAAGTAGTTTAGGCGGAGGCACCTCCAGCGGAGATGCCAGGAAACAGTTAGGAAAGGAAACAGCGAAGAAAAAATTTGGAAAATTGCTTGATACGATGAAAAGGAAAAAATATTATTTCATATCACACAGTGAAGGTGGTGCTTTTGCTTCCGGAGTTGCCGAATATTTGGTCGAAAATGGGATTGAGGTGGGAGAACATATTACTTTATCCTGTGATGAAGCCGATGAATTTGAAGCAAATGCAAAAGTTCCAACATATCAACTCAGTCCTGTTTATTTTACAAAAGATTCAAATGTCTTGAAAGAGATAGCCAATGTTATCAGATTTGCATCACATAGCCAACAAATTAAAAAATATGGTAATTATTATGCCGTTGTAGATTGGATGGTGGGAGATTTTCATTTAAAAAATGTCAAAAAATATGGAATAATCATTATCAAAGAAGGAGGTGATTGGAAGACAATACATACTTGTTTAATAAATCCTAACTTATTTAAATGGGTTGATGATCTAAAAGAAGCTAGGATATTTATAGGTACAAATACTTCACAAGGAGCAGTGAAAAATAAAACAGAGTTTTATAAAATAAATGATACTTTTATAACAGATAATATTCCAAAATAATTATGAAGAGAAAAATTTTCAGAGTCCTAAAAATTGCGACAATAAGCGTAATTAGTATTTTTTTGTTTCTTTTCATATTGGCTAAAATAGGTTGGTTCTCTTTAGGAATGAACAAAGAAGAGCCAATTGAATTGTCTTCCAATCTCTCTTCAAAAATTGAAAAATTAGATGATTTCCTTAAACATAAAATTAAAAATATTACTATAATATATTATTATAATGTAGATGACATTGCGAAGATCGAAAAGGATAAGAGCTTTAAAAGTTTAAGTAATACATTTGATATATATATAAAAATTATAGATACAGTTTCGTACAGAAAGGATTCTATAAATTTTAATAAAAGTATCAGTGATTATATGCTGTTATCATCTAAAGAATTACAATTAAAGAAGCATTTCGATTCAATTAAAGTTAATTGTAATTTTTATACATCAGAAAGTTATTCTTCCGATATTAGTTATTTTTCAAAAAAAATTGTAACTAGTACGAATTAAAAAAACGAAAGCTCAGATCTACAATCTGTACTATCCAGTCAATAAAAAAGCAGTGACGAATCACTGCTTTTTTAATTAATACAGCATTAAAATCCACAGTAAATAAAAATTCAGAAAGAGGGCATAAATTTCTCGATTTAATTAATATCCCCCCGCTGGCACGAGCGAGACGCTCGCGCCAGCGCCGGGATGTAAAAGATTATTGCTATGGATAAAAATTCTATTTGGTACAGTTAAGCTTTATTCAATTCCATACATTATTTTAATTTCATTTTTCGTTTTTTCATCAGCTAACTTGAATCCGAATCCTTCACCCTGGCTTCCAAAGATCTGATAACCATACTTAAGTCCATAAAATCTATCAATCAGCATTTTTAGAGGCCCAACTTCTATTTCTTTGTCAGCCACTGCTTTTTTTATAACAGGTAGATATCTTTCCATCATATCAATATTAGAATGTTGTATAACGGCCCACATGACATTTTCAAATTTCTTACCCACTAAACTTCTTCCTATGTAGGTTTCATATTTTTTGTAGAGTGCATCAATCATTGTTTGGTTTTCTGCATCTAAAGGCTGCTGCTTGCTTTGTAATTTTAAGGATCTGTATTTTTGGTCATTAAGATTGATGCTATATATTTTTTCAGCAAGGAGACAATTCAAGTTATAAGTCCTGCAGTATTGTGATATATCAAATTTTTCAGTAGTATTATTGGATTTGCATTGAAGTAACTGTTCGTCGTAATCGCCTCGTATAATATCGTACTTTGAATTATTTTTAATTGAATTTTCAAAAGATAAAATATATTCGCAACTTCCTGTGGTGTTAACAAATTTTCTAAATGCGAGATCAATATTTTCCTTTGTCTCTTTCAGGCTGAGAAAAGCGTTCAGTACATTAAAATAATCTGCCAAATTAAAGTTTTCAGGCTTGTTTTTTACGGCATTCCTTGTTTCTTCTAAAATCATAGTACCGTACCGATAATCTTTATCTGAAACTTTTTGGTTTTTATTCGGATTGTAGCTTAGTATCTGGTTTTCAAAATTTTCTGTGGTGAATTTGACAGGATGTTCCTGAGAATAACAGACTGTTAAACCAAAGATAACTGTTATAATGATTAGTAATTTTTTCATTTGGATTTGAATATTTTCCTATGTCTGGACTAAACTATAACCTATCGGATTCAACAGCAGATATTATCCATAGTTTGTACAACGGATCTAAATTACGAATTAAAGAACAGAGTTGTCTCTTAAAACTCTTTTTCTATAAATTATTAAAGGGTTTTTAAAGCTCCGATAGATCCAATAGCGCGGATTTGCAATCCGTGTTTATACAATAATTAAAGTAAAGCAGTCGCACAATGTGTTATTGTTTTTTTATTTTTAGGTTTTTGCAGATCCGTTTTATATTCTAACGAGATAATTTTCACCTTTTGCGATATTGTTTTATATTTCCTTATATCTATTTTATATTATTCCAACATATTTATAACTTATATCAGACAAATTTTATATTCTGACAATACAATTTTACATTTTATCAATATAGTTTTACATTACGCCAATTTAGTTTTAACTTTCATCACTTTTGTTCTCATTTACCTCAATTTTGCATCAAAATTTAAAATCAATTAAGCTATTTGACACAATCTTACTATCTTTAAACAAAAACACACAATGCTAAATCTTAATCTCAAGCCTATTTTCAATGCCCGAGGAATAGAAAGACCCTACACATTCCTTGTAAAAGCCGGCATCTCTCGCGCAACCGCCCACAATATCCTCAACAGCAAGACCCGCGTCTTCCGCTTAGACCATATAGAACTGCTCTGCAGGATCCTCATCTGCGAACCCAACGATCTGCTGTCCTACACACCGGACTCTCAAACCACTCTTCCCGAGACGCATCCTCTCAATAATCTGAGAAAAGAAACAATATCCCACACAAGTATAAAAGATTCTTTGGCGAACATTCCTTACAAAGAACTCAAAGAGATTACCTCTCAGTTGTTTGAGAAAAAGTAAACCAAAACTTATCCACAAATCCAAAACACGACACCTTTTGTCGCATTAAGAATTTATATTTGTTTAACAAATTTTAAAAACTAAGTATCCCCAAGATCACCAATGAAAAAAGATTTCTATTTAACCAGATATGCCCTCATCATCAAGAGACTGGAACGTTCCCCTGCGACCTATCCCGAGCTGGAGTCTTACCTCCTTAGCTCTTTTGAGTTCCAGGATGCCAACATCGTGAGCTATTCCATTCGTACCTTGCAGAGAGATATCAAGGACATCGCGAATCTTTTTAACTTTGATATACACAACAAGAAAAAAGGCGACAACCGTTACTATATAGAAAGTCGCCCGGTAATGGAGGTGGACGAGTACAACCAGCGTTTGCTGGAATCTTTCCAGATCATGAATGCCGTCAACTCCCAGCCGGATCTTGCACAGTTTGTTTATCCGGAAACACGCACGCCCAGAGGGATTCAGAATTTTTATGACCTGCTTTTTGCCATCAGGAACAAAAGAGTACTGGAGTTTCGGCACTTCAAATACAAAGACCAGAGCATCACCTCCAGAAAAGTCCATCCACTGGCACTCAAAGAATCCAAAGACCGTTGGTATCTTGTTGCCCTGGACACCAAAGATGAGAAGCTGAAAGCTTTCGGGTTAGACAGGATCAGTGATTTGGTTGTGAGCAAGGCCGGATTCAAACTAAAGCAGAGATTCAACCTCAAAGAACATTTCAAAAACGCTTTCGGCATCATGAATCTGGAAGAGGAACCGGAAAAAGTCGTAATCAGATCCACCAAAGAGCAGGCAGAATATCTCAAGAGCTCGCCGCTTCATCATTCCCAGCAGATCCAGAAGGAAACGGAAAAGTCGGTCTATTTTACCTATGATCTCTATCCCACCTATGATTTTATTCAGGAGATTTTATCCTATGGAAATCAGGTTAAAGTCACTGAGCCTAAAAGCCTGATGGAGAAGATCAAAGAAACCCTGAAACAATCCATCAGCCAGTATGACGATCCCTTATCAGATCAATAATTCTTGTAATCCGGACACCAACCCGTTTTCCATTCTCAAAATTTATTATATTTGTGAAGAATGGCAACGAAAGCACTTTTTAATACAGTCGTCAATTGGTTTATCCTGCAGCGGATGGATCAGATCGAACATTTTATCAAGTATCCTGTAGAGACGCAGGAGGGGCTTTTGTTTTCCCAGCTTTTCCATGCAGAAGAAACCGAATATGCTCAGAAATATGGTTTCAGCTCTATATCAAATTATCGTGACTTCCAAAAGAAAGTTCCGATTGTCTGTTACGAAGACTTTGAGCCCTACATCGAGAAAGCAAGACAGGGGCAGAAAGATGTCATTTGGCCCGGGCTTATTAAGCAATTTGCCAAATCCTCCGGCACCACCAATGCCAAAAGCAAATACATCCCAATTACTGCAGAAAGTCTGGAAGACTGCCATTACAAAGCCGGGAAAGATATGGTGGCGCTTTATGTCAATAATCATCCGGAAAGCGAATTGTTCCAGCACAAGAATCTTAGATTGGGAGGAAGTGCGGAGATGTATCAGGATTTTAACACCAAGTTTGGAGATCTGTCCGCGATTCTGATTGAGAATCTCCCGTTTTGGGTAGAGATCATCAATACACCTAACAAGAAAATCTCCCTGATGTCCGAGTGGGAAAGCAAGATGAAAGCCATTATCAGCGAGGTCAGAAACGAAGATGTCGGAAGCCTTACCGGTGTCCCGAGTTGGATGATGGTGCTTTTGCAGCGAACTTTGCAGGAAACAGGAAAAAATAATATCGGAGAATTGTGGCCTAATCTGGAAGTTTTCTTCCACGGTGGAATCAGTTTCAAGCCCTACAAAAATCAGTATAAAGATATTATTGGCAGAGATATCAGATATTACGAGATATATAATGCCTCCGAGGGATTCTTCGGGATTCAGGACCAATCGGGAAGTGACGAGATGTTGCTGATGCTGGATTACGGGATTTTTTACGAATTCATACCAATGGATCAATATTATGCTGGCAGCCGCGAAGCGATCCCGATTTCGGAAGTGGAAGTGGGTAAGAATTATGCCGTTGTCATCACCACAAATGGCGGACTTTGGCGTTACTTGATCGGCGATACGGTGAAATTTACTTCCATTAATCCTTACAGAATTAAGATATCGGGCAGAACCAAGCATTACATCAATGCTTTCGGAGAGGAGCTGATGATTGATAATGTAGAATCGGCTCTGAAGATTGCCTGTGAACATATGGACGCAAGCATTTCTGATTACACAGGTGCTCCGGTTTTTATGACAAACGAGAGCAAAGGCTGTCACGAGTGGATTTTCGAATTCACCAAAAAACCAAGATGTCTGGATGAATTTACAGACGTCTTTGACAAAACGCTCAAAACGTTAAACTCAGATTACGAGGCGAAACGTTATAATGACATCACATTGAGAAAACCAATCGTGCACTCGGCCAAATCAAATTTGTTTTATGAATGGATGGCTAGCCGTGGAAAGCTGGGTGGACAGAATAAAGTCCCTAGATTGAGCAACGACCGCGAGTATATCGATCCATTACTGATTCTTAATCAAGAATTATCCAATTAATTCCTTGGCTTGAGAAATAGCAGCTTCCGTAATTTTGGAACCGGAGATCAGCTGTGCAATTTCTTTCAGTTTTTCGTCTTCCGAAAGCTTTACAATTGTAGTTTTTGTAATGCCGTCTTCATCAAACTTTACCACTTTGTAATTTTCATTACCTTTTGCGGCAACTTGTGCAAGATGCGTGATCACGATTAACTGAAGATCCTGAGACATCTCCTGCATCAGTTTTCCCATCTCTTCAGCAATTCTTCCGGAAACTCCTGTATCGATTTCATCAAGGATTAAAGTTGGGAGCGCGTTGTTTTCCGCCATTATCTTTTTAATCGCCAGCATCACCCTTGACCTTTCCCCGCCGGAAACAGCACTTTGGATAGGTTTTAAAGGAAAGCCGGAATTAGCCTGGAACAACATCTGAATATTATTTTTTCCAAATAAATTAAATGCCGGAGAATTACTTAATTCTATTTTAAGAATCGCTTTTTCAAGACCTAGTTTTTGAAAAATTTCCTTTGCCTGATTTTCAAGAGTTGATGAAAATTTAGTTCTGTTATCCGTTAGTTTTTTACTGAAAGATTCTAATTGAAGTTCTAAAGTTTTAATCAACTTTTCTTTTTCTTCAATTTGATTTTCAATGCTTTCTAAGGAATTTTGACCAGCAGATAATTCTTCTCTGATAGCTAATAATTCTTCTATATTCTCCACCTGATGTTTCAGGAAAAGCGCATTGATTCTATTAATTGTAGATAAAAGATTTTGTAGCAATGCCGGATTGATTTCCAGGTTTTCAGCTTTATTTTCCAGATCAGAATTGATGTCTTTGATTTCCAGATAAGCCATTTCCAATCGTTGGCTTAACTCTTCATAGTCTGGTGAAAGTTCGGATAGCTTAGCAATTTTGTTCCTGATGTCGGAAAGGCTGGTCAAAACACCGAATTCCTCTGCATTCAGTTTGGAAAGTGACTGAGACAGTTGTTCACTGATCTGATCCGCATTTTCCTGGATATTCAATTGATTCTGAAGATCATTAAAATCAAGATTATCAAGATCCGCTTCTATAAGTTCTGTCAGCAAAAAGTGTTTATAATCTGACTCTTTGTTACTTTCGGAAAGTGAGGTTTTAAGAGCTTCAATTTCCTTCTTTGTTTTCTGATAATCATTATAAATATCCTGATAGTCAGATAACAGCGTTTTATTTTTGGCCAATCCGTCCAGAATCCCAAACTGGAATTCTTCTGTGAACAGGTTAGACGTCTCAAATTGTGAGTGGATATCAACTAATTTGGAAGATAATTCTTTTAGTACATCCAGTGTTACAGGAACATCATTGATGAAAGCACGGGACTTACCGCCCGGAAGAATCTCTCTCCGGATAATGGTATGTTCTTCGAAATCAAGATCATTATCGTCAAAAAACGTTTTGAAACTGTCATTAATACTGAATTCGCTTTCAACGATGCTTTTGGTGTCAGCCTTAGCAAAAGACTTGGTGTCCGCTCTTTCACCCATAATAAGGCGAAGTGCACCTAGAATAATCGATTTTCCCGCACCGGTTTCTCCTGTAATGACTTGCAGTCCGTTTTTGAGATCAATTTCCAATCGATCGATCAATGCGAAATTCTGTATAAAAATCCTTGAAAGCATAACGAAATTAATAACTAACAATTAAAATCATTATTTCCATTTGTCCCATTTGGAATCGATATCTTTTGGAGCAAATGTGCTCATCAGCGTTTTTAATTCGCTGATATTTACAGAGGTATTTGGCCCGGAATTAAAAATATTAAAAATCTCCGTACTCTTGGTTTCTAGGAAAAGATTGAATGGATAATTCATCTGGAAATTATTCTCATAGAATTTAAGCTGCATCAGAGATTCGGCAATTGTTTTTTTGGCTGGATTCTGGTCAGGCTTGGATAAGTTGTCCAATCCGGATCTGTGGTAGCTGTAATAAACGGTTCTCAGTGTAGATGTATTTTCGTTCTGAAGGCCGGAGATCAGTGCGCCTCTGTTTCTCTGACTTTCGATGGCGTTCCAGCCGTCATAATTTTGATTCTGTGAATTTTGAGCAATTTTGAAAGCCTTATCAAACCAGGGCTGTCCGCCTTTTAACTGGAAGCTATCCCCGTCATAACCAAGAATGATATAAACATAAAAGCTAATCACATCGATGAGGTTTTTCCCCGAAAATTGTCTCTCGTTGAACACAAGGTTCTCATTTTCATTATATTCGAAGGTGAGACGGGTATCATTAATGTTCATCAAAGGTGTTTCATATTGCGAATTGAAAACAGGTCGTGTTGCCTGGACTACTAGAGTCCCTTTAAAGGTATTATTAGAAGGACGCTCAGAAATAACCATTGCGAAATTACACTTCACTTTTTCGAAGTTTTGAAGTTTCTTTCCTGTCCAGCTTGTATTGTTGATGAAGTCACGCAGTGATTTTTCAAGTGTTCTGAAAACCTGGGTGTTACTTCCTGCGATCTGTTGATTGTTAATTTGTACGGTTGCCAAAAGCTCCTGAGAATATGCTATTTGAGCAAAAAATAATGCACAAATTATATAAAGTAGTTTTTTCATTCCAAATAAAAATGTTTGTAAAAATAAGGAATCTTTGCTAAAGATCAACATTTAAAATCCCCATAAAATCATAACGGAAAAGAGGTTGTTTTCTTACAATTTCTGCTCAACAAAATTCAAAATATCTTTGGCGACATCTTCCTTAGATTTCAATGAAAAAGATTGCTCTTCAGTCGGTGTGAAAATTTTGATTTTGTTGGTGGCATTTGCAAAGCCAGCCCCTTCGTCTCTCAGAGAATTCAGGATAATCATATCCAGATTTTTCTTGACTAATTTTCCCTTTGCATTCTCCTCTTCGTTCTGGGTTTCAAGAGCAAAGCCAACTAGTAACTGATGCGTTTTCTTCTCGCCCATTGTTCGAAGGATATCTTTGTTTTTGACCAGTTCAATCGTTAATTCGTTTTCGTTTTTCTTGATTTTTTCTGTGGCTTTGACTTTTGGTGTATAATCTGCAACCGCAGCGCTCATTATTGCTACATCAACGTTATCATAATATTTGAAAACTTCATCAAACATTTCCTGAGCCGAAGTTACTCTGTGAAGCGTTATATTTTTATTATTGGCTTTCTGAGAAGATGGACCTGAAATCAGAATCACTTCGGCGCCCCTTTCAGCGGCTTCTTTTGCCAGGTCAAATCCCATTTTACCTGAAGAATGATTTCCAATAAATCTCACGGGATCAATATTCTCATAAGTTGGACCAGCGGTAATCAGGAATTTTTTTCCCGCAAAACTCTGTTTGGAATCAGAAAATTGATTTTCTACAAATTTAAAAATCGTTTCCGGTTCGGCTAATCTGCCTTGCCCAACGAGCCCACTCGCCAGCTCTCCATATTCCGCAGGAATGATCTGATGGCCAAAGCTTTCAGCTGTCTGTAAATTTTTGGTCACTGTTGGATGAATATACATGTCAAGATCCATTGCGGGCGCAATGATGACAGGGCATTTTGCAGACATGTAAACTGCCATCAGAAAGTTGTCGCAAAGTCCGTAAGATATTTTGGCAAGTGTATTGGCTGTGCAAGGCGCAATCAGGATGAGATCTGCCCAGAGTGCAAGTTCCACGTGGTTATTCCACGTTTTGCTATCATCATAAAAATCGGTATAAACTTTATTCCTGGAAAGTGTTGAGAATGTTAACGGTGATGCAAAATCTACAGCAGATTTGGTCAAAATAACTTTGACTTCTGCACCGGATTTTATAAAATCCCGAACGAGATAATTCATTTTGTAAGCAGCAATCCCGCCGGTAATTCCTAGAATCAGTTTTTTGCCTTGCAAGCTCATTTGCTTTGATTTTTATTAACGAATGTATTAATAATTTTATTAACAAAAAAACCGCCTTCTAGATAATAGAGACGGTTCTGTATTTTAATCAACAGGGATACTGTTATTTTCTTTCTTCAGTTTTTCTGAAATAGATGTCATCATCCAACCATTCTTTGATTGCAATGGAAGTTGGTTTTGGAAGTTTTTCATAATGCTTGGAGATTTCGATTTGTTCTCTGTTTTCGAAAACTTCTTCCAAAGTAGAGTTATGAACGGCAAATTCATCCAATTTTCCATGAAGTTCAGAGCGGATTTCAGCATTGATCTGTTCTGCTCTTTTACCCATAATCACGATAGCTTCGTAGATGCTACCTACTTTTTCTTCGATTTTATCTTTGTCGTAAGTGATTGTGCTTACTTCAGCTTTTGTATCTTTAACACTCATTGGGCGAAATTATTTTGAGAATGCAAATATAGTAATTATCTTTTAAACTTGAAAGTAGCTTGAGGTTCAGGCGAATTGATCTTCGCGCTGTCTCTTCTGGTTTGCTCTGCTGCCTTTTGCATATCCAGCTGGTTTTTTTCCTGGGCCAGCTCTTTTTTAGCATTTTCTTTAGCCTGGGCATCTTTCACTTTGGCCTCGTATTCCGCCTTTCTTTTTTCTACTTCGGCCTGGACTTTCGCGAATTTTACTTTTTCATCTTCCAGCTTTGTATAAAGATCATTAGCATTTTTGGCATAATCAGTATTCGGGATTTCTGCTGCAACTCTCTTTGCATATGCCGCTGCAGCATCCAGCCTTTCCTTTTTAAGATCATAGATGGAGTTGACTGCCAATTCGTATTTAGATTTCAAAATGATATCATAGATCTGAGGCCTGAGTTTAGTCGCAGGAAAATCTTCCAAAACATTTTCAAAAGCAACGGATGCTGCTTTGTATTCGGCCATTTTATAATATTGCTTTGCGTTTTCGAAAGCTTTGAATTCTAATTTATAACTCAATTCATCAATCATCTGGCTGATGTTTTTAGAACGTTCAGAATCCGGATAATCATTAATGAAATTCTGTAATTCTGTAATTGCTGACTCTGTATTGCTTTGATCCAGGTTGTAATCCAGAGATCCTTCGTAATAACAAAGCGCAGAAAAATAAGCTGCTTCTTCTTTTCTCGGGTCTTGCGGGAAACTGATCACAAAGTTTTTGAACTGGTTCGCAGCCAGTCTGTAGTTCTTGTCATAATAGTTAGCGTATGCAGAATTGAAAACTACATTCGGTGCATCATCTGTACCGGCTACAAGATTAGGCAATCTATCATATAAAGCAAGCGCATCGCTCCATTTCTTTTTAGCAAATTTTTCGTTGGCAACTTTCAAGATAAACTCTTTATCAGCGCTCTTCATTGCTCTATCCATTTCTGTTTTGCAAGACAGCAAAACCACCGACATCATCAGCAAACTAATATATTTCTTCATAGCAATTGTCAGAATATTCTGAAATATTGAATATTAATAATAATCTGCAAAAATAAAACTTTTTTCATCATTCTCTTTTTTTTATGAAAGATTAACGTTTATAATGCTTAGCTTATTTTATTGATAGTATGATTTACCGTAAAAATTGATTGTAATAAATGCTAAAACTTTACTTTTGCAGAAAAATTAGTTGAAATGAAAATCAAATATTTCTTTTTGTTGTTTCCTGTATTATTTTTCTCGCAGAAAACTGTAACAATAAAATTGAGTGAGTCGATAAGGGACAATACAAAAACATTTAAATCTTTGACAGTTATAGATAATCGTGGAGATAAAGAAGTAGGAACAATTACACATAAAAAAGAAACATACCGTTTCGAATTTCCCGATAATGATGCTAAGAAAAGTATTGATAACTGGTTTGTTTCATCCAATAAAAATGCTGTTGGGAATAATGATATTGTTATTCTTTTAGAAAATTTCAAAATATTCAGTGAGGAAGAACTGGGAACTTCATTACCAAAAGCAGATGTTGTTATAAGTTCATTTATATCAAAAAATGGAGGTTATTATTATTTGGATAGAATTAATAGAGTTGTTAATATCGGTCCAAATCTTCCAAAATCTCCTTTTGGCTTATCCATAACACTTTCAAATCTATTACATGAGTTTATCAAAAATTCTTATCAAACTAAACCTGCGGATATTAAGATTACTGAAAATGAGCTCCCACAATATGCTGAAATAATTACTAAAGAATTACCTGCATATAAAAATAATCAAATTAAAGATGGTGTTTATCCGGATTACAAATCTTTTTTTGACGCAAAGCCGTTAGAGGGCTACGAGCTGGTTAAAAATTCTAAAGGTGAAGTGCTAAGAGCTAAGAAAGGTGATGAAAGAATACCTGCACACAAAATGTTTGCTTATGTAGAAAATGGGAAGATGTATCATCATACATTCAGTGGATTTTTAGAAATGATAAAAGATGATAAAGGATTTTATATTTTTACTAATTATGGCACACTTTTCCCGGTTCAAATGGATTCAACATATGGAATGTTTGGGCTAGTAGGAGGTATTGCCGGAGCTATAGATGCCAATGCAAAGAATAAAAAATTACAAAAAGCCGAAAAGTATAATATCTACATTGATCCACTTACAGGCGATTACATTTTTGAAAAGTAAATTTCATAAATGATATTTTTAAGAGACTTTTCAGTCTCTTTTTTTATCTTTGCAAATTACAAGAGTTATAAATGAAGAATATCAGGAATTTCTGCATTATTGCACATATCGACCACGGTAAGAGCACATTGGCAGATCGTCTTTTAGAATATACAAACACCGTCACGCAGAGAGAACTGCAGTCTCAGACACTGGACGATATGGATCTTGAGAAAGAACGTGGAATTACGATCAAATCTCACGCGATCCAGATGGATTATGAATATAAAGGAGAAAAATTTATTCTTAATCTGATTGATACACCGGGACACGTTGACTTTTCTTACGAAGTTTCCCGTTCCATCGCTGCTTGCGAAGGAGCACTTTTGATTGTTGATGCTGCGCAAAGTATTCAGGCACAGACGATCAGTAACTTATACTTGGCATTGGAGAATGATTTGACAATCATTCCTATTTTGAATAAAATCGACCTTCCTTCTGCCAATCCGGAAGAAGTGACCGACGAAATTATGAATCTCATCGGTTGCGAATATGAAGATGTTTTAAGAGTTTCCGGGAAAACAGGAGAAGGTGTTCACCATTTGTTGGAACAAATCGTAGAAAGAATTCCGGCCCCGGTTGGAGATCCGGATGCGCCGCTCCAGGCATTGATCTTTGACTCGGTTTATAATCCTTTCAGAGGAATCGAGGCTTATTTTAAAGTCGTGAACGGGAGTATTTCTAAAAATGAAAAAATCAAGTTTTTCGCAACGGGGAAAGAATATGGTGCTGATGAAGTTGGTACTTTAAAATTGAAGCAGGTTCCAAAGAAAACGGTTGAATGTGGTGATGTAGGTTACCTGGTTTCCGGGATTAAGGATGCAAGAGAAGTGAAAGTAGGTGATACAATCACTTCGTTTGAAAAACCTGCGGCAGGACCAATAGAAGGATTTGAGGAAGTGAAACCAATGGTTTTTGCAGGGATTTACCCGATTGATTCTGAAGATTTTGAAGAACTAAGATTCTCTCTTGAAAAATTGAGGTTAAATGATGCTTCGCTGGTTTTCGAGCCGGAAAGTTCAGCAGCGCTTGGTTTTGGTTTCCGATGCGGATTCCTGGGAATGCTTCATATGGAAATCGTTCAGGAACGCCTGGACAGAGAATTCAATATGAATGTTATCACGACAGTTCCGAACGTATCTTACCACGGATTTACAAAAAAGGATCCGGATGAGGTGATTTTGATTAACAATCCATCCGAAATGATGGATCCAACAACAATGGATCGCGTTGAAGAACCATTTATTAAGGCTTCAATTATTACAAAATCGGACTTTGTAGGATCTGTAATGACACTTTGTATAGAAAAAAGAGGAGAAATTGTCAATCAAAGTTATTTGACATCGGACAGAGTTGAGCTGATTTTCAATATGCCTTTGGCTGAGGTTGTTTTCGATTTCTATGACCGATTAAAATCTATTTCCAAAGGTTATGCGTCTTTCGATTATCATCCAATCGGCTTCAGAGCATCTAAGTTGGTGAAAATGGATATTTTGATTAATGGCGATATGGTGGATGCTTTATCTTCATTGATTCACGATTCCAACGCTTATCACATTGGTAAAAAGATGTGTGAAAAATTGCGTGAACTGATTCCGAGACAGCAGTTTGATATTGCAGTTCAAGCCGCTTTGGGAACAAAAGTTATCGCCAGAGAAACGATTAAAGCTCTAAGAAAAGACGTTACCGCAAAATGTTACGGAGGTGATATCTCCAGAAAACGTAAACTTCTTGAGAAACAGAAAGAAGGAAAGAAAAAAATGAAGCAAATCGGTAGAGTTGAGGTTCCGCAATCAGCGTTTATGGCTGTTTTGAAGCTCAACGACTAACAATAAAAATGATAAAAGCTGCGTCTTAATTGATGCAGCTTTTTTATTAATCGGAAGCTTTTGCGTTTTTTCTGAATAATAAATGATCTAAGCTTATCCTACCAGAACCAAAACATATTAAAGTAATCAGCATAATAATATAATATAATGGTATTTCGAAGCCATTGTCACCTGAAGAAAATCCGTTTTCCCAATGCACAGTTACTATAGCAACAATCATTGTTATAATAAGTGGAAAGGAAATGATTCTTGTAAAAAGTCCTAAAGTTAATAAAATAACACCCAGAATTTCTGTTCCCGTCGCAAGATAAGCCTGGAAATATGGTGCGGGAATGTTAAGACTTGCAAACCAATCCCCAATGGCATGGATATCCTGAAGTTTTTTCATGGCGGGTTCATAAAATCCGTAAGCCAACGCCAATCTTATAGCTAATAAAGGCAGATCCTGTAATTTGTTTAGTAATAGTTCTAATTTTTTCAGCATTTTTATCAATTTAATTATTTATAACCTAAAATAAGGTTGTTTTCTATGGCAAAGGCAACAAACTCTGCAGTTATTTTCTTGGCGATAGTTTTGTCATTTTCATATTTGGAATAAACTTTTTCTAGTTCTTTCAAAGTAATGTTTTCTTCATTGAGCTGTATGAGCATCTCTATAAATGGATACGACAAATCATTAAAATATACTTGCTTATCAATATTGTTTCTATGGATGGTTACAAAATATTCACCTATATCTGCTTCTGTAATATCCTTGGTTTTTTTTGTATGAATAGGATATTGCAAACCTAAAATTTTTATTTCAGGATTCCCAACAAGTATTTTTTGTTTAGATGTTGGCTCAGCCACAAACCCAGGAATATCAGCATCTTCCATCATAAAAACTTCTATCTCAAGCCATTCGAATTGTAAAAGCTCTAATAAGAAAGGAAATTGTTTTTTAAATGGAAACGGATTTTCTCTGTAAAAGTCACATAGTTCTGATGGTAGTTTCCAGACTTGTGGCGTTTTACATTTGTGATTGGCAAAAAAATGATGAACCAATTTTTTCCATTTCTTTTTCCCCACAAATTTTCGGGCAATTGGGAAAGCGGTTTTCAAGGTGTCTTTTACAATGCTAAAAACTATTCTTCTGTATTCTGGTGTGTTTTCTTGGTTGCTGGTTTTAGGCGCTTCTAAACCAGTTCTGCAATAAAGACCCAAATCTTGCTGAAGAGCAAATGTATCAGTTTGGGAGAGCAACATTTTTAGATTTTTTTAAAGCATTTTTCTTGATTTTCCTCAAAGCATCTATTTCAGCTTGCAAAATAGAAAGTTCGGGGATATTAAAATCTCTTTCCAATAGAACCGGAATGTCTCGTTTCAGCTTTCTCATTGTAAATTCAAACAATTCGTAAACCGGGTCTATGATTTTGTTTCCGTGCGTATCAATAATCAGATTTTCGTTTACCTTAAGATGTCCCGCCATATGAATATATCTTACTCTATCCAAAGGCATTTTTGTGATGAAATTTTTTGCATTGTATCGATGATTGAATGCGTTTACATATACATTATTAACATCCAAAAGCAATTCACAATCGCTACGCTTCACAATTTCATTAATGAAATCTTCTTCCGACATTTCGGCTTTTAAAACTGTATAATAACTTCCGTTTTCTAAGATTAATCTTCTGCCTAATAGATCCTGAACCTGCTTGATATTCTCAACAACCCGGTTTATAGCATCCTGCGTGAAGGGTATAGGTAAAAGATCATATAAATGAGCATTATCTACTTTAGAAAATGTGAGATGCTCAGAATATACAGAAACCTGAAAATCTTCTAAAAATTGTTTTACTTTTTTTACGAAGCCTATATCTATTCCTTCAGGACTTCCTACAGAAAGGGACAATCCGTGACAAAATAATGGGTATCTTTCAACAGCTTTTTTTAATTGCTGTTTCCAAAAACCGCCAATTTCCATCCAATTTTCGGGTGCTACCTCTATAAAATCGGGTTTAAGAATAGAGTTTTCTAAAAACGCATCCGAAAAATCTTTCCGATAACCAATTCCTATCATAGCTGTTTGATTAAGTGAATTTAAGATACAATCGGAACTCTTAGTAAGAATCCCGATTGTTACTTGCGGTTAATAGATAATCGAATTATTTGGCAGCAGTTGCTTTTTTAGCCTTTTTGCTACTTTTGTCTCCGCACTTACCATCACCACATTTTCCATCTTTTGTTTTGCCTTTCGCTTTTTTGTCTCCACATTTACCATCGCCGCATTTTCCGTCTTTTGCTTTACCTGTAGCTTTTTTGTCCCCACATTTGGCATCTTTCGTTTTAGCATCCGCAGCATTTCCTCCACCGTGAGTTCCTGTTCCGCAAGTAGAGTCGGATGTTAATTTTTCCGATGAAGAATTAGTTAGGTTTGTTCTTAAATCATTTCCCGTTCCTAAGCTTGAAAAAGTTTTTGCCGATGTCATTGTAAAAGCTCCTAATGCAATTGCGCCTACTAAAATTGATTTTGTTTTCATTTTGATGAATTTTAAAATTATTAAATGATATTTTTATATTAATACCAGTTCAGATTTTAAAATCACCCATTAAATTGCAATAAAATAAAATTTGTTTACAAATGATTGATAATCAGCTTTAAAAAAAATTATTTTTCGATGTTCTTTTCTCTATATCTTTTAATTTGTTGCATGCATTTGTACTTCTGGTTGCTTAAGTTATGTTTCGTTGCATAGTTGTATTTTTTCTGAATTTCATCCAGAGTGGCAGACTTTAGAAATAATTCTTCTATAAGTTCTTTGCAATGATCCGTGATCTCTAGAAAAAAGGCATCTATTTTTTCCTTTTCAGATTTTTCCTTTTCGATATCATCGGATATTTCTTCAAAAAAATCACTTTGGTTTATATGCTCCCAATTCACAATAGTCTTTACACGTCTTAATTTTTTTAGCCAAAGGTTTTTGCATATAGCAAAAATGTAAGTTTTAAGCGAAGCGGATAAATGAAAATTGTCCTGACTAAGCTTTTCCAACAATACAATCAGTGCATCTTGATAGAGATCTTCTGCATCAGATGATGTTCCGTTGTTTTGCTTTACATACCAGATTATATCATCTAGATAAGCATAATATTCTGCACCAAATATTTCAGTTTTTTTCATATGGGGTCATTTATGTTTTAGCTTTTGAAGTTTTAAAACAATTTACTAATTTATTAAAAAATATACTATATTAATGCTTTAAAAATGTAATTTTTTAATAAGTCGTGAGAATTAGTCAATGTTTATATAAGTTATGATTCATAAAAACCGATTCTTTACATTTGTACTATGAAAAATCTCTCCATTCTCTTCATCCTAATTTCGGTTTTCGGTTATTCTCAAATCCAGACACCTTTCGAAAAAAGCAACGGTAACCAAACCACAACTTTTGAGGAGATGCGAAAATTCTATCAGGATTTATCAAAACAATATCCATCAATCATTTTTGAAACCAAAGGCGAAGATGATAACGGTGCCCCAATCGATGTTGTGATGTTTAATCCTTCAGGAAAAAAATTTGAGGAAGCCAGAAAAGGAAAGTCAGTTTTGTTTATCAATAACGGCATTCATCCAGGCGAGCCAGACGGAATCGATGCAACGATGATGTTGATGCGAGATTTGGCAACCGGAAAAATCGAAGCGCCTAAAAACGTCATCTTCGCAGCAATTGCAAGTTACAACGTCAGCGGAATGATGAACCGGGGAAGTTTTTCCAGAGCCAATCAAAATGGTCCGGAAGAATATGGTTTCCGTGGCAATGCTCGAAATTATGATTTGAACCGGGATTTCATCAAGACAGATTCAAAAAATTCCAGAAGTTTCCAGCAGATTTTTCAATGGCTAAAGCCTGATGTTTTTATTGATAATCACGTCAGCAACGGCGCAGATTATCAATACACTTTCACATATATTTCTACGAACAAAGAACGTTTGGGAACTATTTTAGGAAATTATTTCAATGACGAAATGCAGAAAACGCTTCTGAAAAATATGGAGAAAAAAGGTGTGATTTCCGTGCCTTATGTCAACATTCACGGTGATGTTCCGGATGGCGGTTTTCCCGCTTTTGTGGATTCGCCAAGATATGCGACGGGTTACACGACTTTGTTCAATGCCATCGGGACGGTTGTGGAAACGCATATGCTGAAACCATACAAAGACCGTGTGAAAGTCACTTACGATTATATGGTTGACAATCTGGATTATATCGATGAAAATTATAAAACCATTCAACAGAAAAGAACTGAAAATCTGAAACAATACAAAGTCGGAAGCAAATATGCTTTGGCTTGGAAACTTGATTCTACAAAATATGAAACTATCGATTTCAACGGTTTTGAAGCCAAATATAAACCAAGTGATGTTTCCGGAAAGAACAGACTTTGGTATGACAGAAATTCCAGATTTTCAAAGCCTGTCAAGTTTTATAACACTTACGTTCCGGCAAAAGAAATCACGATTCCAAAATATTACGTCATTCCACAATCCGAATGGAAAATTATCGATTTGCTGAAACTCAACCAAATCAAAATGACGCCAATCAAGCAGGATTCTACAATTATGGTGGAGCAATACAGAATCAAAGATTTCAAAACTGTTCCTAATCCTTACGAAGGTCATTATCTGCATTACGACACATTTGTGACCAAAGAATCCGGGAAAACCAAATTCAGAGCTGGTGATTTTCTCGTTCCAGTCAGTCAAGACGGTGTGAAATTTCTGTTAGAAACGCTGGAGCCGGAAGCGGTTGATTCTTATTTTAACTGGAATTTCTTCGATGCGATTCTCGGTCAGAAAGAATATTATTCGGCGTATGTTTTCGAAGATACAGCGAGCAAACTTCTGAAAGACAACAAAGCCTTGAAGACCGCTTTTGAAATGGAAAAAGCCAATAATCCAAAATTTGTAGAAGACGGTGAAGCGCAGTTGGATTGGGTTTATAAACATTCGGAGTATTACGAAAAAACGCATCGGCTTTATCCGGTTTTTAGGGTTAATTAATTACTTCCTCAAACTCAACAAATAGCTCTTTGCATTCATCACAGGAATCAAAGCATTTTTAAAATCCTTTTCGTTTCGGGTAATAATAATATCGCAGCTAGATGCCAGCGCGCTGAAATATTGCATCGCATCCTCAAAATCTTTGAAGTCAGAATGAATCGCTTTTTCTACCACTTCATCATCCATTACAGAAATCGAACATAAAAGTTTGAACTTTCTGATTTTTTCTAATGCAATTTTGGGGCTTTCATATTTTGCTAAGACATAGAAGACATTAGCGATAGAACTTGGAGAAGTATAAACTTGGATTTTCTTTTTATCTGCTAAAGTCATAATTTTTGCAGATGCTTCATAAAGACCTTCTCGTTCTCCAAGGAAATCTATGATGATATTAGTGTCTAAAAATATCTTTTTCATCTACTGATGTTTTTTATCCAAATCATCTATATAATCATCTCTCAAAGTTTTCCAATCCAAATCTGAAGGCACGCTTTTTCCACTGGAAATACTTTTCACAAAAGGTGAAATTTCGAAATCATCATTTTGTTCACGTGTGATAGAATCAAGATAATTTTCAATCAGTCTGGACAAGCTTACCTTCTTGCTGGAAGCATAATTTTTGGCCCTTTCGATAACGTTTTCGTTTAATTTTAAAGTGAGTTTGGAGTCCATAAAAACAATTTACGTACAAATATAAAAAATTAATACGTAAAAATTAAATTTGATTTTGAAGTAAACTTGCCATTAACCAAAAACTTCCTATTTTTGGTAAAATTATTAAAAAACCCTTTCAGAGTTCAAAACTCTGAAGGGGTTGATAAAAATGAATCTATGAAAAAACTGAAATTCTCTCTATTCTCAATTCTTTTTTCTCTCATCCTGTCGGCTCAGCAAAATTCTTATTATCAGCAATATGCTAAATATAAAATGGATATTGATGTAGATGCTGCCAATTTCACCTATCAGGGAAAACAGACTTTGGATTACAGAAACAATTCACCGGATGAGCTGAAAGTCGCTTATTTCCATTTGTATTGGAACGCTTTCAAACCAGGTTCTATGATGGACCAGCGTGTGCAGTCTCAGGGTGTGAATGCTGATGGAAGATTGGCAAAAAGAGTCGGTAATACTATAGTTTCCAGATTGTCCGAGATTCCAAAGAATGAAGAAGGCGCACAAAATATCCGTTGGGTAAAGCAGAACGGAAAAGATTTGAAATTCGAGATTCAGGGAACTGTGATGAAAGTTTTCCTAGCAGAAGCTATTAAACCAAATTCTTCCACCACTTTCACAATGGAATGGGATGCCAATATCCCGATGCAAATCCGAAGAGCCGGAAGAAACAACCGAGAAGGTGTCGATATGACAATGACGCAATGGTACCCAAAAATTGCTGAATATGATTATGATGGTTGGGCAGCGTTTGATTATGTGGGAAGAGAATTTCACGCGCCGTTTTCTGATTATGAAGTGAATATCAAAATCGATAAAGATTATGTCATCGGAGCTGGAGGAAATCTTGAAAACCCAACAGAAGTAAAAGGTTATGACAGCAATGCCACTATAAAAGAAGATATTTCTAACAAAGTAACTTGGAAATGGACAGCGAAAAATATCCTTGATTTTGCTTGGGCGGCTGACAGAGATTATTCGGTAGAGAGTTTTCCAATTTTGGATGGACCAAAAGTATATTTGGTTTATCAGAAATCTGAGAAGACAAAATATTGGTCAGAAATGAAACCATATATCACAAAATATTACCAATTGATGAATGCGACTTTTGGACGTTACAAATGGCCAAGTTACTCATTCATTCAAGGTGGTGATGGCGGAATGGAATACGGAATGTGTACTATGATTTTGGGAGAAGCAAATTCGGTAGAAGGTCTTTCTGGATTGATGTTTCACGAAGGTGCGCATTCTTGGTTTCAGCAGATGTTAGCAACTAACGAAAGTGTAAGACCTTGGATGGATGAAGGTTTCACGCAATATGCAGAAGATTTTGTATCTTATAGATTATTCCCGCCAAAGGAATCTCAGCCAAATCCATTTGTTGGAGCAATCAAGGCTTATGTTAATTTTACAAAATCGGGGAAAGAAGAACCTGCAGTTTGGTTGGGTGACCATCACGATAACGGAACAGCTTATACTTATGCTAGTTATATCAAAGGTGAAACGTTTTTGGTTGAATTAGGATACATAGTTGGAGAAGAAAATCTGAACAAGATTATGCTCAAATATTATGACGAATGGGCAATGAAACATCCGACAGAAAGAGATTTCATTCATATTGCGCAATTGGTTTCAGGAATGGATTTGAAGTGGTTCCAGCATTATTGGATTAACACGACAAAAACTATCGATTATGGCATCAAGAATGTGAAATATGACCCACAATCAACAACAATCACTTTAGTGAATAAAGGTGGTGTTCCAATGCCGATTGATTTCAGTATTTTGACAAAAGATAAAAAAGTCATCAACTATAATATTCCACTAAACCTGACAAGAGTTTGGAAAACCAAGGACATTTACGGTAATATCCAGACCCTGCCTTTTTGGGCTTGGACTCAGCAGGAATATAGTTTTACGATTCCTTACACCAAAGCACAATTGTCTGCAATGGGAATCGATTTCAGTCAAAGATTGGCGGATGTGAATCCTGAAGATAATTATCTGGAAGTAAAATAAGAGATAGGGTTGAAGGCAAAAGAATCGGTGAATCTTAAACGAGGCAAAAAGCGTGGATGTCGAGGGAAAAAGACTCGCCGATGAAGCAAAAAGGCTCGTCATCCAGTCAAAAAGGGTAGTTTTTGATCCAAAAAGGCTTGTCGTTGATGCAATAAGGGTGGTTTTCCAGTGTAAAAGGCTCAACGAAGAAGCAAAAATACTGGTTGTTGAGTATAAAAGACTCGTTTTCCTTATGGATAGGCCAATTCTTGAAATTAGTATATTAAAAAAGTAAGTAATGAACTCCATTGTAATCAATATAGGAAATACAAATATCCGTTTCGGACTGTTTGATGATGATAATTGTGACATCTCCTGGGTCATCAATACCAAACCATACAAAACCACCGACGAATTATTTGTTCAGGTTCTGATGCTTTATCAGACCTATAAAATCGAGGTTGATAAAATTGATAAGGTCATTATCGGTTCCGTAGTTCCACAATTGACGAAGGTAGTAGCGAGTGCCATTAAGAAAATTCATAATAAAATCCCTGTGATTGTGGATAGGAACACAGCGTCCGGTGTCATCCCGAAATCCAAACAAATGGGAACGGACATTTATGCCAATTTGGTTGCGGCGCACAATCTGTATCCGAGTCAGAAAAAAATTATTCTGGATTTTGGAACAGCGCTCACAGCAAGTTGTCTGGCTGAGAATGGAGAAACACTAGGCGTCATCATTGCTCCGGGAATTGTGACCTCATTGAACAGTTTAATACAAGGAACTGCACAATTGCCAGAAATCGAATTGGTAAAACCAAAATCGGTTTTAGGACTAGACACCATCAGCTGTATGCAAAGTGGAATGGTTTACGGTTTCCTTGGAATGGTGGAAGGCTTTATAGATAGAATTAATGATGAGGTCAATGATAATTGTTTCGTCATCGCAACCGGTGGCGTGAGCCACGTTTATAAACCATTGACAGACAAAATCAATATTGCTGACCGACTACATACTTTGAAAGGATTATATTTTCTTGGGAAGGATTTATAAGCTATCTTCTATTCTTGAAAAAATCTTTTATGATTGCAGAGCATTCGTTTTCCAGAATACCTGTCACGATTTCCGTTTTTGGATGAAGGGATAAACCTTTGTTGATAAAACCTCTATGCTCATCTCTTGCGCCAATCACCACTTTTGTGATCTGTGACCAGGCTAATGCTCCGGAACACATGACACAAGGTTCTAAAGTTACATACAAGGTACAGTTCTGAAGATATTTCCCTCCAAGAAAATTAGCAGCAGAGGTTATGGCCTGCATTTCTGCGTGGGCCGTAACGTCGTTCAGGGTTTCGGTGAGATTGTGGGATTTTGCAATGATTCTGTCATTGGATACTATGATGCAGCCAATCGGTACTTCATCTTTTTCCATTGCTTTTTCGGCTTCCTGCAAAGCCATTTTCATAAAATAGTCGTGGGTGAACATTAGAAAGGTGTTTGCTCAGACTTGGTCATATCAGCAATGCTTGTGTCCAAAATAGGCAGCATATTATCACGGACATTGATCAAAAGCTTTCTGATACTACAAGTGGCTTCATCTGTGCAATCATCACACTTTTCGTAAAAATTAAGAGAAGCGCACGGTAGCATTGCTACGGGTCCGTCTACAATGCGGATAACATCAAGAATTTTGATTTCTGACGGGCTTTTCATAAAAGTGTAACCGCCTTCGGCACCACGTTCGCTTTTGAGGATTTTGTTTTGCTTCAGTTCCCTCAGTATCTGTTCCAGGAATTTCAAAGGAATACGTTCGCTCTCTGAAATTTTTTTCGCGGAAAATAAGGAAGCATTGTCCTTGCGGTTAAGGAACAGCAAGGTTTTGATGGCGTATTTGACTCTTTTTGAAAGCATTGGTTGATCTTACGGATGTAAAAATAATCAAAAAATTATATTTCGGAAATAATATCCATACTCAATAAAAAAACCGTTCTTACAAAGAACGGCTTTTATGGTAATATTTTATTCTAATTATGGAAAAGTAACTCCAGAATAAGAATTCGGGCTAATCATAGGAAGATTAGATTTGTATTTAGAATTAATTGCTTTCAGAAACTCATTAGCAACAATAGCATATCCACGTCCTGTAAGGTGTACACCATCCAGAGAGAAAGCACCGCCGGTCACGAATTTTGCGGAATAGCGCACGCCATCCCATTGGATTCCTGATGCAGAGTTGAGTTCTGTCATTTTTGCATTCGCATCTACGAAAGCAAGTCCGTATGCGGAAGCCAAAGTAGCGATCTGTGAATTATAAGCATCTATTGCAGTCTTCACGTTAGCTGCTTCATCTTTGGTCAATGATAGTTGATCTCCGATAGGATAAGAAGCACCATAAACAAACTCAGAGGTGTCTGTAGCTGGTTGCCCTGTTACTACATCGATACCAAGAAGGCTTGAGGCAGGAAGTAATATCAAATCATCTATAGTTGACTGTCTTACCTGTCCAAATGCATTTCCTATCATAGCGGCTTTAGTTGGAGGGACCCCAGAAGCAGTTAACACAGCAGTAAGTTGTGCAGACAAATTAGTAAGTTTGTTATCAACTATTAGTACTGGATTTTGGCCTGCTGTAACTAGATTCAGTCTTGATCCTGCTCCTAAGTAAGTAAGTGCATTTTTCATAGGTTGATAAAGACCTGTATTTAGCGCTTGTGCCTTAGCTGCAGTCAGAGGAATCGCATTGTAAGGTACGGTTGTAAAATAAGGAATAGAAGTAACATAAGGTATATTGGCTATGATTCCTTTTGTGGCTCCAGATGCTTTAAGCGTTTCCAAAACGGTTTTGATAGAACCGGCTACAACCTGCGGACTTGATATATCATTGGATTTATAAGTGGTTGGATCTACACTTGTCTGTACTGTTGCAGCAACATATGTATTTACATCGTTTACTTTTACAGTATTAGTTCCACCGTTAGTGGCATAGCTCAGAACATCATTATTACCAATCCAAATTGAAAAAAATGTCGGCTTCTGAGCGGCAGCATCAGCAGCAACTGTGGATGTATTGCTTGTTGAAAATCTCACATAATAAGGATTTGCTGTTCCTGTAAGAATTCCATTTGCATTTCCGTATCCTGGAGCAATTAAATGAAATGATTTTGCTCCGGGAACACCCATGTTATTGATAGTGCCGGTTATTTTTTTTGTAACATCAGTTGTAGGAGTAGCTGCAACATTTTTAAGAACAGGCAGGCCGTTTGAGAAACCAGATATGTATAATTTTGTCCCCAAAATTACTGTGGTTCCAAAAACCATTCCTCCGTTGTTATCTGCCATTAGAGGTTGAACAAATTCGCCTCCACCTGCAAGTTTCATTTGTCCTGCAATTAGATTTGGGTATGATTCTTTTTGCCCATCTATGTAAAGTGCATTATCCCTGTATCCTGATGTCAAAGAGTTTCCTAATGCAATATACTTAGAAAAGTTAGCCTCTCCGGAAGTCACCACTACATCTTCTGTGCTGTTTTCAAAATCATTCTGACAGCTAACCGTGAAAAGCAAAGCTGCTGCTATTGTTGATATATATAATTTTTTCATAATAGATTCAATTTTTAAAATGCATTGTAAGATAATCCAAGTCCGAAATAGAACACATTAGCTTTTGCTTGTCCGGCAAAGCTTATGTTAGGATTGTTGAACGTTCTGCTTTTCGGCATTGCATATGCACCTGAAAGATCAACACCTAATCTGTTGAACTTTAAACCAATACCTCCTGTAATTACGTAGTTATCAAAAGAAGGTGTTTCAGGGATGAAGTTTTTGTCATCATAAGGAGATTGGTCAAAATACCAACCCAATCTACCAAAAATCATATCGTTAAATGCATATTGTGTTCCTACACGCACGGTGGATGTGTTTCTAAAGTTTTTTGGCGAAACCAGAACTGTTGGATCATTCGGCTGGTTTCCTGCTGCTACTTTATCAAAATCAAGCGTCAGCTTGCTGTATCTTTCCCATCCATGGTAGTTATAATCTGCAGAGACTAGCCATTTTGGTGTTATTTTATAAGTTACCCCTAGCGTATATTCATCAACCAAAGGAAGTGTGGCTTTAAAGTTATCCGTACCACCATTGAAATTTGGTAATAATGAAGTTGGAACCATAAACGTGGCTTTTCCTTCTTTAGCTTTCATATCTACAGGAGAACGGTAAGCGATACTTACATCCCATTTATTATCAGGCTGGAAATAGAAACCAAATCCAAAACCATGGCCTGTAGCAGTATCATCCAAAAGATTAAGCTGTCCGTTGTATTGTGTCAAAGCCTTTGTCCAGTCTACTTTTCCTTTTGCGTAGATATAGCTGGCTCCAAATGATACCCAAGGTGCTAACTTTACAGAAACCATTGGTTGGAAAAAGAAACTTTTAAGCTCCAGTTTCTGAACAATTTCTTTGCCTTCCCAGTCGCTTGGCCATTCTATAGTGCTTCCGAAAGGTGTGGAAAAACTAAAACCAAGGGAAAGATTATCCAAAACTTTGTAAGCTACTGCAGCATAGATCGGTGTCCCTAGCGGATTATCCGTCTCGGTCTGTTGAAGAGTGCTTGTATTTTGATAAGTAATCTTATTGGATACTCCAAATCCACCTGCTGCAACACTTAATTTCGAAGGAATAAAGGATATACCTGCCGGATTGAAGAACGCAACACTTGCATCTTCAGCGTGGGCGCTTGTATGAGCCATTGCAAGCTGCTTAACGCCCTGAAGAGATACCCGGAATCCTCCTGCGTATGCCATTACACCGGCAGCTAATGCCGTGGTTATTAAAATTTTTCTCATATAATTATTATTAATGTTCCAAATTTATAATTATTTTAATAACAATTATAAAATTTATTAAAAAAAGTTAAACATTGCTATTCGTAGAATAATTGTTTGATTTGATGATTTGTTTAAGTTATTGATAATCTTTTGTTTATTGTTTGATTTTGAAAAAAAACTAATTTAGTTTAGCTTTAAACGATCTATTGTAAACCCTGTTAAAATGATGCTTTTGATTTTGGTTTATATTTAACGAATTTTTAATTTTAATAATTAATTGTCAATATTAACCAAGTATTAATTTAAAATTAATAAAAAAATATTTTTAAAAAATATAATCATCAGGCTTAAATAAAAATTATATTAACTTTGCAATCAGACATAAAAAATAACATATGAGTTGTGGATGCAAAACATCCGGCGATTCTTCCCATTCTTGCGGCACAAAAAGCGCAAATGGTTGTAGTAGTGTAGATACCTGTGGTAATAGTTATAAATTAAGTGTTTTTGACTGGCTTTCCGATGTTAATCCATCCGGATCAAAAAGCTCTGAATATGTAGAAGTTCGTTTTAAAAACGATCGTAAATTATATTATAAAAATGTCAACAACCTGCCTTTACATATTGGTAGCATCATTGCTGTAGAATCGAGTCCGGGTCATGATATAGGGGTAATAAGTCTTGCAGGCGAACTGGTAAAAATCCAGATGAAAAAGAAAAACGTCTCCGAAGATAATATACTCAAGGTTTATAGACTTGCCAATCAGAAAGATATAGAAACCTGGCAGGAACTTAGAAAAAAAGAAAATAATATCAAGATTGATGCGCGTAAGATCGCTTATGGCCTCAATCTGGAAATGAAGATCACCGATGTTGAATATCAGGGTGATGGTTCCAAAATAACATTTTATTATACAGCCGATAATCGTGTAGATTTTCGTCAGCTGATAAAAGAATATGCCGGAACTTTCCGTACAAAGATTGATATGAAACAGATCGGATTCCGCCAGGAATCTGCAAAAGTCGGTGGAATTGGATCCTGTGGAAGAGAATTGTGCTGCTCAACCTGGTTGACAGATTTCCGTTCTGTGAATACCAATGCTGCGAGGTATCAGCAACTAAGTATCAATCCTCAGAAACTGGCTGGACAATGTGGTAAACTGAAATGTTGTCTTAATTATGAACTGGACAGTTACCTGGATGTTTTGAAAGATTTCCCTTCGTCAAATACTGTTCTGAATACCGAAAAAGGAAAAGCCTTCTGTATCAAAATCGATGTTTTCAAAAAGAAAATGTGGTTTGCATATGTTGAAAACTCAATGGCTTGGTACGATCTGGATATTTTTGAAGTAAAGAAGCTGGTTTCATTAAACAAGAAAGGTGAAAAAACACCAGGTTTAGAGGAACTTAGGGTAGTTGAAAATCCATTGGTAACGTCTGACCTTATTCAGGAAAACAGTGTAGACCGTTTCGAGAAAAAGAACAGAAAACCGAGACCGAATAACAGAGATAGAAATTCCAAAAATCAAGACAACAGAAATCCAAGACAAAACGAGGAACGAAGTCAAAACGAGAACAGGAATTCCAAACCTCAGGATAATAGAAATCCGAATCAAAAAGAAAACAGAAACCGCTCTTCTGAACAAAGATCTGCAGAAAACAGAAATACTTCTAAACAAAAACCTGCAGAAAACCAGAATTCGAATCAAAATCAAAATTCGAATCAACAACAGGAAAATAAAAACCATAAAAAACCGTTCAAGAAAGCGAAAAAGAAAACGCCACCTAAAAATGAAGGTAATGCTTAGAATATTTGCTAACCTTGTTTTATTGCTGTCACTTTTTTCTTGTCAAAATAGTGATGATAAAATCCTGACAAAGGATATTGATAGCAAATGGAATAAAAAGGATGTTCAGAAATTTGATTTTGATGTAACCGATGCACAGAATCAAAAAAATATTATTTTTATAGTGAGAAATAATAATGATTATCCTTACAGTAATCTCAGGCTGATTGCAAGTATAGAACATAATAAAAACACGATCTCGACCGATACACTCAATTATGTCCTGGCAAAACCGAATGGCGAATGGATTGGATCTGGTTTTGGTGACACAAAGGAGATTTTATTTCAATACAAATTGAATTACAAATTTCCTCAGAATGGAAATTATTCTGTAAAAGTCGTGCAGGCAATGAGACAAAATATACTGCCGGGAATCGAAGATCTTGGCGTAAAAATTCAAAATATAAAGCCTTAATAGATATTAATGGAAAATAAAAAATCTGAAAATAAAACTTTCCCTTTACCAGAGAAGAAAAAGTCCAAACCTTCCATAAAAAAATGGATCAAATTTGTTTGGATAGGATTTTTTGCAGTTGTGTTGGGGATTTCCGCATTGTTTTTTGCCGTTTCTCAAGGTTTTGTAGGCGATATGCCTGATGTAAAAGAGCTTGAAAATCCTGATATTTACGTAGCATCGGAGATCTATTCTTCGGATAACGTTTTGTTAGGAAAATTCGAAAAAGAAAAGACAAAACCTGTTACATACAAACAACTTCCGCCGTTTTTGGTTTATGCGCTTCAGGCTAAAGAAGATGAACGTTTTAAGGAACATTCCGGAATTGATCTCAAATCAATTCTTAGAGCCATTAGATTTGGTGGTGAAAGAGGAGGTGGTTCTACTATCACACAACAGTTAGCAAAATTATTGTTTACAGGAAATGCTTCACAGAATAAAATCGAAAGGGCATTCCAGAAACTGAAAGAGTGGTGTGTTGCGGTGAGTTTGGAAAAACGATATACGAAAGAAGAGATTGTCGCTTTGTACTTCAACAAAATGGATTTCCTTTTCAATGCAAAAGGAATTGAAATGGCTTCGAGAGTTTACTTCAATAAGTCTACAAGCCAGCTGACATTACCGGAAGCTGCAACTTTTGTAGCGATGTTGGAAGCACCGAGAAGAAATAATCCTTACAGAAACCCGGAAAGAGCAAAAACAAGGAGAGACGTTGTTTTAAAACAAATGCTGGATACCGGTTACATTGATAATGCAACTTACGAAAAAGCGGTCGCAACCCCTATCGTTGTTGACTTCCATGAGATCAAAACGGTAGAAGAAGGTTATTCAGCTTATTATAAATATTACCTCAGAAAAGAAATCCAGCAGTACCTGGATGCTTATGAAAAAGAAACAGGAAAGGAACTGAATCTTTATAAGAATGGACTCAAGATTTACGTAACACTTGATTCCAGAATGCAAAGATATGCAGAAGAAGCCATCAAGGAACATTTGATCGATCTTCAAAGAAGTTTTGATGGAGAGATGAAACGAAATCCCAACCGACCATATTATAATCTTACAAAAACACAGATCAATGATCTGATGATGGCGGCAGTTAAGCGAACGGGGCGCTATAAGCAACTCAAAGCCGAAGGAATGCCGGAAGATTCTATCATGATGGAGTTTCATGAACCTGTAAAAATGACAAGATTTACATGGCAGGGAGAAGAAGAAGTGGAAATGTCACCGTGGGATTCTATCCGTTATCATAAGCAGATCGCACAGGCAGGATTGATGTCTATGGAGCCGGCAACAGGAGATATCAAAGCTTGGGTTGGAGGTATCAACTGGCAACATTTCCAATACGATCATGTCAAACAAGGAAAAAGACAGGTTGGGTCCACATTTAAGCCATTTGTGTATGCAACGGCAATTATGCATCTTGGTATGACACCTTGTTCTACCGTTTCGAATGCAAGTTTTAATAAAGGGAATTATCACGTTCCCGGAAGAGGTGGGATGTTAACTTTGAAAGATGCTTTGGCGCATTCCCAAAACCCGGTGGCTTTACGACTTGCAGAAATGGCAGGAACTCAAAATGTAATTCAGTTAGCAAGAGATCTTGGTGTTACTGATCATATAGATACATATCTGCCAATGGCTTTAGGAACTTCTGATATCACCATATATGAGATGTTGGGAGCTTACAGCACATTTGCGAATTTTGGAAATTACACAAAACCCGAAATGATCTGGAGGATAGAAGATGCTAACGGACGGGTTATTAAGGAAGTGAAACCTGTGGTGAAGGAAGTGATGAATGAGATGTATGCTTACACGATGATTGACTTGATGAAAGGTGTTGCAGAGTTTGGTACAGCCTCTGGAGAATTGAGAAGAAGAGGCATTTCGGCCAATGTAGAAATTGCAGGTAAAACGGGAACCACACAGAAAAACTCAGATGGTTGGTTTATGGGAATTGTTCCGAAACTGGCAACCGGCGTTTGGGTAGGCTGGGAAGACCGGGCGACACATTTCTGGAGTACAGGAGAAGGGCAAGGTGCTAAAATGGGGCTTCCGATTTGGGCCATCTATATGAAGAAAGTTTTTGCTGATAAGGCATTGAATATATCACCCGATGAAAAATTCATCAAACCTGCCAATTGGACAGGAAGTTGTTCGGATCTTAATAATCTGAGAAACGGATACGGAGACGATGGCGGATTACAAACCATTGACGAGCTCAAAAATCCGGTAAAGGAAGTTCCTGACAAACCGGTGAAAAAAGAAGATCATTCTAATGAAGCTATTAATTCTTCGGATGATATAGATTTTAATAAATAAAATGTTCCCGTCCGAATGCGAGACGGGATTTTTAATTATGAACACAAAAAACATTACCCATAATTTCACAGAACAATTTCCCGGCGATTTTTCAGGGAATCTGATGCAGAGACAAACACCGGACTTTTTGTTTTGTACTGTAAAACCTGCAGATTTTCACCAAACTGAATTAATTGATTTTAACGAAGAATTATCAATCGAGATTGGTTTAGGAAATTTAGAAAATGATAAAGATTTCCTGGTCGCGCAAAATCTTCCTAACAATATCGAAACTTATGCAACGGCTTATGCAGGACATCAGTTCGGAAACTGGGCAGGACAATTAGGTGACGGAAGAGCGATTTATGCCGGCGAAATTTTCAATCAGGGAAAGCAAACCGAAATCCAATGGAAAGGCGCAGGCGCAACACCTTATTCCAGACATGCAGATGGAAGAGCAGTTCTGCGTTCTTCGATTCGGGAATATCTGATGAGCGAAGCAATGTTCCATCTTGGTATTCCTACAACAAGAGCTTTGAGTCTTTCAAAAACAGGAGAAGATGTCATCCGTGACATTCAATATTCCGGGAATCCGCAGAAAGAACAAGGCGCAATTGTTGTAAGAACGGCTGAGTCTTTTCTGAGATTTGGGCATTTCGAATTGTTATCAGCCAGAAATCAAGCGGATTTATTAAAACAATTAGCTAATTATACGATTGAGAATTTTTACAAAGAAATTAATTCAGAAAATAATCCCAATAAGTACATTGATTGGTTTCAGGCTATTTGCGACAGAACGTTGAAAATGATAATCGATTGGTATCGTGTGGGTTTTGTTCATGGTGTGATGAATACTGATAATATGTCGATTCTAGGATTAACAATCGATTACGGCCCTTATTCTATGATGGACGGTTACGATTTGGAGTTCACGCCAAACACAACAGATTTACCCGGAAAACGATATGCTTTTGGAAAACAAGGGCAGATTTCGCATTGGAACTTGGCTGCTCTAGCCAACGCTGTTTTTCCTTTGATTAATGATTCAGAAGTTTTGGAAAAAATCCTGGACAATTACGGAAAACAATTCTGGACAGGACATGATAAAATGTTAGCCAAAAAATTTGGATTTGATGAGGTTTTGCCAGAAGATGAAAGATTCTTCACAGAATGGCAACAGCTGATGCAGGATTTGAATCTCGATTATACATTATTTTTTCAAAGCCTTGAAAAGCCTTTTTCAGAAATTAAAACCGATGATTTTTCTGATTCTTTTTACCGTCACCTGAGTGAAAACGAAATGACCAGGCTTTCTAATTTCATCAGAAAATATCAAGAACGAAAACGTAAAAATAAAATCTCAGAAACAGAATCTTTAGCAATGATGTCAAAGGAAAATCCAAAATTCATTCTAAGAAATTATCTGTTATTCGAAGCTATTCAGGATGCTGAAAATGGAGATTATAAAATGTTTTTCAAACTGAAAGAAGCTTTGCAAAACCCTTATGAAAACCGCTTTCCCGAGTTCAATCAAAAACGTCCTTCGAAATATGATAATCAAACTGGCTGTAGTCAATTGTCTTGTAGCTCTTGATCTATATTTTGTATAAATATTTTGATAATTCTCAAAAAACCCTTTCAGAGTTTCAAACTCTGAAAGGGTTTTCTCTATTTTTGCAAAAATATTCCAAACTTGAAAATCCTGAATAAAATTCTATCCATCCTGAAAATCATTTTTCCGTCAACCAAAACAGAATTACTGATTTTCTTATTTTTTGTGATTCTTTATGGCGCAAACGCATGGTTCATTGCAGAAAATTTCAGAATTGTTTATGATGACAGAATCCCCTGGGATGGTTATTTCAGTTTTGATAACAGGGCGATTATCCAGACTGGCGGCGGTTTTGAGAGACATCCCTTGTCCAATTATTTTTTTGATTGTATCCGGGATTTTGCGTTATGGATTTCCGGAAACAGGTATGACTCAGTTTTCAGGCTTGTTTTGTCATTGTTTTCAACTGTTGTGATTTCTTTGGCTAATGTCCAGATATTTAAATACCTGAGTAATATTATCCGGCTTCCACTGAAAATCACATTGTTAATTATAGCTTTCTACGGCTTGTTTGTTACGAATATTCTTTTGTCTTTTACACCGGAAACTTACACTTACACCTTATTATTTCTTTCGATTTTCAATTATTATTCGGCAAAGAAAATTAATGAAGAAAAGCCGATGTCTTTCGGAGCAACTATTTTCGGTTCTGTTTTCATCGGTGGGCTGACGATTACGAATATTGTTAAAGTTTATATCCCATTTTTGTTTGAGAAAAAAATCTTCTGGAACTGGAAAAAAATCGGAATAGCTTTGGCGAAAATTGTGGCTTCGGCTGTTGTTTTCGCATTTCTTTTTATGTTGAGACTGAATTTTAATTTCCAAAATTTCCTCAATAAAACCGAAGAACAGTACGACAAATTCTCTCAGCCAAAAGTAACGCCGCTTTGGGATATGATTTATTCCTGGTTTTTTGGCGGGAATATATTGTTTCCGAGTTTGGTTATCAGAGATTATCACAACAAAAATGGTTTTGAATACAAAGCATTGTTTATGGATGTTTATAGTTCTGTTGTTCCTTATGTCTTCGTCGGATTGATTGTGTTGATGATGATTTGGAGTGTTTTCAAGAATTATAAAAACAAACTGGTTTGGATTCTTGTGATTACATTTTTATTTGATGTGTTGGTTCACTGTATTTTGAAATTCGGGCTTCATACATCTTATATTTATGGTGGGCATTTTGTTTTTGTTTACCCACTTTTGATAGGTTGGTTATTTTATAGCTACCGGGATAAAAGTTTTGCTGTAAGCTTATTTTATGGCTTACTTCTGATAATTACGGTTTATCTTGGAATTAATAATTTTTACAGAATGTCAGAATTCTATCAGTTTATTGAAACTTATTATAAATAAAAAAACGCCTTCGGAGTACGAAGGCGTTTTTGTTGTTAGAAAAAACATCTTAGTTCTTGATAATCTTCTTTGTTATTGATTTGCCGTTTTCAGGTACAATTGTTAAGAAATAAACACCACTATTCAAATTAGAAATATTGAGGCTTGATCTGTTTTCTGTTGTAAGCAATATTTGTCCGGCAGCGTTGCAAAGACTCGCTTTGAACTTTGAAACGGTTTTATCCAGTTTGATGTTAATGAAACTCTGTGTAGGATTCGGATAAATACTAACGTTATCTTTAAGATTATTCAAATCAGAATTGCCTAAAAAGTCTAAAGTAATATTGTCTTTCAGGATTCCCAAAGACTGAGAAGTTAAGTAAACTTCTACATTGGTGCTGTCCACGAAACGAGTTGCTCCGGAAATAATCGGTGTGTCAAAATAGGTTTGAGACGTTTTCTCCGTCCAGGTAATTCCGTTGTTACTTGTATAAACGACTTTCGGTAGATAATCCCAGTAAGAGTTGGCTATCCCAACAATTTGGCCGTTCACTTTTGTAGAGTGTTCTACTTTATGAATCATTCCATTATAGATTTTTGTCCAGGTATTTCCGCTGTCAGTTGAGGTATAAATTCCATTTGAGGCTGCAATAGTGTATTGATTAGGATTCAATGGATTTTGAGTTAAATCCAAAGCAATATTTGGTAGTGTAAGTTCTTCCAAACCGCCAGTAATTTGTGTCCAGGTATTTCCTCCGTCTGTTGTTTTTAAAATCCTGTTGCCAACTGTTACAAGGATTTCATTTGGATTAGTTTTACTAACTTTGATTCCATAGATATAATCTCCGTCATAAGGAAGCGTAATAAACTCTGTCTGGGCTTCGTCCGGATTAGAGAAATTAACTTTTATCAAAGAAGAAGTTTCCCCGTTGAAGGTTGCCAACCATGCAATGTTCGGGTTGGAAGAATCGGTTTCGGCGGCTGTGAAACTGATATCGTAAGTAGTATAAATGGTTGTGGAATTCACACCATAATCATTGCTCACTTTTATATTATTTCCCATAAAAGAGCTTTCATAAGAATAGGTTCTCCCCGGATAATCTTTATCTATATAGACTAATCCTATTTCTCCCGCCGAAGGGCTCTCATTTAATGGCATAACATTGACAGGTGTTTCCTCATTGGTTTCCAGATTTCTCATTGTATAACCATATTGTACACCATACATCAACTTATCTGTTCCGTTGTCATTGATGATGTTCGCATTTCCCATTCCGATAAAGAATGGATTTTTGATAGATGTTAAGCTTACCCCTTTGTCGGATGAAAATTTTGGATAACGGTTGTTAGCAATTAGAACCTCATTTTGATTGGACGGATTGAATGCTGCATTAATACCATAAAAATAAGATTGCCCATCACTAAGGCCATTGTGGACGGTTGTTGTCCAGGTTGTTCCGCCGTTAGTTGTGACAGCAACCCGGTCGTCTGCCATTACTATAACATGGTTAGAATCATTTGGGTTGATTTCAATTTTTGGAACATTTTTCAATCCCATCCCACTTGTGGACCAAGTGATCTGTTGTTCTGTCCAGGTTGCACCGCCATCTGTGGATTTGTAAACAGCCTGATGCTGGTCCTGGTATGTCCAGATAACACCACTTCCTGTATAGATGACATTACTGTTATTAGGATCAATCGCAATGGATTGTAAAATCAATCCGTTCAGTGTTTCTGTCCAGGTTGTACCGGCATCGGTCGATTTGAAAAATCCACCATCTTCATTTCCCGGGCCGCCATTACGTGCGATGTACAAAGTTTGTGGATTTTTTGGATCCATAATCGCATCATTGATGATAACGCCTTCGTGATCCGTTGCGTCATAAACTTTTGTCCAGGTTTGTCCAGAATTAGAACTATAGAAAAATTTACTTTGAGATCCGTCCGTCAACATTGTAATAATACTCATTGTACCGTTATCGAAAATTGAATAATTCTCGATTGTTTCAACGCCTTCATTTTGAGGAATTTGATATTCTTTGATAATAGAAAGTGACTGAAGATCAAGAATTGCTACTTTGTTCATAGAACTTCCAAGTCCAAAATATTCTATAAAGCTTAGCGCAGTGCCATTATTGGTTAATCTCAATTCTTTGATATCCGGCGAATATTCCGGATACGGTAACGTGAATAGTACTTTCCAGGTAAGACCGTTGTCAACTGAAACTAAAATATGCTTCCCAATGTAAGATGTGGAATAGATCTTATCGGGCGTTGTTTTGTCGTAAGCAAAGTTCTTCATACGACCATAATCCTGATTTCCTATAAAGCTAACCTGCGAGTGGAAAAGCTGTAAAGAACAAATACAGAATAGTGTAAGTAATGTTTTCTTCATATTAATCTACTTTTTTAAATGATGAAAACAAATTTATCCGGACAGAAGAAAACCACAATGAAACGGAAGTGGAATAAACAGGACTTTATAAGAAAAAACGTGACGATAATTATTCAAATGCTTGATATGTAATTATATAGATCATTTGAGTTGGAGAGGTTCATTTTTTTAGAAATTCTTTCTTTTCGTTTTCTGCAGGCTTCGATTGTAATGTTGAAGATGGACGCAATTTCCTTAGTGGAAAGATTCATATAGATATAAGAGATGTATCTGATGTCATTTAGTGTCAGGTCGTTATGTTTTTCTTTAAGAGAATTGATGAATCTGCTGTTGATTTCCTGGAAATGGGTTAAAAAATCATCGCTGCTGTCTTCTTTGGTTAAGATCACTTTCAGCTGATCCAATTGTTTTGTCAATAAGGAACTTTTGAGAATTTCCGGACGTTCTTTCATACGAAGAATATATTCCTCGATTTTGTCATTTCTCTGTGCAAGATGGATCGCATTCGCAGCCAATTGTCTGTTTTTGTTTTCCAATTCGTTCTTGAGCTTTTCCTTTTCAAGAAGCGTGTTGATTTCCTTTTCTTTGATTTGATTTTCTAGCAAAAGCGTATAATTTTCTTTATTTTTTAATTCCAGAGCAATAATTTGTTCGTTACGCTCTGCCAACAATCTTTTTTGTTTATTTTTGATAACATAACCCCGGAAGACCCAGATTACAAGAGCTAAAACAGCAATCCAAAATCCGATAATATAAAACTTCAGTTTCTTTTCATTGTTGAGTTCTTTCTGAGAATCCTGAAGTTTGAGTTTAATTTCACTATTCTGATACATAGCCTGGTTCTGTATTGCATTCAGGGAATCTTTCACTGTCAGGATAGAATCTTTATACGACAACGCTTTCTGATAATCTCCCGAAGTGAAATAATTATCAGAAAATCGATTATAAATATCTGTTAAGTTCAGGTAGTTAAGGTTTTCTTTCTGGGCTTGCTTGATATACTCAATTGCTGTTTCCGGCTTATTTTGATGTTCGTATATTTTTGATAATATTAGTAGTGAAGAAACTTTTTCATCATTTTCTTCGATAGAATTAAACTTGTTGAGGATAGGATATATAAGTGAGAGTGCCTTGTTGTAATCTTTTCTTTCCAGATAATTCTTTGCTTCAGCAATATCTAATGCCCTGTTTCTTTTAATATCGCCTTTTGCAACAGGTCTTGCAATAGAAATGTAATATAAAGCTTTGTCAAGTTGTTTTGTAAGGTTATATAAGTCTGCCAGATTTCCTGCATACAAAGCAATTCCAATGCTGTCCTTATTGGCGATTGCCAGATCATATGCTCTTTTCTGGTGTTTTTCGGATTCTTTGTATTTTCCCTGCTTTAGATAAACAACAGCGATATTATTGAGAACAGTCATCTCTCTATCACTGTTCAGGTGTTTTAACGCAATGGTATAAGCCTCAAGGTAATAATCAAGAGCTTCGCTGTAATCCAGCATCTGATAATAATTGAGACCGATGCAATTGGTGGAAATAAATTGCTGCTCATACCAATTATTCTGCTCAGAAAGAGTTTTTGCTTTAGATAAAAGTTCTAATGAAACCGAATGTTTTTTCTGAAATAACGCATCAATTCCTTTTGAGATTAATTGATCACAGTGCTCTTTGCTTGCATCGCTTTGCAATACCGTAATAATAGTGACAAAAAGGAAAAAAAACTTCATAAAAATATGCGAGAGAGCGAATTGTAAAGTAAAAATAGCCAATTATTTTTTTGAAGAGAAATGTTTTGAAGTTTCTGCAAAAAAAACGTCTCGTTAATTTTAACGAGACGTCTGTATTATTTAGCTTCTACACAAAAAACGGCATAAGGAATGACTGTTGCCGAGGGATAGACTTTTTTGACATTTTTAAGATCATCGGCTGCACTTTGTTTCGAAAAGTAGCTTCCGGCTAATATTTTATAATTTGGCCTCAATGAAGCATCTGTTTCTACTTTCAAGCTTCTAAAATTATTCCTGAACTCAGCTCCTATTTTTCTTGCCTCTTCGTTGCTTTTAACAACTACAACCTGGATTTTGTAACCCATGATTTTCGGGTTTTTTCTACAGATTTCTGCAGTTGTGAGTTCCCTGCTCGGAACCAGAATTTTTGTTGGCGTTTTTACAGGAGCGTCCGTAGAACGGTTGCAATTGCCCTCTATTTTTTCCAGAGCATCATTGATACGTTCATCCAAAGCAAAAGAAAGTTCGGTTCCCGATAAAGTATCTTTTTTTACAACGTATTGAGCGTCAATTTTGTAAAAACAAAATAACGTTGAGATTATGAAAAGCTTGAGCAGATTGTTCATTTAAAAATTATTTTCAGCAAATTTAAAATAAATTAGACGAAACACAAATGCTGTTATTTAGAACTATTACAAATTAAAAAGAAATGAGAAAATCCATACAAATTGCTCTTCTTAATTTTTGTTAAAGTGCTATTTTTGCGGAATTGAATGTAAACTCAATAAATTTTACTAACCCAAGATTATATAAATGATTAGTTGGAGAAAGCATTACAAAAAGGGTCTGATAGCAATTAGTTTATTGTTGTCAACCGGCGCTTCAGTTTATGCACAAGGCGATCCAAAAAAAGGACAAGACTTGTTTAAGGCAAATTGTACCGCTTGTCACGCATTGGACAAAAAGGTTGTTGGGCCTGCTTTGGGCGGCATTGTTGATAAACTTAAAAAAGAGCAGAATCTTGATACAGATTGGCTTCACAAGTGGATCACCAATAATGAAAAACTCAGAGCATCAGGCGACAAGTATGCCAACCAAGTGTATGAAGAAAATGGAAAGGTTGCAATGCAGGTCTTCGAAGGTAAGCTTTCGGATGCTGATATTGATGATATCCTGGCATACACAAGTAATCCTCCGGCTGAAGAACTGGCTGCTGATAAGGCTGGTGAGACTGCCGTTGATAGTACTGCATCCATTGAAGCTGCAAAAGCGCAACAGCTAAATTCTAAAATCATGATTGCTGCTTTGATTGCGATCGCAGGTTTATTGTTCTGGCTGTTACTGAAGATTCGTCAACTAGTAAAAATTCAGCAATCGCCAGAGTTGTCAGAGCTTGATTCCACAAGAATTACCTCTTTCTCCGCATTGTACGAAAAATACAGTTTTGTAGGAAAAGGTATTGTCGGATTACTGGCATTATTTGCTGCATATGGCGTTTGGAACTGGTTGATGTGGATTGGGGTTTATAAAGGATACGCTCCGGAACAACCGATGTACTTCTCTCATAAGATCCATGCAGGGGAAAATAAAATCGACTGTCAGCTTTGCCACTCAGGGGCTAAGTATGGAAAAGTTTCAGAGATCCCTTCTCTTAACGTTTGTATGAACTGCCACAGGTCTATATCTGAATATAAAGGTAAATATATCGAACCAGGGAAAGACAGAGAGTTCTATACTTCACAAATCAAAACTTTGTACGCTCACGTAGGTTGGGATGAGTCTAAGCAGGCTTACACTGGCAAAACAGAACCTGTTGAATGGACAAGAATCCATAACATGCCGGATTTTGTATATTTCAATCACTCTCAACACGTTATAGCTGGTGAGCAAGCAATTATCAACTCTTTCAATGCTAAGCAGAAAGATGCTGCTAACAAAATAGATGTTGTTTGTAAAGCTTGTCACGGAAAAATTGATACAATGAATGTTGTTCAAATGGCTAACAACTTCACCATGGGATGGTGTATAGAATGTCACAGAACTACAGAAGTAGATATGAACAATGGTTACAATAAAGAATACTTCAAAAATCTGCATGATAAGTTGAAAAAACAATATGGTGAAGGTGCTAAAATTACCGTAGATGCGATTGGAGGTCTTGAGTGTGGTAAATGTCATTATTAATAACAAAAATTAGAAGTATAAATGGCTTCAAATAAAATACAATTCAGAAGTATTCACGAACTAAAAGATCCGACTTTGAATGCAAAGTTGGCTGCTAAAGAGTTTCAGAATGAAATTCCGGTTGAAGATTTCTTAGATAATTCTGAGAATAATTCAGGAACTTCTCGTAGGGATTTTCTTAAATTATTGGGATTTTCTACAGCTGCAGTAACTTTGGCAGCATGTGAGGCTCCGGTTATCAAAACAATTCCTTATGTGGTTAAACCGCATGATATCATTCCGGGGATTCCTAATTTCTATGCATCTTCTTATTTTGATGGTTTCGACTTTGCAAGTGTTTTAGTAAAAACAAGAGAAGGTCGTCCAATCAGAATCGATGCTAATCCTGCGGCTGGTTCTCTTGGTACAACCAATGCAAGAGCTCAGGCAAGTGTTCTTTCTCTTTACGATAATGATAAAGTGAAGAAGCCTGCTTTGAACGGAGAAGAGCAGGAAGATTTTAACAAAGTCGATGATTTCATCCTGAAAGGTTTGACAGAATCTCAGGCTGCCGGTAAAAAGATTGTTGTATTATCTCATTCTTTTCCTAGCCCGACTTTCAAAAAATTATTCGGAGATTTCAAAACAAAATATCCTTCAGCTGAACTAGTAACTTATGATGCTTTTCCTTATGCAGCGGCATTAGATGCTGCTCAGGAAGTTTTCGGACAAAGAGCATTGCCGGTTTACGACCTTAGCACTTCTCAGTTAGTTGTTTCTTTCAATGCAGATTTTTTAGGAGATTTTAATGCTTCTAGCTTAGAAGTTTCTTATGCTGCTGCGAGAAAACCGGGAGAAAATATGTTGAGACATATTCAGGTTGAATCCAATATGAGTCTGACTGGAGCTAATGCCGATTCTAGATATAGATTGAAGCCAAGTTCAGTTTTCAAAACTTTAGTAGAAGTTTATAATGGACTGAATGGCGGAACTTCTGATAAACTTGCATCAGAAATCGTAAAGGAGCTACAGGCAAAAGGAAGCAATGCAGTTGTTTTTGCAGACGGATCCAAAGCAGCTTATGTTTTAGCCCATTTGATTAATCAAAAATTAGGATCTAAAGCTTTTACTGGTAAAGCTAATTTCCTTAAAGAATATGACAACGCAAGATTCAATGAATTTGTTTCTTGGCTGAATGGCGGACAGGTTGGTGTTCTTATTACGAACAATATCAACCCGATTTATTCCCATGCAAAAGGTCAGGCTTTAAAATCTGCGATCGAAAAAGTACCTTATTCTGTTGCAATCACAGATAAGAAAAACGAATTATATAAAGCTTCTAAGGCAGTTATTCCTTTCGCACATTGGCTAGAATCCTGGGGAGATATTACTCCGGAAACTGGAGCTTACTCATTGATGCAGCCTACTATCCAGAAAATCTATACTTCGAGACAAGTTGAGGAATCTTTATTGATTTGGATCAATGGTAAAAACAACCCGGCTAATAATTATTACAATTATCTTAAAGCTAATGCTTTAACGCTAAACGGAGGACTTTCTTTCAACAAAAACCTTTATAACGGCTTCACTGCTGGCGGTCTTTCTACAGGATTAGCTTACTCTGGTGGAAATGCTGCTCAGGCTATTGCTGAATTATCAGCTTTCAAACCCGCTCAATTAGAATTACAACTCTATACAAAACCATCTATTGGTGACGGAACACAATCTAACAACCCTTGGTTGATGGAGCTTCCGGATCCAATCTCAAGATTATCCTGGGATAATTACCTGACAATCTCTCCAAAAGATGCAAAATCTTTAGGCCTTGAGAATAAGCTTAATGCAAGAATGCAGTTGGATGGTGATACAGTGAACTTAACTGTAAATGGTGTTACACTGAAGAATGTTCCGGTATTTATACAGCCAGGACAAGCTGAAGGCTCGTTGGGATTAGCGCTTGGTTATGGTAAAAAGGATTCCGGAAAAGTGGCAGAAACCGGTGTTAATGCTTATCCATTATTCGATGGTTACAATACAGTTCTTACTAACGTAAAAATTGAAAAGTCAGGAGAAGATTATGAGTTTGCAGGAATGCAGCTTCAGAATACCTTGATGGGACGTTATGAGATCGCCAAAGAAGTAAGTTTGGATGATTTCATTAATAAACCAGTTGACGAATGGAACAAACCATTGGCTATGCACACGATTGGAGGCGAACTTCCAATTGGAAAAGTGGATCTTTGGGATGCTTATGATGATACAGATGGTCCTCACTTCAATTTATCAGTGGATCTTAACTCTTGTACAGGATGTGGCGCGTGCGTTATTGCTTGCCAGGCTGAAAACAACGTTCCAGTTGTAGGAAAAGAAGAGGTCAGAATGTCGAGAGATATGTATTGGTTAAGAATTGACCGTTACTATTCTACGGAACAAAAAGTTGAAGTTTACGAAGGTCTTAAAGAGGGAATGGCAGTTCCTGAACTTTACGGAAGTAACCTTTTGGGTATTGAGGGTGCATTGGAAAATGCGGCTGAGAATCCGGATGTTATTTTCCAGCCAGTAATGTGTCAACACTGTAATCACGCTCCTTGTGAAACAGTTTGCCCGGTTGCTGCAACATCTCATGGTAAGCAAGGCCAGAACCAAATGGCTTATAACAGATGTATTGGTACAAGATATTGTGCGAACAACTGTCCATATAAAGTAAGAAGATTCAACTGGTTCAATTATGCATTGAATGACAGATTCGATTTCAATATGAATAATGACCTTGGTAGAATGGTTCTTAACCCGGATGTTGTAACAAGAACAAGAGGGGTAATGGAAAAATGTTCTATGTGTATCCAATTGACTCAGAACGTTATTCTGGAAGCTAAGAAAGAAGGCAGAAGAGTTCAGGATGGAGAATTCCAGGTGGCTTGTGCTAATGCTTGTTCTACAGGCTCACTGAAATTCGGAGATATGAATGATGTTAATTCGGAAGTTCGTAGCTTGTTCAGCAGTAATAGAAAATATACGTTGTTAGAAGAAATTGGTACAAAACCAAATGTATTCTACCATACTAAAATCAGAAACAGAAAAGAAAGTTTAAATAATAAATAGGTAAAAAATGTCAGGACATTACGAAGCTCCGATAAGGGAACCTTTAATTATTGGTCACAAGACTTATCACGATATTACAGAAGATATCGCAAGACCTATCGAAGAACGTGCAGGTAAACTATGGTGGGCATCTTTGTATGCAGCCTTGATTCTGTTCGTTTACGGATTTGGTTGTATCGCTTACACTATTGGGACCGGAATCGGTGCGTGGGGACTTAACAGAACGATCAACTGGGGTTGGGATATCACCAACTTTGTATGGTGGGTAGGTATCGGTCACGCAGGAACACTAATCTCGGCGGTACTATTATTATTTAGACAAAGATGGAGAATGTCTGTTAACCGTTCTGCAGAGGCGATGACGATCTTCGCTGTTTGTCAGGCGGCTATATTCCCGGTAATTCACATGGGTAGAGTCTGGGTTGGATACTGGGTTTTCCCTTTACCAAACCAATTTGGTACACTTTGGACCAACTTCAACTCGCCGTTACTTTGGGATGTATTTGCAATCTCAACTTATTTCTCGGTATCAGTTGTATTCTGGTTTATGGGATTGATTCCTGACTTTGCAATGATCAGAGACAGAGCAAAAACGCCTTTCAATAAAAAGATTTATACGCTCCTTGCTTTTGGATGGGGTGGAAAAGCAAAACACTGGCAAAGATTCGAAGAATTGTCTTTGGTGTTAGCAGGTTTAGCAACGCCACTTGTATTCTCGGTACACACTACGGTATCCTTTGACTTCGCGACATCGGTTATCAAAGGTTGGCACTCGACAATCTATCCACCATATTTTGTTGCCGGAGCGATTTTCTCAGGATTTGCAATGGTACAGACATTATTGTTAGTAGCAAGAAAAGTTTGTCACTTAGAAGATTATATCACAATGTACCATATCGAGATTATGAATATCGTAATCGTTGTAACAGGTGGTATGGTAACTGTAGCTTATGCAACCGAATATTTTATCGGCTGGTATTCAGGTTCTAGATTTGAAGATTTTACATATCTATCTCCTGGTGCGGCTGTTGGACCTTACTGGTGGGCATTCTGGGCATTGATTATCTGTAACCTGGTTGTACCGGCAGCGTTCTGGTTCAAAAAAGTTAGAACTAATATCTTCTGGACATTCATTATCGCATTGATCATTAACATCGGTATGTGGTTTGAACGTTTTGATATTATCGTTATCAACTTGTCAAGAGATTACTTACCGTCATCTTGGACAATGTTTAAGCCAACAGTAATTGACGTTGGTGTATATCTTGGAACAATTGGATTCTTCTCTGTATTATTCCTTTTATATGCAAGAACATTCCCTGTAATTGCGCAGGCTGAATTGAAGAGTATTTTGAAAATTTCCGGTGAAACTTATAAAGCAAAAGAAGGAGATGAGCACCACTAAGATTATATATGGACTTTACGGCGACGACGATGATCTAATGCACGGCGTTAAAGCCTTCAATGATAAAGGGATTAAGATAAACGAAGTTTATACGCCATTCCCGGTTCACGGACTAGATAAAGCTTTGGGCTTAAAAAAGACCAGGATTTCTGACGCAGCATTTATCTATGCTTGTTACGGAGTTACAATTGGGATCACATTGACATGGTATATAATGGATCATGACTGGCCACAGAATATTGGTGGTAAGCCTGCATTTGACTGGGCTCATAATATGCCAGCATTCGTAGACCCAATGTTTGAATTAATGGTATTCTGTTCTGCTCACCTTATGTCTTTGACTTTCTTGATAAGAAATAAAATGTATCCTGGTGCAAAACCTCAGAATCCAGATCCAAGAACTACGGATGACAAATTTATGATGGAGTTTGTGTCTGATGATGTTGAAACGATTAAACAACTGTTGATTGATACAGGTGTTGAAGAAATAACTGTTAAAGATGCCTAAGATGAAGAATAGTATATTAAAATTGACAGCAATCTTTGGTTTAACAACTGTTTTACTGAATTCTTGTGGCCCAAAAGATAATCCACCTTTGGTATATTTTCCGGATATGTATTTCCCCGTAGCTTATGATCCATTGATGAAAGCTAAGGATGCTTATTCTGATCATGAAAACGAAATTCCGGCTTTTGTTGCTCGTAATGGCGAAACTGGTTTGTCCCCTGTTGAAGGAACAGTTTCTCAAAATAAAGATGGAATCGTAAGTGAGGAAACATTACCTAAAAATGTTGATGAATACAACGCTGGATATGATGCTTCAAAATCAATTACAACTTCTCCACTGAAGCCTGAAAATCTTGAAAAAGATTTGGCCAGAGGGAAAGTATTGTTTGATCATACCTGTTCTGCTTGTCATGGTACAGGAGGAGATGGACAAGGCCCAATTGTACAAAGTGGTGCTTATTCCGGAGTTCCTAATTATGCTGATAGGGATATCACGATAGGATCTATCCATTATGTTCTAACAAATGGTAGAAATGCAATGGGATCTTATGCAGGACAATTGAATGTTGGAGATAGATGGAGAGTAGCTCTTTATGTTTATAATACATTCAAAGCACCGTCTCTTAAAACAGCTCCGGCAACAGCTGCTCCAGCTGCGACAGAAAAAACTTCTACTGCTCCAGCAGCAGCTGAAGCTAAAACCAATGCTAAATAAAAAAAGAAAAAAATGTATAGTTTTTCACCTAAATTAAGATTATATTCAATTATACTCATTGTTGTAGGAGTTGTTTTATTCGGTATTGGTTATGCACTTAACCACGGATTGGATGATACTGCAATCTCTCATTGGATGGAGTCGGTTCATTCCAAAGGACATGAAGCACCTTCACATTCTAGTGAGTTAGTTGGTCCTCAGGATCATAATGCACACCTAGAACACGCTAAGCATCAGATTCACAATCAGCCTTTAGCAGCTATCCACACCTTTGCAGTATTTGCTTTTGGAATCAGCTGTTGTGCATTATTCTTTTACAGTATCCAACACGCGGCACACGCTGGCTGGTCTATTATTGTAACAAGAGTAATGGAGGCTATTGCATCATATATTCCTTACGGAGGTGCAATTTTGGTTATTATAATGTTACTTAATATTACCCATCAAGGACATCTTTTTCATTGGATGGATCCCAATTTGACGGATCCAAATTCACCAGAATTTGACGTGATATTATTCGAAAAGAAAAGGTTCCTTAATATTCCTTTCTATGCTATCAGAACGTTTATCTACGTTGTGGGTGCATCATTCTTTGTTTGGAAATTAAAAAGTCTTTCTAAGAAGGTTGATGAGAACAAAGGAAACAGAAAGATCTACGCAAGCTTATATAGCTGGAGTGTTGGTTACATTGCATTCTTCGGGTTTGCATCTGCAGCCTGGGCTTGGGATTGGTTGATGTCAATTGACCCACACTGGTATTCTACGCTTTATATCTGGTACTCAATGGTTAGTTGTTTATCAACTTCTATTGCAGTAATGATCCTGATTAGTGTTTATCTTAAGAAAAAGGGTGTATATCCTCAATTCAACAATAATCACCTTCATGATCTGGGTAAGTTCTTATTCGCAACAAGTATGTTGTGGTCTTACCTTTGGTTCTGTCAGTTCATGTTATATTGGTATGCAAACGTTCCGGAAGAGGTTAACTACTTCTTCGGTAGATTCGAATACTACAGACCGACATTCTTACCGATGCTGATCATCAACTTCTTGGCACCGCTATTGGTTTTAGTAAGCAGCAGCATCAAGAGAAATTACAAAGTGGTGACCTTTATGGCTTGCCTGGTAATTTTTGGTCACGCTGTAGATTATTTCAATATGGTAATGCCTGGAACGGTTGGTCCATATTGGAACAATGCTTCTAACGCATTATTGGTATTAGGTTCATTTGTTTTCGTAGTAGGTTTATTTACATTCACTGTAATGACAGCTTTAGCGAAATTGAAATTGATGCCAACAGGAAATCCATATTATCACGAATCGGAGATTTATGAATATCCTTTCTAATTAATTTAGAAATCAAAATATAACCCAGCAGCAATGTTGGGTTTTTTTATTAAATTTAAAATGAAATTAAAATACAGATGATTCATAAAATACCCATCGAAAATATTCTTTTCCTAGATATCGAAACCGTTCCTCAAATTGATTCCTGGAATAATCTTGATTCTACAACCCAATATCTTTGGGATAAGAAAACCAAACATCAAAGGAAAGAAGAAGTTGAGGCTTCTGATTTTTATGAGCAGCGTGCTGGCATAATGGCTGAATTCGGAATGATCATTTGCATTTCGATAGGGATGATCGATAACAACACCGGAAAACTAAAAATCAAAACATTTTCTGGCGAGGAAAGAAACTTATTAATTTCATTCTGCGAGTTATTCAATAGTCCTCGTTTGAATAATATTATTCTTTGTGCTCACAACGGAAAAGAATTCGATTTTCCTTATATCGCAAGACGACTTTTAATTCATGGGATTCAGCCTCCTGTCCCATTCCAAATGTTCGGAAAAAAGCCTTGGGAAATTCCGCATATCGATACAATGGAACTTTGGAAATTCGGAGACTGGAAAAATTATATTTCCCTGGAATTGTTAGCTCACGTCTTCGGAATTCCCACTCCAAAGGACGACATTGACGGAAGTATGGTTGCCGATATATACTACAAAGACGGTGATATAGACAGAATCATTCATTATTGTGAAAAAGATGTCTTAACTTTGGCAAATGTTTTCAGACGGATGCGTCAGGAAGATTTATTAAAAAGATTAGATTAACAATGAAATATACAGATGACCAAATAGCTGATATTGGTGAAGAAATAATCAAGGAACTTAAAACGGTTTTTGACCCTGAAATTCCAGTTGACATCTATGAACTGGGATTGGTTTATGATGTTCAGATTTCGGATGAAGGTGAAGTTTTGGTAATAATGACTCTGACATCACCAAACTGCCCCGTTGCAGAAACACTGCCTGTAGAAGTGGAAGAGAAAGTGAGAGGTGTGGAAGGCGTGAAATCTGCGAAAATCGAACTCACTTTTGAACCAACCTGGACCAAAGAAATGATGAGTGAAGAAGCCAAGTTTGAACTTGGTATGTTATAAAAATAAATCCTGCTAATTGCAGGATTTTTTATGTTAATCTTGATATTCGAAAAGGAAAATTTTCTTGATGTCTGGATGAAGGCTCAGATAGACCGGAGAGTTTTTTGCAGTATGCTCTATAAATTCTTTTTCCTCCAAAGAATAAGAATGAGGGAATTTAAAAACACAGAAAATCTCTCCAATTCTTCTTGGTTCAAAATACATTGTTTTTTTCAATTCGCAAGTTGCACCGGTAATGTCGATGTTTCTATCCTTACCCAAAACAACCAGGGAAGCAAATACACTCTCTGCCAATGCGGTTGCAAAAATGTCTGTCGGAGAAAAATGCTCTCTCACAGTAAAATCATTGGAAGGAATGTAAGTTGAGAAAACTTCACCAGAGGCTTCGTGTACAGATTCGATTTTGGATTCGCCTAAGTAAGTTGTTTTTGAAGTCATAACGTGGATATTAAATTGTTTTTTCTGTAATAAATTTACATCATTTTTTTGAATTTCCGAATTTCATTTATGAATAATTGTTAAAATATGATAAAATTTATATTTTGGACTTCAAATTAAAAATGAAAAATATCTTTCGCCATGTTATAAGCACTTTCAAAATGGAGCAGATTCTGATGAACATCCAGTTTCTCTGATTGCATAAAAGTGAAAACCTTTTCGGTCGGCATATTTCCGACCAAATCATCTTTCGCCATTGGGCAACCGCCAATTCCTTTTATAGCGCTGTCAAATCGCCTGCAGCCTTCATCATAAGCCGCTTTCAATTTGATATAAGAATCTTCGTATCGATTATGAAAATGCGCCCCGAAATTAATGCCGGGATATTTCGCAGGAATTTTATTAAACAAAAGCGAAATCCTTTCCACATCACCAACGCCGGTTGTGTCCGATAAAAGAACATCTTTGATGCCGATTTCCTCGAAGCGTTTTGCCCAAAAGTCCACATCTTCCCATTTCCAGCTTTCACCGTAAGGATTGCCGAACGCCATTGAGAAATAGAGATTCAGTTGTCTGCCTTCAGATTTTGTCAGCTCCAGGATTTTCACCACTTCGGTAAAAGCTTCCTCTCTGCTTTTGTTAGTATTCCTGTGTTGAAAAGTTTCGGAAATTGAAAACGGAAAACCCAAAATATCAATCTGCTCGTGACTCAAGGCCTTTTCAGCACCACGTAGATTTGCTACTACAACTGAGAGTTTTGTATTGGAAAGCGATTTGTCAATCTCGTCCACCACAATTCCGGAATCAGCCATTTGAGGCATCGTTTTCGGATTCACGAAGCTTCCGCAATCCAGAACATCAAAACGCACTTCCATCAGTCGGTTGATGTAATCTATTTTTTTCTGCGTGGGAATCATTTCTCCCCAACCCTGCATAGCGTCCCGTGGACATTCTGTTAAGAACATTGTCTTTCAATTTTAAATATTTGGGCAGCTTAATCCGCCTTCCGCTCCCAATCTTTTCACTTCACTACGTTGCGTAAAAAGGATTTCCGCTCAAGTCGGGCTGCTGTGATTCGGCGTTCCAATAATACTAATCGGCGCTCGCTTCGCTCGCGCACAACAACATCTCAGATTTTTGATAATTCACAACTTATCAATCATCATATATTATTTGTCGTTCACTGCATAAATATATAACTTTGCGGAGATATAGCAAATTATATGGAAAACATCCAATTAGACGGGATTTGGAGAGAAAAACTTCTTAACAGATTCATCACTTACATCAAAATCTATTCAACCAGCGACGCAGAAAGTGAGACCACACCTTCTACAGAAAGGCAGTGGGATATCGCCAATTATCTATACAAAGAATTGCAGGATCTGGGATTGGAAGATGTGAGTATTGATGAGAAAGGATACGTTTTTGGATTCATTCCTTCTAATAAAGAGGAGAAAGTTCCGCAGGTTGGATTCATAGCCCATTACGATTCTTCACCGGATTTTAATGGCGAGAATGTGAATCCGCAAATTTGGGAAAATTATGATGGTGAAGATTTGTTATTGAACAAAGAAACCGGATTTACTTTGTCATCAACAAAATTTGAATCCTTAAAAAAGTATATCGGTCAAACCATCATCACAACGGACGGGACAACATTACTAAGTGCGGATGATAAAGCCGGCGTTGCAGAGATTGTAACAGCAGCAGAATTCCTTTTGGCGAATCCGCAAATCAAACATGGTAGAATCTCGATCGGATTCAATCCGGATGAAGAGATTGGAAGAGGTGCGCATCATTTTGATGTTGAGAAATTCGGAGCTGAATGGGCCTATACAATGGACGGCGGAGAAATCGGTGAGCTGGAATTTGAAAACTTCAATGCAGCCGGGGCTGTGGTAAAAATCCACGGATTGTCTGTACATCCAGGCTATTCTTTTGGAAAAATGCTGAATGCGGGATTAGTTGCATCAGAATTCATCAATTCACTTCCAGCTAATGAAACACCTGCAACAACAAAAGGTTTCGAAGGTTTTTTCCATCTGACAGATTTCGAAGGCGATGTTTCCGAGGCTAAGCTTCAATATATCATCCGTGATCACGATGACCAAAAATTTGAAGAAAGAAAAAAACTGATTGCTGATAAGGTTGATGAAATCAACAAAAAGTATGGCGATAAAACGGCCGAGATAGAAATCAAGCAGCAATATCTCAATATGAAAAAGCAGTTCGAAGGTAAAATGCACATTGTTGATATTGCAGAACAGGCTATGAAAGATTCCGGGATCGAGCCGAAAATCAAAGCCATCAGAGGCGGGACAGACGGTGCGCAATTATCATATATGGGATTGCCTTGCCCTAATATCTTTGCTGGCGGACACAATTTCCACGGGCCTTACGAATTTGTACCTTTGGAAAGTATGCTGGCTGCAATTAAAGTAATTGTGAATATTGCGCAGTCCGTAAAATAATATGAACCACAAAAGAAACAAAAGTTTAGCGTATTTTTTTTAAGCTTAGCTTCAGAAAAGTAAAATAGATTTTTTGTTCTTTAATTATATCAAGCAGTAATAGCTTTTGAGCCTTTTGCGGTTTAATAATATAATTTAATTTTAATTGAAATCAATTCTGAATGACAATCAAAGAAAAACAACAGGAACTCATCGATGAATTCGCCTTTCTGGACGATTGGGAGCAGAAGTATGAATATATCATAGACCTGGGGAAGGAATTAAAAGGCCTTTCTGAAGAGAAAAAAACGGATGAAAATCTAATTAGAGGTTGCCAGTCCAAAGTTTGGATTGATGCAGAATTCAAGGATGGCAAATTGTTTTTCAATGCAGATTCTGACGGGATTTTGCCCAAAGGAATTGTTTCACTTTTGGTAAGAATATATAGTGGGCATTCTACACAGGAGATTCTGGATTCTGATTTTGATTTTATTTCAGAAATCGGATTGCAGGAATTTTTGTCTCCGTCCAGGGCGAACGGCTTGATGGCAATGACCAAGCAAATCAAATTTTATGCAGTTGCATTTCAACTAAAGAAGTAGGTGAAAAGAATTCTGGCATATCGTTTTTCTGCATTCGGGGATGTAGCAATGACTGTTCCTGTCTGTGTTGAGTTTCTGGAACAGAATCCTGATGTAGAAATCGTATTCGTCAGCAGAGACAACTTCAAAGATCTTTTTGATAAACATCCAAGACTGAAATTCCACGGAATAAGTTTCGATGAATACAAAGGGATTTTCGGAATCAGAAAGTTAACAAAACAATTGATTAAGCAGTTCAATCCAGATTATGTTGCCGACCTTCACGATGTGATCAGGACAAAAATGATTAATTCGATTTTCTTCAGACATGGCTACAAGATATTTCAAATTGATAAAGGTAAAGACGAGAAAGAGAAACTGACTGATGTCTGGAATCTGGATAAATTTCAATTAAAAAGAACGGTTGAAAGATATGCCGATGTTTTCAGGAGTATGGGATTTGATGTTATATTATCACATCAATTAAGAAATCAATCAGATAACAAAAAAGATATTGGATTTGCACCTTTTGCACAACACAAAGGTAAAATGATGCCTGAAGAGAAATCTTTCGAATTAGCAAGAATTTTGGCTAAAAATCACAAGATTTATTTTTTTGGTGGTGGAAAAGAAGAAAGCGAAATCCTTACCAGATGGGAAAAGCAAATTCCCAACACCCATAGTCTATCAGGAAAACTTTCATTGAAAGAAGAGCTGAAAAAGATTTCTGAGTTGAAACTGATGATTTCCATGGATTCGGCTAATATGCATTTGGCAAGTCTTATGGGAACCAGATGTATTTCTGTTTGGGGTTCTACACACCATTACGCAGGATTTCTGGGTTATGGACAAAGTGAAGATGACATTGTACAGGTAAAAGATTTGTCATGCAGGCCTTGTTCTGTATTTGGTGATAAAGAATGTTTCCGGGGAGATTATGCTTGTCTCGAAGAATTGGACATACAAAAAATTATCGATAGGGTATGAAGCTAAGTATTTGTATTCCTATTTATAATTTTGATGTCAATGATTTGGTTAATGATCTGAATGATCAAATTGTATCCCATAATCTTGATGCTAAAATTATCCTGATTGATGATGCTTCTGACGCTGAATTTGTTCAGAAAAATAAGCCTTTGGAGGATATTGTTAATCATTTTATTTTTTTGGATAACAATATTGGACGTTCCAAAATCAGGAATTTATTTTCAAAATATGCTATATCAGAATATTTGCTTTTTCTGGATTGTGACGGGAAAATAATCAGCAAAAATTTTGTTAAGAATTATTTAGATTTTATTAATGAAAAAAGCCCAGATGTCGTTTATGGAGGAAGAAAGGTTGATGAATCAAAACCAAAACCGGAATTCGGATTAAGGTGGAGATTTGCTGTGGAAAGAGAAAATCTACCGGTAAAAGTCCGCATCAAATCACCTTATCTGGATTTCCAAACCAATAATTTTATTGTAAAAAAATCAATTCTTAAACAAAATCCGTTTGATGAATCCATAGGTCAGTATGGCTACGAAGATTTGATTTTTGCTAAAGATCTTTATAAAGCAAAGGTCAAAATTGACCATATTGAAAACCCGATTTTTAATAATGATGTAGAAACCAATGCTATTTTTCTCGAGAAAGCTGATCAATCGGCGAAAAGTCTTGCACATCTTATAAAAACAGATAAGGATGTCGAGAAAAGTTCTAAGATCAAATTAGCTAAAGCGTATTTCAGACTCAAAAAGACAGGCGGTATTTTTCTTTACAGGCTTCTTTACAGACTATTGAAGCCATTCATACAAAAAAAACTTTTAGAAGGCACTGCCTCATTAAGAATTCTTGATTTTTATAAATTGGGTCAACTTATCTATTATATGAATAAGAATTGACATTTTCATACCCTAATTCCAATTCCAGTTTTATATTAGCAACGTTAAGCCAAGTTGCTAATTTCAATGTTGTATATCCAATAAGCATCCCAAATGTATTAAGAAAAACGTCATCTATATCAGCGGTACCCCTTGCGGTGTAAAGCTGCGCAAGTTCTATCATTGATATCCAGGAAATAAACAGGAAGAACAAAAGCGGAAGATTATTAAGGCGCTTATCCAGAATACCCAACCACCCATATGGAATAAATACCAAAATGTTTCCAACGATATTTACCAAGAATTTTTGAGAAAAAACCTGGTGATAGCTAAGAAAGTATTTGATGCTCTGAAAAGGGTTGAGTTGAAGAAATCCGAATTCGGGATGTCTGCCACAACCATAAAACATCATGTATAACAAAAAAACTGTGTAGAAAAAAATCAGTACAGCATAATATCTTTTCATAGGTTCCTTTTGGAGGATTAGTAATAAAAAGGAATTTTCTAGTTCATAAATAATTATTGGAAAATAACAAGTCAATATTGCAGCAAAAATCTTTCCGCAATCAGAAAATTAAACAGACGATTAATTTTTTTATAAAAAATTTAACGATTGTGTTAAGTAAGAATTAATAAATTAAGAAAAGTTTAAGAAAGTGGGCGATACAGGATTCGAACCAGTGACCTCTGCGATGTCAACGCAACGCTCTAAACCAACTGAGCTAATCGCCCTTTTCAAAAATGATATAAAAAAATCTCCCAATAATTTGGAAGATTTTGTGGGTCCTGAGGGATTCGAACCCCCGACCCTCTGGGTGTAAACCAGATGCTCTGAACCAACTGAGCTAAGAACCCGAATTTTTTTAAAAGGTTTCGTTCCTTTTTTGTGGGTCCTGAGGGATTCGAACCCCCGACCCTCTGGGTGTAAACCAGATGCTCTGAACCAACTGAGCTAAGAACCCTCTAATTCTCGTTTAGAGTGGTGCAAATATACAACTTCTCGTGATATTCACAAATTTTTTTCTAAAAAATCTCCCACTACAAAGTTGCTTCCACCGATAAAAATCATTTCACTATCTTTACAATTCTGTTTTGCAGCAAGATAGCCTTCCTGAACCGAATCGAAAATATTGTAATTCAGATCAAAGTTTTTTAAAAGATATTCATAATCTTCCGGATGTCTTCCTCTGCTAACGCTTGGCTTTACAAAGTAGAATCGAGCTTCCGAAGGTAACACCGGAATTACATCATCAATTTTTTTATCATTCACAAAACCAAGAATAATATGCTTTTGTTGAGAATAACCTTTTAATTGATTGAAAACTTCTTCCAATCCGGCTTGATTGTGTCCTGTATCACAAATGGTTAAAGGTTCTTTTGAAAATTCGAACCACCGTCCAATGAAGTTTGTATTTTGATGAACATTCAAAAGCCCCAGTTTTAAATGTTTATCACTGATTTCCAAACCTTGCTTCCTCAATTCATTGACCAGAGCTAAAACCACCCGGATGTTTTTCTTTTGATAATTACCCTTTAAATCTGAGATTAAATCAGTTTTAATTTCTGTAGCATCAATGAAATCCGCTGTGACTTCAGTTGCTTTTTGATGGATAATTTCCTTTACAACAGGATTTTCATCTCCCGAAATTATCGCAGTCTTTTCCTTGACAATTCCCGCTTTTTCTATTGCAATTTCTTCAATCGTATCACCTAGAATATTTTGGTGGTCAAGCTGAACATTGGTAATAGCTGAAACTAAAGGCTTAATAATATTGGTTGAATCCAATCTTCCGCCCAAACCGACTTCAATAATGGCAAAATCAACTTGTTGCTGATAAAAATATTCGAAAGCCATAATTGTCGTGAACTCAAAAAAAGAAGGACGAATATCTTCTGGTAAATGCTTCAATTTTTGTATAAAATCATAAACAAAACGCTTATCACAATTTTTGCCACTGATTTTGATTCTTTCCGTAAAATCAATCAAATGGGGCGAATTATAAAGTCCGGTTTTGTAGCCTGATTCTTGTAAAACCGAAGCCAGCATATTGCTTGTAGAACCTTTTCCATTAGTTCCGCCGATGTGAATCGTTTTGATTTTGTCCTGCGGATTTCCGAAAAAGTCGCAAAGCTTTCTGATGTTATCGAGTCCCGGCTTGTAAGCTTTTTCCCCGTCAATCTGGTAATTCGGCATCTGTACAAAGAGCCAATCTATAGCTTCCTGATATTCTTGTGAAGTCATATTTCAAAATGAAATACAAATTTAAAAATAAGATGAAATCAAAGGAAATAAATTTAGAAGATTGGATTAATTGAGACAAAAACACCTTGATGGTCGCTTAAAATTTCTTTTTCAACAAATGTTTTCGCATCTGTAATATTTTCTACTAAAAATTTCGGAATAATGATGTGGTCGATATTTTTCTTAATTTTTTCAGTCGAATTAATAAGATTAAGTTTCTCAAATAGTGATTTTAAAACTTCGGTAGTTTCGGAATTAATACAGTAATGTTTTTCATTTTCAAGAAAAGAAGTGTTCAAATCGCCGATGATTAAAATTTTGGGATTGATTTTCGAAATTCTATTGCAATCATTAATGCAATTTTCCAATTCGTTTTTCGCAAAAGGTTTTCTTTTAAATTGAGTTCCGATAATGGTTGCGTAAATAACCAGATCTCCGAATTCTGTTTTGAATTCCAAGGCCAACTTGTCTTATTGTCAATCACAGAGAATATCCTTGTTGAAGGAACTTTAGAATAAATAATTGTTCGATAAGCTTTTTCTCCGCTCAGATATTTGGAATAATTTAAACCTTCATATTCTGTGTTTTCGGGAATTTGTTCAGAAAAATATTTGAATGGAAATTGAGATAAGTTCAGATTAACGGCTTCTGTTAAAATCAAAAAATCAAAATCTTGTTGACTTAAAAACATTTCAACTTTCTCAGACTTAAACTTTTTACACCAGTCGATATTGAGCGTTGCAATTTTCATTGATTATATATTCAACAAAAATTAGAAATTAATCGTATAAGTTCCCTGAGAAATATTCTGAGATTTTTTAGCTTTCACATATTGTTTCATCCAGATAACAGCAGCTGTAATATTACAGGCGTCTTTGATTCCGCTGCTTCGTCCTGCGTTAGTCACATTTCCGGCTTTGTCCACCGTGAAAAACATAACAAGCTGACCTTTAGTTTTACAATTATGAGACGGTAATTTCCCTGCTTTTCCCATAGTTCCGGGAATAAAAGCTGTAAGGGCACGGTCTTTTCCTATTTTGGTGATTTTGTCATCTTTTGAATCCGGAGTTGCCGTTTCTTTTTTCTCGTCTTTTTTGGAAAGTTTCGTATCTGCTTTTTCAGCTTTTGAAGGTTCTTTTTTTTCTTCTTCTTCTTCTTTAACAACAGGAGTTTCCTTAGCAATAGAAACGGTATCAGGCGGTAAAACTTCCACATCTGGAACATAGATTTGTGGCTTTATAATAGAATCCGCTTTTGGTTCTTCTATCGGTTTTGGAGTTTCTACAACAACAGGTTTTGGTTGCTCAGATGCTTTGTAATAAAGAGAATTGAACGAAAATAAAAGCACAAAAAATAACAGCGCAACCACGTAAAACGCAATTGGCAATCCGGATAATTTTTTGGTTCTTCTTCGGAATTCCATTTCTTAGGAAGGTTTGTTGATAATGTCTAAAAACTCATTGGTATGATACTGAATTTTCATCAACAGATAATCCACTTTGCCAACTAAAATATTATGAAATATATAAGCTAAAAATCCGACAATCAGGCCTACAACCGAAGGCGCCAAAGCTTTATAAAAATCGGCTGCTAAAAGATTCTGAGCAACAACAGTTTCTGTTTTTGATAATGTTCCGAAAGTCGAGGCCAGAATCAGAACACCGCCAAGAAGTCCCAACATAGGCGCAGCACCGGATAGCGTTGCCAGGAAACCGATATTTTTTTCAGCTTTGTTCAGTTCTATTTGTGCGTGGGTTTCCATTGCGTTGGCAATTTCACTTACAGGTCTTCCCAATCTGGAAAGTCCCTTTTCCACGCTTCTGGATTCGGGAGAATTGTCTCTTCTGCAAAAATCAATTGCCGACTGGATTCTTCCGTCATTGAGAAGGTCGTTGACGTTTTTAAGTAAATAAGGATCAACCTGGTTTTCCCGGTTAAGCGAGTATAATTTCTGTCCAAAAAAAACGATGGCTGCAATTCCCGAAAATATAAGAATAATGATAAGAGAAACGCTTAACAAGCCTCCTCCAAATAAGAATTCCCAGATAGAAATATTTTGATTTACCATAGTTTTTTATTTGCTTTTTAACAGTTTCAAATTTATGAATTAGTTGATGATTAACCCGAACAGATTATGGAAAAATTTACGAAAAATGATTATTAATAGGAATTTTAGAAAACAATTTTATAAGTTCCTTTCGAAGAGACGCTGGCAGCCTCAGCTTTTACATATTGCTTTACCCAGCTTACAGCGGTATTCATTACACAAGGATCGGAAACACCGCTTAATCGTCTTGCAGAAGTCACTTTTCCGGATTTGTCAACGGTATAAGAAATTGTAATGCTTCCGCTTGCAGAACAATCGTGACTAGGCTGTGCTCCGCCTCTTCCCATAGTTCCGGGAATGAAACCGACTAATTTTCTATCCACACCAATCAGACTTGTTCCGTCACCATCACCGCCTAATGGATCGCCATAATTGCCAGGTCCGGTTCCGTTACCTTGTGAGCCGGATTTTGTTCCTCTGCCTTTTAAAAGATTACCGATTGCCGCATTTCCACGGCCGTCACCAGTTGCATTTTCTTTTTTGATATCGCCTTTTGCGTTGGTTTTTCCGGTCGTATTTTTAGTGGAATTAGCAACAGCCGGAGTGTTGGCTTTATCATTAGCCTTAGTAGCTACAGGTGGATTTTTAGTTCTGGTTGGGATGGGAACTGTATTTTCAGGAATATCTTTTTCGACTTTTTCCTTGGCAGCTTTTGCAACTTCGGTAACGATTTCTTTCTCCTGTTTTTTTTCTACGACTGGAGCCGGACTTCCTTCTTCCTCTTTTGGTTCTTCAAGTCCTTTTCCGTTTCTGTTGTCGCCATAATTGATACGCATTTCTGTCAAATCAATAGGAATGATCTTCTCGCTATTTGCTGCGGTTTTCTTTTGCGTTTTTATAAAGGAAATAGGGATAAAAAATAAAACCGAAAACAAAAAAATCCCTACAACCAAAGCTTTGGTAAGCGTGAAACCATAATGTTTACGGAACGCATAAGCGCCATAAGCTTTATGTCTGTCTTCGAAAATAATATCATCCAGATCCTGATACATTGGAAATAGCTTGTTTACGTTATAACTTAACTTTTATAACGACTAGTAAATATAAATATTATTTTCCGGAAAAAATTAGTCGTCTACCTCGATGTCGTCCTGGCGGAAATTACATTTGAGTTTGAATGCGATTGGATCATCAGAGCCCGTATAAAAATCGGTAATGTTTCCTGTCCAGCAAAGTTGCAGGTCATCGTTTTCGTTTTTATCAAAGACTAATTTGTTATCATATAAGAAAGCTTCTTCATCATCAAAGAGATCTGCTTCTGTATAAGTGTCATCATCCGTGTCTTCTACAACAAAGGTTTGCCCTTCCAGTTCAGAAGTTGTGATCGGGAAATCGAAAACGTTAAGTGAAATCTGTGGGAAATTATACTGTAGAGAATCATCATCCACGTGATCGAGAGAATCATCTGTTATAACTTCTACCTCCAAAAAATTCTGCTTGTTGCTATAAACGGATTTGCAATAAGTACTCTTGATAAAATATTTCAGAGTTTCCTCTGGATGATAAATCTTTAATATTCCTTTCATTGTAAGGATAATAAATTATGAAATGATAAATTTTTAAATTGTGTTGAACAAAGATAAAAAATTGAATGAATTTGGAAAATTTTTGCTAATTAATTTTAATATTAATATCAAAAATCATCAAATCTTTTGATATTGTATTAATACTGATAGAATTAGTCAGGAAAATTTATACCATTAAAATCTTATCTTTACAGTATCAAATCTTTATAGGATGAATTCTTTTTATAAAATTACTTTTCTTTTCGCATTGGTTTTCTCTGTTATTTCCTGTAAAAAAGGAGATTCTCCAATTCTTAAAAATACTTATCCTTCATCATCTGATCTGGACTCTATTGCCGCCAATTATTACGAAGAATATTTGAAATTATATCCTTTGGAAGCAACATCGCAAGGTGATGAGAGATATAATGATCTTTTACCAGATAATCTGAGCCAGGATTTTATCAAAAAAGAAATTGCATTTTATAACTCGGTTCAGAATCAATTAAAATCAATCGATTATAATAGTTTGGATAACGACCAGAAAGTGGTTTTTGATGTTCTGGAATATACATTGATCGACAAACAGGAACGTTACGCCTATCACCCGGAATATATTCCTTTTACGCAGTTTGATGGTTTGCCTTTGACTTTTCCGATGTTGGGAAGCGGAACGGGCGTTCAGCCATTCAAAACAGAAAAAGATTATGACAATTGGCTGAAAAGGATAGAACAGTTTCCGGTCTGGATGGATTCTGCCATCGAAAATTTCCGCGCCGGAATCAAAAATAATGTTGTACTTCCAAAATCGTTGGTTGTGAAAATGATTCCACAAATGAAAGCCGAAGAAATCACAACTTTCGAAATCGAAAAAAATATTTTTTACGGGCCGATCAGGAATCTGCCAAAAGATTTCAAGCCGGTTATTGCTAACAAATATGCGAAGCTTTATCAGGATGCGATCAAAAATAAGATCATTCCTGCTTACGTGAAAATGGCTGATTTTCTTGAGAAAGAATATCTGCCAAAGGCCAGAACTACAGATGGTTATAATGCCTTGCCAAACGGAAATAATGTTTACGCATATTACGTGAAAAGCTGGACAACGACAGATAAAGCCCCGGACGACATTCACCAGACAGGACTAAAGGAAGTGGAAAGACTTCGTAAGGAAATGGAAAAAGTGAAGAACCAGGTAGGCTTCAAAGGTTCTCTAGAAGAGTTTCTGAATCACGTAAAAACTGACCCGAAAGCAATGCCTTATCAGACCTCAAAAGAAGTTTTAGCGGGCTTTCAATCAATCTTGGATAAAATTACTCCGAAGCTGAAAACAATGTTTAATGTGACTCCGAAAAGTCCTTTCGAAATTCGTCAAACCGAAAAATACCGTGAAGCAAGTGCAAGTGCAGAATACATACAGGGAAGTGCGGATGGAAAACGTCCCGGGATTTTTTACATACCGATTCCCGACCCAAAAAAGTTTAATGTGACTTCCGGGATGGAATCTCTTTTCCTTCACGAAGCCATTCCCGGTCACCATTATCAGGTTTCTTTGCAGCAGGAAAACACCAAGTTGCCAAAGTTTATGAGATTCGGCTGGATTGGTGCTTACGGCGAAGGCTGGGCTTTATATTGCGAATCACTTGGTCCGGAATTCGGGCTTTATACTGATCCGTATCAAAAATTAGGTTCTTTGAGTGATGAAATGTTGAGAGCTGTTCGTCTGGTAATTGATACAGGAATCCACACAGGACAAATGTCACGAGAAGAAGCCATCAAATATTTCCTGAGTAATGTAGCTTATGACGAAGCTGGAGCAACTGCAGAAGTGGAGCGTTATATGGCGTTGCCGGGACAAGCGCTGAGCTACAAAACTGGTTCGATGAAAATAAGAGAGTTGAGAGATAAATATCAAAAACAGCAGGGAAAGAAGTTTAATCTGGCGTCTTTCCACGATGAGGTTTTGAGCCAAGGTTGTCTTCCATTGGAAGTTTTGGAACGTAAAATGGAACTTTGGGCAAAGAGATAAATGATGAAGAAACAAATCAAAAGAAGACTAAGACATACGAAATATATCTTTTATCAGGAAACCCTTGTTGACTTCAAAGATCATTTTTGGTCGTTTCTCGGTGCTTTTTTCGGGATCGGATTGATTGCTTTTTTGCAGTCTCAACATTTGACCGGAGTTGAAAACATTTTTCTGATTGGCTCATTCGGAGCATCCAGCGTTTTGATTTACGGTGCCGTAAATAGTCCTTTAGCCCAACCAAGAAACTTGATTGGCGGACACGTTTTATCAGCATTGGTTGGTGTTACAGCCTATAAATTCTTGCCGGATATCCTTTGGTTGAGTGCATCTATTGCAGTCGCTTCTTCTATTGTCGTGATGCAGATTACCAAGACGATGCATCCGCCGGGTGGTGCAACAGCTTTGATTGCTGTTCTTCCGGCCGGGAAAATTCAGGAATTGGGATATTGGTATGCTGTATCTCCGGTTTTGAGTGGCGTTTTGATTTTATTAACGATGGCTTTGATTTTCAATAATATTCCAAAAGGAAGGAAGTATCCGCATCATATCAGACAAACCAAATATTTCCATATGAGAAGAATGCTAAAGAGAAATCATTAGGCTTTATCCGGAAACAAAAGTTTCGGAATAAAATCCTTGTCCTTATTACCTCTTGCTGGCGAATATTCTCTTCCGTAAAAAATAATCTGAAGGTGTAATTTGTTCCAGACACTTTCATCCCAAAGATTCTTAGCATCTCTTTCGGTTTCAACGACATTTTTCCCTGAGGTCAGTTTCCATTGTGTCATCAGTCTATGAATATGCGTATCAACAGGAAACGCCGGAAAACCAAATCCCTGACTCATCACGACTGAAGCGGTTTTGTGACCAACACCGGCCAGACTTTCCAACTCTTCATAAGTTTGTGGCACTACGGAATTGAATTTTTCCACCAAAACTTCCGCCATTTTTTTAAGGTTTTTCGCTTTGGAATTCGAAAGTCCGATTTCTTTGATTAATTCCTTGATTTCTTCAACGCTCAACTTGGCCATTTTCTCAGGCGTATCAGCAACGGCAAAAAGAGAAGGCGTTACCTGATTTACTTTTTTGTCCGTCGTCTGTGCAGAAAGGGCAACCGCAACCATCAGAGTATAAGCGTCTTTGTGATCCAGTGGAATAGGAACTTCAGGATATAATTTTTCTAATTCTTCCTGAACAATCTTGGCTCTTTGCTTTTTCGTCATTTTGATGGTAAATTTGTAGCACAAAAATAGAAATTATGTTGAACGTTGGCGACTCTTTACCGGAATTTATAGGAACTAATCAAAACGGAGAACCAATCGATTCTCAAAAGCTGAAAGGCAAAAAGCTGGTTGTTTTCTTTTATCCGAAGGCAAGCACGCCGGGTTGTACAGCGGAAGCCTGCAATTTGAGAGATAATTACTCGGTTTTGAAGCAGAAAGGTTATCAGCTATTAGGTGTCAGCGCAGATTCTGTGAAGCGTCAGAAAAATTTCGCTGTAAAAAATGAATTACCATTTGATGTCATTGCAGATGAAAATCGCGATATCATTGACAAATTTGGTGTTTGGCAGTTGAAGAAATTTATGGGGAGAGAATTTATGGGAATCGTGAGAACGACTTTTGTTTTCGATGAAAACGGAATTTGTACTCAGGTTATCGACAAAGTAAAAACCAAAGACCACGCTGAGCAGATTTTGGCTTAAACGATATAAAGGATAGGTTCTTTAGCCATCGGTTGACGTTCGGCAATGGTCGCGTGGGGTTAGGAACAGGTCGGTTACGGTTATACACATGTCGCGTGGCGTGGCGTTTGTGTTTCGAGAGGTTCGAAACCTCAAATTATACGTTACTTAACCTATCCGGAAAGCTTCATTACCTCTATAGACCTATTAGGAACCACAACAGATGACTGTGGAACGCCAACCGAATAGTATTTATGAGGTCTGGATATATTCTATGAAGCTATGGAGCTCTATTTTACGGGAATCCATATCTCTTCCTCAGCAGAATTATCATTCGGGTTGTAATCGTCACCGAAAATTTCAAAATGTGGTCTGTGATCAACCTCAAATTGATTTTCCGGAATGAAATTTTGAAATAGATATCTGAACAGTTCCGGCCCGTTGTCCGCTTTACCCTTATAGCTGAAAACCAAGTATTTTCCACTTTCTAATTCGAAAATGTCAAACCCTTCGGGAATATTATCAAAATCAGGAACTTCGGCCAAAGCATATTTGATGAAAGACTGATCGGGCGTGAAATTCTCGGGATAGATTTGAAGCGAGAATAATTGGTTGGAAATTCGGTTTGGGATCTCTCTTCTTCTCATCATAAACTTCTTCCAAACCATCGGTGTTTTGTTATCCTGAAAAGAAGTCGTAATGCTGAATCCAATTAACTTTTTTGACTTAACAACCTCAATACGATGAGGTAGATCGAATTCAGTTTTCATAATACATCAACTCTTCATTATCATTAGGAATGGTTACCATCTTCTGGAACTTCAAGCCTAATTTTTCAATTAATTTTTGGGATGAAAAATTGTCTTTGGTTGTAATTGCAGAGATTTTATTAACTCCAAATTCTTTAGCGGCAACTTCTTTCAGTTTGTGGGCAGATTCATAAGCGAACCCTTTACCTTCGTATTTTTCAAAAAAGGAAAAGCCAATATCCAGAACATCCAGACCTTCTCTTTCAAAGATCCCAACTGCACCAATTTTCGTGTTGTCCTCTTTCAGGATCACAACATAATTTCCGAACCCCAATTTTTCAATCTGAGGAAGAAAGCGATTGGTGATGTAATTTTCCGCATCTTCTTTGGTGCGAAGATTTCGGTCACCAATATATTTGATGAACGATGGCATATTATATAATTCAAGAAAAAAATCTGCATCTTGTACTGCTGCAGGTTTTAGAATCAATCTTTCAGTTTCAAAGGTTTTCATTCATTAAAAATAAAAATTTTACGGAACAATAACTGTAAAAATGTACGCAAAAAGATTGACCAATAGAACAACACCATAGAGAATATTGGTTTTTCCTCGGTTTAAGGACAACATCACGGTGTAAAGTGATAATGCTAACAGAACCATAGACTTGATGTCAAGTCCTAAAACAAATGGGAAATCGTAAATAATCGCTACTACAGAAACGCACGGGATTGTCAATCCGATACTAGCAATAGCAGAACCTAGTGCAAGGTTAAGGCTCGTCTGAAATTGGTTTCTTCTTGCGGCCTTGATCGCCGCCATTCCTTCTGGTAATAGGACGACTGCTGCAATGATAACTCCGACTAATGCTTGTGGCGCTCCAAAATTATGGACCATTTTTTCTATCTGAGGCGAAAGCGCTTTTGCCAAGAATACTACAACTCCTAGACAGATAATCAGGAAAATCAGGCTCATTATACTTTCGAAATTGCTTGGTGGTTCTGCGTGCGGCTGGTCGTCATTTTCAGGAAGAAAATAATTCCGGTGCCTTACGGTTTGAACCATCAAAAATGTGCTGTAAATAATAAGAGAAGCGATTGAGAAAAATATTAATTGTGTCTTGCTGAATGTTGCTGAGAGTTCGCTGGTGGTATAATTAGGTAGAATCAAAGTCATCACCACAATTGCAACAAGACTTATCAAAGCCATATTTCCGGAAGTTCTGGCGAAAAATTGCTCTTTGAATTTGATCCCGCCAACTAGCAGACATGCACCGAGAATTCCGTTCAGGATCAGCATTACTGCTGCAAATACGGTGTCTCTTGCAAGCGTATGGGTTTCTTTTCCGCCAGCTACCATTAATGAAACAATTAGCCCAACCTCTAAAACAGTAATGGCTATCGCAAGAATAATGGTTCCGAAAGGTTCTCCAACTTTGTGTGCTACAACTTCGGCATGATGAACAGCGCCTAAAACAGACGAAATCAAAAGTGCACCTCCCAAAACAGCGAGCAGAGGACTGTCATCAGCAACACCAAGAGTGTAATAAATCAATGACAGAATAGGGAAAATATAAGACCAATGAAATAAAGATTTTAAACTCATAGAAAATGATTTCTCTAATTTACAAAAAATTACTGAAAATGATTTTAAGAGAATACGGCAACAAAAAAGCCACCAAAATCATGGTGGCTTAGAATATTTTTGATGATAAATTATTTTACCAAAGTTAACTCGCTGATAAGTCTTGTTGCACCAGCATATTTGTCGATAATCCAAAGGACGTAACGAACGTCTACGTTAATGGTTCTCTGTAATTTTGGTTCGAAAACGATGTCGCCACTCAAAGCTTCGCTGTTTCCATCAAAAGCAAGACCGATCAAATGTCCGTTTCCGTCAATGATTGGAGAACCGGAGTTACCGCCTGTGATATCATTATTTGATAAGAAGTTGATTGGCATAAATCCGCCTTTTTTATCCGCATATTGTCCGTAATCTTTTTTCTTGGCAAGATCAAGAACTTTTTGAGGAAGGTCAAATTCTTCGTCACCTTTTTTGTATTTGGCAACCATACCGTTGATGTCAGTATAATAATTTTCCTTGATACCTTTGTAGTTTCTGTCAGCTCTTTCAGGTAACGTTTCAATCGTTCCGTAAGTTAATCTCATGGTAGAGTTAGCGTCCGGATAGAATTTTTTCTCTGGTTGCGCTTTTCTAAGTCCGTCCAAGAATAATCTGCTGTTTTTGGCAAAATTCTCATCTACTTTAGAATATTTTTCGATTCCTAATTTTTGATCTTCAACAATGCCGTTGGCGAATTGTCTCAATTTATCACCATCGATTTTCAATCTGTCAGGATTTTCTATGAAAGCTAAAGCAGACTTTTTGTTAGCGAAAATAGATTCGTAAGCTATTGTTGAAAGGTTATTCACATCAGCAGCCATAATAGTTGGTGATGCAAATTCTTTAGCAACTCTTGCTTTGTAAAGGGAAGTCAAAGCCACAAGCATATCACCTTCAACATTGTCGTGGAAACCATCGTAAGCTTTCTCAACAGCATCAAGAACTTTTTGTTTCATAGCAGCTTTCCCGGCATCGTCCTGGTCAGCATAAGTTTTGAACAGGCTGCCTAACTGGTAAGCAGTTCCAATATAGTGTGCATTTCTTTGTAAAATAGAAGCGTAATTTCTCTCTACATTTCTGCCCGAAACCTGAGTGTAGTAAGCTTTGATTTCTGGTAAAACACCGTAATAAGTTTGCTCATTTGGAGATTGAGCTGCCCATTGATTATAAGTTTCCTCCAGTTTTTGTTTTTCAGCAACCGTTCCATTTTTCTTTACCGCATCAATAGTTCCCTGTCTGTTTTTCCAGTAGTTGGCAACACTGGCGTACTGAGAAGCATAGTCTAACTGAGTCGCTTTGTCTTTGTCCATATATTTCTTCATGACATCCATTGCCACTTTAGAAGCTTCTACCCAGGCAGGATAATCTTTATCAACCATTTGTTCGATTCCGTAAGAAGTCAGATAACGGTTGGTTCTTCCTGGGTAACCCAAAATCATTGTGAAATCTCCTGGTTTGTAACCTTTAAGAGAAACGGGTAAGAAATGTTTTGGTTTCAATGGTGTGTTGGCTTCAGAATATTCTGCCGGATTTCCGTTAGCATCTGCATAAACACGGAAGACTGTGAAATCTGCAGTGTGTCTTGGCCATTCCCAGTTATCTGTATCACCACCAAATTTTCCTAATGATGAAGGCGGCGCACCGACCAATCTGATGTCTTTATAATCTTGGTAAACAAAATAATAGAATTCATTACCGTTGAAAAAATCTCTTACTACAACAGTATATTTCCCGTTCTCAGAATTTTCTGCCTGGATGGCTTTATATTCAGCATCGATAACCGCTTTTCTATCGGCTGCAGACATATTGTTATTCAGCTTGGAATTGATTCTCTCAGAAACATCATCCATTCTCACCAAAAATCTGACGTATAAACCTTTAGCATTGAATTCCTCATTCGGTTTCATTGCCCAGAAGCCGTTCTTCAGATAGTCTTTTTCAGGCGTGGAAGCTGCCGCAACAGCGTCGTAACCACAGTGGTGATTGGTGAAAATCAAACCCTGGTTAGAAACAATTTCACCGGTACAGAAACCACCAAAGCTTACGATGGCATCTTTCAGACTGGAATTGTTAACAGAATAAATTTCTTCCGGCGTCAAGTGCAGGCCTTCTTTCTGCATATCAACTCCGTTCAGACGTTTAATAAGCATCAGAAGCCACATCCCTTCGTCAGCTCTCATTTGTGCATAGCCCAGAATCAGGGTTAATGCTAAAAATATTTTTTTCATTGAGAATATTATTTTGCTGGCTAATTTAATGATTATTTTAAATCTAATGGTATGAATTTGGCTGAGAGATTCAGTAAATTTGAAAAGATGAGATTTCTAAAGACAATCGGTGTTTTATCATTGTTAATGCTTTTAATGTATTCTTGTAAAACCTCGAATCAATCCGGTTCAATAATGGAAAATATTCACAGAAAATAGATGTTGGTTGAATACAAAGATTTTACAAAAGATGAACTTGTGAAATTAGAAGCCAATATGGATTTGACGAAAAATTCTGATACGCCCAACCGTTACACTGCAAAAATGGGCTGTAACGGAATGTTTTTCACAGCGGAACTCAACAAAGGAAAAGCTAAATTTTCAGGAGTTGGTTCTACAATGATGTATTGCGAAGGAAGAATGAAACTGGAGGAATTATTCGGAAAAGATTTACCTAAAATGAATCATTACAAAATTGAAGGACATTTCTTAACTTTAACGGATGGAACAACCTCAATGAAATTTGTCGCAGTAGATTGGGATTAAGAGAAATTCAAGATTAAAGTTAAAAAGATTCAAGAATTTAAAATATCACTAAAATATTACCTTATGAAAAGAAGTGCAAAAGCAGTTTGGAAAGGCACCGTAAAAGACGGAAGCGGAGTTTTAACAACCCAGAGTACGACACTCAATGACACACAATATTCTTTCAAAAGCCGTTTCGAAGAAGGTGTCGGAACCAATCCGGAAGAATTGTTGGCAGCTGCTCATGCAGGATGCTTTACAATGAAAACTTCTGCTCTGCTGACGGAAGCTGGTTATAATCCTGAAACTTTGGAAACCGATTGCAAAATAAGTTTGGTTGACGGTAAAATCACTTTATCAGAATTAACTCTTAATGCAAGAATTCCAGGAATTTCAGAAGATGATTTCCAGAAAATAGCGAAAGACGCCAAGGAAAATTGCCCGGTAAGTCAGGCGTTCAGTTTTGAGAAAACATTGACAGCCACTCTTGTTAATTAAAATTGTAGAGCACAGATTTAATACAATCAAAAAATTCAAAACCAAAGATATTCTTTGGTTTTTTTGTTCAAAAATAGTATCTTGTCAGAATCAGAAAATTATCAATTTTAAATGTTAGAAAAAAAAGAACATCAGTATGAAAGAGCGGTTTTAGTTGGCTTGGTCACTCAAAACCAGGACGAAGATAAGCTGACAGAATATATGGACGAGCTGGAGTTTCTGGCCTACACAGCCGGTGCTACAGTGGACCGAAGATTTACTCAAAAATTATCTCAGCCAGATTCCAGAACATTTGTTGGGAGTGGAAAGGCATTGGAAATCAAAGAATATGTTAAGGAACATGAAATCGGAACTGTGATTTTTGATGACGAATTATCGCCCTCTCAATTAAAAAATCTGGAACGTGAAATGGAAGTCAAAATCCTGGACCGTACCAATCTCATTCTTGATATTTTTGCGCAAAGAGCACAAACTTCTTATGCTAGAACTCAGGTTGAGTTGGCTCAATATCAATATCTCTTACCACGCTTAACCAGAATGTGGACCCACCTCGAAAGACAAAAAGGGGGAATCGGGATGCGTGGTCCTGGGGAAACGGAAATCGAAACCGACAGAAGGATTATCCGCGACCGAATCACTCTATTGAAAGACAAGCTGAAAACCATCGACAAACAAATGTCAACCCAAAGACAAAACCGTGGCAAAATGGTTAGAGTTTCTTTGGTTGGTTATACCAATGTTGGAAAATCAACCTTGATGAATGCGTTGTCCAAATCGGAAGTTTTTGCAGAAAATAAGCTGTTTGCAACCTTAGACACAACGGTTAGAAAAGTCGTGATTGGAAATCTTCCATTTCTTTTGACGGATACGGTTGGTTTCATCAGAAAGTTGCCGACGCAGTTGGTTGAATCCTTTAAGTCGACTTTGGACGAGGTTCGTGAAGCGGATTTGCTGATTCATGTTGTGGATATTTCGCATGAGAGCTTTGAAGACCATATTGCATCTGTGAATCAGATTCTTCAGGAGATTGATGCACATCAGAAACCGATGATTATGGTGTTTAACAAGATTGACGATTTTAGTTATGAGAAAAAAGATGAAGATGATTTGACACCTTCATCCAAAAAAAATATTTCTCTGGAAGAGTGGAAAAAAACCTGGATGGCAAAATCCAAACATCCGACGGTTTTTATCTCGGCTTTGACCAAAGAAAATTTCCCGGAAATGAAGAAAATGATTTATGATGAGGTTCACAGAATTCATATTTCCCGTTTTCCTTATAATGATTTCTTGTTCGAATATTTTGACGATGAAGAATAGTAAACCACAAAGAAACTAAGCTGGCACAAAGCGCGCGACGTAATTTGTGAACTTTGTGCGAAACCTGTGAGTTACTCATTAATTTCAATATTAATTTATTCAAAAATGGTGTCCGTAGAGTTATCAATCGCAATTTATCATAATTAATAATTAGAAATAACCTTGAGACCTTTGTGAAAACCTTGAGTCTTTGTGTTTAAAAATAAAAATAAATGGAGTTATATTACTCATTTTCAGTTCTTATCGTTTTAGCGTCTTTGTTTGCCTATATCAATTACCGTGTGCTGAAATTACCCAGCACAATCGGGATTATGGTAATCGCCATTATTGTTTCCGTAACTTTGGTTGCATCAGGTGATAATTTTTTACCGAAAACCACAACACATCTAACAAAACTAGTAAACAACTTCGATTTTACTGAAGTACTGATGGGTGCGATGCTTAACTTTCTGCTTTTTGCGGGTGGAATTCATGTTAACATCAAAGATCTGAAGGAACAGTTCGGACCAGTTGTTATTTTTTCGACGGTGGGAGTTATTATTTCAACATTTGCGGTTGGTTTTGGGACATATTATCTTTTGCCTTTGGTTGGCGTTCAGATGCCTTTTATTTATTGTTTGGTTTTTGGCGCTTTAATTTCCCCGACTGATCCGGTTGCGGTTCTTAGTATCCTGAAACAGGCGAATGTATCTAAGTCATTGGAAACCAAAGTAGCTGGCGAATCTTTATTCAATGACGGAATGGCGGTGGTGGTTTTCACTGTCGTTTTACAATTGGCTATAGGTAAAGAAGTTGACCTGAATGTCGAAAACATCGGATTATTGTTGCTTCGGGAAGCTGGAGGAGGATTACTTTTGGGGGTTCTTCTCGGTTATTCGGCGTCCAGAGCGATGCGTGTTGTGGATGATTATATTATTTCCGTATTGATCACATTGTCAGTGGTTATGGGCGGTTATCTGATTGCCCGCGAGATGCATATCTCTGCGCCTTTGGCAATGGTTGCCGCCGGATTATTCATGGGAAATTTCAGCGAAAGTTTCAAAATGAAATCCGAAACGCAGGATTATCTCATCAAATTCTGGGAACTGATTGATGAAATTATGAATGCTGTCTTATTCCTGTTTATCGGTTTTGAATTGCTGTTAATCAAAGATTTAAATGAATATCTGGTTGCTGGTGGAATTTGTATTTTGATCGTTTTATTGGCGCGTTGGGTAGCGATTTTTCTTCCAACAAAATTTATGGCTTTTAAATACCGATTCAGTCCGCAGACAGTGAAGGTTTTGGTTTGGGGCGGAATCCGTGGTGGCGTATCCATTGCGTTGGCTTTATCGATCCCGATGAATGATTACAGCCAGGTTATCATCAGCATTACTTATTGCGTAGTGGTGTTTTCAATTATCGTTCAAGGACTTACAATCGCCAAAGTGGCAAATCCGAAAAAGATTGCGACGGAAGAAAAAATTATGGAAACCGCTGAATAAATGAAAAACTCAATCATAATTTCAGATATTAAACAAGCACTTCAGGATCTTTCCATTCCGGACAAAGCCGAATTCTTTCCTAAATTTTTCAAAACCGGGAAAGGCGAATATGGTGAAGGTGATATATTTATCGGCGTAACAGTTCCAGATCAAAGAAGTGTTGCGAAAGAATTTTACAATAAAATTTCTCTTGAAGAATTAAGCGAATTGTTATCTTCCACAATCCATGAACATCGTTTGACGGCTTTGCTGATGTTGGTTTATAAATTTGAGAAAACTAAAGATAAAATTCAACAAAAAGAAATTGTGGATTTTTATTTGAAACACACAAAATATATCAACAACTGGGATTTGGTTGATACATCGTGCTATAAAATTATCGGAAGATATTGTTTTGAAAATCAGGATTCTAAAATTTTAAATAAACTTTCTCATTCCGAAAATATGTGGGAAAAACGGATGGCAATTGTCGGAACGATGCATCATATCAAGAAAGGAGATTTTGAATTAACCAAAACCTTTGCGCTCAAAAATCTTATGCATCCACACGATTTGATGCACAAAGCCAACGGCTGGCTGCTTCGCGAAATGGGAAACAAGAATGAAAAGGAATTGCTTGATTTTCTTAATCTTCATTACAAAGAAATGCCAAGAACTTGCCTCCGTTATGCGATTGAAAAGTTGGATGAAGAGTTACGACAAGATTATTTAAAAGGAAGAATATAATGGATTACTTTTGGCTAAGGACAGTTCTGCATTATTTCCTACACTTCGTTTTTCCCATTGTAATTGCATATCTGTTTTTTAGGGATAATTGGAAAAAAGCTTATTTCATAATGTTGGCGACAATGTTGATAGATACAGACCATTTACTCAGTACGCCAATTTTTGCTCCTGACCGGAGTAGCATCAATTTTCATCCGTTTCATACCTATTGGGCAATGGGCGTGTATGTTTTATTGTTGTGTTTCAAGGGAGTTCCCCGGATCATAGGCGTGGGATTACTGTTCCATATACTGACGGATTGGATTGATTCACTATGGCTCTAAAGAATTAAGTTTTTTTTAAGTAGAAATTAAGCAATTTTTCACATTATTTCAAAAACTTTGCATAAGTTTTCTAATCAGCTATAAGTGGAAAAGACAAAACAAATATTCCAGACAGACAATAAAAAACGCTGGAAAAGCGTGAAATGGAGCAGCAGGGTTATTATCTTCGTAATTATTCTGCTTTTTTCGGCTTTGATCTTGATGATGAAGATGGACAAAAATCCGAAACTTCCTTTCCGCGAAGACTATAAAGCTGTAATGACAGCCAGTAAGCCGTATCTTCAGGAAAATAAAATTTCTAAAGAATATAAAGGATTCCGAAACTTCATTCATGCAAAAAAAATGCATACAAATGAAGAAAAAATAGCAGAATCCCGGGCAGAAAAAATAAAGAATCAAAGCAGGGACTGGAATTTGTTTCCGGCAGGAATCCGTTCTGCATTTTATGTAGCCTGGGATCCGCAGTCCCTGATGTCTTTGCGGAGAAATATCAGGCATCTTAATCTGGTATTTCCTGAGTGGTTTTTTATAGATTCCAAAACAGGAGACCTGAAAACCAATGTGGATCCGGAAGGTTTTAAAGTCATCAAAAGAACCGGTGTTGCCGTAATGCCGATTCTAAGTAATAATTCCAATCAGGAGTTTCATTCGGAAGGGATTGGAAAAGTTCTGAATGATCCCCAAAAAAGAATGGTATTGATTAATAAAGTTGCAAATCAATGTCTCAAATACCATTTCAAAGGAATTAATATCGATTTTGAGGACTTGAATCTGGATAATGATCAGGTTCTTGTAGATTTTATGTCAGATCTTTCCAGGATTTTCAAAAAAAATAATCTTCTGGTATCAATGGATGTGATGACAGATAATGATGATTACAATATCAGAAAGCTGGATCCGTTTGTAGATTATTTTGTACTGATGGCTTATGACGAATATTCTGCCGATAGTGACTCAGGTCCTATCTCCTCTCAAAAATGGGTTGAGCAGCAAACAGATAAAATGGCAGATAAAACCAATCCGCAAAAGATAATATTGGGACTTGGAGCCTATGGATATGACTGGAGCAGTAATCCGGATCAGAATACATCGGTAACTTACATGCAGGCTATTACCAAAGCCAATGCCAGCAAAGCAACCATCAATTTTGACGACAATACATTCAATCTCAATTATTCATATAACGATAATAATAACAATACACATACAGTTTTTTTCAATGATGCCGCATCTATTTTCAATACAATGCGGTTTACTTCGGAATACCCGCTTGCCGGGACAGCACTCTGGCGTTTAGGAAGTGAGGACAGCCGTATCTGGAATTTTTATAATAAAGACCTGACATCCAATAGTTTGAGTAAGTTTAATATGAAAAACCTCGAAAACGTAAAAGGTCAGACGATGGTTGATTATATCGGTGATGGAGAAGTTTTGGATGTTCTTAATACGCCACATAATGGAAAAATTGCTCTTGAGGTTGATAAGAATGAGAAAATTATTACCGATGAGAATTATCTTTCTTATCCAAGTTCTTATGAAGTCAAAAAATACGGAGCGGCATCTCAAAAAGAATTGGTGTTAACGTTTGACGATGGTCCTGACGATGTTTATACGCCTCAAATTTTGGATATACTGTCCAGATATCACGTTCCTGCTGCTTTTTTTCTGGTAGGAATCAACGCAGAGAAAAATCTGCCTTTGGTAAAACGGATTTATCGTGAAGGCCACGAAATCGGGAATCATACCTTTACCCATGAGAATATTGCGAAGGTTGATCCACAACGCGCACTGCTTGAACTGAAGCTTACAAGATTATTAATAGAATGTATTACGGGACACAGTACTATTCTGTTCCGTGCACCTTATAATGCTGATTCCGAACCGACTACTCCGGAAGAGATTATACCGGTGGCATTAGCGAGACAACAAAACTATCTTGATATTGGGGAAAATATTGATCCGGAAGATTGGCAGCCCGGTGTAAAAGCCGATCAGATTATTGCAAGGGTTTTGGATGGAATTAGAAAAGAAAGAGGTAATATTATTTTACTTCATGATGCAGGCGGAGAAACGAGAGCAGAAACCGTAAAAGCTTTGAATGTTCTGATACCAATGCTGCAAAAACAAGGTTATCATTTTACAAGTCTTACAAATATCCTTCACAAAAGTAAAAATGAATTGATGCCGGCTGTTCCAAAAACCAAGGCTTATTATATCATGCAGCTTAATCTATTGCTTGCAACAGTCATCTATGGGGTTAGTCATTTTCTGGTCGCATTGTTTATGATCTTTATCGGATTAGGAATTGTCCGATTAATCCTGATGATCTACTGGGCAATACGAGAACATCAAAAAGAAAAAAAACTTAATAATCTGCCAGAACAAAAAAACTATCCCAAAGTTTCGATCATTGTTCCGGCATATAACGAGGAAGTGAATATTGTTTCATCATTACAAAACCTGTTACACCAGACTTATCCGGATTACAATATCGTCTTTGTGGATGATGGAAGCCGTGATAATACTTTGCAAAAAGTAAAAGAATCATTTGCTGATACCGAAAAAATAAAAATACTGACCAAGGTGAATGGCGGAAAGGCAACCGCGCTTAATTTTGGTATTTCTCACACAGATGCAGAATATGTTGTTTGCATAGATGCGGATACAAAACTTGAAAAGAATGCGGTAAAATATCTCATCGCAAGATTTTTAGATACGGAAAAAGAAAATATTGCTGCTGTCGCAGGAAATGTGAAAGTGGGAAACCGCGTGAACTGGCTCACAAAATGGCAGTCAATAGAATATACAACCAGTCAGAATTTTGATCGTCTGGCCTACGCAAATATCAATGCAATCACAGTAATTCCGGGAGCGATTGGTGCGTTTAGAAGATCGGTGATTAATGAGGTTGGAGGTTATTCTTCTGATACATTGGCGGAAGACTGCGATTTGACAGTCAGGATTTTGAAAAAAGGTTATCACATCGCGAATGAAAACCGTGCAGTGGCTGTAACCGAAGCGCCGGAATCTGTTAAGCAATTCCTGAAGCAGCGTTTCCGCTGGACTTATGGAATCATGCAAATGTTTTGGAAACAAAAGGAAACGTTTTTGAACCCAAAATATAAAGGGCTTGGACTTTGGGCAATGCCTAATATTTTACTGTTTCAATATATTATTCCATTATTTTCACCTTTGGCTGATTTGATAATGTTCTTTGGGATTTTATCGGGAAATGGGTACAAGATTTTTATTTATTACCTGATATTTCTTTTGGTAGATGCTTCGTTGGCATTTGTAGCTTTCGTAATGCAAAGGCAAAAATGGACGGATCTATTCTACATCATTCCGCAGAGATTTGGCTACCGTTGGCTGATGTATATTGTGCTATTCCGAAGTTTGAAACACGCATTGCAAGGTGAGATGCAGACCTGGGGTTTCCTGAAAAGAACAGGTAATGTAAAAGAGCTAATAGCTGAAAACTGAATCAAATAAAAATAAATACTAATGATTTCTTGCATTGGTCATTTTGAGATGCATAATTCTGGCAATATTGAGTGCTCTTGTAATGGCGTTTTCAGCATTTTCACCTTCAAAATTGTCATGAATCGTTTTTTCCCAAACCTGTAGCCAACGGTTAAAATGTTTTTCTTCCATAGCAACAATATCATTAATTGGAAAATGTTTTGCCATCGGCTGACCTTCATAAACGGGGTTTCCTAAAAGAATACTTTCCCAAAAATTATACATCTTTGGAAGATGATGGTTGAGCTCAATCTTTGCAATATCTGTGAAAAAAAATCCGATGAGGTCGTCTTTTATAACCCGATCATAGAATTCTTTAACCAGATATTCCACATCTTCTCGCGTTGTAATATCATTCATAATTACAAATTTACGGAATTCGCAACGGCTTGAAAATAAGATTAATGTCAGTTTTTTGTATATTTGATAAAAGCATCAAAGATGTACACATTCACTATTTTACCGACTTTAGTTGTTTTGGGATTTATTTCAATTACGCTGTATAAACATTTTGTAAAGAAAAACAAGCAAGATTTAAAATCTTCATTTCTATTTGTATTAGGATTCTCAGTTCTTTGGGGCGGAATATATTATTTAGTGTTTTCCTGAGAAAACTACTAATTTTGCAAAATGGATCTTGATTTCTATAAAAAACTAGCACAGCAAAAACGGAAGGAACACCAAAAGTTTCTAGATGGGCTCAAAAAGAAGCCACCTAAAAACCTTGATTATGTTGTTTTAGAAAAACACGAAGAAACTTTCGGAGAGATCGATTGCCTTAGTTGTGCTAACTGCTGTAAAACCACAGGTCCGCTTTATACAGAAAAAGACATCGAAAGAATCTCAAAACATCTGCGGATGAAGCAAGCCGATTTCGAGTCAAAATTCCTTAGGATTGATGAAGATAATGACAAAGTGCTCCAGAATCTGCCTTGCTTTTTCCTGAATGGAGACAACACTTGTTCCATCTATGATGTCCGTCCAAAAGCCTGCCGGGAGTATCCTCATACAGATCGAAAGAAAATCTATCAAATCAATAATCTTACAATCAAAAATACTTTGATCTGTCCTGCGACTTATGTTTTTGTTGAAAAAATGAGAAAGGCACTGGAAAAATAAAATATACTAAAGTTTTCCCAAAAATCTTATAATTTCTAAATTCAATATCATCTTGGTTTGATGTTTGGTCTTGATAATCAACACTAAAATAATTATTATGAAAAATTTAATGGCAGGCGCTATGTTGATTTTCGGAACTGTACTTCTGACGGCGCAAGTAACACCAAAACAAGACACAACAAGAACGAAATCGGAGAAGAAGATGAATAAAAAATCTCCGCAAACTGCTCAGCCAAACAATGGTATGAACAGAACGATTGATACAACAGGGCAGAATAGCAATAATAATTGGAATCAGCCTAAAACCACAACCAAAAAAGACACAGTCTGGAACAAGTCGCAACAGCCGACAACCAGATAAAAAAAGGAGCAAATCAATTGCTCCTTTTTTTGTTTATGCTTTCCATTCAACCACCGCTTTTATAAAAGCTTCGGCATTTTCTACAGGGATATTCGGTAAAATCCCGTGTCCGAGGTTGACGATGTATTTGTCTTTCCCAAAACGGTTAATCATTTCGTGAACCATTTTTCTTATTGTTTCAGGCTTAGAATGTAATCTTGATGGATCAAAATTCCCTTGCAAAGTCACTGCGTTATTCGTGAATTGTCTCGCTAATTCCGGAGTGATTGTCCAATCAACACCAACAGCAGAAGCTTTAGATTTTGCCATATCTTCCAATGCAAACCAACAACCTTTTCCGAAAACTACAACGTGAGTTAACGGAGCAAGCGCTTCAACAATCTGATTGATATATTGCCAGGAAAACTCCTGATAATCTGCAGGCGAAAGCATTCCGCCCCAAGAATCGAAAACCTGAACCGCAGAAACACCTTTTTCAACTTTTCTTTTCAAATAAGCAATTGTAGTATCTGTGATTTTTTGCAAGAGTTTGTGCGCCGCTTCTGGTTGTAAAAAACAAAAAGACTTCGCAATATTGAAATCCTTAGAACCTCTGCCTTCTATGCAATAACAGAAAATCGTCCAAGGCGAACCGGCAAAACCAATCAGAGGAATCTCATTGTTCAGTTTTTCCAAAGTCATTTCTATTGCATCAAAAACATAACCCAAAGTATAATTTACATCCGGAACGATGACGTTATCAACTTGTTCGGCGGTTCTGATAGGTTCATCCAACCAGGGTCCAACGGATTCTTTCATTTTGAAATCGATGCCCATTGCCTGCGGAACCACCAAAATGTCGGAGAACAAAATCGCGGCATCCAAAGGAAATCTTCTGATCGGCTGTACCGTGATCTCCGAAGCCAGTTCCGGCGTCTGACATCTTGTGAAAAAGTCGTATTTGTCACGCAAAGCGATGAATTCCGGCAAGTATCTTCCTGCTTGTCTCATCATCCAGACTGGCGGTCTTTCCACGGTTTCCCCGCGAAGCGCTTTTAAATATAGATCGTTTTTAATCATTTTATATATTATTTTGAGCGCCTTTATCCGCCTTCCACTCCCGCTTTTTTCTTTTTTAAACAAAAAGAAAAAGAGCTCCGTTCAAGTCGGGACGCGCTTCGCAAAATACAACTTTAGCCTTTCAAATCAAATCAGCATTGTCATACTGAGCCTGTCGAAGTAGCTTTTAAAATCAAATTCAATAAGTCAGCTAAAGTGTTTTTCGAGCTTGTAATTATTTTATTATCAGTCAGCTTTTCCAATTCGGAAGTCGTTGTTTTTCCAATCGAAAAAATCTTCACGCCATCCAAACTATTAAACTTTGCAAAACTACGAACTCCACTCGGACTGAAAAAAACAATCGCCTGATATTTCTCATCGATTTTCGGATACAATAGTTCCGTTTTATAAACAGGGAGTTTTTTGTAAGAAATATTCTGCAGAGGAAGCCTTTTGTCCAAAATATCAATCGCAATATTACCGCAAAAATGCAGAAATTTTTCATTCACAGAATTTTCGACAATGAATTGCGAAAGTTCACTCGCATTCTTGCAAAGTTTAAAAGCCCCGAAATTATGTTTCCTCAATTCTTTTTTCGTCTGCGAACCGACAACGTAGATTTTGTTATAATTTTTTGGCTCTGTAAAATTCTCATTAGGTTCAAAACCATTCTTAAAAAAGGCTTTAACACCATTCACGCTTGTAAAAATCAGCGAATTGTTTTTTAAACCGAAAGTTTTAGTTTTTAAAATTTCAGTATGAATGACTTCAACAAAATCAACCGAAAAATCTGTTCCCAATTTCTCGGAAACTTTTTCTTTGTCCAATGATTTTGTAAAAAGGATTTTCATATTGGGAATTTTAACACAAAGTGCACGAAGTTTCTTCACTAAGAATACAAAGTTTTATGCTCAATCGTGCACTTTGTGAAAGCCTTTTGCGTCTTTGTGGTTTAAAATTATAAAGATCTTTTAATTTCTTCCATCAATTCCTTGCCACCGTTTTCTAAAACTTTTTTGGCTAATATTTCGCCAAAGTTTTCGGAATCGTTCCAATCAAAAATTTCATCGGTTTCGATGCAGTTTTTCCCATCAAGGGAACAGAGTCTTCCCAGGAATCGGATTTGTCCGTCAACCATTTCAGCTTTTGCGCCAATCGGAGCAGTACAACCACCTTCAAGGGTTTTCAGGAACTCCCGTTCTATCGTCACGCAGATTTCGGTTTCTTTATGAGAAATCGATTTTAAAGATTCGTTTAATTCTTTATTATCAGACAAACTTGCGATCGCAACAACCCCTTGCGAAGGTGCTTGCAATAAGAACGGAATCTGTTCGTAGTGGATATCCAGATTCATTCTTTTGATTCCTGCCAAAGAAAAAATAGTTGCATCGGCGATGCCGTCGTCCAGTTTTTTCAAACGTGTCTGAACATTTCCTCTGATATCCGTGAATTCGGTTTCAGGAAATTCCTTCAGCCAGAACGCCCGTCTTCTCAAGCTGCTGGTCGCGATTTTCAGAACTTCCAAATCCAAAGGTTCCGCATCATTATTTCTTACCAAAACATCTTCAGGGAAATCTCTTTCCAAAACTGCAGAAATCCGAATGTTTTGTGGCAATTGGGTAGGAACATCTTTGAGAGAATGAACGGCAATGTCTATTTCTTTATTTAATAAGGCAATATCCAAATCTTTCGTGAAAACACCGGTAATCCCCAGTGCATAGAGCGGTTGGTCAAGATTTTTGTCTCCGGAACTCAGGATAGGAACAATCTCGGTTTCAAAACCTAATGCTTTAAGTTTTGATTCAACTTCGTGAGCCTGCCAAAGTGCAAGCGGACTATTTCTCGTTCCTATTCTTATTGTTTTCATAAGATTCTTGTTTATGAATATCCAGAATTTCCTCCATTAATTTCGTGACTTCGTTCGCCCGCAAAGGATTTTCCAGAATGTATTTTGCAAATCGATTGGTTAGTTTTTGCACCAGTTTGTTAGACAATTCCATATCTTCAATTTTAGCATAATTGAATTTTTTATGGATGTTGTGCATTTCATGTTCCTCAATCTGTTTCAAAGAGTTTTTGAACTGATTGATATTCGGAGCCAGTTTTCTCTTTTTTTCCCAATCTACAAATTCCTTTGCCATTTCTTTGATAATGCTTTCGGCTTTCGGAATTTCTTTTTTTCGCTGTTCCATCGTTTGTTTGATGGTTTGCGAAAGTTGGTCAACATCAATCAGGGTTACATTTTCCAGCTCACCTATTTCCTTCTGAACATTATTCGGAATCGATAAATCGATGACCAGCATTTCTTTATCTTTTGGAAAATTGGTTTCGTCAATAATATATTTCTGCGCGCCTGTTGCTACAATCAGAACGTCAGTTTGCTTCAGCTCTTCCGGAAACAGATTGAAATCAATTTGTGGGATTTTATATTTATCAGCAATTTTCTCAGCTTTTTCAAAAGAACGGTTGGCTATTTTGATTTTCGGCTGATAGATATGTTTTACGAGATTTTCAATTGTATTTTGTCCGATTTCTCCAACACCCAAAAGAAGAATATTCTTCTCGTGAATATGCCTTGTATTATTCAATATATAATGAACGGCGGCGTAGGAAACAGAAGCCGAACCTGTACTGATTCCGGTTTCATTCTTGATTCTTTTGGATATTTGAATCGATGAGTTAATTGCTCTCTCAAGATATGGATTAGAAAAGTCCTTATATTTTTTGAACCGCTGATAAGCATTTTTGATTTGGGAAACGATCTCAAAATCACCGATAATCTGACTTTCCAGACCTGCTGCAACGCGGAAAAGGTGGAAAAGTGCATCTTCGCGCTGGATCACATTCACATATTGTAAAAAATCTGAGAGGCTGACACCAACCGTATCGCAGTATAGCTCTGCAATGTGAAGGTAATTTTTGGTCGTTGAATAAATCTCCGTTCTGTTACAGGTAGAAACCACAAAAGCGTCACCATAGTCCTGCTCGTGGATTTGGTTGACAAACGACTTGATGTGTTCATCAAAAAATGCAAATTTTCCACGAGTTTGTGCATCAGCTTTTTCATAACTGATGCTGAGAACGGCAAAATCAGAAGTTTGATGGAATTTATTTTTTTGGCTCATTTTCAGTTGGCAAATTTACAATTTTTAAAACTAAGAGCGTTTATGAATATCATTTTGAAAAATTGACAAAATCTATAAACTTTATCAAAATTAACAACAGATTTTCAAGGATGTAATTAAGTTGTTGAAGTTTTGATATGATGGAAATATTCTGGACTGTTTTTTATAAATTTTTATAAACCTGCGGCTTCAAATTTTAATAAAATTTTAACCAAATTATTTTGAATTGAATATATAGAATGAGTCTAAATTTATATCTTTGTAAACTTAACAATTATTGAACGGAAATGGGTTTATTGGATATGTTCACGCAGGAGATTGCGATTGACTTAGGTACGGCGAATACGCTAATTATACACAACAACAAAATTGTTGTAGATCAGCCTTCTATCGTTGCGATAGAGCGCTCTTCCGGGAAACCGATTGCTGTTGGAGAACAGGCAAAACATATGCAGGGGAAAACTCACGAGGATATAAAAACAATCCGCCCGTTGAAGGATGGCGTTATCGCCGATTTCCACGCTTCCGAACATATGATTAAGGAATTTATCAAACAGATTCCTGGTATCAAAGGGAAGCTTTTTCAACCCGCGTTAAGAATTGTTATTTGTATTCCGTCCGGCATTACTGAGGTTGAGAAAAGAGCGGTAAGAGACTCTGCCCAGAAAGTTAATGCGAAAGAAGTTCGTTTGATTTATGAGCCGATGGCGGCCGCAATAGGAGTTGGGATTGATGTTCAGAAACCAGAAGGTAATATGATTATCGATATAGGTGGCGGTACAACAGAAATTGCCGTGGTTGCACTTGGCGGGATTGTTTGTGACAAATCTGTGAAAATCGCAGGGGATGTTTTCACAAACGATATTGCTTATTACTTAAGAACGCATCACAATTTATATATCGGGGAAAGAACAGCGGAAAGAATCAAATTGGAAGTTGGTTCAGCAGTTGAAGAATTGGATGTTCCGATTGATGATATTCCTGTACAAGGTCGTGATTTGATTACCGGAAAACCGAAGGAAATTATGGTCAACTATAAAGAAATTGCCAAAGCGCTTGATAAATCGATTATAAGAATCGAGGATGCGGTAATGGAAACTTTATCTTTGACGCCTCCGGAACTGGCTGCCGATATTTACAAAACGGGTATTTATCTTGCTGGGGGTGGTGCTCTTCTGAGAGGTTTGGCAGACAGACTTCACAGAAAAACCGGACTTCCTGTTTTCGTTGCAGAAGACCCGTTGAGAGCTGTTGTAAGAGGAACAGGGATTGCTCTTAAGAATATGGATAAATTCAATTTCTTAATTAAATAATACAATTATCTGTAAAATTTAAATGAAGTTTGACAGTGTCAAATAACATGTCATTTATAATTTTTCAATTATCATTTATAACTTAGATGGGTGCTTTGCTGAGATTTTTTTCAAAGAATGCATTGTTTGTGTTCTTTATATTCTTACAATTGGTGGCAATTGTACTGATATTCAGCAAGAACTCTATGCAACAAAGTTTCCTGGCGGCAAAAACTGCGGCCTTTAATTCCTGGGTTTCAGGTTACATTGATGAAGGCACATCGTACCTGAAATTAAAACAAATCAATGAAGACCTTGTTACTCAGAACAAAGCTTTGATGAAAGAACTTTACGGAAAGGAAAAGTTGGACAAACCTGTTTTCCGAAGAGTTTATGATACCATCGGAGGTGGGCAGATTTATACCTTTGTTGATGGTGAAGTTGTTTTCAATAGCATCAATAGAAAAGATAATTACTTTACAATCAATAGGGGACGCTTGCAAGGCGTTAGTTCCAAAATGGGTGTTATTGCGCCTCGCGGAATTGCCGGAATCGTCATTAATACAACGGATAACTATTCTTTGGTACAATCGGTTTTGAGTACCAATAAAATCAAAATCAGTGCTTCGCTTAAGAAGTCCGGCTATTTCGGGACGTTATCCTGGAAAGGTGATGATTCCAGAACGATGACCTTATCAGATATTCCTAAATATGTTCCGCTAAAAGTTGGCGATACTGTTGTGACCGATGGAAAATCATCCATTTTTCCAGCAGGAATTATGGTTGGTACGGTTGCCGGTTACCAGGTTGATAGCAAAACAGGATTCTGGGATGTGTCTGTAGAGTTAAGCGAAAAAATCGGAAAATTGAGTACGGTTTACGTTGTAAGAAATCTCAAAAAATCAGAAGTTCAGAAAATAGATGATACTTTAAAAGCTCAAATTAAAAAAGATGGTCAGTAGAAACATTGCATCCGACTTGCTTTTGATAGCATTGCTTACAGCTTTTCAGGTTTTCATTCTGAACAGAATTGCTTTGTTTGGTCAATACATTCCTGTGCTTTATCCTGTTTTTGTGATGTTTTATCCGTTTTTCCGAAATCAGTTCCAGTTTTTAGGATTGAGCTTTTTATTAGGATTGTGTGTGGATGCGTTTTTAGGAACCTGGGGGATTAATGCTTTTGCAACAACAGTTATCGCGTATTTTAGAACAATTATATTCCGGACATCTACGGATACAACGACGGATTTTTTCTCTTTCCAAAGTATCCAATGGACACAGTTCATATTTTTTATTATCACGAGTATTTTTATTCACCAATTTTTGGTACAGTTCATCGAATTTTTTAAATTTAATAGGTTCTTTGAAATTTTATTTAATGTAATAGTAACCAGTATAATTTCGTTCGTATTTATATTAGCCTATACATTAGCATTTAAAATCAAGCAAAAAGTCTGAAACCGAAAAATGTGTATAAAAAAACAATCCAAATTTTCTTTGACATGGAGGTTGCATATGTCCTCTTAAAAAAATAGAAAGGTACATATGAAATCACAATATCTCAGAATTATTCTCGCCCTTTCTGTCATTGCACTAATATTTATTGCAAGGTTGTCGTATTTGCAATTATTTACAGACAGATATGCGCTTAATGCAGCCAATACCTCCATTAAAATCGAATATGTCATTCCGCCAAGAGGTGTTATTTTTGACAGGAACGGAAAAATTCTTGTAGGTAATCAACCGGCATTCGAGATTTCTTACACAGCGGCACTTTTAAAACCGGATTTTGATACGCTTGGATTCTGTAAGCTCGTTAACATCTCAAAACCGGAATTCATCAAAACGATGAAAAATATTGAGAAAGAGAAATATTATTCCCGATTGACACCGATGACTTTTATGAAGAATCTGAGTCGTGAGGATATGGCGAGAATTCAGGAATTGATATTCAAGTATCCTGCTTTTAGTATTGTTCCCCGTCCGCAAAGACAATATGAAATCAATACTTCTGGAAATCTTTTAGGCTATACCAATCAGGTTAATGATAGTGATATCATGAAGGACTCACTGTATTATCTACCCGGAGATATTGCTGGAAAAAGTGGAATAGAAAAAGCTTACGAAAAAGAACTCCGTGGTGAAAAGGGGATGAAATATATCCAGAAAGATATTCGCCAAAGAAGCATCGGCTCATATAAAAACGGAGAACTTGATAAAGAAGTGGTTACAGGAAAAGATTTGACTTTAACCATCGATTACGATCTACAAAGAATGGCCGAAGAAATGCTCGTAAACAAACATGGAGCAATCGTGGCAATTGATCCTAATAATGGCGAGATTCTAACAATGGCAACCGGCCCCGACATCGATCCGAATCTTTTTACAGGACCAAACAAATCCAGGAATCTCTATCGATTGGCTAACGATACCATATACGAAAACAAACCAACGTTTGACCGTTCTGTTCAGGCGGCTTATCCTCCTGGATCCACATTCAAATTGCTGACTGCGCTTGCCGCTATGCAAATGGGTGTAATGACAGACAAAACGGTTTTTCCTTGTGGAGGTGGTTTTAATTACAGAGGTCTGAGAATCAAAGGTCATGGTGGCGCAGACCCATTGATTCCGTCAATTCAGGTTTCTAGCAACTGTTATTTCAGTTATGCTTACCTTAATATAATTAATAAATACCCGGGAAATCCGTCGAAAGGCGTTGATGAATGGAAAAAGATCCTTAACAGCTTCGGCGTTGGAGAATTTTTAAATAATGACTTAGCGGTCGGTGCAAAAGGTAGAATCCCATCCGGAGAATTCTATGAGAAAAGAATGGCACACATCTATAAAGCCAGCGGTTCTAAAAAAGATCCTAAAAACTGGGATCCATTAGCAACGGGAGCAATATTCAACGGAATGGGGCAGGGCGATGTATTGCTTACTCCAATTCAGATGGCCAACTTTGTGGCTGCTATTGCTAACAAAGGCTGGTATTATACGCCTCATATTGTTAAATCGATTGACGGAAAACCAAATCCCGACCCAAGATTCAAGAAAAAGCATTATACATTGGTTCAGAACCCTCAGTTTTATAATGTGGTCATTCAGGGTATGGAAGCCGTAATGCTGAGAGGAACAGGGCGAGGGCTGATGTCCAAAGATTTCACTCAATTGGCCAAAACAGGAACAGCGCAGGTTCCGCAAGGAAAGGATAACTCTATTTTTGTTTTAATTGCGCCGGCTGATAAACCAAAGATTGTTGTAGCTGCCGTTATGGAACACGCAGGATTTGGTGCAACCTGGGCTGGTCCGGCTTGTACAACGATTGCTGAAAAATATATCACAGGAGAACTGAAGAGAGAACACCTTTACAAGAAAATGATTACCTCCAGTTTTATGCCGGAGTATAAACGTCAGTATATTGCCGATATGAAAAGAAAAGGCTGGTACAAAGAACCTCCCGTAGATTCTGTGAAACTCAAGAGAATCAAAGACAGCCTGCAGGCAATTAATGAAAAAAAACTGAAAAAAGACAGCTCAAAAGTTAAACCTTTAAAATCCGGTACAAGATGAAGTGGGCAGAAGGTATAGATAAATTAGGGATTGGACTTTACATCCTTTTATGTGTTTTCGCAATAGTTAACATCAATAGTGTTGATGCAGGTCTAGGAAAGAAACAAATGATTTTCTTCGGGATCTCATGCTTTGTCGGATTGATTATATTCTTCATGCGAACAAAGTTTTTCGAGAATATGTCAGCGATTATCTATGTTGGAGGCGTTTTATTACTGGTCGGGCTTTTTCCTTTTGGAACGGAAATCCTGGGACAGAAAAACTGGTACAAGTTCGGAGGATTTACAATGCAACCGGTAGAATTTGCAAAAATCGGAACCGCTCTTATGCTGGCAAATTATGTCTCGAACCCTGATTTTAATCTCAAGAACAGAAAAGTTCTTTATACCTCCCTGGCAATTGTTGCCATTCCCGGAGTTGTTGTTTTGATGATTCCCGATGTTGGTTCTCTTCTTGTATTTTTTGCATTTTTAATGGCGCTTTACAGAGAAGGACTTTCCGGTTGGTTATTCGGTGTGATATTTATTTTTGCAGCCGTTTTTTTGGTTTCAATTGCTGTTAATCCGTTATATGTCGTAATTGCAATTCTCATTATAGCCGCCATTTTTGTTTTCCTTAATTTCTATTCTATACAGGGAAATGTGATGTACATCATCGCAATTGTTCTTACAGTTGGTGTTCTGAGCGCGCTATCTTACGGCTCACCTTATATATTAACAAAGTTGCCAAAGCATCAACGTGAGAGAGTTGAGGTTTTATACAAAGGTGAAAAAGCATTTCGTGATACATCGGGATATAATTTGCTCTACTCAAAAACAGCAATAGGTTCAGGTGGACTTACGGGAAAAGGCTATAAGCAAGGCTCTGTGACACAAGGCAAATTTGTTCCCGAACAGGAAACCGATTATATCTTTTGTACTGTTGGTGAAGAATGGGGTTTTCTAGGCAGTACAATTCTTATACTTTGTTATGCCATTTTTATCGGAAGGATCTATTATCTGGCGGAACAGCAAAAATCCACCTTCAACCGTGTTTTTGGCTATTGTTTCGCATCCATATTATTGATTCACTTTGCCATAAATCTTGGAATGGTTATGGGACTTTTTCCAACTGTTGGGATTCCGTTGCCATTTTTCAGTTACGGTGGAAGTTCGCTTCTGGCATTTTCCATTATGACTTTTATTTTCTTTAAACTCAATTACGCAGACAAAAACAGCCTCGTATAAACGAAGCTGAATTTTTTGTATAATTAAATTGAATTAATTCTTAACCAAAACCAGATATTCCAAAGGCTTCAGATTAATAACTGTCTTTTCAGAATTAATATTAAAGATTTTTCCTGTAAACAATTCTCTGTACTGCCCATAATAATATTTGGTATCAACAGAGGTGGGGAGACTTTTATCGGAAAAATTGAAAATAGATAAAACTGCATCGTCGTTCTTCTCTCTGTAAAAGGATAAAACATCATTCATCTGGTTGTTGGTTACTCGGATCATTTCTCCACCCCATTTTCCGTTCCAGAGCGCTTGATTCTTATGTTTCAAATCAAATAATTTCTGATACATACCATAGAATTTGTGGTCTTTCCAAACGATTTCATCTTTCTCAAAAAACGCAAGACTTCTGTCCAATCCTGCTTCTTGTCCGCTATAGACCAGAGGCATTCCGTTGGCAGTTCCGCAAAGAGCCATTGCCGTTTCCAGGCCTTTTTCGAAATTAGAAAACTGATTGCCTTCCCAGGAATTTTTATCGTGATTATCTGTGAATAACATTCGGTAAGAATCGTAAGGGAAGCTCCCAACATCGTGCGCCATATATTCGTATAAAGCATTGGCGCCCTTTCCGCCAGTTGTCGCCAGTTTTAGTTTGTCCCAAAGCGACCAAGAATAGGTCATGTCAAATGATTTTCTGTAAAGATCGCGGGATTCCCATTCGGCCAGCATAAAAACAGGTTTGATCTGGTCAAGCTCTTCTCTTGCATTTTCCCAAAAATCAACCGGAATAAAACCCGCAACATCACATCTGTAACCATCGATATTAGCTTCTTTCACCCAATATTTAAGAGCGCCGGTCATATATTCCCGGAAGTCCGGATTGTTATAATCGAAATCGATGACATCATCCCAATCGTACCAAGGTGTCGGTTGGAAGTTTCCTTCTCTCGATTTTGTGTACCAGTCCGGATGTTCTTTTGCTAAAGGATTGTCCCAGGCAGAATGATTTCCTACCCAATCGATAATGATATACATTCCCATCGAATGGATTTTGTCAACCAAACTTTTCAGATCGTTCAAAGTTCCGAAATCAGGATTAACCCCTTTGAAATCTTTTACTGAATAATAACTTCCTAATTTTCCTTTTCTATGTACTTCTCCAATGGGATGAATCGGCATCAACCAAAGAATATCAACGCCCATTTTTTTGAGTCGTGGCAGATGTTTTTCAAATGCTTTGAAAGTACCTTCTTTGGTATATTGTCGGATATTAACTTCGTAAATTGTTGCATTTTTGCTCCATTCCGGATGTTTGAGCTGCACGTAGGGCTTTGGCTGATAACGGGAGTCTTTGTTCTGTGACATTCCCAGAAACGGAATTAGCAGAATCAAGAGAAGATATTTTAATGAATTCATAAGGTTGATATATTTTATTAAAATTAAAAAAATGCTTCACTATGTTTTTAATTTATTTTAATATTTTTTCTCTCATTAATTTCAATGCAGCCAAAGTCTCAACCCAACTAGAGGTCGTGTCAACCAAACAAGGCATCGTTCAAAAAAAACAAAGGTTCGTTTCAATCCAACAAAGCATCGTTTCAGTCCAACAAATCATCGGCCGTATAAAAATAAAAAGCATCCCGAAATTTGAGATGCCTATATTAAATTTATTTTTCCAATCAGGATTAAGAATACATCTGCTCCTGTAATTCTTTGATTTTTTTGTCTCCAAGATATTCGTCGTAAGTCATATCTCTGTCTATGATTCCTTTCGGCGTCAACTCGATGATTCTGTTACAGACAGTTTCCAACAATTCGTGGTCATGAGAAGATAACAGGATGTTACCTTTGAAGTTATTCAAAGAGTTGTTCAAGGTTGTAATACTTTCCAAATCCAGGTGATTGGTTGGCTCATCCAAAAGAAGAACATTAGCTTTCTGAAGCATCATTCTACTGAACATACAACGCATTTTCTCACCACCGGAAAGCACTTTACAAGATTTTAGAGCCTCGTCTCCGGAGAACAACATTCTTCCCAAGAAACCGCGCATAAACTCTTCGTGTCTTTCCTCATCATTCTTTGTGAATTGTCTCAGCCAGTCTACCAGGTTGACATCATCCTGGAAGTAATCTGTGTTGTCCAAAGGCATATAAGATTGGTTGGTGGTTACACCCCAATTATAAGTTCCTTTGTCCGCTTCAGTTGTTCCGGAAATGATTTGGAAAAACTCTGTAATAGCCAATGAATTTCTGGAGATAACAGCTACTTTATCGCCCTTTTTAAGGTTTAGGTCGATGTTTGAGAACAACAATTCACCGTCTTTTGTTTTTTCAAGACCTTTCACATCCAGAATCTGGTCGCCAACTTCTCTTTCGATATCGAAAATAATGGCTGGATAACGTCTTGAAGAAGGTTTGATATCATCGATGTTCAGTTTGTCAATCATCTTTTTACGTGCAGTTGCCTGTTTAGCCTTCGCTACGTTGGAACTGAACCGTGCGATGAAGTCCTGTAATTCTTTTTTCTTTTCTTCTGCTTTTTTGTTAGCCTGAGCTCTTTGTCTTGTTGCTAACTGAGACGCCTGATACCAGAAGGAGTAGTTACCTGTGTATAGGTTTAATTTTGAATAATCTAAGTCTCCAATGTGTGTACAAACGGCATCTAAGAAGTGACGGTCGTGAGATACTACAATTACGGTATTTTCATAATCTGCTAGGAAATCTTCCAACCAGGCAATTGTTGAGATATCCAGGTCATTGGTAGGCTCATCCAGAATTAGAACGTCAGGGTTACCGAACAATGCCTGAGCTAGCAAAACTCTTACTTTGTCCTTATTTTCCAGTTCCGACATCATTTGGTAATGCATGTCATCTTTGATTCCTACGTTAGAAAGCATTGTTTGAGCATCAGCTTCGGAGTTCCAGCCGCCCATTTCGTCATAGATAACGCCTAATTCTCCTGCTTTGATTCCATCTTCATCAGAAAAGTCTTCTTTTGCATAAAGCGCATCCATTTCTTCTTTGATTTCGAAAAGTCTTTTGTTTCCTCTAAGAACCGTTTCTAATACGGTAAAGTTATCGTAAGCAAAGTGATCTTGCTCAAGCACAGACATTCTTTTTCCAGGTTCCAGAGAAACATTACCGGAAGTGGATTCCTGCTTTCCACTTAATATTTTAAGAAATGTAGATTTCCCGGCACCATTAGCACCGATAATCCCATAACAATTTCCTTTCGTGAATTTTATATTAACTTCGTCAAAGAGAACTCTCTTTCCGAACTGTAATGATAAATTAGATACTGTTAACATATAGTTTTGTAAATTTGCCAGCAAAAATACGAAAATAAGTTGGGATAGTGAAGTGTCACCAAGCATTAACATATGAAAGTTAAAATCGAAAAATCTGTTAATATTTTTAACAAGCGCGCCCGTTTCGAATATGAGATTCTGGAAGAATATGAAGCCGGAATTGTATTGACGGGAACAGAAATAAAATCGCTCCGTTCTTCCAAAGCATCCATTACAGAAAGCTTTTGCCAGTTTATTGAAGATGAATTGTATATCATTAATATGATGATTGATGAATATAAATTAGGAACTTTTTACAACCATAAAACAAAAAGGGAACGGAAGTTGCTACTGCATAATTACGAATTGCAAAAACTTAAAAAAAAGTTAAAGGATGTTGGGAATACTATAATCCCTTTGAAGTTATATATCAATAATAATGGGAAAGCAAAATTGCTAATTTCCCTTGCTAGAGGAAAAAAACTGTATGATAAAAGAGAGGCAATAAAAGACAGAGAAAATAAAGTCAACATTCAGCGATTGTTAAAGAAAAACTAAAAAAACTTTGTTTATAAAGAAAAATTATATTTATTTTGCATTATCAATTATTTAATCATTTAATTCTATGAAAAATCTAAAATTAGGAATTTCAGCATTGGCGCTTACTGTTGCCTCTACTGTTTTCGCACAAACTACTACCAATAAGTGGGTAATAGGAGTAGGTGCTCATGGAGTGAATCACGTTGCTCAAAGAGGTAATTTCAGCAATACGTTCTCATTCAAAAATTTCGGAGATAATCTTTTTGGTGTTTCTAAGTATTCAATTACCCCACCATTGTCTAAATTAACTGTTGCAAGAAGCCTTGGTAAAGGTTTAGTTCTTGACTGGCAAACTACTGTTGGAAATGTTGACAACAAAAGATTCCAAATGGACAAAGAATTCTTCTTAATGACAGGTCTTGGTGTTCAATTTAAAGCAGCTGGTCTTCTTTGGGATGAAGAGTCTTGGTTTGATCCATATTTGAGAGTTGGTGCTAACTACCTGAGACATGACTACACAGGTCTTACTTTCCCTAAAACAGACACTAAAGGTGAATACTATGGGGCGTACAACGAAGATGGTGATTTAACTGGAAAAGCAAACCACTTTACTGTTAGTACAGGTGCGGGGATTAACTTCTGGGTGACTAAAAACTTCGGTTTAGGTGTTCAAGGAGATTACGTTACTACACCAGTTGATAAATCAAACGTTGCTAACTTCTGGCAAGCTTCTGCTTCATTGTTATTCAGATTTGGTAATACAGACAGAGATAAAGACGGAATTCCTGATAAGGATGACAGATGTCCTGACACACCAGGTTTACCTGAGTTCCAAGGATGTCCTGATACAGATGGAGACGGTATCCCAGATATCGATGATCAATGTCCAGACGTAGCTGGTCCAAAAGAAAATAATGGTTGCCCTTGGCCGGATACAGATGGTGACGGAGTATTAGACAAAGATGATGCTTGTGTTGACGTTCCTGGTCCAGCAGAAAACAAAGGTTGCCCTTGGCCAGATACAGATGGTGATGGTGTACTAGATAAAGATGATGCTTGTCCTACAGTTCCTGGACTTCCAGAATATCAAGGATGTCCTAAGCCAGCAGCAGCTTATGCTACTGAAGCGACTGGAGCTCTTCAAAATATCTTATTTGATTTCAACAAAGCTACATTAAGACCAGAATCTGCTGGTAAAATTAATCAAGCCGCAGAAATCCTTAAAGGTGCTAAAGATGCTACATTCTTAGTAACTGGTCACACGGATGCTAAAGGTTCTGAAGCTTACAACTTGAAATTATCTAGAGAAAGAGCAGCTTCTGTTGTTAAAGCTCTTGAAGCACAAGGAGTAAATGCTAACCAATTGAAATCAGTTGGAGTTGGTAAGAGAGATGCTAAAGTTCCTGCTACAGCTTCTGATGCTGAAAGACAAGCTGATAGAAAAGTTGTTGTTGAAGCTGTGAATGGTGCAGCTTGGGACGCTCTTCAAAAATCAGATCTTCCAGTAGTTGAGAAAAAAGTTGTGAAAAAAGCTCCAGCTAAAAAATCAACTAAAAAAAGAAAATAATTAAACATTATTTCTAAATAAAAATGCCTCCAAGTAATTGGAGGTATTTTTTTTATTTCTATAATTCAGTATTTTTGCACAAATAAATAATCACAAAAAATGGGAAGAGCATTCGAATATAGAAAAGCTTCAAAAATGGCCAGATGGGATAAAATGGCCAAAACATTTTCAAAAATAGGAAAGGATATTGCCTTGGCAGTAAAAGCCGGCGGAACTGATCCGGAATCCAATCCAGCATTGCGAAGATGCATTCAGAATGCTAAAGGTGCCAATATGCCAAAAGACAATGTCGAAAGAGCAATAAAAAAGGCAAGCGGTGCAGATGCGGAAAACTATGAGGAAATCACTTATGAAGGCTACGGACAAGGCGGAGTTGCTTTCTTTGTAGAATGTACGACTAATAATCCAACAAGAACTGTAGCTAATGTCAGAGCGATTTTTAATAAGTTCGATGGAAATCTTGGTAAGAATGGTGAATTAGCTTTTATCTTTGATAGAAAAGGTATTTTCACAATCGATAAAGCTCAGATCAAATCCGATTGGGATGATTTCGAAATGGAAATGATTGATGGTGGCGCAGAAGAAATCGACCAGGACGAAAATGAAGTTATGATTACAACAGCATTCGAAGATTTCGGTTCGATGTCTCATAAATTAGACGAACTTGGAATCGAAGCAAAAAGTGCCGAATTACAAAGAATTCCGAACAATACCAAAGGAATGAGCGACGACCAGTTCAAGGCCAATATGAAGATGCTGGAGCGCTTTGAAGAAGATGATGATGTTCAGAACGTATTCCACAATATGGAGTTCACAGAAGAACAATTAGAGTTAATGTAAAAGAGGAACATAATCGTAAAAAAAATCCCGACTGAAAAGCCGGGATCTTTTATTTTTATAAAACGCTGTTGATTATGCGTTTGGTTCAACAGAAACGAAAGATCTGTTGTTTGCTTTCTTTCTGAAAACTACTTTACCGTCTACCAATGCAAACAAAGTGTGGTCTTTACCCATACCAACGTTTTCACCTGGGTGGTGTTGCGTACCTCTTTGTCTGATGATGATGTTACCGGCAATAGCTTCTTGACCTCCGAAAATCTTAACACCTAGTCTTTTAGAGTGAGATTCTCTACCGTTTTTGGAACTACCGACTCCTTTCTTGTGTGCCATTTTATTTTAAGCTTTTTTGGATTAAAAATTATTCAGCAGATTCGCTGGTTTCTGTTACTTCAGCTTTAGCAGCTTTCTTAGGAGCAGCTTTTTTAGCCTCTTTTTTCGCACCGTCAAATCCAGTAATACCAGTTACAAGAATTTGAGTTAATTGCTGTCTGTGACCATTTTTCTTAGCATAACCTTTTCTTCTTTTCTTTTTGAAAACGATTACTTTGTCAGCCTGAACATGGTCAAGAATTTCTACATCTACGGTGATACCGCTTACAGCCGGGGCACCTACAGTTACTGCACCGTTCACAGTAAGAAGAACTTTATCAAAAGAAACTTTTGCTCCTTTATCTCCTTTCAAACGGTTCACAAACAACTTTTGGTTTTGCTCAACTTTGTATTGAAGCCCTGCTATTTCTACAATTGCAAACATTGTTTATAAATTTTTATAATTATTCGAGGTGCAAAAGTAAACAATTTCTTTGAAAATCACAATACTTCTTTGAAAATTTTAAATCTTTGAATCTCAGAATCTTTAATTTTATTTTGGGCAGCTTAATCCGCCTTCCGCTCCCAATCTTTTTGTCATTGCGAACGAAATGAAGCAATCTGTTGAACCTTTGTACACTCGCAATAACAAAAAGGATTTCCGCTCAAGTCGGGCTGCAGATACAAAACAAAAACAATTTTTCAACATAAAAACAGCATTTGTCATTCCGTAAGAAACCTAACGAACTGGTTCGATGAATCAATTTCAACAGTTTAGATTTAGAGCGGATAAAAATTCTTTACTAAGTTTACGGCTTTGCAACCTTAAAACTATTTTCAATAATAACAAAAAGTCTTTGCGGACCTTGCGTTTAAAATATATAGACATACACAACTTTTACACAAGAAAGCTATAAATTTGACAATTGAAAATTTTATCAATGCTAAATTTCATTAAGAAAAAGATTGCGCTCATCTGGGCAAAAAAACATATCGAAAAATCCAACAGTTTTAAAACCAAAGCGATCAAAGATCAGCAGGAATTGCTTTTAGATTTGGTAAAGACAGCGAAAAAAACATTATTCGGAAGAGAACATCAATTTGAAGCTATAAAATCGATTGAGGATTTCCAAAAAAATGTCCCTGTTGCAGATTACGAAGATCTGAAACCATACATAGAGAAAGTCAAAAAAGGACAATCCAAAATCCTTTGGCCGGATTTGCCGGAATATTTCGCCAAAACTTCCGGAACAACATCAGGTTCCAAGTATATCCCGATTTCCAAAGAAGCAATGCCTTTTCAGGTTGCTGCTGCTCAAAGTGCGATTTTCCATTACATCGGGAAAAAAAATAACGCCGATTTTGTTGGTGGAAAAATGATTTTCCTTCAAGGTTCTCCGGAGCTGGAAGAAATCAGCGGTGTAAAAACCGGAAGACTGTCAGGAATTGTCGCTCATCACATCCCGAATTATCTTCAAAAAAACAGATTGCCGAGCTGGGAAACCAACTGTATCGAAGACTGGGAAACCAAGGTAGATAAAATCGTGGAAGAAACCGAGAGGGAAAATATGACCCTGATTTCCGGGATTCCGCCCTGGCTGATTATGTATTTTGAAAAACTCATTGACAGACACAACAAAAAAATCACACAAATTTTCCCGAATCTTCAGTTAATCATCACAGGTGGCGTGAACTACGAACCTTACCGTGACAAGATGAACGAATTGCTTGGAAAACCTGTCGACATTGTTCAGACTTTTCCAGCTTCGGAAGGTTTCTTTGCATTCCAGGATGATTATACAAAAGAAGGATTATTGCTGTTGACCAATCACGGGATTTTTTACGAGTTTATTCCACTCGAACAATATGGAAAACCCAATGCAGAAAGATTGACATTAAAAGATGTTGAGCTTAACAAAGATTATGCATTGATCCTGACGACTAACTCAGGACTTTGGGCGTATTCTATTGGAGATGTTGTGCGGTTTATCGATAAAAATCCTTACCGGATTTTGGTTTCGGGAAGAACGAAACATTTTACTTCGGCTTTCGGAGAACACGTGATCGCATTCGAAGTTGAAGAAGCTTTGAAAGCAACGGTTGAAAAGTTTCCTGCTCAGATTACCGAATTTCACCTCGCGCCAGAAGTTAATCCCGAAGAAGGCTTACCTTACCATGAATGGTTTATCGAGTTTGAAAAAGAACCTGAGAATTTTGGTGCTTTCAAATCTGAACTTGATTTACAACTCAGACAACGGAATACTTATTATGATGATTTGATTTCTGGAAATATCCTACAACCGTTGATTATTACGAAGCTGAAGAAAAATGCGTTTCAGGATTATGCCAAATCTGAAGGGAAATTGGGGGGACAAAATAAAATTCCGCGTTTGGCGAATGATAGAAAAATTGCAGTATATTTGGCAAAACTAAATTTACAATGAGAACTTTTTCTTTTATTATTTGTCTGCTTCTTTTGTTACAATCCTGTACTACGACTATCTATAGGAATAATGTGAATAAAAATGATTTTTCTTCACTTCAGGTAGGAAAGAATTATACAGTTTATGAGTACAATAAACCTAAATATAAGATTAGACTTTCCAGTGTGGAGGAAGATAAAATAATTGGAATTGCTAATAGTCAGGAATTAAGCATTGCAAAGAATGACATAAGGGTTATTAAAAAAAATAATCCGGGCGGGACAACAGCTATTGTAGTAGGTTCTGTTGTTGGTGTGACGGCATTTGTCGCATTAATTGTGTCATTAGTTAACAGTTCTACTACTAATTATTATTACTACTAAGATTTAAAAGCATAGGTAATACAATCTGATTTTTTTTGAATATTCAGGATTGACTATGATTCTGAACCCGCCGCGATTGCAATGTAAATCGGTTGAAGCTCCTAAAAAATTATAGTTTATGTGAAAGTAATTGGCGTACAACGACTACTTTTGTATAATGATTTCTTTTACACCACTTCGCGTTTTAAAAAATATAGAATTCCGCCATCTCCTGACAGGAAGATTCTTCCTTATCATCGCTTTCAGGATGCTCGCAACCTTGCTAGGTTGGTGGGTTTATCAGTTGACAAAGGACCCGTTTTCTATTGGATTAATTGGACTTTCGGAAGTGATTCCTGCGGTTTCCTGCGCACTGTATGCCGGTCATATCATTGACATGAACGAGAAGAAAAAACTGCTATTGATTTGTAATTATGCCTATGTGGTTCTGATAAGTTTGCTATTGATTCCGGCTTTTTTTGGACACAGGATGCATTTTACGGGACACGAGATTACTTATTTTATTTATGCGGTCATTTTTTTTACGGGAATTTCGCGTTCGTTTCTCGGTCCATTAGTTCCAAGTATGATTCCGAGAATTGTGAAGCAGGAAAATCTGCCTTATGCTGTAACGCTGAACCAGGCAACTTTCTTAATTGCTTCGGTTTCCGGTCACGCTTTAGGTGGTTTTCTGATTGCGCTGATTACAATAAAATGGACACTAGTGGTAATTATTGGCAGTATGTTTTTAGCTTCTTTGTTTTTTTGGACTTTACACCAACAGCAATCTGAAAATAAAAATAAGGATGTGAAAGTTTTCGAAAGTATGAAGGAAGGATTAGCTTATATTTATAAAACAAAAGAGATCTTTGGCGCTCAGATGCTGGATATGTTCGCGGTCCTTTTTGGTGGTGCAGTTGCGATGATTCCGGTTTTTGCAAGCGATATTCTGAAGGTGGGCTCAGAAGGTTTCGGACTTTTGAATGCGGCTTCTGATATTGGTTCGATGTTGATTATTATTACTTTGTCATTAGTTCCTTTGAAGAAAAACCAAGGAAAGATTTTGCTTTGCGTGGCAACTGGATTTGGACTGTGTATTATAGGATTTGGATTGTCGAAAATGTATTGGCTATCATTTGGATTCTTAGTTTTAAGTGGAATGTTGGACGGCATCAGTGTTGTGATTCGTGGAACGATTGTTCAGTTGAAAACACCAGAAGAAATCCGTGGCAGAGTTTTGAGCGTTAACTCGATTTTCATTATGTCAAGTAATGAACTGGGGCAGTTTGAAAGTGGATTGACTGCCAAATTAATGGGTGTTGTACGTTCTGTTGTTTTCGGTGGGACGATGACGGTTTTAACAGCTTTGTTCATTGGCACAACTTCTAAGAAGCTGAGGAATATGGAGTATTAAGCAGATTTTGCCAAAATTGAAGTCTGCAAACTACAAAAACAAGTCTGTTTGAAACCAAATACAAAGTGCGGAATCCTAAAAACAAGCGTGATTGTAACTAAATAAAAAAGGAAGCAAATTTTGCTTCCTTCAATTTTATATCAAACTTTTGATTTTCGCAATCATATCATCGCCCAATTTATCCGCTTCTTCCTGCGAAAAAGCTTCGGTATAAATCCTGATAATCGGTTCTGTATTAGATTTTCTCAAGTGAACCCAATTTTCTGCAAAATCAATTTTCACACCGTCAACAGTAGAGATTTCTTCATTTTTAAATTCATTCTGAACTTTCACCAGCAAAGCATCAACATCAATTTCAGGCGTTAATTCGATTTTCTTTTTGCCCATAAAATAAGCCGGATAACCTGCTCTCAGTTCAGAAACCGTTTTATTTTCTTTTGCTAAATGAGTCAAGAATAATGCAACACCAACCAAAGAATCTCTTCCATAATGCAAATCAGGATAGATAATACCACCATTTCCTTCGCCCCCGATTACAGCATTTTTCTCTTTCATCAGGTTAACTACATTAACTTCACCGACAGCGCTTGCAAAATATTCTGAATCCAGATTTTTAGCAACATCTCTCAAGGCACGGCTTGAAGAAAGATTGGAAATAGCAGCCCCTTTTTTATTTTTCAAAAGATAATCTGCAACAGCAACCAGAGTGTATTCTTCGCCAAACATTTCGCCTTTTTCATCGATCAAAGCCAGTCTGTCAACATCCGGATCCACAACGATTCCCATATCTGCACCTTCTTTTTTTACCAGTTCGCAGATGTCACCTAGATGTTCTTTTAAAGGTTCGGGATTATGAGGAAAATGGCCGGTCGGTTCACAATATAATTTTACAACTTCGACGCCTAATTTTTCCAAAAGTGATGGAATAGAAATTCCTCCAGTAGAATTAACCGCATCCAAAACCACTTTGAATTTCTTAGCTTTTATTGCTTCAACATCTACCGTTGGTAATTCCAAAATCTTCTGAATATGAATATCAAAACCATCTTCTCTGGTTTCATATTTTCCCAAATCATCCACCTCCGCATAATTGAAGTCTTCATTTTCTGCCAAAGCCAAAACTTCTGCGCCGTTTTCTCCACTGATGAATTCTCCTTTGTCATTCAACAATTTCAGAGCGTTCCATTGTTTTGGATTATGAGAAGCCGTCAGGATGATTCCGCCGTCAGCTTTCAGTTCAGGAACCATAACTTCAACAGTTGGCGTTGTAGAAAGTCCCAAATCAACCACATTGATCCCAAGACCTTGCAAAGTGGCAGTAACCAAAGAAGAAACCATCTGGCCAGAGATTCTCGCGTCTCTTCCGATAACTAAGGTTAAATCTTTTTTATTTTTATTGTTCTGAAGCCAGGTTCCGAATGCCGAAGCAAATTTCACCACATCAAGCGGCGTCAGGTTATCGTTGACTTTTCCGCCAATAGTTCCGCGGATCCCGGAGATTGATTTTATTAATGACATTTTCTAATTTTAAGGTTTGGCAAAAATACAATAATCTGACATTTGCTAAAAAATAAAGTGTCCGATATGAACACTTTTTATTTTAAGAACAGCCACAATCCGGACCGCAGTTTTTTCCTTTGTTTTTTTTAGAAAATGTTTTTGAGAATTTTCGGACAATAGCATAGATGGCGGCTAAAACAATGACGCCCACGATAACATATTGTATGATTAACGAATTGTCCACGTATAATTTACTTTAAAATCTGATAAACAATCAAAGCCGAAAAGTATGCCAAAAATGTCATTGAGACAGTTTGTAACATTGTCCATTTCAAGCTTCTCGTTTCCCTATAAACAACTGCAATAGTTGAGATACACTGCATTGCAAAAGCATAGAAAATCAAAATCGAAACACCAGTCGCAAAGCTGAAGACTTTCTCGCCGTTTGGATGAACGTCTAGTCTCATTTTCTCGATCAATTTTCCTTCAGGCGCTTCATCGTCCAAACTGTAAAGTGTGGATAATGTTCCAACAAAAACCTCTCTAGCCGCAAAACTGGTCAGGATTCCGATTCCCATTTTCCAGTCGTAACCGAGTGGTGCAATGGCAGGTTCCATCGTTCTTCCGATTCTTCCCAGATAAGAATGGTCCAATGAAGAATTGGTTGCTAGGATTTCATTTTTATGTTGTGGCGGACCAAAATAACTCAAAGCCCAAAGAATAATACTGACGGTGAAAATCACTTTTCCAGCTCCGGAAATAAACTCCCAGACTTTTCCTAATACCAGTTTGAAATCATAACCAAACAACGGCATTTTGTAAGTCGGTAAATCCATTACCAGGAAACTCTTGATTTTGGTTTTGATGAAACTTTTCAATATAAATGACGATAACAAAGCCATTAGAAAACCCAACAGATACATTATCATTAAGGCAATTGCTCTGTATTTGATACCATAAAAATTCTCGTCAGGAATAATCAATCCGATGATAATACTGTAAATAGGAAGTCTTGCAGAACACGTCATAAAAGGCGTTACAAGAATTGTAATCAATCTTTCTTTGACATTTTCGATGTTTCTTGTGGACATTATCGCAGGAATCGCACAAGCTGTCCCAGACACTAATGGAACAATACTTTTTCCATTCAGTCCAAAAGGTCTTAGCATCCTGTCCATCAGGAAAACAACTCTCGCCATATATCCCGAATCTTCTAACAAATAAAGGAAATACAAAAGGATTCCAATCTGCGGTGCAAAAACCAAAATCCCGCCAATTCCCGGAATAATTCCACTGGAAACCAAAGAATTGACCGGCCCTTCCGGAAGATGATCCGCTGAAAAAGCTGATAGCCAGGTGAAAAAATCTTCAATCCAGGTCATTGGATATTCTGCAAGGAAGAAAACGCTTTGGAAAATCAATAATAAAATCAATAAAAAAATCAGATATCCCCAAACTTTATGAACTAGAATCTTGTCTAATTTTTCTGTCAGTAATTCCTTTAACTGTGGTTTTTTCTCAGTGATTTCAGAGGTGATTTTATCAATATTCTGATAGCGTCTTACTGTTTCGGTAATCTGCAAACGTTTTGGAACACTGCATTTGGTGTCTTCCTGAGTGATAATCTCGTGGATGTTTTCAATCTTTCCGAGATAAGTATCTGCGGCTAAAAGTGTCCAGATCTTGTAAAGATTCTTTTCTGACGTATTTGATGAAACCTTGTAAACCAAAGCTTTTTGCTCCAAAGGAATTTCGAAGGAATTAGTCTCCGCAATTTTGAATTCATTATTAAAAACCGCTTCCCGAACTGTTTCTATTCCGACATTATTTTTAGCGTTGGTTTCAAAAACCGGAATGTTCAGAATCTCTGAAAGCCTGGAAATATCAATTTTAATTCCTCGTTTTTCGGCCTCATCCACTTGATTGACTACCAAAACCGCAGGAATTCCCAAATCCTGAATCTGCTGAAAAAGAAGCAGACTTCTTCTCATATTAATCGCATCAGCAATGTAAACAACACCGGAATAATCTTCCTGAATCAGATAACGTGAAAATATAGCTTCATCTTCGGAAGTTGGGTAGATGCTGTAAGAACCAGGCAAATCTATAACCTCGATTTCCTCGTTTTTGTAAATGTAATTTCCGGAATGGCTGGCTACTGTAACCCCGGCATAATTACCTGTTTTTTGCTTTCTGTTGCAAAGAACATTGAAAAGTGTGGATTTCCCGACATTAGGATTTCCTACCAATAGAATCTGTTTTTGTTTTTTCTCCTGCATCATTCCGAAACTTCTACCTGAATAAATCTTGCTTCTGCTTCTCTCAGGGCAATTCTGGTTTTGTCCGAGCCATATTCTATATAAAGCGGACCGTTAAAAGGAGCCTGATAAAGAACTCTGAAAGTGGTTTCCGGAAGCAGTCCCATTTCGATGATTTTTGTTGGCATCTGAAGGTTTTCATTATCATAACCAAGAATTTTCCCGATTTTGTTTTTCGGAAAACAACAGAGTTTATCGATGTGTTTTGTTTGCAAGACTAAAATTTTTGGACTACAAAGATAGCTTATTTTAAATAAATCTAAATAAGATGTTTGTCATAAAAAAACCGGAAACTAATTTCCGGTTTGTTATTTATTTTTTCTTTTTCTCTGTGGCCTGAACCACTTCTATTGGATTGTCATTCGCATTGAAAAAATCTTTTGCGATTTTTTCTTGATTTTTCATCATTTCACCTATTGTGATATCGCTGCCCGGCATTTTCATTGTCAGCATGTTTTGGGGAACCTGTGCACGCCATTCTGCCATCGGATCTTGCTTGAAAGCAGCATAGGCTTTTTCGAATTTATCCTTAGGGATAATTTTTTTCTCATTGCTTGTCATGCCGGATTTGGCCTGGATATCTTCTACGTAGGAAAACTCTTTCCAATCCTTCACTGTTTTGTTTCCGGACAACAGCCATGAATAGTTTTTACCTTCATCCTCAATTTTCACGATTAATCCAGGTAATCCGTAGAATTTGTAAGGTCCATCCTGAAAAGGTATATCTGTAGAAAACCAGGCTGTCCATTTTCTGCCACCGAATTCTGTTGTTGCTTTTTGAGTGTTGTATTCTCCGATCTTTTCTTTGTCAGAAAGGATTTTCCAGTCGAATTTTATATTCTCTTCGTAAGCGAAGAGGTTTTTGCTTATTCTGTCCACATATTGCTCCTTCATATCAGGATATAGTTTATATATCTTGAAAGCGAATTTTGGCATTTTTATCGTTTTCGATAAGTCTTTCCAAGTTTTGCTTTTCTGCATTTCTTCCACAGCTATTTTTATGATAGAATCCTGAGCTGTGATTGTAAAATCCTGATAGATGGATTTATCTTTTACAATATCAAGCGTTGCCATTACTTTATCAATTCTCGCCGAATCTTTTTTTGGCTTGAAGCTTAATTCATAAAAGAAACGATTGGCAGTTTCTTGTGCAGAAATCATTAATCCTAATAATAGTAAAGGAAGAATGACTAATTTTTTTAGAGATTGCATGTTTTTTATTTTCTGTTTTCAATTAATTAGTGCAGGATTCTCAGAAATGTTACATTATTTGCCGTACATTTTTTTTATAGACTCATTCATCAGCTGATATATTTTCAAATGTTCTTTATCAGTAATCAGATCTTCATGAAGTTTCAGAATCCTCTCGTCTCCTCTTACGGCCGGTCCTGTCTGGGCAGATTTTGGTTCCAGATGATGGATTTTTTCTACAGTCTCATCAATCAAAGGGATGAAATATTCGAAAGGTAAATCCTGGGAATCCGAAATTTCCTTCGCCCTCGCAAACAGATGGTTCACGAAATTGCAGGCAAAAACGGCGGTCAGATGAATGTATTTTCTCTTTTCGTAATCCGAAGTTTCCACATTTTCAGAAATAATTGAAGCGAGTTCAAATAGTGATTTTTCATCAATTTGATTTTCGGCCTCAATAAAAAACGGGATTTTGGAGTAAGCCAGATTCTTGGTTTTAGAAAAAGTCTGCAAAGGATAAAAACTTGCTTTTCTGTAATTGCCTTTCAGGATTTCCATAGGAAGTGAACCGGAAGTATGAGCTACCAATGCATTTTCATTTTTAATCAATTCAGAAACGTTTTCAACTGCAGAATCGGAAACTGCAATAATATATAGTTCCGCATCTTCCAATTGATTCGTTGAAAAAGGAATGTTGAATTCAGTCGAAATTTTTGATAATTCAGCTTCATTCCTTCCAAATATTTGATGAATGTCAATATGATTTTGTTTAAAAGCTTTCACAAGATGGTAAGCGACATTTCCAGAGCCGATGATAACTGTTTTCATACGACAAAGATAATTTTTATATAACCACAAAGTTCACAAAGCTTGGCACAAAGAATATTTATTTTAAGCGGAATAATTATTGATTAATTGTGAACTTGGTGCAAAAACCTTGAGTCTTTGTGTTAAACTAAAAATAAAATTCAAAAAAAAATTTAACTTTGGTCTTATTTTTTAATCAAAAACTACGAAACATCTGAATGAAGCTCAAGGATGAGGAGATTTTAAAACTTTTATTGGCCTCACAAACGCTGGAAAAAGGTCTGCGTGCCATGATGGATGCCTATCAGAGCCGGCTTTATTGGCATATCAGGCGACTGATTGTGGACCATGACCTCGCTCAGGATGTTTTGCAGGATACATTTATCAAGGCGTATCAGAACATTCACCAGTTCAAGAGTGATAGCAAATTATACACTTGGCTCTACAGAATTGCAACCAACGAATCTTTGCAGCAGCTCAATAAAATGAACCGGATGAAAAAGACCGATGAAGATGCAGAATACCATATGCAGAATCTGGTTGCTGATAATGCCGGGAAAGATGCGGAGGAAATTCAGATTCTGTTGCAAAAAGCAATTCAGACATTGCCGGAGAAACAGAAGCTTGTGTTCAATATGCGGTATTATGATGATTTGCCTTATGAGGAGATTTCCAAGATATTAGATATGTCGGTCGGGACACTGAAAACGAATTATCATTATGCCAAAGATAAAGTAGAACAATACATTAAGGATAATTACTCTGAAGAGTTTTAGAAAAATAAGAGAATAGTTATGAAATGTCATCGACATTCCATTCCACAAATGAAAAATTAAATAAGAAGAAATGAAAATTGATATAGAAAAACTGAACAGAAAAACACCTTACCCGGAACCTTCGGATGAGTTTTTTAAGATGATTCAGTCTCAAGTAATTTCGAAAATAACGGAGGAAAAAAAGCCTGTTGTTCAGAAAGAAACAAAAGTCTTTTCTCTTAATTTCAAATGGGTGGCTGCAGCTGCAGTTGTTCTGATTGGAGGAATTACAGCTTTTCTAGGACTTAATGATAATCCGGAGATGCAGATGGCTCAGCAAAAGCCAATTGTTGACAGCATTTACGAAATCCATTCTACAGAACAACAATCAGTTAGTTCAATGGCTGATAATAATGCTGTTCCAAACCAGATTCAAACGGTAGAACATAAAGAGCATTTTAAACAGAATCCGTCTATTGCAAATCTATCCAGACCTCAAAAGCATAGAAACAGCAGTTTTGACAATACCGACAGACAGGATTATGCCGCTGAAACAAAAATAAAGCCTGAAGCGGAAGTGGAAAAAGTTCTTGCAGCTTTCACGCCAGACCAGATAAAAGATATTGACAGAAACAGCGAACAGGATGTTTACCTGGACCTTTATAATTAATAACAAAAACAGAGAGAAATGAAAAAATTGTTATTGACTATTTTCATCGCCGGATTATTCTCTGCCCATACTGTAAGAGGACAGGAAAGAAGATCAGCAAATACAGTTCAGAGATCAACGGGAAATTCTTCTTTCAGGAGTGCACCTACATCATCTTTTTCACCAGCAGGAACAGCTATGAGACAACAACAGAGCCAGAATATTCCCAGGGCGTCTGAGTGGAGAGCTATGAATATGGATGAGAAAAGAGCGGCTGTAAGTAATATGTCCGTAAAAGAACGTTCTGTTTTCTTACAAAAGATGAAAGAGAATATCACTATTGATGATCTTGATATTCCTGCTGATAAGCAAGAAGAATTCAAAAATCTTTTTACCGAATATCAGAGTAATCAGAGATTGATAAAGGAAAAGTTTCATTCGGATAAGAATTTTGATAAATTGAGTGATGAAGAAGCAACAAGCCGGCTGAATCAAAGTTTTGATGTAGGACAGCAATTGCTTAATAACAGAAGAGCGTATGCAGATAAGTTTTTGAAAATCCTTACACCGCAACAGGTTCTTAAGCTTTTCCAGAATGAAGGGAAAATGCGTGAAAAAATGCTCGATAAAAAAAATGACAAGTAAACCGAAAACCTCTATATTTTAGAGGTTTTTCTTGTTTTATATCTCACATTCACAAATGTTTCGAAATAATTTTTCCTATTCTGTTAAAAATATGTATTTTCGCAGACTGATTATAAACACTTAATATAAAGATGGCAATTTTAGGCGAAATTAGAAAAAGGTCGTGGCTGTTAGTAGGCGTTATTGCATTAGCACTTTTGGCTTTCTTGGTTAATCCTGATACAATAGATAAGGTTTTTGGTAAAAACCCGAATATTCTTGGTAAGGTTAACGGTGAAGAAATTACAAGAGATGAATTCAATGACCAGCTTTTCATTATGCAGCAGCAAGCCCAGCAACAAGGACAACAGACAAAAGGTCTTGAAGAGCAGGCTTGGCAGATTCTTGTTCAATCAAAATTAATCAAGCAACAATTTGAAAAAATGGGGCTTAAGCTGACTGATGAGGTATTCTGGAGTCAGTTGCAATATGATCCAATGTTCGCTCAAAATCAAGGCGCTTTTGATGAAAAAGGGAATTTCAAAACTCAGGAATTCAAGAAAATGATTTCGGATTGGCAAGCTACAAATCCTGAACAATACAATTTCTGGCTAAAAAGTAAGAAAGCTATAGAGTACAGAATGATGGCAAGAATGCTGTTTGGTAACATCACATCAGGAATCACTGCAAGCAAAAAAGAAGCGGAATTGATGATGAAGTTCCGTGATGATATGGCAAACATCGATTTTGTAAAAGTTGATTATTTAGAATTCTCTAAAAAGAATGATGTAAAAGTTACAACACAAGATCTTGCAGATTATATCAAACAACATCCGACGAGATTCAAAGCTACAGCAAGCAGAAATTTAGCTTATGCTTATTTTCCTGCGACACCAAGCGCTCAGGATGATGCTGCAACTTTGAACGAGTTGAACAAGCTATACCTTAAAGGGACGGACGCTTCTAACGGGACTGAAAACTTCCAGAATACAAAGAACGATTCTATGTTCGTTGAATTGAATTCTGATGTGCCATTCATTCCTCAGTATGTTAGTCCAACGCAATTGCCGGCAGAATTGAAAGATAAAATTGCAACAGCGGCTATCGGACAGATTTTTGGACCATACAAAGAGCAGAATCTATATGTAGTTTCAAAATTATTAGATAAAAAACCGTCTGATTCTACAGAAACAAGACATATTTTGATTTCTTACAAAGATACAGAAATCGGGAAGCAAGATAAATCTGTTACAAGAACCAAGGAACAGGCTAAGAAATTGGCAGACAGTATCTATGCGGCCGTGAAAGCTAATCCGGCAACTTTTGCAGATGATTTGAAATTCTCTGATGACAAAGGTTCTGCAGCACAAGGTGGTAACGTTGGATGGACCACGCCAGCTCAGCCGAAATTTGTACCGGAATTCCAGAAGTTTGTGAATGATTCTCCGAAAGGTGCAACTGGTGTAGTAGAAACACAGTTCGGTTATCATATCATCAATATCCTTGACAAAAAATCAGGCTCTATGACTTACAAAATCGCTCACTTGGCGAAAAATGTAAAAGCATCAGACAAAACTGAAAATCAAGTTTTGACCCAGGCTACAAGATTTATACAGCAAACAGAAGGAAAGAGCTTTAATCAATTCAAAAACTTAGCTGAAAAAAATAAATACAGATTCGACAATCCTAAAACTGTAGGCCGTTTCCAAGGAACGCTTCCGGGACTTAATACGGATAAAGATGCTGATGTCATTGCATGGGCTTTTGATAAAAAAAGAGAAATTGGTGATACAGATATTTTCACGGTAGAAGGAACAGGTGACAGAATTGTTGCTTATGTTGTCGGAAAACAAGACGAAGGTCTTGCAGATCCTGAAACTGTAAGAGATCAGATTGAACCAATTGTGAAAAATAAAGTTCTTGCGAAGAAAATTATTGAAAAAATCAATGCCGGAAAATATACATCGCTTGATCAGGCTGCGAAAGCTTTTGGAACAACAAAAGGCAATGCGGATGTTAATTTGTTCAATCCTTCTGTAAACGGTGCTATGGAACCAAGAGTTGCAGGAGCTGCATTCGGTGTTGCAACAAACAAATTGTCTCAGCCAGTTGAAGGAATGACAGGTGTATATCTTGTGGTTAAAAAATCTGTTAAAACGAACAAACTGCCAGGAGATATCAAACAAATTACTGAGTCTATCAAACAACAGAATTCTCAGCAATTCACAGGAGCTTTCTTGAAGAGTCTTCAAGATAATGCTAACATAAAAGATTACAGAATTGAAGTTTGGGACAAAACTGCTCAACGATAATTTGGCATAATATTGAAAAACAACAAAAGCGGCACAATTGTCGCTTTTGTTGTTTTTTTATTTATAATAATTATAACTCCAATATTCTTATATTTGCTAATTAGTAAACCAATTAAAACGTGAAGTTAAGTAAAGAATTAAAAGCAGGACTGATTGCAATTTTTGCCATTATTGCTTTCGTGATATTATATCAGTTTATGAAAGGGAAAAATCTCTTCACTACAGATAATGTTTTTTTTGCAAAATATGATAATGTAGAAGGCTTATCAGTATCTAATCCGGTCTCAATCAATGGATTGAAAGTAGGACAGGTTGATGAGATAAAACCGATTACTTCAAAAGACGGAAGATTACATTTTGTAGTTAAATTAACAGTTGATAATACGTTTCAGTTTTCCAACCAATCTACTGTTGAGATCTTTGAACCAGGATTAATGTCCGGCAAGGAAATGAGAATCAATCTGTCATATGGCGGAACAGTTGCAAAAGACGGAGATACGCTGAAAGGAAATTATCAGCTGTCGATGCTTAACTCTCTGTCATCTCAGGTAAAACCGGTTAAAGATCAGCTTTCCGGCGTCTTGTTAAAATTAGATTCAACTTTAGCAAGTACCAACAAAATTGTCGATGAGCAAAACAGAAGAGAAATCAAATTGCTGTTAGCTAATCTCAACAAAACAATCGAATCCTTCAAAGCAACATCCGATAGGACCAATGCAATTTTAGCTTCTAATGAGAATGGATTACATGAAGTAGTTGCCAATGCCAATCAGACATTATTAACGGCCAATAAAACTTTGGACAAATATGGTTCGGTTGCAGAACGTGTCGATATCAACAAACTGAATGGAACAATCGATCAGTTTAACCAGACAGCTAACAAGCTAAATAACGTTATTTCCGGCATACAAAACGGAGAAGGTTCCCTTGGTAAATTGATGAAAGATGAAGAACTTTACAATAATCTAACAAAAACTTCAAACAATCTTAATCAGCTGGTAGAAGATGTGAAAGCGAATCCAAAAAGATATGTTAATTTCTCAGTTTTTGGTAAGAACTCAGATAAAAAGTAATTTATGCAATACATTGACAATGTTATTTTTGTAATTCTATTGATTGCCGGCTTTGGACTCTTCGGAAAAAGTCTGAAAGAGCTTTACCGTAATATCAAACTCGGGAGAGAAATCGACCGAACCGACAGAAAAGCAGAACGATGGGCAATTATGACCAGAGTAGCGCTTGGACAGAGCAAAATGGTAAAACGTCCAATTGCTGGGATTTTACACATTTTCGTTTATGTTGGATTTGTTATTATCAATATAGAATTGCTGGAGATTATCATTGATGGAATTTTCGGAACGCATAGATTTTTGCAGGGAATTTTAGGAGATTCTTTTTACTCTTTCTTTACTTCAACATTGGAAGTTCTTGCGGCATTGGTTGTATTTGCAGTAGTTATATTTTTTATCAGAAGAAATTTTTATGGTGTCAAGAGATTGACAATGAAAGAACTGTTCGGTTGGCCAAAAAAAGATGCTAACTGGATTCTGATTATCGAATTTGCTTTGATGGTCGCTTTTTTCACAATGAACGGAGCTGATCATTATGCAGATTCTACTCGTTTTGCAAGTAATTTTCCAATTTCAGAACATTTGTTTCCTTTCTTTGGAAATTTCAGCTTGGAAACACTTCATGTAATTGAGAAATCGGCTTGGTGGTTTCATTTTGTAGGGATTTTGTTCTTCATGAATTACCTCTATTATTCTAAGCATCTTCATATCATTTTTGCATTCCCGAATACTTGGTTTTCTAATCTAGAGAAAAAAGGAAAATTCAACAATTTGGATTCAGTAACCAAAGAAATCAAATTAATGATGGATCCGAATGCCGATCCTTATGCAGCTCCTCCGGAAGGTGAAGCAGAAGCTCCTTCAAAATTCGGAGCGGAAGATATTTTTGACTTGAATCAGCATCAGCTTTTGAGTGCTTATTCCTGCACAGAATGTGGACGCTGTACTTCGGTTTGCCCGGCAAATATTACAGGTAAAAAACTGTCTCCAAGATTGATTATGATGAAAACCAGAGACCGTCTGGAAGAAGTAGGAAAAAATCTTAATAAAAATGGAGGTAAGTTTGTCGATGATGGTAAAAAGTTACTGAACGATTACATTACCAAAGAAGAACTTTGGGCATGTACAACCTGTAATGCCTGTGTAGAAGCCTGTCCGGTTTTGATTGATCCTTTGTCTATCATTTTCGAGATGAGAAGATTCTTGGTAATGGAACAGTCTGCAGCGCCACAGGAATTAAATCTGATGATGACGAATGTTGAGAATAATGCCGCACCTTGGCAATATAATCAGGCTGACAGACTGAATTGGACCAACGATTAATCTTGAAGCAAAGATATTTTACATTAATACAAAATACATTTTACAACAAATGGATTTCACTATAAAAACAATGGCAGATTATGCTGCGGAAGGCAAATCTCCGGAAGTTCTCTTCTGGGTTGGTTGCGCCGGAAGTTTCGATGATCGTGCGAAAAAAATCACACGAGCATTCTGCAAAATCCTTAATAAAATCAATGTAGAATTTGCTGTTCTTGGTCAGGAAGAATCTTGCACCGGCGATCCTGCAAAACGTGCCGGAAACGAATTTGTTTTCCAAATGATGGCTTTGACCAATATCGAAGTTCTTAACGCTTACGATGTCAAAAAGATCGTTACGGCTTGTCCGCATTGTTTCAATACTTTGAAAAATGAATACCCAAGTCTTGGCGGAAATTATCAGGTTTTGCATCATACCCAATTCCTGAAAGATTTGATGAATGAAGGAAGATTAAAAATCGAAGGTGGAAGCTTCAAAGGAAAAAAAATTACGTTTCACGATCCTTGTTATCTTGGAAGAGGTAATGACGAGTATGAAGCACCAAGAATGCTTCTGGAAAAGTTGGATGCAGAATTGTTGGAAATGAAGCGTTGCAAAACCAACGGTCTATGTTGTGGAGCTGGTGGAGCACAGATGTTCAAAGAACCGGAAAAAGGAAATAAGGATATCAATATCGAAAGAACAGAAGAAGCACTGTCATTCGAGCCAAAAGTAATTGCAACTGGTTGTCCGTTTTGTAATACGATGATGACCGATGGCGTGAAACATTTCAATAAAAATACTGAAGTAGAAGTCAAAGATATTGTAGAGCTTTTGGCGGAAGCAGAAGATTTATAAAATCGCGTAAAATAAAATTTAAAAACCTCAGAATTTCTGAGGTTTTCGTTTTAAGGGATTTAGATAAAAATCCGTAATTTTATAAATTGAAACAACAAATAAAATTGCAGTCAGGCGATTTTGTAAAAATAAATTCATTATTATGAAAATCGAGGAATCCAATATTGTAGAAACAAACGATTACCGCGTTATTATATATCCAGCATCAAGACCTTTTACGGCAAAAGAAAGTAAGACCATTGCGGAAAAATTATATGATTTTTTAGGCGATTGGGCGGCTCATGGCAAAGCATTATCTTCATCGTTCAAGATTGAAAAAAATCAGTTTATCATTATTTGCGTTGATGAGGAAAAAGAAGCGGCTTCGGGTTGTAGTATTGATGCGCTTGGAAAGGTAATGAGAGAGTTGGATGCAGAATTTGATTTGGGATTATTTGACAGGATGAAAGCCAGTTATGTGGAAAATGGAGAAGTTAAGACATTAAAGTTATCAGACTTCAAAAACAAGATAAGAATCGGCGAATTGTCAACAGATATTGAAGTTTTTGATTTTTCTAAAAATACTTATCTCGATTTTCTAAGTCATTTTTTGCAACCATTCAGCAGAAGCTGGGCATCATCAATCAAATAATTTTATTGGGAATACATATTCAGTTTCTATGAATAATGATAAAATCAAGGATTTTTACAATGATTTCGTAAGCTATCAAACCCAATCAGGAGTCAACGAAAGAATCTATACTTTATATAAAAAAATGCAATCTCTGGGCCTTAATTCTGATTCCAATATTCTGGAATTAGGATGTGGAATTGGAGTAATGACAAAGCTGTTGACCAATTCTGTTAAAACCGGATATATAGAGTCAGTAGATCTGAGTGATAAGTCAATAGAATTAGCAAAATCAAAAATACACAAACAAAACGTATCATTTTATACAGATGATGTAGTAAGCTATCAGCCAAAGAAAAAGAAGTTTGATTTCATAACTTTATTTGATGTCATAGAACATATTCCTCTGGAACTTCATCCTGATCTTTTCAGGAATTTGTCAGAAATAGCTGATGATAATACGAAGATCTTGATTAATATTCCTAACCCTGATTTTATTGATTTCCATATGCACGATGAGTCTGCGTGGCTACAAATTGTGGACCAGCCGATTCCTTTGCATTTCGTTGTAGCTAACTCAGAATCTAATGGTCTTCAGGTTTCTAACTTCAATACTTATAGCATTTGGGTGGAGAATGATTATCAGTTTTTTGTCATTCAGAAAAAACAACCTTATAAGAAAGTTTTACTCAGTGAAAAAAGAACGATTGCCAAAAAAATATCGAATAGATTAAAAAATATCTATATTGGTTTAAGATACAGGTAGTTTTCAAAACTTAATCATGAAACTCAAAGTCCTTTTCATTTCTTCCTGGTTTCCCAATAAGCTGGAACCAACCAACGGTAACTTTGTGCAGCGACATGCAGAAGCCGTTGCAACATTGCATGACGTAGAAATATTGCATACAATCGGAGATTTTGCCCAAAAAGAAACTTTTATTTTTGATGACAAAGTGGTAAATGGAATCAGAACTCTCATTGTTTATTATAAAAACTCAAAAAATCCTGTTCAGAATTTTTTGCGGAGAATGAAAGCTTATAAATCAGGGTTTGCTAAGATGCAAAAGCCTGATCTGGTACATGCTAATGTTCTTCATAATAATATGCTTTTTGCGGTTTATCTGAAGAGAAAGTATAAGATTCCTTTTGTTGTAACCGAACATTGGACAGCGCTTAGAAAAATCAATCATGCAACAACGTCTTTAATAATCAAAAAAATAGCAACGTTTATTGGAAATCGAGCTTCAGTAATTTTACCGGTCAGCAATGATTTGAAAATCAGCCTTGAAGAATTGGGAGTCAAGTCGCCGATGAAGGTCGTGCCCAATGTTGTAGACACCAGCCTTTTTGAGCCGGATCATTCTGCACAGGAGATTTTTACATTTGTGCATATTTCCAACTTAATTCCGAGAAAAAATGCAGATAAAATACTAAAAGTTGCTATAAAATTATTGAAGGAAGGCTATCAGTTAAAACTGAAAATAGGTGGCGACGGCGATACAAAACCATTACGGGAAATTGTGAAAAAAGAAGGTTTTGAAAATCACATCGAGATTTTTGATACGTTAACGCTAACCGAAGTTTCTCAAAAACTAAAAACTTCGGATTGCTTTATTCTTTTCAGTAATGATGAGAATCAGCCTTGTGTGATTGCAGAATCTTTTGCTTCCGGAATCAAAGTGATTTCTACAAACGTTGGCGGGATTTCGGAATTTTTCCCGGAGAATTTCGGAATACTTGTCGATAGGCCGGACGAAATTCTTCTGGAAAAGGCAATGAAACAATTAATCGAAAACCAGTCTCCACGAGATATTGAAAAAATATCAATTTATGCAAAACAGACTTTTTCCAAGGAAAGTATTGCAACACAGTTCACGGAGATCTATAAAAATGTGATACGTTAATGTCGGGATTCAGGATTCATATTGTTGATAATCATGGCAAGACGTCGTCATTCTTTGTTAAGGATTATGACTCTTTTGTGATTAATGATGACCAGGTTGAAATTGCTGTTGAAGGTGTCATTCTCAATAAAAAAAAACTTTTACAAAATTCCGGATTCTCGGATTTCACAGATTTTTTTCTGGATCTTTATCAAAAAGTGAATGTGAATTCTATTAAAGAACTGGACGGAGAATTCCGTGGCTATATTTGGGATAAATTAGGACATAAACTTTTTGTTTTTACTAATCCGACTTCTACGCAAAGTGTTTTCTACACAAAGCATGATCAGCAGATATTTATAGATTCCTCTCTTGTTCGGCTAACCAAAACTCTTAAGGAAAATAAAATCTCTGTTACGCCGGATATTCAGAATATTTACAAGCTGTTGACTTTCGGAAATATGCTGGAAAACGATACACCGGTAGAAAATATTTTCAAAATACTGGACGGCCATTTTATAGAGGTTGACCTGAATAATCTTGCAATCGTTGAAAAAAAATATTTTGATCTGGAAGGAATCGATTATTATAAAAGCTCCAGAGAAAATGCAATTCACGATCTGGATTCAATATTTTCAGACAATATTCTTATGGAATATGAGAAGGACAACGAATTGAATTCAAAGCATTTTGCCTTACTAAGTGGAGGATTAGATAGTAGAATCGCTTTACTGTATGCGAATCAGCTTGGAGAAAAGCCGGATGAAGCGTTTTGTTTTTCACAATCTGGATATCTTGACGAAACGATCTCAAGACAAATAGCAAAAGATAATGACATTCCTTATACTTTTCAGTCTTTGGACGGAGGAAGTTATCTGAACTATATTGATCAGCTTACGGAATTATCACAAGGTTGCGGACTTTTTACTGGTGGCATCCATATCCAATATGCTTTTGAAAATCTAGAAAACAAAGATTTTAAAATTATTCATAGCGGATCCATTGGAGACGGTATTTTAGGCGGTTTTAATACAGTTCCTTATAAACAAAAGCCGGGAGAATTTAAGATTGTTATTAATGGCAAATTTCTTCCAAAAGTTAAATCAGATTTCGATAAGATTCTAAATCAATATGAGTCCGAAGAACTTTTCTATCTCAGAAATGTTGCTTATAACAGGACTATTCTTGGATCTAGAGTGATACAGCAATTCGGTTACCAGACATCACCGTTTATGTCCAAAAAAATATTGGAATTTGCGATCAGTCTTCCCGAAAAGTGGAAAATCAATCAAAAACTCTATCTGGATTGGTTGAATCAATGCATGCCAAATGCTGCTGATTATATCTGGGAAAAAACGGGCATGAAACCTAACGCCCAATGGAAAAGTACGATCGGTCCGAAAGTGAAAAAAAGAATTTCCAAAATATGGAATGCCAAAATCACTAAGAAACCTAATAAAACAAGTATGTATCCTTATGAGTTTTATTATAATAACTCCCGGGATATCCAGAATTATTATCAGAATTATTATTCGGACAACATCTGGCGACTGGAAAACTATCCTGAACTAAAAAATGATGTCCGGCAATTATTTGAGCAAAAAGATTTTTTTCAGAAAAGCCAGGGAATCAATATTTTGGCTATTTTTAAATTATTTTTCAATTAGTGGGGAACTTATCCGACTTTCTTAGAAATTTTTTGAAAAACAAAGGTCATTTCGTCTTTGGATCATTGCTTATTGCTAAAATTTGTGGATTTATAGGTTCTGTTGTAATCATAAGATTATTGCCTGAAAAAGATTTTGGTTTGATAAGTATTGTCGCTTCGTTATTTGCTGTTTTTTTTGCCTTCAGCGGATTTGGCAGCCAGCAGATTCTTCTCAGATACGGATCTATTGTAAAAACAGAAGAAGAAAAGAACAAACTGTCTTCATATCTTCTAAAACAAGGCTTTTTCTATCAGATTTTGTTGAGTGTTATTTTCCTTATCACATCACTTTTTTATCTGGACAAATTTGAAAAAATCATTTGTCTTTTTGTGGCGTTTGCAATCAGGTTAATTGGCTATTTTTTTTACAATCATATTCAGTCACAATTAAGAATTAGTGGAAAAAACAAAGAATTTGCAAGATTGAATAATATCGTTAATATCTCAGGTTTGCTCCTGATTATTATTCTTACTTATTTTTTTGGAATTACGGGATATTTGATAGCGCTGGTTCTGGCACCGTTCACTGCATTGTTTTGGTTTAAAGATATTAATCTGTCATTAGATACTGATATCGGTTTCCCCAGAAAAGAACTATGGAAATATGGTCTTTTTACAGCGGGAACAGCCGTTTTGAGTGATGCTTTATTTTCTTTGGATATTATATTAATGGGATTTTTGATGACCGAATCTTCTGTTGCAGATTACAAAGCGGCAATTCTGATCCCTTCCAATCTTACATTCATTGCATTGACTTTTATGCAGAGCGATTTTCCTGAACTAGCCAAAAATCACAACGATAAAAAATTTCTGAGCTACTATATATCCAATTATTATAAAATATTCATTCCGCTATGTGTAGCGATTTTTGGAGTCCTATATTTTTTGAAAGATGATATTGTAGTTTTATTTTTCGGCGAAAAATATAAAGGAATTGAACCGGCATTCATTATCTTAACATCAGCATTTTTGCTCAATATGTTGCTGAGAAATCTCTACGGAAATCTTCTTTCTGCGGTTGGAAAAATGGAATATAACACGATTATCTCTGCTTTAGCATTAGTTATTTTATTAGGATTATCATTGGTTTTAGTTCCGAAATACGGAGTGGAAGGAATGGCAATCGCACAATCGGTAACATTATTGACAACAGGATTATTATTAATGTCCGGATTCTTTTCTTACATCCGAAAATTGTCATGAAAGTATTTTATCTTTGCAGGGATGAAACTAAAAATATCCATAATTTTATCGGCAATAGTTCTCTTATTCTCTTGTAGAGGAGATGGTGATGATGTCCAGACAATTGATCAGGTTCTGAGACTTTATGTGAAAAATTCTACAGGTCAGGATCTTTTAAATTCTAAAATACCTGGTTCATATTCTTCCGTTACGTTATTGGATCAATTGGATGAAATAACTGCCAATAAGCCTATCTCCGGCTATTCTCTGCTCAAAGATGCAGATACTGTTGTTTATATGGATTATGCTGCGGGCGCTATCAGGCTGTTAAAAGACTCTATCAGCCCGGAACTTAAAACTTACAAATCCCGGTTTATAATCAGATATTCAAAAACGGCTAATTCTCAAACCGTAAATGATGACGACATCATTGAGATTGAATACAAATGGACACCTTCTGTGTTCGAATTATCCAAACTTTGGTACGATAACGAACTCAAATTCACAAAAGTTCAGGGACAGCCAAACATTGTCAGAATCGTGAAATAAAATCCTTAAATTTGCAATTGTCAGAAAAAATTATTCTGATACGAAATACTATCAACCAACAACCCAACTATGTTACAGGTTAATTTTTTGCGCGAGAACAAAGAGCGCGTTTTGGAAGGCTTGAAGAAAAGAAACTTCAAGGAATTAGATTTGGTCGATGCGGCAATCAATGCTGACGACGAAAGAAAAAAACTGCAATTTGAGCTGGACTCACAACTTTCCGAGATGAACAAAATTTCGAAAGAAATCGGAATTCTGATGAAAGACGGTAAAAAAGAGGAAGCTGAAGCTGCAAAATCCAAAACTTCGCAATACAAAGAATCGAGCAAAGAATTGGAATCCCAACTGAAAGAAGTTGAGAAAAACCTTATCAACATCCTCTACCAGATTCCAAATATTCCTTACGAGAAAGTAGTTGCCGGCGTTTCTGCCGATGATAATGAAATCGTTTATGAATCTACAACAGTAGAAGGTCTTGGCGAAGGCGCCATTCCACACTGGGAATTGGCTAAAAAATATAATTTAATCGATTTTGAATTGGGCGTGAAAATTGCCGGCGCAGGTTTTCCTGTTTATCTGGGAAAAGGCGCACGTTTGCAGAGAGCTTTGGTTCAATATTTCCTGGACAAAAATACAGATGCCGGTTATCTGGAAGTGAATCCGCCACACGTGGTGAACGAAGCTTCCGGTTACGGAACGGGACAATTGCCTGATAAAGAAGGACAAATGTATTATGTTGGAGCAGATGATTTATACCTGATCCCAACAGCTGAGGTTCCTGTTACCAATATCTACCGTGATGTCTTGCTGGACGAAAAAGATTTGCCGATCAAGAATACTGCTTTTTCGCAGTGTTACAGAAGAGAAGCGGGAAGTTACGGTGCACACGTGAGAGGCTTGAACAGACTTCACCAATTCGAAAAAGTGGAAATTGTGAGAATCGAGAAGCCGGAAAATTCTTATGCTGTTTTGGAAGAAATGGTAGAACACATCAAATCCATTCTGGAAGATCTGGAATTGCCGTACAGAATCCTGAGACTTTGCGGTGGCGACACAGGTTTTGCTTCAGCAATGACTTACGACTTCGAAGTCTGGAGTGCGGCGCAGGAAAAATGGCTGGAAGTAAGTTCTGTTTCCAATTTTGAAACGTTCCAGGCTAACCGTCTGAAATGCCGTTATAAAGGTAATGAAGGTAAATCCCAATTGGTTCACACCCTTAACGGTTCTGCAATGGCTTTGCCAAGAATCATGGCAGCTTTGCTGGAAAACAACCAAACGCCGGAAGGTATCAAATTACCAAAGAAAATCGCAGAGTATGCGAGATTTGAATTGATTAATTAATTTGAGGAATTAGAATTTATCGCAAAGGCACAAAATTCTATTTTACATAAATCTTAAAAGTCGCAAATTGTACTTTTGCGACTTTTTTGTATTTATATTAAACTAATCTTTGTCATTCCAAAGGAATCTCGACAGTTAAGTTTAGATTTCCCACGGAATGACAAACTTAATGCAAAAGTATTATTGAGGCAAACGCCTTTGCGAACCTTAAAAATATTTTCAAGAATGTCAAAAAACCTTGCGAAATTTGCGTTTAGAATAAATTATTTCTTCAAATTCAAAAAATAATTCCAGATCAATCGGATTTCTCCGTAATCAAAATCTGAAGGCAAAATAGACTTCCAATTGTTTACATTATCCTGAGGATTAGAATTGAATAATTTTTCGAAAGCTTCTATTTTACTTTTTGGATAGATTCTCAGCAAATCATTTCTGTCCAATAAATTTTGCTCGGCATATTTTGAAAGATGACCGAAAATTGTAGAGTTCACTAATCCTCTTTCTTTAGCAATTTCAGCAACAGTTTTCCCATTTTGGAACAATTGATACGTCAAAACGTGAGTTGGAACTTTCTTGATGGCCATAGAGACTTCAATATCTTTTTCTTTATCGAATAAAGGCGTTTCCAATAGGTAAACCTCTTTCAAATCCTTCAGATAATCTTCAATATCATCCAGCCATACGCGAAAATCTTCATTAAAAGCTTTCAACCCTTTAACACCTTTGGTCTCCGAATAGAAATCCTTGAGTGGAGAAAACACCTTCTCATTCACATTCGTGAAAAAGAAATTAACCGCACCTTTTGCTTTAATTTCAATCTCAATCCATTCTTCCTCACCTTGCAAGAATTTCTGAGTTTTCTGAACTAAGATTCTCTCGAATTTTTGAAAGATAGTGATATAATTTTCAATGTCAGCTTTCAGACAATGATAGAGATAATCTGCTTTTTCTTTGTCAATGAACTTACTGCTTCGGCTAATCACCATCCAGTTTTCCAAAGCGGACTGAAACCAGACACAATCAATCCTTCTAATGACTTTTTGGATGCTGTAATCGTATTTTTCCGCATTAATGATTTCCTCAATTTTTGCATTGGCATGCGTTTCATCCTGGAATTTCGAAACCCTTTTATCACTGAAAATAACTTCAGGTGTGATTTTGGATTTAAGGACGATTCCTTCCAACGTTCGACAACGTGATAATGCAACATAAACCTGTCCGGAAGCGAAACTTTTTCCTGCGTCGATGATCAATCGGTCAAACGTCAAACCTTGACTTTTATGGATCGTAACCGCCCAAGCCAAACGGATTGGAAACTGTTTGAAGCTTCCCAGAACTTCTTCTTTGATATTTTTCTCATCATCCAAAGAATATTTTTTCTGTTCCCAGGTTTCCGCTTTTAGTGTGATTTCTTCTTCGCTTCCGTCGAGAACGACAGAGATTTCGTCCTCATCGAGATAAGAAATTTGTGCTAATTTTCCGTTGTAATATTTTTTATCGGACGAAGTATCATTTCGGATGAACATGATCTGCGCACCGACTTTCAGTTCCAGAACTTCATCATTCGGATATTGCGTTTCCTTGAATTCTCCTACGACATCGGCTGCATAGGAATGAAGTTTTCCGCCCAGTTCTTTTAATTTTTTCTGATTGATATCATCCGCCATTTTGTTGTGCGAACAGAGATAAACATAGGCTTCATCTTTCGGATCGAAGTCGGGCTGATACCTTTTGTTCAAAGCTTCAAAATCGATATCTTCTATTATTCCGTCTCGGATGGCATTTAGGATTTCCAGGAAATGTTCATCGGTTTGTCGGTAAACTTTGGTCAGCTCCAGCGTGATAAAATTACTTCCTTCCAAAGCTTTGGCGTTAAAAAAGAAAGGTGAAGAATAATACATTGAAAGAATGTACTCATCTCTTACAACCGGCGGCAACTGGTAAAGATCACCAATAAATAACATCTGAACGCCTCCAAACTTTTGCTGATTCCGACGGACATGTCTCAATGCAAAATCCATCATATCCAGAACATCGGCACGCAGCATTGATGCTTCATCAATAATGATGATCTCGATTTCACGGAGTAGTTTCAGCTTGTCTTTCCGGTATTTGAAATGCGGCATCAGATCCGCAATGTTGTTGGCAAGATTCTGGTCGATTCTTTCCGTGGTTGGCAGAAAAGTCCTGAGCGGCAAACCAAACATAGAATGAATAGTTACGCCACCTGCGTTAATTGCAGCAATCCCGGTTGGCGCTACAACAATGTGTTTTTTCTTGGTTTTTTTTACAAAATCATTCAGAAATGTAGTTTTCCCGGTTCCGGCTTTTCCTGTTAAAAAAATGCTTCTGTTGGTGTGTTCTACGATTTCAAAAAGAGAGTCATTCATCGATCCAAAGATAAAGAATCAGGAGAAACGAATCAAGAAATAAGAATCAAGGAAAAGATTTAATAAAAAGGCTTCAAGAGCCTGAGCCTGACAAAGATCTATCAGTCGTCAACCAACTACTACTTAATCCTATCCGGATTTTGTTTCAAAAAGCTATCCCAGCCGGAGTAAGATTTATCAGTAGAGATATTTCCTGAGTTGAAGTGGTGACAAACGGCAACGGCTAATCCGTCAGATGCATCCAGATATTTTGTCGGGAATTCTTTCAGTTTCAGGAGATTTTGCAGCATTCCTGCAACCTGTTCTTTGCTGGCATTGCCGTTTCCGGTTATCGCCATTTTTACTTTTTTGGGAGAATATTCTGTAATCGGAACATTTCTGTGAAGGCTTGCGGCCATTGCAACGCCTTGAGCTCTTCCCAGTTTCAGCATACTCTGAACGTTTTTTCCAAAGAAAGGCGCTTCCAAAGCTGTTTCATCAGGGTGGTATTCATCAATTAATGCCAGAGTTTTGTCGAAGATAATTTTAAGTTTGGTTTCGTGATTTTCATATTTTTTAAGAATCAATTCGTGAATTGCAATTAGTTCCATTTTATTTCCCTTAACAGAAATAATTCCAAATCCCATAACACTTGTCCCCGGATCGATACCCAAAATTATTTTTTCGACTAGCATAATGGCAAAATTACGTTAATGTTTTCATAAAAACCTGTCTTTACAATATATTTTCACAATGAAAGTTATTAAATTTAGAAACCAAAAAATTAACAATCAAACATGAAGAATTTTTTACTGACTGCGGCAGTCGTATTCTACGCAGGTTATGCAACACCTGTGTTTTCTCAAAAAGCCGAAACACCAAAATTTATTAGTAATACGGAGGGAATCAAAGAATATTCCCTGAGTAATGGGATGAAGGTCCTTCTGATGTCTGACCCTTCTCAGAGTAACGCTGTTGTAAACATTGTTTATAATGTTGGTTCCAAGCACGAAGGTTATGGCGAAAAAGGAATGGCTCACTTGCTGGAGCATATGTTATTCAAAAGCACCAAAAAGTTAGGCGATATCAAAAAAATGCTGTCCGACAAAGGTGGAAATGCTAACGGGACAACCTGGTATGACAGAACCAATTATTATGAGGTTTTCCCTTCTAATGATGAGAACTTGAAATGGTTTCTGGAAATGGAAGCCGACAGAATGGTAAATGCCACAATTCTTCAGTCGGATCTGGATAAAGAATTTTCTGTTGTAAGAAATGAATTCGAGATTGGGGAAAATAGCCCAAGTGGAGTTTTAATGGAGCGTATTATTTCTGCTGCATACCTTTGGCATAATTACGGAAACAGTACAATTGGGAGCAAGGAAGATGTTGAAAGAGTAAAAGCTGTGACACTTAGAAAGTTTTATGAAAAATATTACCAGCCTGATAATGCGACTTTGATTGTTGCAGGAAAATTCGATGAGAAAAAAGCGTTGGAATATATTGCGCAATATTTTTCCACCATTCCAAAGCCTGCAAGAGTTCTGGAAACTCCTTACACAGTAGAACCGGCTCAGGACGGCGAACGTTTTGTGGAACTGAAGCGTGCTGGTGACAGCAAGGTAGTTGGAGCATTGTACCACACTGTCCCTTATGCGGATAAAGACTATGCGGCGCTGGACGCTTTGCAAGAGATTTTGACCGCTGATCCGTCCGGATATCTTTACAAAGCGATGATCGACTCTCACAAAGCAGCGTCAGTCTACGCTTATCAGCCGCTGGTTAGAGATGCAAGTTATATGTATTTTGGTCTGGATATACCGGCGGACAAAGATCTGAAAACAGCGGAGAATGATTTCCGTGCAGAGCTGGATAAAATCGCTACCATCAAATATACAGAACAGGATGTTGCAAGAGCAAAAGCTAAAATCCTAAAGCAAATAGAGAACATCAAAAATAATACGATTGGTTATGCTGTTAATCTGACAGAGATCGTTGGTGCCGGGAACTATAAGCTCGGAATGCTTTATCGTGATACGGTAGAAAAACTGACTGTTGCAGATATCCAGAGAGTTGCGACCAAATATTTCAAAACCAATAACAGAACGGTGGGTGTTTTCATCCCTTCAAAAGATGAGGTTAGAGTTAAAAATATCGAGTACACCGATGATCAGATCGCAACGTTGACCAAGGATTACAAAGGGAAAGCTTTGGAAAGAGAAGCAGCTCCTTTCGAAGCCAGTATCAAAAATCTGAAAGCCAATCTCACAGAAGGGAAATTGAGCAACGGGATGAAATATGGCTTGATCAAAAAAGACATCAAAGGTGGCAAAGTACTTGGTAGTTTCCGTTTCCCTGTAAGTAATGCAAAGGATCTGAATGGAAAGGCTGATGTCGGCTCTCTAATGGCTCAGGTGCTTAAAACCGGGACTAAATCTCATACCAAGGAACAAATCCAGGATATGCTGGACGAATGGAAGTCTAACATCAATTTCGGATTCAGTGGCCAGACATTGTTTGTGAATTTCAGCACGTACAAAGAAAGTTTGCCAAAAGTAACATCATTAATCAAAGAAATTCTGACCGAATCTACTTTCCCGGAAGCTGAATTAGTAAAGACTGTGAACGAGTATAATACTTATTTGGAAAGTTCATTGAACGATCCGCAGTCTATCGCTTTCACAGAGATCGAAAAAATCACTGAGAATTATCCTAAAGAAAGCATCTATTACACAGCTTCTACACAGGAACAGATTGATAACAATAAGAAAGTGAAAAGAGAACAGCTGGTTGATTTCTACAACAAAATATTGGGAGGTAACAATGGTGTTGGTTCTGTGATTGGTGATGTAGATACTAAAACAACAGCTGCATTATTAGAATCAACTTTTGGAAAATGGAATTCAAAATCAACTTACGAGTTCATCAAACCAGAATTATTCGCTACCAAAAAACAAGACAAAGATTACCTTACTCCGGATAAAGAGAACGGAGCAGCGGTTGGGAAGATCAGTTTCTCTATGGATAGAAAATCTCCGGATTATCCAGCCTTTGTGATTGCCAACGAAATGTTAGGAAGTGGAGGTTTCTTAACGGCGAGAATCCCGACAAGACTTCGTGAGAAAGAAGGAATCAGCTATGGTGCAGGCTCTTACATCAACATTCCAATTGATAACAACGTAGCGTCTTGGGCTTGGTATGCGTTCTTCAATCCGACAAAAAAAGAAGCAGTGAACAAAGCTTTGAAAGAGGAAGTGAACAAAGCAGTTAAAGATGGTTTCACAGAAGAAGAATTCAAATCTAACTTAACGTCTTGGCTTAACTCCAGAAAAACCGGTCTTGGAAACGATAATACCTTGATGGGATTGGTAAATTCTCAACTTCAATATGGTCAGTCTTTGGACGAGTATGATGCTTTAGAAACAAAAGTTTCTGCGCTTAAAGTCTCTCAAGTCAATGATGTCCTTAGAAAATACATCAGCGAAGACAAGATGACTTCAGTTTTTGCGGGAGATTTCAACAAAAAATAATCTCTTAATTATTATTATAGAAACCCTTTCAGAGTTCCAAATTCTGAAAGGGTTTCGTTTTTTATGGGCAGAAAGAATTTTTACTTGGCGCGCTCCATCAGCATTTTTCTTGGGCCTATATTTATTTCCTGCTTCAAGATATCCCTGGTTTTCATATCAATATAATACTTGCTGACAGCCTGTTTAGAGGAAATGTCATCGGTGGCTGTCACTACCCATACATCTATATGGTTAAGCTTGTCTTGTTTTGCATCCAGAACATAAGCCTTGATGACACCTATTGCTGTTTTTGGATTATAATCAAAAATTGAAATTTCTGTTTTGTAGCCTTGTTTAAGTGGCATCCATCTTATAAGCTGTGGATAAAGATTGCTGTCGAAATAGTCGTTTTTGACAGTTTCATTGATGGTGATTTTATTGTTGTCTGCTTTATCCAGATAGAAACCTGTAACATTGGTCTTCGCGAAGTTAAGTTCAATATCCCGCTGCATATTGTAGGACGTATGTTTGACTGGTTGAAAATTTTTGATTTCGCTAACAGACTCGTCCACCCAATCCGGCTGGTTTTTCATTGTAACAGTAGTCGTTACAGATAACGTTTTTTCTTTTTTACTGATTTGAGTAGAGACTTCGCCAATTTCTATTTTGGCTGTATCTTTCACAGCGAACCATTTCATCTTATAAGTTTCATCCTTGACCAGTGAGTGGTCTATGTTGTTGTGCGCCGGTGTCTGGAAGACGTCCTGGGCATAGACGATACTTGTCATCATAGAAAACAAGATTGCGAATAAAGAAAGCTTAGTTGTCATAAAGTTGTTTTAACTATTAGTCAGCTAATTATCTTATATGTTACCATTCATTAAAGTATTAATACCGAGAAATATAAGCATTCAAAATTATAAATTTATCTGCCCAATTGATATCGATCTATATGGTTAAAAAACAAAAAATAATCGAAGGAACCAGAGATGTAACACCGAGGTAACAGAACAGCATATCAAATATTACTGTCAAGACGGCAAAAATAATTCCTGAATCTCAACCAAAAACCACCTCAGATTCTTGAAGTGGTTTTGTATTACTTTTCTACCAGTCGTCTATGATAATTGATCTGCCCGAGATGGTAATTCAGATGCGTCGCCAGATGAACAAGGAAATATTCCGTTGACGTTTTTTTCCCTAAAACCAAAAGCGGATATTCTTTTTTCAGATCCTCATCAGATACAGACTTCAGAGAGTCTTTAATTATTGCAATGGTATCCTTAAGATCAGCAATTAGTTTATCTCTGGGAACATTTTTATCAGCAAATTCCAAATCCCGGTTTCTTACATAAGCAACTCCTCCGATTTCTTTTCCAATGTAAGTTTTGAGATTGCCAATAAGATGCAAAGCAAGATTCCCAGCCGAATTAGAAACGCTGCCTTCCACTTTCCATATATTAGATTCCGATTGATAAAGATTAAGTTCCTCAATGACTTTGTTCAGGTCTCTTTTAAAAAGTGAGATTAAAGTTTCGTTTAACATCGGTTTTAATTTTTGATTCTAAGATCAGAAACAATGATTTTGTAATGGTCACAATCTTCGAAGCAGATGCCGTTTTCTTTCCAGTAAGGATTTTTTGGTTCAATGATGGGAACTTTATGATATTCCAGATTTGCAACAATGTTCTGAAATTCTTCCAGAGTCTCTGGATAGAAAACCAAAATATCATCTTCATCAAATTGAGATTCCGGAATATTATTATCTTGAGTGAATTCCAAATGCCAGTTTTCATTGTGCTTGCCAAGAAAAACACCATCATAACCGTTATGGTCTTTAAAATCTCCAAGAACTTTAAAGTCCAAAACTTTAGTATAAAAGCCAATCAACTTCTCCAGATTCTGAGTATGTCTTGCGTATCGGAAAACCATTGGATTTAGAAATTAATGAAAATAAAAATCGTCCAGCTTTTCTTCACAAAGTGTTTTCACCACATTCACCCAACTTTGTTCCTCATTCAAACACGGGATATAATCGAATCTTTCACCTCCACCGTGAAGGAAGATTTCCTTGCCTTCTTCAGAAATTTCTTCCAAGGTTTCGAGACAATCGGAAACGAAAGCCGGGCAAACTATTGCCAGTTTTTTGATGCCTTTCTTGCCAAGACCTTCCAAAGTAGCATCTGTATAAGGTTCCATCCATTTGTCTTTTCCCAGTCGGGATTGGAAAGTCACCAATGCTTTCTCTTTTGGAATGCCCAATTTCTCACAAACCAACTCCGTCACTTTATAACATTGGTGTCTGTAACAGAATTTGTGCGAAGGATTGTCTTCTTTCTGACAGCAATTATTCATATTGCAGGTCTTCGTGGGGTCGGTTTTGTAAATATGACGCTCCGGAACACCGTGATAAGAAAACTGCAACAGGTCAAAATCTGCAGGCAGTTTCTCTCTGATACTTTCTGCCAGAGAATTAATGTAAATCTCGCGGTCATAAAACGGTTCTACATAATTAATTTTAATGTCCGGAAAGAATTTTAGTCGAACTTCCTCGGCTTTGTCAATCACCGTTTCCGTCGTGCTCATTGCGTATTGAGGATAAAGCGGGAACAAAGTAATATTTGTAACACCTTGGTCTACCAATTCCTGAATGCCGGTTTTGATTGATGGCTCCGCATAGCGCATTCCCAGACCAACCGGAACATCCACCAATTCCTGAAGTTTTTCCTGCAGTTTTTTGGAAATCACAATCAGAGGCGAACCTTCGTCTGTCCATACCGTTTTGTAAGCTTCTGCTGATTTCTTTGGTCTGGTTTTCAGGATAATTCCCTGGACCAATAATGCGCGGAAAATCCAGCGGTAATCGATGACTTTTTCATCCATCAGGAACTCATCAAGATATTCTTTAACATCTTTGACATCAGTAGATTTCGGCGAACCGAGGTTGACTAGGAGAATTCCTTTTTTGTTGCTATTTTCCAAAATGAGTTTTTAATAATTTTTAAAAATATTTAATTCTCGCAGATTTTTCCGATATAGCCGATATAAATCTTACTTTAAAAATCTGCAAAATTCGCCAAATCTGCGAGAACCTATTTTATCCATTTACAGCTTCCACATTCTCCACCAATTCCGGAACGAATTGTTTCAGAATACTTTGGATGCCGTTTTTCAGAGTTGCAGTGGAAGATGGACAACCGCTGCAAGCACCTTGAAGAAGCATTTTGGCGGTTTTGTTTTCTTGATCGTACTCAATTAAAGAGATTTTCCCGCCATCGTTTTCTACAGCAGGTGCTACATATTCGTTCAGGATATCACTGATTTTCTGCTCGTCGTCCGTATATTCTCTGTTGATGATTTTCAAGACAGGATTTTCGTGCTGATGAGGATCCAGATTGGAAATTGTTTTTCCTGCCTGCAAAAATTCTGCGATGAAAGAACGAACCTGATTCATAATCTCGTGCCATTGGAATTGCTCATCTTTGGTAACCGCAACGAAATTGTCGCTTACATAAACTTCCTTCACAAAATCGAAAGCGTCGTATAATTCCTTTGCCAAAGGCACTCCGTCAGATTCTTCCTTAGACTTGACTTCAATAAAACCATCCATCAGCATCTTGCTGGAGATGAATTTCATCACCGCAGGATTCGGTGTCATTTCCGAATAGATCTGGTAAGCTTCTTTTCTTTTCTGAAGATAGATTCTCGGGTTGGCCAGCAATTCGTCTTCGATGATATTTTTAAGACTTTCTGCAACGTGTTCCCATTCCACAGTATCTTCTTTTGCTACTGCAATAAAATTGGCTGTGATGAAAATCCTGTTTACAAAAGGATAGTTGAACAATTCCTGAGCTAACGGAATCTCGGAAACGTCAGAATCTCTGTCCAGTTCCAATGAACCTGGAATCAAAGTGTAATCCGTGACGAACTTCATTACTTTCTTGTTTTCCGTAGGTTCTATAATGATTTCTCTCATTTTAAGTATATTGAACTACAAAATTATCGTAATTTGGTGGAAGAAAAAAGCTGATAAATCCCAATGTTATGTTAAGTTTTGATTATGAGAAGCTTTGCGGATTTTCGATTTTTTCTATTGGTTTGATTTTGGCTGAATGAATGTTAAAATTGGATTGAAAGACCAATCTGCGCCCCGGCCTGAGTGGAGCTCTTTTTGTTCTCGCGAGGAAAGCTTCGGCACAAAAAAGCGGGAACGGAGGACGGATAAAGGCGCCCAAATAAATATCACTTAGAAAATCAATTATCATTTATTAATTATCAATTATAAAAATATGGCAATCATCAGAGAACTTTTAGGCAAAACGCCTCAACTTGGAGAGAATACTTTTGTGGCGGAAACGGCTGTGATTATCGGCGATGTGACGATGGGAAAAGACTGTAGTATTTGGTACAATGCGGTATTGAGAGGCGATGTTCATTATATCAAAATGGGCGATAAAGTCAATGTTCAGGACAATGCGATGATACACTGCACTTATCAAAAAAGTCCGACAACGATTGGAAGTAACGTGTCGATTGGACATAATGCTATTGTCCATGGCTGTACAATAAAAGATAATGTGCTGATAGGGATGGGCGCGATTGTAATGGATGATTGCTTAGTAGAAAGTAACTCGATAGTGGCTGCAGGTGCGGTTGTAACTGCCAATACGCATATTCGTGAGGGTGAAGTCTGGGCTGGCGTTCCCGCAAAAAAAGTAAAAGATATTTCTTTGAATTTAATCGAAGGCGAAATCAACCGCATTGCTAATAATTATGTGAAGTACTCCAGTTGGTATAAAGAAGACTAAGTTGGTATAAAGATTGAATTTTCCATCAAAAAGTAAAGAATGAAACATCTAAATTCTTTTTGGGAAATTCTGAAAGAAACATTTAGAGAATGGATGTCATCATCGGCTGCTAAAGATAGCGCAAGTATGGCCTACAATGCCATATTTTCTTTGCCCGGGTTGTTGATTATCATTATTTGGATTGCGGGGCATTTTTTTGGTGAGGAAGCGGTGAATGGTGAAATCCGCCGTCAGCTGCAGGGAATAATGGGCTATGATGGTGCCAAAAGTATCCAGGATATTATCAAAAGTGCGATGATCGATAAAGAGAATTTCTGGATGAAAGCACTTGGAGTGGGGACTTTGGTTTTTGGTGCAACCAGCTTGTTTTTCCAGATGCAAAGTACGCTCAACAATCTTTGGGATGTTGAGGCGGCTCCCAAAAAAGCCTGGCAAAAATTTATCCTTGACAGAGCTAATTCGCTTGGAATGATTCTTATTATTGCATTTCTTCTTTTGGTAAGCATGCTTCTTTCGTCATTTATCGGTCTGGCTAATGATTGGATTACCAGATATTTTGGGCTAGAAACTTATGTGATTGTTCAGGCAACCAATTTTATTCTTGGTTTAGCCATTGTCACGGTTCTGTTTGCATTGATGTTCAAAGTTTTACCGGATGTGGAAATCAAATGGAAATCAGTGTGGATCGGAGCTGTTGTTACAGCATTATTGTTCAATGTTGGCAAAATGCTGATGAGTTTTTATTTTGATTTATCAAAGCCAACTTCTATTTTCGGAGCGGCGGGAACTGTAATTTTGCTGATGATGTGGATTAATTATTCCTGTCAGCTGGTGTTTTTCGGAGCAGAATTCACTAAAATTTTTGCCTATAAAAAAGGACACAAGATTGTTCCGTCCAAGCATGCCAAATGGAGTAAAGAAAAACTCTATAGAGATTCTGAACAAAAAGAGATATAATCAACTTCTAATTGCTTTTCAGGATTATTATAAAATAGATGTTGGTACAGATTTGGTTATTAGGTTTTACCTAATACTATTTGTAACAAATTAACGTTTTAAAATACAAATTATGATGAATTTAAATAAATGAAAAATACTAACACTCATAAAATGAATTGGTTTCAGCATTTTCTGATGATTTGTTCCGGAGGGAATATTCATTTGCTGAAAAAGTCACCATCCGAATGGAACAAGTTTGCCGGAATCGGAGGTATCGTTTTATTTACCGCTATTTTTGCGACGTTGTCTGCAGGATATGCAATGTTCACGGTTTTCGATAATCTTTGGGCATCTGTAGGATTCGGGATTCTTTGGGGACTGATGATTTTTAATTTGGACAGATATATTGTGTCTTCAATAAAGAAAACCGGAACCTGGTGGAATCAGATTCTGATGACAATTCCACGTTTGATTTTAGCGACATTTCTTGGGATCATTATTTCAAAACCTTTGGAACTGAAGATTTTTGAGAAGGAGGTTAACAAGCAACTGAATACAATCATTCAAAGGAATAAGAAACAATTGCAGGCAGAAATGAGCGGAAGAATTTTGCAACAATCCGGACCTTTTGATCTGGAAAAGAAACAGATCCAGACCCAAATCAAAAACTATCAGATGGCTTACGATTCTGCTTCTGTGGAATTAGAGAAAGAAATTCTGGGAAAACAATCCGGCTTAACCAGCGGAAAAGTGGGTTACGGATCTAATGCCAAAAGAAAAGCAGAACTGAAAGAGCAAAAACGTGCCGACCTGGAAAATTATCAAAAACAAATGCAGCCGAGATTGCAATACTTGGATACAGAAATTTCCAAAGTTTATTCTAACCTTGAAACCGAAAGGAAATCAACTGAAGGTATTGAAGACAAATTCAATGGATTTGCTGCAAGATTACAAGCTTTGGATGAATTGGGCAAAAATTCGGCAATCATAGCGTTGGCAGCAAGCTTTATTATGGGATTGTTTATTGTTTTGGAAATTTCGCCGGTATTGATTAAACTAATTTCTTCGGTTGGCCCTTATGATTATCTTCTGGAAAAAACTGAAAATGAATTCAAGCTTTATTCTAAAGAGAAGATCAGAAAAGGAAACTCATTGACGGATTATCGAATTGATGATTTTGAGGATGACCTTAAAATCCGGAAAGAAAGAAAACGAAATCATCAAAATAATACATAAAAGAAAAGCTTCCAAATTGGAAGCTTTTTATTTTAAATTACCCACAACAAAAGGCTGTTCGGCATTATCATTATAATCTCTCATAAAGCCAATTTCTGTATTTTTTGTAATCACAGATTTTGATGTTCCTGAAAAACCATCCCCAAAATCGATACTGAAATCGATATAGCTCAATCGATTCTTGGTAAATTTCATTTTATTGAATACCAAGATGATGTTTTTGTCCTTCAGATTTTTCTGAAGACTCATCAGGTCTTTTCTTGTCATCTCTTTGTTGAAAACAACGGCTATCACTTTCTTATTCGAAGTAAAAGAAAGCATACTAAACACAAAAAGTGATAAAAATAATAGCGAGAAAAGTGTCGTCTTCTTCATTGCAAAAAACTAAGTTGCAAATTTAGAAAATGTTTCATTATAAAAATGTTTTTTTTAACTGTTTTTTGATAAACTGACGTAAAATTTCTAACATCTGATAACTTTAAAAAATAAATTTTCCAGTTCGTTTTTTTATTAATTTTATAGAAATAATTCATATGAAAAAATTATCTATTCTGATTTTCATTATGATAGGATTTTCTTTTTCTATCTTAATTAAATCACAGCAACCTTTTATAGGTCAGATTATGTTTGTTCCTTACAATTTTGCTCCGGTAGGCTGGCACGATTGTGATGGTTCTTTGCAGGCTATATCAGAAAATGAGGCTTTATTTGCTTTAATAGGAACAACTTACGGTGGAGATGGGCAGACTACATTTGCGCTTCCCAATGCTAAAGGAAGAGTAATTATTGATGATGGACAAGGACCTGGGCTGAGTAATTATCAATTGGGGCAAATGGGTGGCTCAGAAACAGTTACCTTAACCGTCAATCAATTACCGAGTCATAATCATTCAGTAATGGGAACTTCGGTAGAAGGTAATCAAAATTCTCCTGCAAACGGAGTGCCTGCCAATACTAAGGTATTGGATAAAGAGTATTCTGATTCTAATGCACCAGAATCCAAAACGACTATGAAATCTAGCATGTTAACTGTTGCAGGTGGATCCCAGCCACATAATAACATGATGCCTAGCTTGGCTATGAAATGTGTTATTTCCTTATATGGAATTTTTCCTTCACATAATTAATCATAAATTTAATTATCATGAAAAAAATAAAAATTAAAATATTGGTTTTTTTATTGATGTTATCTCTTAAATTGTCCGCACAAGGAAGTGACCCTTTTGTAGGACAAATTATGTGGGTTCCCTATAATTTTGCACCCAAAGGCTGGGCAGAATGTAAAGGACAAATATTACCTATTTCTCAAAATACAGCGTTATTTTCTTTATTGGGTACTACTTTTGGGGGGAATGGACAGACAACTTTTGCATTACCAGATATGCAGGGCAGAACTATAATAGGAGATAGTGCTGATTATCCTACAGGAACAACAACTGGTGAGGCTAATGTTACATTACTCTCTACAGAAATCCCTGCACATACTCATGTTGTAAATGCCGTAAAAGTAGAAGGGAACCAAAATCTTCCTTCAGGAAATTTCCCGGCAGACACAAAAGCAGGTGATCCGGAGTATTCGGATGCTGTGGCTAATACAACTATGCACCCCCTCATGATTAATCCTACAGGTGGTGGACAGCCTCACAATAATATGCAACCTTATGGAACCTTAAAATGTATTATTGCATTACAAGGTGTTTATCCGCAAAGACCATAGCATTAATTATAATCAGTAATTTAAAATATCATGAAAAAATATATTTTATTAATGATAATTCTTTTAGGATTTTCTTCCGGAGAATTAAAAGCACAAGGTGATGGTACGCCTTTTCTGGGTCAGATATTATTTGTTTCATTCAATTTTGCACCAAAAGGCTGGGCAGACTGCAATGGGCAAATATTATCAATTGCCCAAAATCAAGCGTTGTTTTCTTTGCTGGGGACAACTTATGGTGGAAACGGATCGACAACTTTTGCCTTGCCTAATATCCAAAGCCGGGTTCTTCTTGGTGATGGCAGCGCCTATACATTGGGACAAAACGCTGGTGAAGAAAATCATACTTTAACGCTTAATGAGATGCCGGCTCATAATCATTTGGTAAATGCTGTGACATCAGACGGTAATAAAAGCTCTCCGGAAGGTAACCTCCCGGCAAATACTAAAGTTCTTGATAAAGAATATGCAAGTTATGGAAGTGGAAATATGACAACAATGAATAACGGAGTAGTAGGTCCAACCGGAGGAAACCTGCCACATAATAATCTGCAGCCATATGTAACTTTTAAATGTATCATTGCTCTGCAAGGGATATTCCCTTCCAGAAACTAAAAATTAAAGTCATGAAAAAAATATACATTCTTTTAACAATGGTTTTTTCACTGTGCTCAACTTCTGCACAAATAATTACTTTTAACGGATGCCATGGTTTGTTTAATGACCAGAATTTTATATTTAATAATACTGCTACAGATGGTAATGGTAAAAAAATCTACATAACAACGCCTGTAGATGGTGATCAATCTTGTGGTGGATTGGGAACTTGTGAATTCAAAATTCAATGGAACAATGCACTTACAAGATGGGAATTTTTGGCAGATTCTGGAAATGGAGATTTTATTAATCCATATTTAATTTATTATAATTCAACAGGAAATAATTCTGCAGCTAATCCACCGAATACTTCAACGGGATCATGGGTAGAGAATGTCTTAGTTACTGAAAATGCATGTGGAGGAAATCTTACACCTTCTAACTCTGTGATGACTGGCGATTTGCATACATCTACACTTGCAGTAAACGATTTTTCAAAAGGGCAGATACAAATGTTTCCTAATCCTGTTTTGGATTATATTACTATAAAAGGAATTGACAATGCTAAAAATATTGTAATTATTAATATGGAGGGTCAAGAAATTTTAAAAACTGATTTTAAAGATCGGTTAGATGTAACTCAGCTTCAAAAAGGAGTTTATTTTCTTAGAATTAATGACACTTATGGGAAATCTTATAGCTTGAAATTTATAAAGAAATAGATATCATTTTATTTTAATAATAAAAAGGCTGCATTTTTGCAGCCTTTTGTTATTTTGAAAATGTGTTTTATAATGAGTAATTAGGCGCTTCCTGTGTGATAATAACATCGTGTGGATGAGATTCCTTCAATCCGCTTCCTGTAATCATTACCAGTTTCGAATCTTTTTGCAACGCTTCAATATCTTTTGCGCCGCAATATCCCATTCCAGCACGAAGACCTCCGGTCAATTGAAAAATCACATCTTCCAGTTTTCCTTTGTGAGGAACTCTGCCTTCGATGCCTTCCGGAACAAATTTCTTAGCTTCACTCTGGAAATAGCGTTCTTTTCCACCACGTTTCATTGCAGAAAGAGAACCCATTCCTTGGTAAGATTTGAATTTTCTTCCCTGGAAAATAATTTCTTCTCCCGGAGCTTCATCAGTTCCAGCTAAAAGTGAGCCTAACATAACTGCACCGGCGCCACTTGCAATGGCTTTTACGATATCTCCCGAAAGTTTGATTCCACCATCAGCAATAACCGCTACATTTTTCTTTTTGGCAAATTCGTAAACGTTGTAGATTGCGGAAAGTTGAGGAACGCCGACACCTGCAACAACTCTGGTTGTACAGATGGAACCTGGTCCAACACCAACTTTCAAGACATTTGCACCCGCTTTTATCAAATCTTTTGCGGCGTCTGCTGTTACGATATTTCCACCAACAATATCCAAATCAGGGAAAGTTTTTCTGATTTCTGAGATTTTGTCCAAAACACCTTTCGAATGGCCATGAGCTGAATCGATGGCAACAATGTCAACACCGGCTTTTACCAATGCTGTGATTCTTTCAATCGTGTCTTCACCAACGCCAACGCCGGCGCCGACAATCAATCTTCCGCTTTGATCTTTGTTGGCATTTGGATATTCTAATTGATTATCGATATCTTTAATCGTAATCAATCCAACCAGTCTGTTTTTCTTGTCAACAATTGGTAATTTTTCAACTCTGTTTTTAAGAAGGATTTCTTTGGCTTTTTCCAGATTGGTGGTTTTGTCCGAAGTAATGAGATTATCTTTTGTCATTATTTCTTCCACTTTTGCGGCAAGATTTTCCTGATATTTAACGTCACGATTGGTAATGATTCCAATCAATGTGTTGTTTTTGTCAACAACAGGCAATCCGGAGATTTTATATTTTGCCATCAGTTCTTTGGCTTCTGCTAAAGTGTGATCTTTGGACAATGTAACCGGGTCAGAAATCATTCCGTTTTCTGAGCGTTTTACACGATTGACCTGCGCAGCCTGTTCTGCAATTGGCATATTTTTGTGAATGAATCCAAGACCACCAACTCTCGCCAATGCAATTGCCAAATCAGCTTCCGTAACCGTATCCATAGCAGCGGAAACAATCGGAACGTTAAGCGAAATTTTGTCTGTAAGTCTTGATTTTAATGAAACCTGATTAGGTAAAACTTCTGAATAAGAAGGGACTAGAAGCACGTCATCGAAAGTGATGGCTGTCTCTACAATTTTGTTATGAATAGACATCTTTACTTTCTTTGCAAAATTAAGTTATTTTTATGTAATTTGAAAATATCGTAATTTATTTGATAAATAATTAATATTCAGAGAAATGATGACGAATTAAATAATTGATGGTTGATAAATGATTTTCAAATTCTTATTAGTATCAACTATCATTTATCGCTTATCACTGATTAAAATCTGCTGAGAATTCCCCAATGGATTTTTATTTCGTTGAATTTGAAAGGATTACCGAACTCATTTCCGTTGGAAATCTGGAAACTCATCAAACCAATGGGAAGAAAAAAATTGAAACCCAACCCTAAACTGTAAAGCTTGGGCGTGATTCCCAATGCTTTGTTGGACATTTGTCCGTACTGCGCAAAGATGTCGAAAAAGGCCTGATCATTGACAAGATAACGGTATTCGGCGCCGGCAAATGCGTAGAAATCGCTGACGAGACTTTGCTCATTGAAGCCGCGCAGCGAATTCCAGCCGCCAAACCGAAAAAGTTCGTTGGTTGATAATTCGTTTTTGGAACTGAGCAACGCGGATTCTCCCTTGATATTGAGAAAGTGATTTCCGGACAAATTGAAGTTGTATTCTGCAAAAATGAAATACCGAATTTGGTCAAATTTTTCCTGCGTGTCGTCGTAAGTCGTTTTCAGGAAATCGGCTTCCAGACGGATGTTGCTTTTGTTTATAAATAGTGGAATGTCGCTCCCTTCCTGATACTGATAATAAATGCCAATCCCTTTTTTGCTGTAATCCCGACCACTCGTGTACAGTGAATCCAGAATCGCAGAAGACTCAAAAGTTCCTTTGAGACCGAGTTTTTGCTTCGGTGAAATATGATAATAAATGGCGGGTAAAAATTTCACATTCGCAAATGTGGAATCCTGACGGAAGATATTGACATTCACGTTCAGGCCAACATTGCTCCCGAACGTGTACGGAATGTCGGTTTGCAAATCAAAAGTCTGGCCTTTGTCAGGATTTCTCTGCCAATAGATGCCAATACTTTCGAAGCTGTTGAACATATTTTTCATCTGGACATTCAGGGTTCCGTTGACCGTAAATTTCTCAGTTTTATCATTTCCAAAACCAATCATTCCGTCAAATGTATTGGTTTTCCGTTTTTGGGTGAAGAGAAAAACCTGTGTCGAATCTTTGGTGAATAATGTCTGAGGCGGCTTTTCCAACGACACAAACTGATGATTTTGCAAAGATTGATTCATAGAAACCAGATTCCTGTCATCGTAGTTTTTGCCGAGATATTGTTTGTTGAGGTTCTTAACGAATTGTTTCGGTAAACGCGTATAGCCTTTGAAAACAATGGCGTCAATTTTTCTTTGAGAAGCCGGAACAACTGAGATTTTAACCGATGGAATTCCGTTTTCCATTTTCCGGAATTTGGTTTTCACGCGATTGAAGGCAAAACCTTTGTCCCGATATTTTTGATTGATGTTTTTTTTGAGTGAGTCTAAATTTTTGGTGTAAATCTCATTCTTTTGAAACTTCAAATCTGTAACTAAAGAATCTGAAAATTGGACTTTAGCCTGATTGAAATTGGGACCTTTGTCGTAATAGATTTCTGTCCGATTGTCTATTTTTTTGACGTCTTTCAGTTCTGTAAAGAAGTAAGAGTTCTCAGCCAAAGAATCCAGGAATTTGACTGCTTTTGCCGAATCGGAAACGATTTTTTTAACATTGGTTTCTTTATCGATGAGCCAATATTCTTTTTTCTGCGCGTTAAAAAGAACACAGAAAAAACAAAAGATAATGGCAATTAAATAATCGATTTTAACCACAATGTTCACAATGATTTTACACAAAGAACACCATTATTAAGCTCATTGTGAACTTTGTGAAAACTTAGTGTCTTTGTTGGTTATATAACAAAAAATCAATCCATTTTATTATACTTCTTCATCAGATTTTCATAAGTATTCTGAGGAAGAATCCATTTCAGAGGAACTCCGATTTTCTGTCCAAATTTTCCAAAATAATAATGCGCTTTCCATTTGGATTTGCCCAAAAGTTGTTCAACATAAACTGCAACATCCAAAGGTTCTGTTCCATCGCCAACGTGTGAATTCATTAAAGCATAAACTTTATCAAAGACATTTTTGTAAGGCTCGGAAACTTTTGTTTTGACACGATTTTCTGCAATATTGGTTTTGATATCGCCTAAATGGAGCGAGCAAACGTGGATGTTCCAAGGATAAACTTCGTAACGCATTGCTTCCGTCACTTTGTCCAGAGCCGATTTGGAAGCGGAATAAAATCCTCTGAAAGGTAATCCCATTTCGGAACCGATGCTGGAAACATTAATGATTTTTCCTGATTTCTGTTCCCGCATTTTTGGAAGAACCGCTGTCATCATCTGAACAGCGCCAATCAAATTAAGATTGAATAACTTCGTAATATCTTCTTTTGCTGAATCTTCAACTGCGCCAACCATTCCCATTCCGGCGTTATTAATCAGAACATCAATTCTGTTTTCAGTTTTCAGGATTTCAGAAATCGCATTGTCGATTTGGTCTTTTTCGGTAATGTCTGTTGGAATTGAAACAAAATAATCAGAGTTCACGACCTTTCGGCTCAAACCGTAAACTTTGTTTCCTTTCTTTCCGAAATATTCTGCCAATGCGAATCCAATTCCGGATGAAGCGCCTGTGATGATGATGACTTTTGACATATTATTCAGTTTCTTTAGTTACGGATTTAAAATCCTCCCAAAATTCAGGATACGATTTCTCTACAACATCTTTATTTTCGATATTCAGTTCTTTAATCAAAGCAAACGGCGCAAAAGCCATTGCCATTCTGTGGTCGTTGTAAGTTGCAATCGAAATGTTTTCTTCTGGTTCTATGAATTCCGAAGATTCAATTTTTTCTACTGTGATGTGCGTTTTTCCGCCGATTTTAAACAACTCGTTTTGAAGTGCTACTAATCGGTCGGTTTCTTTCACTTTCAGAGTATGAAGTCCTGTGATGACGAATGGGATTTTCAGCGCAGTTGCGGTAACACAAAGGGTTTGCGCAATATCGGGACAATCGTTCATATCAAGAGAAATCAATTCAGGATATTCGAAAGCTGGCTCGGGCAGCAAAGAAATCGAATTTTCTGCATAATCAGAAACCGTATTGATTCCGAAATATTTCCAATAGATTTCCTTAATCACGCTATCGCCTTGTAAGGACAATGTATGATAACTTCTAAGATTAATCGATTTTCTGCCAATTGCTGCCAAAGAATAGAAATAAGAAGCTGAAGACCAGTCACTTTCTACCTCGTAATGTTCTATTCTTGCATTTTCCGGATGAGGTAAAATTTCGATTCTACTTTCTGCAAAATGAGATTTGATTCCGATTTCGTCCAGAATTTTCAAAGTCATTTCCAAATATGGCCGAGACGTGATCTCGCCTTCCAATTCCAGTGTCAATCCATTTTCTAACTTTCCTCCTATTAAAATCAAAGAAGTCAAAAACTGGCTGGAAACATTGGCTGAGATTTTAACCAAATTGTTTTCAATCTTCTTTCCGATGATTCGCAACGGCGGAAAACCTTCTTTTTCAAGATAAGTAATGTCCGCGCCAAGAGATTGAAGCGCATCAACTAAAGGTTTGATAGGACGGTTTTTCATCCTTTCAGAGCCTGTCAAAATGGTTTTTCTGTCTTCAAAAATGGAATAATACGAAGTCAGAAATCGCATCGCTGTGCCGGCGTGATGGATATCAATGGTTTCGGAGTCCGATTCCAGAGCTTTTTTCAACAAAGTGGTGTCCTGAGAATTGGAAAGGTTGAGCATGTCAATATTCCCAAAGAGTTTCCCTAAAATCAAAAGACGGTTCGAAATACTTTTCGAACCGGTAATTTGTATATTTTTTCCGTCTATTAATTCTGATTTTTTTAATATCATTTTTCTGCATTGATGTAAAACGTATTATAGTATTAATGATTCAAATTCGTGAATACATTTTACATTAATACGTTGTACAATTATTTTAATTTTTCATTATTCTGATGTCGGTCTTTGTCTCTATCAGTTTTAATTTTCATTTTTTTATCGAAAGCCGATTGCAAATCCGTCCCAGTTTGATTAGCTAAGCAAAGTGTTACAAAAAGAACATCAGCCAATTCTTCTCCCAGATCTTTGGATTTGTCGGATTCTTTTTCTGACTGCTCACCATATCTTCTGGCGATGATCCTCGCAACTTCGCCTACTTCTTCTGTCAGCATAGCCATATTGGTCAGCTCATTGAAATAACGAACGCCAATGGTTTTTATCCATTCATCAACTTGTTTCTGAAGAGTTGTGATTTCCATTATTGATAGGCACCTAAAGTTGCAGGATAAGTCCGAGTAATTCCTACAATATCTTTAATAGTATTGTTATTATTTAGATTTGTACCCTTCTTTTTTGCAGGCGAGTCATCCTTCACTCTAAGATTCATTTTCTGGGTGAAATAATTCTGGAATTTCGGATCTTCATTTTTAATATTAGAATTATCAGGATTCAGGCCGGAATTAGAAGTGAACTTTAATAGAGAGTTTTTAAAATCTGTAATAAAACTTCCGCCATCAACTTTAGTAAATGCAATCATATCTGGAACATCACCATACACGATAGAATTTTTTACATTCAAAACCGGATTTCCTACAACTCGTTCATCACCGTTTTGATAAATATTACTGGCAAAGATTCCAACAGCAGGCATTGACGAATTCAGATCCCAATAATTTGCAATGGTGCAATAATTAAGGTTATAAGTTCCACCACCGGCAATTGCGAGGTCAGCCTCACCACAGTTGTTCATCACTAAATTATTAGCAGTAATATTAGCAGCAATACCATAGATTCCTATGTTTTGGAAAGTATGGATGATTGTATTATTAATTTTTGCATCATTCTTTTTCAACTGAAGGCCGACGTTACCGCCAAAGATTCTGGCGTAATTCATATTAAGAAGAGATCCTTCTTCCATTTTGATGCCGTTCCAGTTGGCAGGAAGCGTGTCATATTTTGTGTCACTTCTATCGCCCCGGAAAATTACTTCGTTGCTCAATTCACCATTTACAGTCAATCCGGAATTTTTTGCGAAATTCATACCGCTGTTTTTCCGGAAATAGACTTTCGTGCCTTTTTCCATTGTCAAAGTTTTACCTTCTGCAACATTCAGATTACCGAAAATTACTTTTACTTTGTCTTTAGTCCAAGTTGTATTTTCGTTAATTGTTACAGGGTTTTCTCCAGTTTGAATAAAATACTCAGCATCCTGAACGACAGAGAATAGTGTTACTTTTTGTTCGCCGGCTGGTGAGCTGAAAACCACTTTGTCTTCGGCAATTGCTTCCGGAGCATTGGCAACCGGCGCAATTTCTACAAAAACATATAGACTATCTTTTCTTCTCAAGGCTACGTTTTCGAAACTAGTTCCTGTTTTTCCATCCACATTGATTCTGTAAAGAGAAGAATTTCCACCTTCAAGCGCAATTCTTGGAATCAGAACATCCTTATTTTCATTATTATAAACCTTCACGGCATAAGTTTCCGAACGCATTTGGTTATAAACTGTATCGCAAAAAACGGTGTCAGTAGAGAATCTCAAAAGCTGAGTGGGGGAATCGAAAGAAATATCATCACGATTACAGCCTGCCAAAAGCAAAAGTGACCAAAATGCAATTCCAAAAAGTATTTTAATTTTCATTTATCTTGTTTAATCTTCAAAACTACAAAATTTAAATTTTTATTTTGTGAAGCGGATGATATTTTTAATAATAAAGAAAAAACCCTTTCAGAGTTTCAAACTCTGAAAGGGTTGCCGTTTTAAATCATTACTCTTTTATAAATTTCTTATTTATCAGGACACCAGATTTGGAAGTTACAGTAATGATATGAGTTCCTTTTTTAAGTTTTGAAATATTAATGGATTTTTCTGAATTGGGAATTTGTTTAACAATTTTTCCGGAAAGGTCTGTTATTCTGATATTTGAAACTTCTTCTGAGAAAGTGAGATTGTCTTTCGCAGGATTTGGCGCAATAGTGATGGGTTTCAAAGAAATATCCTTAGCATCTAAAGCAGGACCATTTACTGTATATGAAACAGCTTCTGATTCTATATTTCCTGCGTAAACAGCTCTTACATAAACCGTAAATGCGTTAGTGAGAAAATCACACCCATCAGTAATCCCCCAACGTGAATCACATCCTAAAGAAGTCTCAGTTTGAAATCGATATAATTCATTGCCACGATAGATATTGTATCCAATCAGTTCATTACGAGGTGTTTCTGGTTCTTGCCAAGAAAGGGAGAAGATATTATTGTAAGGAAATATATGGGTGTGAAACCAATTAAGATTTTGAACAGGATTCGTTTGTGAAACTACTAAATTACAAGCAATAATTGTAAAAATAAAAAGGAAATATTTTTTCATAAGTATTAGTTTAATTAGTTCAAATATAGCATTTTAAATGTTGTGATTTAATATCTGATGTTCAAAATTTTAATAATTATTCAATGTAATGTAGGTTTATATAAAACAATCACAAAAAACTAACTAACATTTGTTAGTTTGATAAAAAAGTGTATTTTTGAATAAACCGCATTCAATTATCAAAACTGAGAACAATAGATTGAATGTCAAATGTTTAAATATGCAAATCACTGAAAAACATTTTTTAAACAAAGAAATTAACCTGACTGATTTACTGAAATCAGCTTATCGTCTGATGTTTACAGCCAAAACGATGACCGATTTGTTTGAACAGGAAAAAAAAATCACTTCGAAATATGTTCACGCCACTTCTCGCGGACACGAAGCTATTCAATTGGCTGTAGGAATGCAGTTGTTACCACAGGATTTTGTGAGTCCTTATTATAGAGACGATTCAATTTTGTTGGGCGTTGGATTAACGCCTTACGAATTGATGCTTCAGCTTTTAGCCAAAAAAGATGATCCGTTTTCCGGTGGTAGAACTTATTATTCTCATCCTAGTTTGCGACGAGGCGATTTTCCGAAAATGATTCACCAAAGCTCCGGAACAGGAATGCAGGCCATTCCAACCACCGGAATTGCAATGGGAATGAAATATAAAGAGGAAATCGGAATTGATGATAATTTTGAACAAAAGCCAATCGCAGTTTGTTCACTCGGCGATGCAAGCTGTACAGAAGGCGAAGTTTCTGAAGCATTTCAAATGGCCGCTCTTAAACAATTGCCAATTCTTTATCTCGTTCAGGATAACGAATGGGATATTTCTGCCAACGCCAAAGAAATCCGTGCACAGGATATTACAGAATATATGAGAGGTTTCAACGGCATCGAAACCAGAACCATCGACGGAACAGACTTTATCAAATCTTACGAAACAGTAAAAGAATGCATCAGAATCATCCGTGAAGAAAGACGACCAATGTTGATTCATGCAAAAGTTCCTTTGCTCAATCACCACACTTCTGGTGTAAGAAAAGAATGGTACCGCGATGATTTAGAAGAATGCGCAAAGAATGACCCTTTAATCAAATTAAGAAATAAACTTTCAGAATTTAGTATAGAAGATTCTGAAATTGAATCGATTGAAAAAGAAGTTGCTGAACTGGTACGAATCGATTTTGAAAATGCTGTTTTAGCGGAAGACCCAAAGCCTGAAGATACTTACAAACACGATTTCGCACCAACACCAATTACCGAAGAAAAAGGAGAACGTTCTCCAAGCGGAAAAATCCCAACCGTAATGGTAGATTGCGCATTATTCGCCATCAGAGAATTGATGCAGAAACATCCGGAAGCTTTATTGTATGGGCAAGATGTAGGTTTAAGATTAGGCGGTGTTTTCCGTGAAGCGATTACTTTAGCCGCGCAATTTGGGGAGAAACGGGTTTTCAATACGCCAATTCAGGAAGCATTTATCGTTGGTTCAACAGTCGGGATGAGCGCCGTTGGATTGAAACCGATTGTCGAAGTTCAGTTCGCAGATTACATTTGGCCGGGCTTGAATCAGCTATTCACGGAAGTTTCCAGAAGCTATTATTTGTCTAATGGAAAATGGCCGGTGTCAATGATTCTGCGTGTTCCGATTGGCGCTTACGGAAGTGGCGGACCTTACCACTCGAGTTCTGTGGAAAGTGTTTTGACGAATATCAAAGGTATTAAAATCGCTTATCCTTCAACAGGCGCAGATTTAAAAGGTCTAATGAAAGCCGCTTTCTATGACCCAAATCCTGTTGTGATGCTTGAGCACAAAGGACTTTATTGGTCAAAAATCGAAGGAACAGAAGCAGCAAAAACGATAGAACCGGACGAAGATTACATCATTCCGTTTGGAAAAGCCAGAGAAGTTTTGCTTTGTGATAATCAAAAAGATAAGCCAACTGTGACAATCATTACTTATGGAATGGGCGTTTATTGGGCTTCGAATGCAGCGAAACAATTTGATAATCAAATAGAAATTATCGATTTAAGAACACTCGCACCTTTGGATGAAAACTGTGTTTTCGAAAGTGTGAAAAAACATAACCGATGCATCGTTTTGACAGAAGAGCCTGTAAACAATAGCTTTGCACAAAGTCTGGCAGCGAGAATCAGTGAAAATTGTTTCAGACATCTGGATGCGCCTGTAAAAGTAGTTGGTGCAAAAAATCTTCCTGCAATTCCTATCAATTCTGAATTGGAGAAAGAAATGCTGCCGAACACAGAAAAATTAATTAAAGAAATAGAACAATTATTGAAATATTAATTAAACCACAAAAGGGACAAAAGGAATTTTAAAAATCAATGATATAAAGAGCAAAAAAGATAATTCTCAAACCATTTTGTCTTTTTTGGACTTTTGAAGAACTTAAAGAAATATGTATAACTTTTGTGACTTTTGTGGTTTAAAAACTTAGCTGAGCGTCAGCGCCTTTGTGACCCTTAAAATATTTTCAATAATGTCAAAAAAAATCTTTGTGGATTTTGTGTTAAATAAACAAGATTAATAAAATGGAATTAGATTTAATTACAGATAAAAAAATTAAAATCAATAAAAAAGAATTGATTTTGTCAGAAGCCGCCAAGCTTTTCAAAGAAAAAGGTTTCGGCGGAACAAGTATGCGCGACTTGGCAGAAAAAGTCGGAATGGAAGCCGCAAGTATGTACAATCACATCAAATCCAAAGATGAAATTCTGGAATTGATTTGTTTCAAAATTGCCAATCAATATATTTCCCAATTGCAGGAAATCGAAAATACCAACCAAAGTTTTCAGGACAAATTGAGAGCAATTATCGGACTTCACGTTCAGTTGATTATCGAAGATTCGGCATCGGTTTCTGTAGCGAATAACGATTGGAAATATCTTTCCGAAGAGAAGAAAAATCAATACAAACAAATCAGAAAATCTTATGAAAAGAGGTTTGCCAACATCATAGAACAAGGAATGGGAAGCGGAGAATTCAAAAAAATGAATGTATCTGTAGCTCTTTTCACGATGTTATCATCAATCCGATGGATAGAATTATGGTACAAACCAAGCCGCGACATCACACCGCAGGAATTGGAAGATGGTTTGAAAACTTTGCTAATGAATGGTTTAAATAATTAATTTAAATCTTAGCTATGCGTAAGCGGCTTTGCGGACTTAAAAACATATAGTTAATCAAAAAAAACTTAGCGCACTTTGCGTTAAAAAATAAATGTCAGTAGTTTTTCATCCTTTAAGAGTAAAAAAAGTCAAGAAAGAAACGCAGGATTGTGTTTCGGTGAGTTTTGATGTGCCTGCAGAATTAGCAGAACAATTCAAATTCACACAAGGACAATATTTGACATTCCGACAAATGAATGGCGAGCAAGAACTGCGTCGTTCCTATTCTATTTGTGCAAGTCCGTGCGAAGGCGAGTTAAAAGTGGCTGTGAAAAAAGTTCCAGAAGGTTTGTTCTCCTCTTTTATGAATGACAGTCTGAAAGAAGGCGATGTTTTGGAAGTGATGCCGCCAATGGGAAAATTCTATACAGAACTCAATCCTGAAAACAAAAAAACATACATTGCTTTTGCTGCAGGAAGTGGAATTACACCAATTATTTCGATTATCAAATCAGTTTTGAAAAACGAGCCTCAAAGCCAATTCATCCTGATTTATGGAAACAAGAATAAAGGAACAATTATTTTCAAAGAAGAAATAGAAGCTTTAAAAAACCGTTTTATGGAACGATTGAGCATTTATCACATTCTCAGCCGAGAAGTGGCAGATGCTGACTTGTTGAGCGGAAGAATCAATTCTGAGAAAGCGGAATCATTCCTCAGGAATATAATTCCGGCCGAAAAAATCGATGAGGTTTTCCTTTGCGGACCGGAAGAAATGATTCTGAGTGTGAGAGATACTTTAATCCAATCCGGTGTTGAAGCTAAGAAAATTCATTTCGAATTATTCTTCAGTACGGCTTCTGCTGAAAAGAAAAAAGAACACGAGCTGGCAATAAATCAATCTGATGATAATTTTAGCAAAGTCACTGTGAAATTGGATGCAACCGCTTTGAAATTGGATTTGGCTTATCACGGACCAACGATTTTGGATGCGGCTTTACAAAACGGCGCAGATTTGCCTTACGCTTGCAAAGGTGGAGTTTGTGCGACTTGCAAGTGTAAATTAGAGAAAGGTGAAGTAGAAATGGACATCAATTATTCTCTCGAACCGGACGAGATTGCAGCAGGGTTTATTTTGTCTTGCCAGGCACATCCGAGATCGGAAGAAGTGGTTGTGAATTTTGATATTAAATAAAATAATAATTATGGCAGCTTAATCCGCCTTCCGCTCCCAATCTTTTTATTTTTTTGCAAAAAATAAAAAGGATTTCCGCTCAAGTCGGGCTGCAGATTCGGTGTAAAATAAGTAAGGCTATAACCACAAAGTTTGTCATTCCGTAGGAATCTAACCTTAGCTGTAGAGATTCCTACGGAATGAAAAATGATAATTTAGAATTTTTCTTAGCTAAGTTTTACGCCTTTGCGAACTTAAAAACAGTTAGTAGTTAAAAAAACTTTGCGCGCTTTGCGTTCAAAAAACAAAAGAAAATGGAAACAACAGAAATCAATTTAGAAGAACATTTTCAGAATAAAATAGATAACGAAATCCGTATTGAACCAAAAGACTGGATGCCGGATGCGTACAGAAAAACTTTGGTTCGCCAGATTTCTCAGCACGCGCATTCAGAGATTGTAGGGATGTTGCCAGAAGCCAACTGGATTACGCGTGCACCAACACTCAACCGGAAAAAAATCTTGTTGGCAAAAGTCCAAGACGAAGCCGGACACGGACTTTATTTATATTGTGCTGCCGAAACTTTGGGCGTTACAAGAGATGAAACGATTAGCGATTTGCATTCCGGGAAAGCCAAATATTCCAGCATTTTCAACTATCCGACTTTGACGTGGGCGGATATGGGCGCAATCGGATGGTTGGTAGATGGCGCCGCGATTCTGAATCAGGTTCCGCTTTGTAGAGCGTCTTATGGACCTTATGCCAGAGCGATGGTCAGGATTTGTAAAGAAGAAAGTTTCCATCAGAGACAAGGTTACGAGCTGATGATGAAGTTGGCTCAAGGTTCGCCGGAGCAGAAAGCAATGGCTCAAGATGCATTCAATCGTTGGTGGTGGCCAACTTTGATGATGTTCGGACCCAAGGATGCCGACTCTGGAAACACAGAACTCTCGATGAAATGGAGAATCAAACGTTTCACTAATGACGAGCTGAGACAGCGTTTCGTAGATGTTTCCGTGCCACAGGCTGAATATCTGGGCTTGACGATTCCAGACCCAGATTTGAAATTCAATGATGAAACAGGACATTACGAATTCGGAGAAATCGATTGGGACGAGTTTTGGAAAGTGGTCAAAGGAAACGGACCTTGCAACAAAGAAAGAATCGAAACCCGCAAAAAAGCCTTCGATGACGGCGCTTGGGTAAGAGAAGCCGCAACCGCTTATCACGAGAAAAGAAAACTAAGAGAAGAACAAAACAGAAAAACAGTTTAAAATAAGCAGAACGATGAAAGACTATTATCTCTCATCTATCTGTCTCTAATCTGAAATATTATGCAAAATACAGAATGGCCACTTTGGGAGGTTTTTATCAGAAGCAGACAAGGTCTTGATCATAAACACGTTGGAAGTCTTCACGCCGCTGATGCAGAAATGGCAATACAAAATGCGCGCGATGTTTACACGAGAAGGATGGAAGGCGTTAGCATCTGGGTTGTAGAATCCAAGCACATCCATGCCACCAATCCCGATGATTCCGAAGCCTTTTACGAACCTTCGGAAGACAAAGTATATCGTCATCCGACGTTTTACCACGTTCCGGAAGAGGTGAAAAATATGTAAAAAAATTCCCCTCCCTTGGAGGGGCAGAATTTCAAATATTTTGAAATTCGGGGTGGTTTATAACGTCAATTACAAATAAAACCAATGAACAATAATTATCTCAATTATATATTACAGCTCGCCGACACCAGCCTGATACTCGGTCAGCGCCTCTGCGAATGGTGTGGAAAAGGTCTAGTCTTGGAACAGGATATTGCAATGTCAAATATTGCTCTGGATTTGTTGGGAGAATCTTCCAACTATTATCAGTATGCAGCCAAAATTCAGAATGAAGGGAAAACAGAAGATGATTTAGCTTTCCTGAGAAACGAACGTGAGTTCAAGAATTTGCTTTTAGTTGAAAGAGAAAATGGACATTTTGGAGATACGATTGCAAGACAATTTTTTTTCGATGCCTATCATCATCTTCTATTGACGGAACTGAAACATCATTCCGATTTGAAACTCGCTTCCATTGCCGAAAAGTCTTTGAAAGAAGTAACTTATCATTTAAAATGGAGCAGCGAATGGATGATTCGTTTAGGCGACGGCACAGAAGAAAGTCACAACAAAATCCAGAAGTCAGTGAATGACTTGGTGGACTTCACAGATGAAATGTTCATCCCAACTAACTGGGAGTTAGAATTAATTGAACAAAACAGCATTCCGGATATCAGAACTTTCCGAACCCAATGGGAAACAAAAGTTCTGGAAATCCTGAATGAAGCAACTTTGTCTGTTGATTTCTCAAAATCGAGACAATTAACAGGCGGAAAAGAAGGAAAACACACAGAGAAAATGGGTTACATCTTAGCCGAAATGCAAATGATGCAACGCACTTATCCTAATATGGAATGGTAGAATTATAAGCAAAGGCGCAAAAGCTGTGGATATAAAACTGCCTTAAGTCGCAAAATATAGCGCACAACTTTGCGACTTAAAACATTGAATTAATCAAAATTATTCATCGCCTTTGCAATAAAATAAAATGACAATTACGGAAAAAAATATATGGCAAATCTTAAAGGAGGTTTCCGATCCGGAAGTTCCCGTTCTCAATCTTTTGGATTTGGGAATTATCCGTGATGTGAATCTTAATGAAGATGAAATCGAAGTGATTGTGACGCCAACATATTCCGGCTGTCCCGCCACATCAATGATTAATATGTTGATTAAACTGAAACTGATTGAAAAAGGTTTCAATAACATAAAAATTACCAATCGACTAAGTCCGGCTTGGACCACCGATTGGATGACGGAAGAAGGAAAACAAAAACTGAAAGCTTACGGCATCGCACCACCTGTTTATTCAAAAAATAATGACGAATTATTCTCAAAAACAGATGAGGTCGAATGTCCGCTTTGTAGTTCGAAACGTACGCATTTGGTAAGTCAGTTTGGTTCCACAGCGTGCAAAGCATTATACCAATGCGATGATTGCAAAGAACCTTTTGATTATTTTAAATGCCATTGATGTTGTCAGTTTATAGTTGTTAGTTATAAAGTTGTTTTTCTTCGCTAAGTTTTACGCCTTTGCGAACTTAAAAACAGGTAGTAGAAAAAAAATTTATGCACTTTGCGTTAAAAAACTTGAAAGTCATTGTACTTTTTACATAATACATTTTACAAAAAAGAATGAAAATAGGAATAGTTGGTAGCGGCGCAATGGGAAGCGGAATAGCACAAGTTTTGGCAACAGCCGGAAACGAGGTTTTGTTGTACGACAGCAATCCGATTGCCGTAGAAAAAGCGGGACAAAATCTCGAAGCGCAGTTCCAAAAATTAGCCGAAAAAGGAAAGCTGACTTACGAAGAAGCGGAAACTTATTTTGATAATATCCGATTGAGCGATAAATTATCAGAACTCAAAGATTCAGAATTAATCATCGAAGCGATTATCGAGGATTTAGAAATCAAAAAAGATTTATTTCAAAAATTGGAAAGTTTGATTTCCGAAGATTGTATTTTGGTGACAAACACGTCATCCTTATCCATTGCATCCATTGCATCGGCTTGTCAGAAACCAGAACGTGTAATTGGAATTCATTTTTTCAATCCTGCACCTTTGATGGCTTTGGTAGAAATTATTCCTGCTGTCCAGACTAATAAAGACTTAATTTTAAAAACAAAAACTTTAGTAGAAAGCTGGGAAAAATTACCGGTAATTGCAAAAGATACACCTGGATTCATCGTCAATCGTGTGGCAAGACCATTTTACGGCGAAGCAATCAGAATTTCAGAAGAAGGTATCGCTGATTGTGCAACCATTGATTTTGCAATGACGAGCTTAGGCGGATTCAGAATGGGACCATTTCAATTGATGGATTTTATTGGTCACGATGTGAATTACCGAGTGACGGAAAGTGTCTTCAAAGAATTTTTCTATGACCCAAAATTCAAACCGTCATTCACTCAAAAACGATTATTCGAAGCGGGATTTTTCGGGAAAAAGACTGGAAGAGGATTTTATGATTACTCCTCAAATGCGGAGCAAATAAAACCCAATGAAAATCCAGAAGTATTAGAATTAATATTCAAAAGAATCTTGGTAATGCTGATGAATGAAGCCGCTGACGCTTATTTCTTAAACATCGCTTCCGCAGAAGACATCGATTTAGCAATGACAAAAGGCGTGAATTATCCAAAAGGTCTTTTAAAATGGGCAGATGAATTCGGATTAAAAAATCTCCAAAACGAACTCGACGAACTTTATGATTTCTACCACGAAGACAGATACAGATGCAGTCCGGTTATCAGAAATTTAGTAAAACAAAATAAAAAATTTTATTAAAATCATTTATCGATTATCATTTATCAATCATAAAAAATGAACAACGTATATATAATAGATGCCATCCGAACGCCAATCGGAAAACTTAAAGGGAGTTTATCTTCTGTTCGTCCCGACGATATGGCGGCTTTTGTCATCAAAAAATTATTGGAAAGAAATCCTAATATCGACCAAAGCAGAATCTACGATGTTGTTTTAGGCTGCGCTAATCAAGCGGGTGAAGACAATCGGAATATTGCAAGAATGTCGGCATTGCTTTCTGGTTTGGATTATCGAGTTCCCGGCGAAACGGTCAACCGACTTTGCGCTTCCGGTTTGTCGGCAGCGATTAATGCTGCAAGAGCAATCCAAGTTGGCGATGCTGATTTGATGATTTCTGGCGGTGTTGAAAATATGACACGCGGTCCATTAGTGATTTCAAAATCGGAAAGTCCTTTTGGTGGCGATGCTAAAATCTATGATACGACTTTCGGTTGGCGATTCATTAATCCGAGAATGAAAGAAATGTACGGCGTGGATGCAATGGGCGAAACTGCTGAAAACCTGGCAGAGCGTGATAATATTTCCCGGGAAGACCAGGATTTGTTTGCTTTTAATTCTCAACAAAAAGCTAAGGCTGCACAAGAAAACGGAAGATTGGCACAGGAAATTGTTGCCGTTAATATTCCTCAGAGAAAAGGAGAGGATTTGATTTTTGATAAAGATGAATTCCCGAAAAATGACACTACTCTGGAAGGCTTGTCAAAATTAAGAACTGCTTTCAAAAAAGATGGAACGGTCACTGCGGGAAATGCTTCCGGATTGAATGACGGTGCGGCGGTAAACTTATTAGCATCAGACAACGCCATTAAAGAATTTGGATTGACGCCAAAAGCAAGAATCATTTCGAGCGCGGTTGTCGGTGTTGAGCCAAAGTTTATGGGAATTGGTCCGGTAAAAGCAGCCAAATTAGCATTGCAAAAAGCAGGCTTAAGCTTTAATGATATCGATGTTATTGAACTGAATGAAGCATTTGCTGCACAAAGTTTAGCGTGCATCAGAGCTTGGAATTTAGATGATAACGACCATAGAATCAATCCGAACGGCGGCGCCATTGCGCTTGGGCATCCGCTGGGAATGAGTGGCGCAAGAATCCTGAATTCTGCAATGTATGAATTACAAAATCAAAATAAAAAATATGCACTGGCAACAATGTGTGTTGGTTTGGGGCAAGGTTTTGCAGTGATTATTGAGAAAGTTTAAAGCAGACAGATAGATGATAGACTAATAGATAATAGAAAATTAGTTCTGTGATTAAAAGTCTCTCATCTATCCGTCTATTATCTATAAATCTAAAAGAATATGCAACTAGAAAATTACGCGCTCGGAAGGTGGATAAAAGGAGAAGGAGAAGGGCAGGCTTTATATAATTCTATCAATGGGGAATTAGTCGCCACTGCGACTTCCAAAGGTTTGGATTTTGGCGAAATGATGGATTACGCCAGAAAAATTGGTGGTCCGGCTTTGAGAAAATTGACATTTCAGGAAAGGGGGCTGATGTTGAAGAAACTCGCTTTTCATTTGATGGAAAAGAAAGATATTTTCTACAAGGTGAGTTGGGCAACAGGTGCAACCAAAGCTGATTCCTGGGTGGATATCGAAGGCGGCATTGGAAACCTGTTCTCGAATGCATCGCTGAGAAGGCAATTTCCTGACTTACCTTATTATATCGATGGCGATGCAGTGAAGCTTTCTAAAGAAGGAACTTTTATCGGACACCATATTTGCACACCTAAACGTGGTGTTGCGATTCATATTAATGCCTTTAATTTTCCGGTTTGGGGGATGTTGGAGAAAATAGCGGTCAATCTGTTGGCTGGCGTTCCGGCAATTGTGAAACCTGCTACAGCAACAAGTTTTTTGACCGAAGTTGTGGTTAAAGAAATTATCGCTTCTCAAATTTTACCGGAAGGAAGTCTTCAATTGATTTGCGGCTCAGCCAATGGAATTCTGGATCATGTGACAATGGAAGATGTGGTGACGTTTACAGGTTCGGCTTCCACAGGGAAAATGCTGAAATCTCATCCAAAAATTATTGAAGAATCGGTGCCTTTTAACTTGGAAGCAGATTCTTTGAACGCAATGGTTTTAGGCGAAGATGCAAAACCCGGAACAGCTGAATTTGATTTGTTTATTAAGGAAGCGACTCGCGAAATGACAACAAAGGCTGGACAAAAATGTACGGCGGTCAGAAGATTATTAATTCCTGCCAATTTGGTTGAGGATGTGCAGATTGCGCTTGGACAAAGACTTTCAACCGTTGTCATCGGCGACCCGAATGTCGAAGGTGTAAGAATGGGTGCTTTAGCGAATAAAGACCAGGTGAAAGAAGTTTCCGAGAAAGTTCAGGAATTATCTAAAACTCAGGAAATCGTTTTCGGAAACCTGAATGATTTTGAGGTCAAAGGTGCGGACAAAAACAAAGGCGCATTCATTTCCCCGATCTTATTCCTTAATTCCGACCCTTTTAAATACACGGATTGTCATAATATCGAAGCTTTTGGACCAGTCAGCACCTTAATTCCTTATAATAATTTGGAAGAAGCAATTGAACTGGCAAGAATGGGAAAAGGTTCTCTTTGCTGTTCGGTGGTGACGGCTGATGATGATTTTGCAAGAGATTTTGTCATCGGAGCTGCGTCTATGCACGGCCGAATTCTGATTCTCAATTCAGACTGTGCTAAAGAAAGTACAGGTCACGGTTCGCCTTTACCGATGCTGATTCACGGCGGTCCGGGAAGAGCTGGCGGTGGTGAAGAAATGGGCGGAAAGCGAGGTGTTCTTCATTATATGCAACGTACGGCGATTCAGGGTTCTCCAACGACTTTGACACATATCACGCAGCAATATCAATACGGTGGAAAACAATGGGAAGATAATATTCATCCTTTCAGAAAACATTTTGAAGAACTGAAAATTGGCGAAACTTATATCACTGCGAAACACACGGTTACAGAATCTGATATTACCAATTTTGCGAATGTTTCCGGTGATAATTTCTATGCGCATATGGATGCAACGTCTTTGGAAGGAACGATATTCGAAGGTAGGGTTGCTCACGGCTATTTCATTTTGAGCAAAGCCGCAGGATTATTTGTAGACCCGAGAAAAGGTCCTGTTTTACTGAATTATGGTTTGGACGAATGCCGTTTTGTGAAACCCGTTTATCCCGGAATGACAATTGGCGTGAAGTTTACCTGTAAAGAAAAAATCAGTCAGGAAAAACGTGATGAAGAAGATATCGCCAAAGGAATCGTGCGATGGCTAGTCGATGTTTATGATGAGACTGGAGAGACTGTCGCGATTGCTACGATTTTGACAATGGTAAAAAAACTTAATCAAGAATAAACTTAAGAAACAAAGAGAAAAGAATAAAGATAAAAGATTGCGATACGAAATTTTTATTCTTTCAATTTTAATATTAATCAATGGAAGCATACGTAAAATCAACCATACAAAACGGAATCGGAACTATTGAGTTTTTTCATCCGCAAAGCAACTCGATGCCGAGTTCTCAACTTAAAAATCTGGTAGAAGAAATTAATGACCTCAGTAAAAATGATGAGGTCAAAGTTATTATTCTGAAAAGTGGCGGCGAAAAAGCATTCTGTGCTGGCGCATCTTTTGACGAATTAATTTCCATTAAAGACTTCGAAACTGGGAAAACTTTTTTCTCCGGCTTCGCCAATGTTATCAATGCGATGAGAAAATCCTCAAAACTGATTATAGCAAGAATCCACGGGAAGGCTGTTGGTGGCGGAGTTGGAATTGCGTGTGCGGCGGATTATACATTTGCAACGGAAAACGCTTCGGTTAAGTTGAGCGAGTTGGCGGTCGGAATTGGACCTTTCGTCATCGGACCTGTTGTAGAAAAGAAAATAGGGACTTCGTCTTTTGCGCAATTGGCAATTAATGCTACCGAATTCTATTCTGCAGAATGGGCGAGAGAAAAAAATATGTACCAAGATGTTTATGAAACGCCAGAGGAAATGGATGCGGAAATCAATCTCTTGGCAGAAAAATTGGCTAAATCAAATCCAGAAGCAATGTCTCAACTGAAAGAGATTTTCTGGAAAGGAACAGAACATTGGGATGATTTATTATCGGAAAGAGCAGGAATTAGTGGAAATCTTGTTCTCTCAGATTTTACTGTAAATGCTATTAATCGATTTAAGAATAAATAAAAAACCGCCATTCATTTTGAGTGGCGGTTTTAATTTAAACTAACTAAAACTATTAGTTTTACTTAAGTTTTCATCATTATTAGTTTATCTTAATTTTTTGATCAAATGGTTCGCTTTTGTTATACCAAAATTAGTAAGACATTTCTGATTCTGGTAGTGTATAAATTACCAATTTTAAAATTCAGTATTTATACGTAATAGGTTTTATTTTATAAAAAAGCCTCATCAAAAAATGATGAGACTTAAAAATGTATGGATTGGTTGGTTTTTCAGATTTGTTCCAGAAAATTGTGGTTGTAAGTTTTCAGGACTGCCGGTTTTTCATTTTTACCGTTTCTCATCCGCATGACTTTGAAAACATTTTCCCTGGTTTGGATTACTTCGAACAAGCTATGATTTGTCCCGATAGAAATAAATGGCTTTGCAACGAAGGTTCCTCTTGGCGTTCTCACTGTTGCAGAGACTTCGATAATCGGACAAATTCCACGTTTTTCTGATTTCCAAATAGTGTGAGGCTTTACAAAAAAATAGTGATTGGAACAGAAAACTGTCATATATGAAATCTCACCTGTAATGATATAGTCCGTCGAATTGATTATTTCTAATGGGGTAGACATAAGGTAAATGTTGATTAATTTATTTTTTACATTTTCTTATGTCAAAGTAATAACAAATATGAAGATTATATTAGAGTAGAAATACTGAATTTGTGGTTATAACTTGATTGGAACAGGATGGATGTCATTGATAACCGCATAAATAACGATCCCAACCGTATTTCTTGCCCCTATCTTATCAAGGATTCTTTGGCGGTGACTTTCCACAGTCCTTGGACTCAGGAAAAGAATCTCGGCAATTTCCTGATTGGTTTTCTCTTTACAGATCAGCTTTACCACATCTATTTCACGTGCGGTCAGCGTTTCTTCGTTTTCGAAAAGCGATTTCTTTCTTGCCGGGGAATTCAGATAAGTGCTTAGCATCTGATGATCCTCTTTTGTAAAATACATTCCGTTTTTGTAAACAGCTTCAATAGCTTCTATGAATATAGCTTTGCTGGAGTTTTTTGGTAGAAAGGCAGAGACGCCTAACTTTACCATATAACCAAGAACACTGCTTTTGTAATGAGATGAAAGAATAATAATCTTAAGCTCAGGATAACGTTTTTTCAGGATCTCTACCAATTCGAAACCGTCCATTGGCTGCATTTGCACATCAATCATGGCAATATCCGGAAAATTATCGGATGTGGTATTTTCCAGATGAGACAATGTTTCTGCACCTCCGGTTGCCATAAAATCTACCGAGATATTCTCTTTTGCTGAGAGCAGCATTTTAATTCCTTCCAAAATCAGTTGCTCATCATCAACCAAAATAATTTTAATTTTTTCACTCATCATTTATTTAATTAGGAATATTAATAATTAAACGGCTTCCAAAACCTATCCTGTTTTTCCATTTGTAGAAGCCTTTCACAGAAACAATTCTGGATTCGATGTTTTTAAGGCCCATTCCTTTGCTGGCTTTCTGATAATCAAAACTTTCTCCGTTATCAGAAAGGATTATTGTAAGGTTTTTTTTGTGCTTTCTTATATAAACAATCACTTCATTAGCATTAGAATGTTTGAGCACATTGGTTGTAAACTCCTGAATCACTCTATAGATCTGTACCTCTGTAAAAATGTCCTTTTTCTCATATTTCGAATCTATATTAAGGATAAGATTGAGGTTATTGGAAAGACTGGTCACCAATTCCTGCAAATATAGGATTAATCCCAGTTTTTCAAGATTAACGGGATAAAGAGAATGTGAAATATTTCTGGTTGAATCTATCAGTTCTGTAATTTGTGAGGTAATCACTTTTTTAGAAGCTTCCTGGTTTTCTGGCTCAAGATTATTCAGCCAAAGCGAAAGAATGTTCAGCCGGTTTCCGATATCATCGTGGACAGAAATGGCGATTCTTTTTCTTTCGTCTTCCTGTCCTTTTATGTTTTCCAAAGTTAATTCTTTCTGATGTTCGATCTCTGCCTGAAACTGTAGATCCTTTTCCTGGATAATCCTTTGTATGAAACTTTTGTAAGCGAGTAATATAAAGGATATGATGATGATTAAAACAATAATCAACACAACCAGAAAAATGATATTAAGTTTTACTTCTTTAATTGTAGAAATGTTTTAATTAATAAAGCATAAACGATACAGACCAGTAAGTTATTGATCACCCAAACTGTTGCGAATTGATCTTTTGACAAAAAAATAAGCTGGTTCTGGATCAGAAACATAAATATGCTCACTGTAAAATATAAAAAGAACATTTTATCGTTCAGTTGGAACGGACTTTTTGTTTTCACATTCTTAATATCTTGGATCAAAGAATAGCTAATCAAACTAATCATTATTATATTGGAAATGGCTTTGGAATAATCATTATTATATTGATGCTGAGCCAGGATCCTGTCCGCTGTCAGAAAAAATAAACTTAACAGCCCGGTTACTATAAAAGATTTTTTACTGAGATTTAATTTTTTAATAAATATTCCTGTGACGGTGAAAAATTCCCCTGCAATATAGACTGGATATAGGAAAATATTGCTTTTAATCCCAAACAAAGGAATGAAAATATACGAATTGGACTCAATAAAAGCAATGAAAATGATATAATAGATATACCATTTTTCATTCTTTGTAAAGACTCCGAATTTAACAATCCCAATGATAAGTGCTATAAATAATAGGACAACTGACAGCTGTCCTAAAATATCATACAATGTTCCCATAAATTATCCACCTGGTGAAGTAGTGTACGGAGGATATGGTTTTGTCCAGTCGTAAGTGTTCGATGGGTCTGGTTGTACTGCATAAACACCTCCGGGAGCATTGATTCTTGGGTCATTTTCATTGGCAACAAAAATTAAAGTCGCTAATAATCTCTGATAAACTAAAGAATATTTGAAACCAAAAACACATACAATGTCGTGTACATTTTCTTTGTTGTGTATAAGATCAGCTTTAGGAATATAGAAACTTTGGAAGAGTCTTTGTCCTTTGAACTCCAAAGATTCTCTTTGCAAATAATCCATTGCATTTTCTTTCCAGGACTCTATTTCTTCCACAGCTTTTAACTGCCCTGTAATTGGTTTATCCATAATTGGAAAATCAATATCAGAATCTTCTTTGCCTTTGCTCAGGTCTTTTGTCAGGGTATAAGTGCTCGTTAAAGTGTAAGTTTTGGTTTGCTTTAACGTAAGATCACTTTCCAGATATTGCAAAGGAGAAAACTCATAATTGTCTAATTTTATCACATCGCCGGTGCTTGTCCTTGGTGTTAAAATCAAAACCAGTTGATTTTCCCAGACACCAATATCTGCACGGAAATAAGTTTCTTCTTGATTTTCTTTATCAAACCACTCTATCTGTTCGCGGGATAAGATAAAGACCTGTTCAGGTGAGATTACTTTTTGTATTTCGGAATAGTTCGACTTAACTTCTGCCCATCTTTGAACAGCAGTTGTGTAATCCTCAAGAGTTAAGATTGCCATAAGTTATTATATAATTTTAGTTGGGGATAAAAATATACAAACAATTTTAAAGAGGCAATATCAATAAGTGATTATTAATAAATATGAGATGTGAATTATGTCAATTGTTCAATGAATTTTAAAATCAAGATAAAATCTTATTTTATTAAACTAAAAATTTGCATAATGAAAAATAATTCCTATTTTTGCATCCTCAAAACCAGAGTTAGGATCCATTACATCCGATGCTCATATTATAACAAATTTTAAAACTTCTGAAAATGAAACAAGGCATACACCCAGAAAATTATAGATTGGTAGTTTTCAAAGATATGAGCAACGACGAAATGTTCCTTTGCAAATCTACTGCTGAAACTAAAGATACTATCGAGTTCGAAGGTCAAGAATATCCTTTGATCAAAATGGAAATCTCTTCTACTTCTCACCCTTTCTACACAGGTAAAACTAAATTGGTTGACACTGCAGGTAGAGTTGATAAGTTTATGAACAAATACAAAAAATTCGCTAAGTAATCTTAGTTAATTTGTACAAATATCAAAGCCTTTCGGAGTTCCGAGAGGCTTTTTTTATTATTTTTGTACCAAGTTGGGTAAAACCAACAACTATCAACTAACAACGATAAACCAAAGATGCAACTCGTATTTTCAGACGCACAATATTGGGAAGATTTTCTTCCGCTTACTTTCACAAGACCAGTTGCAGAAATGCGAATGGGAATCCTGACTTTCTCAGAAAGATGGAAAAAACTGCTTGAGATTGATGATGTTTTCTACATCACAGAAAATTACCTTCAGAACAAATATAAAAAACCGGAGCCTAAACAAAGCTTGTTCATTGTTCCGAATTTCTTTCCTTCAGATGAGGTTTTGAAACAGATTAAAGAACTTCAGCCCGGCGAAGCTTTGGTTTATGAGAACGAAGTGTTGGTGGCCAATATCAATATGGACAATTTCTCTTTGAATCAAATCTCCAAAATGACCGACATCCACGAGAAATTGTTTTTCATTGAGAAGCCTACCGATATTTTTTCTTATAATGACAAAGCGATTGACTTCGATTTTAAATTGTTGACGGAAGGAAGGCAATCTCAGGAATTATCTTCTACCAACGGATTCATTGGAGAAAAAGAAAACCTTTTCATAGAAGAAGGAGCAATGGTAGAATTCTCAACGTTGAATTGCAAAACCGGGAAAATCTACATCGGGAAAAATGCCGAGATTATGGAAGGTTCCAATATCCGTGGATCATTAGCACTTTGTGAGGATTCTAAGATCAATCTCGGAACCAAACTTTATGGCGGAACGACAATTGGACCGCATTCCAAAGTGGGCGGCGAAGTCAATAATATTGTAATTTTTGGTTATTCTAATAAAGGTCATGACGGTTTTGTAGGGAATTCGGTGATTGGTGAATGGTGTAATCTTGGCGCAGATACCAATTCATCCAACCTTAAAAACAATTATGCATCGGTAAAACTTTGGAATTACAGGAAGAAAAGATTTCTGGACACAGGTTTGCAATTTTGTGGACTGATAATGGGTGACCATTCCAAAACAGCAATCAACACGCAGTTGAATACAGGAACTGTTGTCGGAGTTGCAGCTAATATTTTTAAATCAGGATTTCCACCAAACTTAATTGATAACTTCTCCTGGGGCGGAATGAAAGGCGATGAAAAATTCAAACTGGAAAAATCTTACGAAGTCGCAGAAAAAGCAATGGAACGCAGAAAAATTGCTATTACCGAGACCGATAAAGAGATTTTGAAGCATATCTATAATGAGTTTTAGTTTAAAACTCATTTTTTGTTTTCAATTTAACTTAGTTTATAATCGGTAAAACAGTTTTATCTCAAAGTTTCCTTATTTTTGCGGTTAAGTAAAATTGATTTTATTCTTAGTGACTAAAATCTAAAATCTATATCTTATAATGAAGCAGTTTCTTCTTTGGCTTTTTGCAGCATTGTTTTTGGTGAGTTGTGCCAGAGTTGGTTCCCCTGTGGGAGGAAATAAGGATACGATTCCGCCAAAAATGATTGGATCGAATATTGACTCGGCAAGAATCAATGTGCCAAGAGATATCAAAAAGCTCAGAATTGATTTCGATGAATATATTACGTTGAAGGATATCAGCAAAAACCTGATTGTTTCTCCACCAATTAAATATACCAAGATTATCCCTTCATCTACAGGTAACAAATACCTGCAGATCGAATGGAAAGATTCCCTTCAGGCTAATACAACTTATAATTTTAATTTTGGAAATTCGGTTGTTGACCTTAATGAGAGTAATGCTCTGCCTTATTTTAATTTTGCCTTTTCGACGGGTGAAAAGATCGACGATTTGTACATCAGCGGAACTATTTCGGATGCTTTAGGGGATAACAAAAATTCCGAGGGCAAAGAAAAAAATCTTGTAATTGGCCTTTATCAGGTAAAAGACACAATGAACTACCGTCAGAAGCCGTATTATATTACCAAAGCTGATCCTGACGGCTATTTTGAATTGAATTATCTGACTCCGGGAAAGTACAGAATTATTGGTTTTGATGACGAGAATAACAACTCGATTTACGATTCAGGAAAAGAAGGTATAGCCTTTCAAAAAGAAGAAATTAATCTTGAAAATAGTATCTCGGGTCTCAAGCTTAAAACTTTTCCTTCTCAAAAAACGGTTAAGTATAAAGAGATGTCGGTTTCTACTGGTGGGGTTTTGATGACCTTCGAAGGCAATCCGGAAAAAGTAGTGGTGAAAACCGTTGGTGACAAACCTGCTGATTACAAAGTGACGCACAAAGCCAAATCGGATTCTGTAAGAATTTGGTTTGATGCGGCGAAAGAAAATATCGGCGCAACAGTCAGTGAAAATCTGAAATTCTCTTACGATACAGGTTCCAAACAAGATACAATGTCTGTATTTTATAAAAAACCGGCTAAAGAAGATATGACGATTGCCAATCCTTTTTCTAACAAATTGGCCCCGGAAACAGATTTTAGATTCTCATCCAATTATATCATTAATAAAATTCAGCCTGAAAACTGGAAATTAGAAGCTGACAGCACCGCTCAGGATTTTACTGCAAGAATTTCAGAATTGGATTCTACACAAGTTATTATTAAATCTAATTTTGTTTCAGGGAAAAAATACAAATTAACGGTTCCGAAAAATACAGTCATATCTTTTTATAATAGACTCAGTGAAAGTGTCCGGTTTGATTTCGAAGCTGCGAAGCCGGAAGAATTTGGAAGTTTTACCGCCAATGTCATCAATCCACCGACTCAGAAATTTTGGATTCAATTACTCAATGAAAAGAACGAACCTGTTTATCAGCAATACACCAACCAGCCTGTTGTGAAATTCATTAATCTAAAACCGGGCTCATACAGACTCAGGATGTTGGTTGATAATAATGATAACGGTTATTGGGATAGTGCAGATTTTGCAGCAGGTACTTTGCCGGAAGATGCTTACTTATTTAAAAAAGCAGGAGATAAAGAGGTAATGAGTAAGATTAATGTCCGCCCAATGTGGGAGATTAATGAGAATTGGGATATTACTAAAGAAGAGCAACCTGTCAATTGAAAAAAATAATATTTTGGATCGCCGTAGTTTTTGTGGCAATACAGTTCATTCCTGTTGATAGGCAAAACAAACCTATCGATAGTAAAAATAACTTTGTTGACATCTACAAAACGCCGCAACATATCAAAGTCATTCTTAAGAATGCTTGCTATGATTGCCACTCAAACGAAACGATATATCCTAATTATGCTTACGTTGCTCCAATTTCCTGGACGATAAAAGATCATATTAATGAAGGTCGTGAGCATCTCAACTTTTCTGAATGGGGGATTTATAATAAAGAACTTAAGGAAAACGCTATCGAAAAAACGGTAAGTTCAGTCCGTGATCTTCAAATGCCATTACCTTCTTATATTGGTTATCATCCTTCAGCAAATCTTACCACAAAACAAAGAACGGATTTGGAAAATTATTTTTCCAGTTTAAAATCAAAGTAGTCTTAATGTGATTTTTATTAATAAAGCAAATATTTTATATATTTGGCAAAAAATAGAAGTTATGGATAAGCTATTAATTGCAATGGCTCTAATTTGTTCATTTGTCGCAAAATCTCAACAGAATGATGTTGATGATCAGGATGAGAAGAGAAATCTTATAAAAGTAAATCTTACTTCCATTGCTTTTCGTAATTTCCAGTTTGCTTATGAGCGAACTATTACCAAAAGATTTGGTGTACAGGTTTCTTATGGATTCATTCCAACTGGGCAGGTTCCGTTAGTCGACGAATATATCAAAGATGAGAATATCAACAATATAAAAATGAGTAGTAGTAATTTTACCTTAGAACCAAGGATTTATCTTGGCCGGGGCTACGGACACGGTTTTTATTTAGCGCCTTATTATAGATACTCTCATTTTAATATAGATAATCTAACCTATAACTATAGATCGGAAGACCCTGAACATTTGGGTGAAAAGATTCCGATTGCATTTACCGGAAAAACCAATTCGAATAATGTTGGTTTAATGATTGGAGCGCAGTGGTTGTTAGGAAGAAAAGATAACTGGGTTTTAGATGTTTGGTTTATCGGCGGTCATTATGGAGGTGCTACGGGTACTATCACAGGTAGATCCGGCAGGCCATTAAGTCTATATGAGCAGAATCAGTTAAGGAAGGATATTGAAGATTTGGATGTCAGTTTGTTTGATTATAAAGTGACTACAAATTCGAGTGGTGCGGTAATAGATTTGGATTCTAAATGGCTTGGGGTTAGGTCCGGAATTTCTTTCGGCTATAGGTTTTAAAATAATGGATATAAAATAAAAAGTGGCAATTCTTAAGGGGTTGCCATTTTTTTATTTCCCATGTAATCTATAACAACAAGGAATTGTCTGAAAAAAATCTATTGTTGGGATTTTAATTAACTTTAATTTTTCTACAAATCTGAATCTTTATCAATTGTTGATAATAAAGATAAATTTGCTGTTAATAATAATAACTCAAATTAAATTCGCTATTAATTAAAAAATTAATTAGGTTGATAGTCAGTGTAGTTATCAAATACCTGTTTAATTTTTGCGGATATAATTTGCGGATTAAATAAATAGCCCTACTTTTGCAACCGCAAATCAGAAGTGATGAGCAGCGCAGGAGAGCAGTAATATAGTGATGGTTTGGTTAATATGTTTTTAGGAGCAGGTTAAAAAAAACATTTCAAAAAATTTGCTGTAATAAAAAG